>JBJXHG010000162.1:0-31425 GCA_046160865.1 Planctomycetota bacterium | reverse complement strand
GCTCGCGCCAGCAGAGGGACGCGGCGGCAAAGCCCCACGTTCCGCCGGCGACGACGCGCACGCCGATGCCGAACTCCTCCGGTGCATCGGCGCTGCCCACGGTGCCGTTGCGCAAGCCGAGCTCCTCACGCTGGATGCGCCCGACGCGGGCGTCGGCGTAGCTCGCTCCCGCTGCGCTGCACGCCTCGACGGCGAGTCGCGCGAGCAGCGCGGGATCGAGCGCGGCACTCACGCGGCGAACTCCGCCGCCGACGTGAAGCGGAAGCGCTCGATGCGCAGCGCCGGCGCGAGCATCTCGCCCTCGAACAACGCGCCGGCGGCCCACAATTCGGCGCCGACGCCGGTCACGCGCGCGAGCGCGGCGACGAGGCTTTCGGTGAAGCGCAGATGCTTCACGGCGTGCTGCACGCGGCCGTTCTCGATCCAGTACGCACCGTGACGCGTCATGCCCGTGAGCACGAGCTCGCGCGGCTCGATCACGTTCACGTAGTGCAGCTGCGAGACGTAGAGACCGCGTTCGACCCCGGACACGAGCGCGTCGATGCTCGCGTCGCCGGGCAGGAGCACGAGATGCTGCGGGCGCGGTCCGTCGGCGTTCGGCTGCGGTTGCGCGTGGCCGGTGTTCGGAACACGCAGCTCGGCGGCGTAGCGGCGATCGGTGACGGGTCCCACGATGCGGCCGGCGTCGATGAGCACGGTGCGCAGCCGCGGCGAGCCTTCTCCGTCGAATGGAATGGCGGAGAGGCGCGCGTGACCCGCGTCGTCGACGAGCGTGAGCGACCGCGCGAACGGCGTCGTGCCGATGCGCCCGCACAGGAACGACGACTGCTCCTCGAGAGCGCGCGCACCGAAGCCTTGGTACGCGGTGAACATGAGCAGCGCCGCGACCGCCGGCGGCTCGAGCACGACCGTGTACTCGCCCGGCGCGATCGCGCGCGGCGCGTGCGAGCGCAGCGCTTGCCCGATCGCGCGCTCGACCGCTCGCGCGGGATCGATCGCAGTGGGGTCGGCAGCGATCTCCTCGGCGAATCCCGATGCATCCGCGCGCGTCGCCGTGAGCGCGAACGCCGCGCGCGACGCGGCGCCGTACACGCAGCGGCCGGCCGAGTTCGCGATCAAGCGGCGCGTCGCCTGCGTCGCCGCGAGGCCCGCGCCGGCGAGCCCGGCGCGCTCGCACGCACGCAGAGCCGTGTCGATCCAGTCCGCTTTCGCTGCGAACGAATGCGTGCGCGCCGCCTCGCACGCGCCCCGCACCGCGATTTCGACCGGCCCGCCGAGCGGCTGCAAGCTCTCGTCCGGCGCCGACACGCGCGCGAGAGCGACCGCGCGCGACAGGGCCGCACGCGCATCTCCAAGACCGAGGCCCGTCGACGTCGCGCGCGCTTCGCACACGCCCGCGCTGCCGTCCACCGCGCGCGCGCGCACGCGGATCGCAACGTCGACACGCGCGCGGTCGCCGCACTGCGTCGCGCCGACGGACGCGTAACGCGCGAAGGACTCGTCGAGCGCGTCGACGGTCACCTCGGTCTCGAGCGCGGGGCTCTCCGCGAGGAGCTGACGCGCGAGGTCGAGCGCCTCGTCCCACTGCTCCGTCGTCTGCGCGCTCGCGCGCACCGTGTCGCTTCGCTCCCGTGAAATGTCGCTGCGCTCCGTTGGAGAGTCGTCGTGCGCCGGAATCAGCGGACGACGAAGTTCACGAGACGGCCGGGCACCTGCACGACCTTGACGACCGTCTTGCCGGCGAGATGCGCGTCGACCGCGGCGCGCGCCGCGCTCTCGATGGCCGGCTCGGCGGCGTCCTTGGAGATCTTCACGTTCGCGCGCAGCTTGCCATTCACCTGCACCGGGATGTCGAGCTCGTCCTGCACCAGCATGCGCGCGTCGACCTGCGGCCAGGTCGAGAGCGCGACGAGGCGCTTCTCGCCCATGCGCGACCAGAGCTCTTCCGCGCAATGCGGCGCGAACGGCGCGAGCGCTTGCACGAACCGCAGCGCTTGGTTGCGCGTCAGCGCGGCGGAGAGCTTCGAAGCCTCGTTCAAGAACTCCATCATGCCCGCGATGGCCGTATTGAGATTGAAGTGCACGAACGCGTCGTCGACGCGCTTGAGCATGCGGTGCAGCCCACGCTCGAGCGCGAGCGCGTCACCTTGCAGCGGCGCACCGCGTGCGCCGGCCGCGAACTGCGGCCGAATCGGCTGTGTCGATTCGGGGTCGACGAAGAGTCGCCACACGCGCTCGAGGAAGCGCCGGCAGCCCGGGATGTCGCGCGGACTCCACGGTTTGCTGTCCGCGAGCGGGCCCATGAACATCTCGTAGAGACGAAATGCGTCGGCGCCGTGCTCGGCGATGATGTCGTCGGGATTGACCACGTTGCGCAGCGACTTCGCCATCTTCGTGACGATCTGCTTCACCGGGCGACCGGTGCTCTTCTGCACGAACGCGGCTCCGCGCGCCTCGACATCGTCCGACGCGACGAGGCGTCCGGTCTCGTCCTCGTAGGCGAACGCTTCGACCATGCCTTGATTGAAGAGCTTTTGGAAAGGCTCCTGCGTGTGCACGAGGCCCGCGTCGAAGAACACCTTGTGCCAGAAGCGCGCGTACAAGAGGTGCATCACCGCGTGTGCCGCACCGCCGACGTACAAGTCGACGGGGCCCCAGTAACGCTCGGCCTCCGGCGAGAACGGCGCGCGGTCGTTGCTCACGTCCATGAAGCGCAACCAGTACCAGCACGATCCGGCCCAACCGGGCATCGTGTCCGTGTCGCGACGCGCGGGACGGCCAGACTTCGGATCGGTGGTCCGAATCCAATCTCCGGCCCGCGCCAAAGGCGCGGAGCCGTCGGCGGACGGCTTGAAGTCCTGCATCGCCGGCAGCTCGACCGGCAGCTGATCCGCGGGCACGAGCACCGTCGTGCCGTCCTCGAGATGCAGCAGCGGAAACGGCTCGCCCCAGTAGCGCTGACGCGAGAACAGCCAGTCGCGCAGCTTGTACGTCGTGCGCGCGCGGCCGCACTTCGTCTGCACCAGCCAATCGATCGTCTTCCGCTTCGCGTCGGCGACGCCGAGGCCGTCGAGCCACCCGCTGTGGATCGCGCGGCCTTCGCCCGTGTACGCACCGCCTTCGAAGTCGGACGGCGGCTGAACGGTGCGCACGATCGCCAAGCCGTAGCGCTTGGCGAAATCCCAGTCGCGCTGATCTTGTCCCGGCACGGCCATGATCGCGCCGGTGCCGTAGGTCGCGAGCACGTAGTCCGCGATCCACACCGGGATCCTGCTGCGCGGGTCGCTCGCTTCGAACACCGGATTGCGCGCGTAGAGCCCGGTGAACACGCCGGTCTTGTCCTTCGCGAGATCGGTGCGCTCGAGCTCCGACTTGGACGCCGCGCTCGCGCTGTAGTCGCCGACGACGGCCGTGTGCGAAGCAGGCACGCGCTTCGCGAGCGGGTGCTCCGGCGCGATCACGAGGAACGTGGCGCCCCAGACCGTATCGGGCCGCGTCGTGAAGACGACGAGCTTCGCGCAATCGCCCTCCACCTCGAACTCGATCTCGGCGCCTTCGGACTTCCCGATCCACTCGCGCTGCTGGATCTTGATCGACTCGGGCCAGTCGAGCGCGTCGAGGTCGGCGAGCAAGCGCTCGGCGTACGCCGTGATCTTGAGCATCCACTGCTTCAGCGGGCGGCGCACGCACGGATGGTTGCCGCGCTCCGAACGCCCGTTGATCACCTCTTCGTTCGCGAGGACCGTCTTCAGCTCCTCGCACCACCACACCGGCACTTCGGCCTGGTACGCGAGTCCGCGCTCGTAGAGCTTCTGGAAGAGGAGCTGCGTCCAGCGGTAGTAACGCGGCTCGCTCGTGTCGATCTCGCGCGTCCAGTCGTACGACAGACCGATTTTCTGCAGCTGGCGCTTGAAGTTCGCCGTGTTCTCGGCGGTCGTCTCGCGCGGATGCTTGCCGGTTTGAATGGCGTACTGTTCCGCCGGCAGCCCGAATGCATCCCAGCCCATCGGGTGGAGCACGTTGAAGCCCTGCATGCGCCGCCGGCGCGCGATCGCGTCCGTGCCGATGTAACCGAGCGCGTGTCCGACGTGCAGGCCCGACCCGGACGGGTACGGGAACATGTCGAGCACATAATACTTGGGCTGCTTGGCGTCGAAACCCGGGTCGCCGGGCGAGCGCGCACGGAACGCACTCTCCGCGTCCCAGCGCTTTTGCCAGCGCAATTCGATCGCGACGGGATCGTAGGCGTTCGTCAAGAGGTGCTCACTGCGCGCGGCGTCGGCCGCGGAAAGCGCGCCGTGCCGCCCCGTGAAGCGGGGCATGCCAACGCGGAAAGTGCAGCATGATAGATGCGGCGCCCGACGCGAACCACAAAAGCGCCGCGCGAGTTGACGCGGGCGAGAGCCCTCTGCATCCTTCTCGGCCCGCGCGCCATGGAAGAGATCCGGCGCGCGGATCGACCCGGGGCCAGAGCGCGAACGCGCGCCTCGCCGCGGCCGGGGGATTAGCTCAGTTGGTAGAGCGCTACAATGGCATTGTAGAGGCCAGGGGTTCGAATCCCCTATCCTCCACCAGCACGACCGCCCGCTCTCGCGCAAGCCGAGCGGGCGGTTCTCTTCGCGCGCTGCATTCTCCGCGCGGTGATGCTTGCATCCCGTGGTGAGAGTCATTCGGCACGAAAGTCGTCCGTTCGTGTCGGCTCGGCGTCGCACGATCCTCGGCAAATCTCGAGGATTCGCCTGCGGTCGTGCTCGCCCTTCGATGTACGGGGCCGACACGAACGGACGACGTTCGCGCTCGAAGCACTTTCACCACGGGCTGCTGGGTCGTGCGTTCACGATGCGGGCTCGCTGCGGCCACGCGCAGCCGTCGATCGTGTCGAGTAGCCCGCGTGCGGCCGCACAAGCGCTGGCTCAGCGCGCGGCGAGCGCACGCTGCACGCGCGCCCAGTACTTCAGCGTCGTCTCTTTGCTCGCGCCGTTCGGTCCGCCGTTGTGCACGCGCGCGAGAACCTCGGCGTCCCGCCGCGCGAGCGCGTCTGGGCACCAGCGCTGCCAATACGCGATCACCACGCAGCGCGCGTAGTACAGGTCGCGGCAGTCGTCGAATCGCCCCGTCATGCGCGAATCCTGCCAGTGTGACTTGTGGATCTGGAACGGCCCGATCGCCCGCCCGCCGTCACCCGTCGCGTCGCGTCCGTGGTGCTCGTGACCTCCGCTCTCGGTCACACGGATCGCGTCGAGGATCTCTTCGAGTGAATGGCGCGCGGTCGACACAGCTTCCGTGCACACGATCGCGGCGCGCGTCGGGATCGCCGCGGGGTGCGCGGCCCGAGCTAGTGGAGCGAGCGCGAGAGACAGCACGAGGAGCATGGTGTGCGTCCCGCACTTCGAAGCGAGACAGGCGAAACAAGCAACGGGCGTTCCGACCGCGTGTGGTCGTTCCGTTCGGCGACACGATGCCTCGCGAGATCCATGGATCCCGGTAACCGAGAGTGACACTGCGGGTGTGAAAGGGACGCGAGCGCGACGGACATCGCGCTCGCGATTGCAGAACGTTCCCGATCGCACGGACTTGTCTGCTCGCTCCGCGAGCGCCGCGCATCACGGAGTCCACTGGATCGAGAGCGCGTTGGTTGCGTTCGACGATCCACGCCGCGGCGCCCCACTCGCGCACACTCGACGTCCGACCGTGGCTGCTACGGGGTCTTGGCGTCTTCGACGGAGCGGGCGTCGAGCGCGCGCTTCACGTCGTTCCAGTACGCGCGCGTGCTCGGATCCACCGCGCCGTTCGGCCCACCGGCATGGATGCGCGCCAGCACTTCGGCGTCACGACGCGCGAGCGCTTCCGGACAACGTCGTTGCCAATACGCGACGACGACGCAGCGCGCGTAGCGCGGGTCGCGGCAGTCCTCGAACTTGCCTTTGAGCCCGGCATCGCGCCAGCGCGCGCGATCGAGGCCGAAGGCTCCGATCGGTGCGGTGGCGCTCACGGCGCGCGCTCGGTCCTCCTCGACGACGCGGATCGCCTCGAGGATGTCGAGGAGCGTCGGTTGCGTCGTGCTCGCGTTCGCCGCGACCACGGACTTGGTGATCGCCGGAGTCACGTGTCCGGCGGTCAGCGCCGTGGGTGGACAAGCGAGTGCGAGGAGCAGAGCGAGTGTCATGGCGACGGACTCGCAAGCAACGAGCGATCCGCCGCGCTATCCCTGGATCACGATTACCGAGTAATCGTGCGCTCGAAAGTGCGCAGGCGCACGCGCGCTACGGGCGCCAGGTGATGGCAATACCGTTCGAGCGGTTCGTCGTCGCCGGTGTGCAGAACGACGGGTTCGCGTTGCGGTACACGACCTGGTACGTGCGCGCGCCACCGGAGGTCGGCACACCGCCTTTCACGGAGATCGACGTGTCGCCGCCCAGCGGATTCGTCGATGCCCCGGTCGCATCGACGGACATCAATCCGATGCGCACCAGTGCTCCGTCGAGGCACAACTTGCCGTCGTCGAACGGCAGGTCCGTGCGACCGGTGCCTTGGAAGTAGAGCGACGAGCCCGTCGCCGCATCGCACCGCAGCAACACGGTGTCGTCGCTCACACGAGCCGAGCCTGTGCCGGATAGCCGCGCACCGGCGGCGAAGATCGAGTTCGCGCAGCCGTGTCCGCTCGCTCCGGCGTTCGCGCACGGACACGCGCCGCTCGATCCGTCGCCGAAGCAGTACGGTGCGCCGGCGTTCCGGCAGTTGCGCAGCGTGTTCAGGAACGATCCGAATCCGACTCCGGCGAGATCGAGGTCGCCATCTTCGTCGAGGTCTCCAGCGATGATCGAGTTCGAGTCGGAACCCGTCGCATGCACGACCGGCGCCTCGAACGTGGCGTCGCCGTGATTTTCGATGACGGCGACAAAGTGCGCCTGCGACGCGGCGAGGTCGATGTCGCCGTCGAGGTCGAAGTCGGCCGCCACGATCGCTTCGCGACCGCCGACGAGAGACGCGACGGCCGTGAAGCTCGCATTGCCGTCGTTCTCGAGAATCGAGGTACGGAAGTCGCCGAGCGTGACGGCCAGGTCCTTGTCGCCGTCTCCGTCGAGGTCCGCGGCGCAGACGGCGAACGGCGTTTGGCCGCAGAAGTATGGAACTTGCGCGCCGAATGCTCCGCTGCCGTCGTTGCGCAGGATGCGCACGAACCGGTTGTCGCGGTCGGCCACGGCGAGATCCAGGTCGCCGTCTCCGTCGAGGTCGTCGAGCACGAGCGCGCACGGGAAGTTGCCGGCCGCGTACGGCTGCGCGAGCCCGAACACGCCGTGCCCGTCGTTGCGCAGGATCGAAACCACGGCGGCGCCCGCGCTCACGACGGCGAGATCGAGATCCAGGTCGCCGTCGACGTCGCCGAATGCGACCGCGCGCGGTCCTGCTCCGACCTGGTACGGCACCGGAGCCGCGAAACCGAGTCCGCCTCCGCCGCCGCCGTCGTTGAGCAGGAGGTACACCTTTTCGCCGAGTTCGCTCGTCACCGCGCAGTCGACGTGTCCGTCGCCATCGACGTCGCCGGCGGCGATGCCGATAGGCGACGATCCGACAGGAAACGCGACCGGCAACGCGAACGAGCCGTCGCCGAGGTTGACCGACACACCGAACGTCAGGTTGCTGTAGTTCGTCGCAGCGATGTCGAAGTCGCCGTCACCGTCGAAGTCGCCTCCCACGGCACAGCGGTTCGAGATCTGCAGGGAGTAGGCCGTGTTCGGCTCGAAGCAAGGCGACTGTGCGTATGCGGCTGCGCCGAACAGCGCGATCGCGACGGAGAGGTGGGATGCAACGTGGACCATGGTGCGTCTCCTGGATCGTGCGCCGCGATGGGCAAACGTCGCGCGGCAGAGACAATGGTAACCACGATGCAGCGATCGGCGGGGACGTGGCGAGAGATGCGGGCTCAGAACTTCCGGCTCTTCTGCAGCACGTCGTCGAGCGTGCTCACCGTCTCGTCGCGGTCGGGATCGGAGAGATCGAGGATCTCTTGCAGCGCGATCCCGATGTGCGGGATGTACTTCTCGATGTAGTTGCGCTTGTCGAACTCCGCGCGCAGGCGCTTGCCTTTGCGGATGTACGAGCCGAGCTTGCGTCCGCAGTCTTGCAAGCCGAGGCGGATCTCCTTCGTGATCTCGGCGTAGCTCGCGATCGCTTCTTTCGACTCCGACGTGAACGGCACCCACACGCTCGCGATGTGCACCATCACGGCCATCGGGCCGATGGGAAGCGCGCCCTTCGGGTGCTGCAATCCGTACGAGCGCCAGTTCGTCTGGATCACGCTCTTCGTGACCGCGCACGCCGCTTGTTGATGCAAGAGCGGAACGCGGTTCGCGAAGCGCAAGACGCGAATGGGCTCGTCCGCGTTGCCGACGAGCTCCTCGGTCGCGACGGCGGCCTTGCTCGTCTTCTGGATGCGACCTTCCTCGGTGAGCTCGAGCCCGACGCCGCCCGGTTTGCCGTACGCGATGCCGACTTCGACTTGGAACGGGTTGCCGCGATACACGGCGGGCGGACGCGTCGACGCGGCGTAGAAGTCCGCTTCGACTTCTTTCTTCAAGCCGGAGAGCACGAGCTCCTCGCCGATCGGCGAGATGCAATCCGTGCTCGGCGCGCTGATCTTCGTTTTCTGGATCGCGTCGTGGAGCGCGGCCGCTTCCTCGCGCGCGATGCGGGTCGGATACGCCTTGTCCGAAAGCTTGGCCGCGTGACAGATCTCCTTCGCGACCTTCGGACCGACGCGCGAGAACTCCTCTTGCAGGAAGCCGGCGAGCGAGCGCGCGCTCGTCTCTTTGAGCATCGCGATCAGACGGCCGAGCTCGACGCCGTGCGGGTGCGGCTTGATCTCGACGACCTGTGGCGGGAGCGTCTTCGTGCTGCGCTCGTACGTGACCTTCTCGCCGCCCGGATCCGTGTAGACGATCGTGACGTGCGGGTTCGCGATCGCGGTCAGCTTCAAGTACATGTCGACCGAGCGCAGGCCCTTCTGGTACTTGGCCTCCATCTCGATCTCGACGCGCGTGCCGTGGTCGCGATGCCACTCGACGTTCTTCGCGTCGTGGATGTCGGGCTTGTTGCGCGCCGTGTCGATCGACAGCAGGAACTCGTGCGTCTCCGACTTCTTGCTCGTGCGCGACAGGATGCGCACGGGCTTGCCGGTCGTGAGCTGCCCGTACATGCCGGCCGCGGAGATGCCGATGCCTTGCTGTCCGCGCGACTGCGACAGCTTGTGGAACTTCGAGCCGTAGAGGAGCTTGCCGAAGACCTTGCCGACCTGGTCGTAGACGATGCCGGGCCCGTTGTCCTCGACGGCCATGCGGAAGTGGTTCTCGCCGACCGGCACGAGCTCGACCACGATCTCGGGCAGGATGCCGGCTTCCTCGCACGCGTCGAGCGAGTTGTCGACCGCTTCCTTCACCGCGGTGAGCAGCGCCTTGAGCGGCGAATCGAAGCCGAGCAAGTGACGGTTCTTGGTGAAGAACTCCGCGACGGAGATGTCGCGCTGCTTCTCCGCCATTTCTTGCGCCGTTACGCGGCGCGGCTCGGCCTTGTCGCTCGCAGCTTTCGCGCGCTTGTCGGGCTTCGCGACGTCCGCGAGTTCGCTCGGCGCGTCGCTCTGCGGAGCGGCCGCGGCCTGCGCGGGCTTCTTGCCGCTCGCGCGCGCAGGCTTCTTGCTCACGGTCGGCGCTTTGTCTTCGGCGTCGAAGAGCGTGGGTGCGGATTCGTTGCTCTTGGTCACAGGTCCCCTCGGTTGCATCGCGTGGTGGCGGGCGGGCGGTTCTAGAGCGCGCGCTCGGACGATGCAACGGCCGTGATGGGCGCGAAAGCATCGCGGAGCAAATCGGCGCAACCGGAAGCCTCTTCGCGAGCGTGTAGACTCATCGTTGGCGGGCGGGAGATTCGGAGAACCTCATGTCGAGAGCTGCATCCCTGAGCATCGTGATCGCGCTCGCCTCGTTTGGCCGCTGGAGCGTCGCAAGCGCGCAAGGCGGCTTGTGCCGATCGCCTCGGCACACGGTTTCCGACGCTGCGTTCGACGACCATCTCGGCCTCGCTGTCGCGCGCTCGGGAAGCACCACGGCCGTCAGCGCGCTCAACGACGACGATCTCGGCGCGAACTCGGGCTCGGTCTACGTCTTCGAGGATCAGTCCGGATCGCTGGTGCAGACTGCGAAGCTGCACGCGAGTGACGGAGCCGCGGGACACGGCTTCGGTCACGCGATCGCGATGCACGGAGACACGCTCGTGATCGGGGCGCCGTCCGTTCCAGGTCCCACGCTCGCTAAGAGGGGCGCCGTGTACGTCTTCGTGCGCAACGGCGTGACGTGGGTCGAGCAAGCGAAGCTCGTTCCGACCGGCGCGGGGGAGTGGTCCGCGTTCGGATACACGGTCGCGATCGACGGCGACACGGTTGTGGCCGGGTCGCCAGACTCCGCCGCCGGCCTCGCGTTCGTGTTCGTGCGGAACGGTTCGACGTGGGCGCAGGAGGCCGAGCTCCTTACGGCAGTGCCGCTCACGTTCCACGCTCACTTCGGGACCGACGTTGCCGTGGAAGGGGACACCGCTGTCGTCGGAGCGCTTTATGAGAACTGTAGCGGCGTCTTGAATCCGCCGCCGCCTTGCGGTGCCCTGCACGTCTTCAAACGCACGGGCACGACGTGGTCCGAGCAAGTCGAGCTAACCGAGCCGGGCGCGGGAATCTGGGATGCCTTCGGGCACCGGGTCGACATTTCGGGCGGACGGATCGCGGCGACGGTGGGCGGCACCGCGATCGTGTACCGCGAGATCGGCGGCGTGTGGACGGTCGAAGCGCGACTGGACGGCGGCTCATTCCTGCCCTCCCTCTCGATGGACGACGACCTGCTCGCGCTCGGCTGGCCGAACAGCGCAGCCGCGCCTTTCCCGCGGTACTCCGGCGCGGTCAACATCTTCCGTCGTGCGAACACGACGTGGAGTTTGGTCGGCAAGCTGCGCCCGGCGAGCCTCATTGGCGGCGAGCAATTCGGCACGGCGGTCGACGTCGATCACGGCTCGGTCGTGATCGGTGCTCCGGCTGCCAACGCGACCGACGGCGCTTTCTATCTCGCGCATCCGACTCCCTACACGGCGTTCTGTTTCGGCGACGGAACGATGCCGGTGCCGTGTCCGTGTGCGCCTCCCGACGCTGTGCCGAGCCCGAGCGGAGCGCTGCTCGCCGGCTGTGCTGCGTCGTTCAATCCGGGCGGCGCGCGTCTCACCGCTTGCGGCAGCTTGTCACCGTCGGATGGTTTGCAGTTGATCGCCGAGCTGCGCGCGGACTACACCAACTACGCCTTCGCGATCCGCGGCGACGTGCGCGCCGTGAATGGCATCGCGGCGGGCGACGGGCTGCGTTGCGTCGGCGGATCGCTCGTGCGATTCGGCGGTCATGCAGGACAGTTCGGCCCCGTGGGTCCGCCGACGTTCGGCAACGGCTTCTGGACCTATCCGTACTGGAACAACGCGCAGTCGATCTCCTCCGCGACATCGCAAGTCGCGGGACAGACCGCGTACTACCAAGTCGTCTACCGCGACTCGGGCATCGGCCACTGCAATCCGAGCGCGTACAACCTGACGAACGGCGTCGCGGTCACCTGGCCCTGACGACGAGCCGCGGGTGCGGCGTCCGCGGGCAGCGGTGTTCGCGCTTCATTCCTGCGCGTGCGGCGCTTCGACTCGCGTTCCGTGAGCGGTGTATGCATCGATCGCGCGCGCGACGCGCACGGCGCCGTAGCCGAGCCCGACGACGAGCGCGATCAGCGGCGGTGCCGACGTGAGACAGCCGATCGACAGATGGCGCTTCTGCAGCGAGCCGCCGCACGACGGGCACATGCGCGGCGTCGGCTTCGCGAGGTCCGTCTTGCAGTGCGGACAGCGCGGTACGTCGAGGATCCTAGGTGACATGCGCGGTCACTCCCTGGATCGCGGCCGGGCGCAGGTCCTGCTCGCACAAGCCGAGCGCCGCAGCGCGATCGCGGAACGCGAAGAGCGCGCGCTCCATGTCGGGGCCGGGCTCGTAGCGGCACTCCTCGCGCAGATACTTCTCGCACGCGGCGCGCGGCAGCGACCACTCGCGGCTGGCGCGCGTAGCGAGCCCCTCTACTTGCGCGCCGCCGCGGACGCGCGCGCGTGCGAAAGCCGCGAGGTGCTCGGGTGTGAGCTCGACGCCCGGACGCACGATCCACGTCGCGAAGACGAACGGAAGGCCGGTCGTGCGATGCCATTCGGCCGACGGATTGAACGCCGGAAGCGCGCCTTGCGAGAGCGTCTCGCGCAACGCGGGATCGCCGATCGCGAGCCACGCATCCGTGCCTGCGTCGCGTGCGCTCGCGCGCGCGTCGACGGCGACGAAGTCGACGGCGGCGCGGCCGGTCGCGCGCGGCGCGAGGAGCACTTGCACGAGCGTGGCGGCGGCGGCGCTCGCCGGATCGAGCGCGATCGTGCGCACGGATTCGATTGGCCGTCGCAGGAAGACCTGCACGCTGCCGACGAAACCCGCACCCGCGACTGCGATGCCGTCGAGGTAGCGGTAACCGGGACGGCGGAAGAGCTCGATCGAGCTCACGAGCGCGACGTCGAGCTCGCCTGCGCGCAGAGCGGTGACGAGTTCGGCGGGCACTCGACGCTCGACGTGGAACTCGGGCTCGTGCTCGAGCCCGCTGTCGAGCGGACGGCCGACGAGATACGGAACGGAGCCGACACGGAGGATCGAAGAGCGCATCTGGGTCGAGCGAGTGTAGCCCGCAGCTCGCGTCACGTCCGTCACGAGGTTGCATGCTTCGGCTCTGCCACTGCGCGTCGAACCGGAACTTACCCCTCGCTCGGGCTCGCAAACCGGATCCGATTGCCCGCGCGCTCGCGCCTCGTCACGGGCGTCGGCGCGGCGATACGCGTTGCAAGCCGCGCGAGCACCCGACGGTCGAATGCACACGGGCCGGTCGAGTAGGCTCTCCACCTCGTTCGTCCCGCCGGAGCCGTCGCGATGTCATTTCCGTTCGGAGCACTCATTCCCGTCCTGTTCGGCGCGCGCCACAAGCGCCACGCCAAAGCTGCGCGTTTTCTGACGGGCGGCAAATCGGCGTGGCTGAACACGAGCACGCTCCTCACCGCCGCCGGACTCGCGGCCGGCGCGTACGAGATCTACCGCTCGAGCCGGCCCGCGAGCTCGACGTCGACGGTCGTCCCCGATCCTTTGCAGGGGCCGCCGCGCGGAGCGACGTCGACCTCGACCGTCGACTTCACGGCCGACGCGCCGCGCCGCTTGCTGCAGCTCGCGCTCTCGGCGGCGCGCGCCGACGGCACGCTCGACGAGGAGGAGTACGGTCGCATCCTGGCGGAAGCACGGAGGCTCGGCCTCGAGCCGTTCGTGAGCGCGGAGATGAAGAGCCCGCGCGCGCTCGCCGAGATCGTGCAGGGCTTCGCCGATCCGCGACAGAAGGAGGATGCGTACGTGCTCGCGTTCACGATCGTGCGCGCGGACGAGGACGTTCGCGGCGCGGAGCGCGTGTATCTCGCGCAGCTCGCGAGCAAGCTCGGGCTCGACGCCGTCACGACCGAGCGCCTCGAGCGGGCGACCGCGGAGCGCATCGACGCGAGCGAATGAAACCGGCTCCGGCCGTACTCGACAACATGCAGAACGACACCCAGTGGTACATGGCGATCGGCGGCCACCAGGTCGGTCCGGTCAGCGCGGACGACATCGTCCAAAACATCAAGAACGGCAGTGCGGACAGCACGACGCTCGTCTTCCGTGCGGGCTTGAAGAACTGGACGCCCATCCAGGACGTGCCCGAGTTCGCACCACACTTGAAGGCGTCCGCGCCACCGCCGATGCCGTCCGTGCCGGGACGCCGCGCGCACGACATCGACTTCGAGGTGCACGGCGCGGAGATGCAGTACGTCGAGATCGAGCTCGATCCCGGCGAATGCGCGGTCGCCGAAGCCGGCACGATGATGTACATGACGCAGGGGATCGGAATGCAGACGATCTTTGGCGACGGCGCGCAGGCGCCGAAGGGGATTCTCGACTCGCTGCTCGGTGCGGGCAAACGGCTGATCACGGGCGAGAGCCTGTTCATGACCGTGTTCCAGAACGAGAGCGGTCGCGGCAAGGAGCGCGTCGCGTTCGCCGCACCGTACGCCGGCAAGATCCTGCCGATGGATCTCACGAAGCTCGGCGGCAAGTTGATTTGCCAGAAGGACTCGTTCCTGTGCGCCGCGCGCGGCGTGTCGGTCGGCATCGCGTTCCAGAAGCGCATGGGCGTCGGCCTGTTCGGCGGCGAAGGCTTCATCATGCAGAAGCTCGAAGGCGACGGACTGTGCTTCGTGCACGCGGGCGGATCGGTGCACGCGCTCGATCTCCAGCCGGGCGAGAAGCTGCGCGTCGACACGGGCTGTCTCGTCGCGTTGCAGCCGACGGTCGACTACGACATCCAGTTCGTCGGCGGCATCAAGACGGCGCTGTTCGGCGGCGAGGGACTCTTCTTCGTGTCGCTCACCGGTCCCGGACGCGTTTGGTTGCAATCGCTGCCGCTGTCGCGCCTCGCCGGTCGCATCATGAAGGCCGCGAGCGGCAACCGTAAGGAAGAGGGCTCGGTGCTCGATCGCGCGTTCGGCCTCGGCAACTTGCTCGACGGAGACCGCTGATGCGTGCGTCACCGTGCCTTCGTGCGCGTGACCGGATCCGAGCGGCGTGAAGCCGGCGATCTTCGAGCCGGTGCCGCTCGACGACTACGCGCTGCTCGACAGCGGCGGCGGCGAGAAGCTCGAGCGCTTCGGCGCCGTCGTGCTGCGCCGCCCCGATCCGCAGGCGCTGTGGCAGAAGTCGTCCGCGCCCGAGTCGTGGTCGAGCGCCGATCTCACGTTCGTGCGCGAGTCGGACCGCGGCGGCCGCTGGGAAAGTCACGCGCGCACGGCACGCATCGCGCGCGGCGACGATCCGACTTGGCCCGTGCGCGTCGGCGGCGGCACGTTCCTCGTCCGCCCGACGCCGTTCAAGCATGTTGGCATCTTCCCGGAACAGGCGCCGAACTGGAGCTTCGTCGAGCGCGCCGCCCGCGCACTCGGGGAGAAGCCGCGCTTGCTCAATCTCTTCGGCTACAGCGGCGTCGCGAGCGTGCTGGCTGCGCGCGCCGGCTGCGCGGTGACGCACGTCGATGCGTCGAAGCACTCGATCGCGTGGACGCGCGAGAATGCCGCCGCGTCGGGTCTCGCACCCGATGCGCTGCGCATCGTGCTCGACGACGCGCTCGAGTACGCGCGACGTGAGGTCCGGCGCGGTGCGCGCTACGCGGGCGTCCTGATGGATCCGCCGCACTACGGTCGCGGGCCGAAAGGGGAGAAGTGGCAGTTCGAGGACGACATCGCGACGCTCGTCGCGACGGTCGGCAAGTTGCTCGACGCGCGCGCGTTCGTCGTGTGCTCGACGTACGCGATCGGCTGCTCGCCGCTCGCGCTCGCGAACTTGCTCACGGATCTCGGGCGCGGCGAGCTCGAGGCGGGTGAGCTCGTGCTGGCGCCGGCGACGAGCGGATCCGATGCGCCGCGCGTGCTGCCGGCCGGCTACTGCGCGCGCTGGAGCCGCGGCCTCTCGGGATGAGCGCGCACGGAGAGCTCGACGTCCTGCACTGTGACAACCACGTGCTGGCCGTCGTGAAGCGCGCCGGCGTGCCGTCCGTTCCCGACGAGAGCGGACGCGCGAGCTTGTTCGATCTCGCGCGCGAGTGGATCGCCCGCGAGTTCCAGAAGCCCGGCCGCGCGTTCCTCGGCATCGTGCATCGCCTCGATCAGCCCGTGTCGGGCGTCGTCGTGTTCGCGCGCACGAGCAAGGCGGCCGCACGCTTGTCCGAGCAATTTCGCGCGCACGGCGTGCGCAAGCTGTACTGGGCGGTCGGTGCGGGCGCGCCGCGCGCGGACGAAGGTGAGCTCGTGCAGTGGCTGCGCAAGGAGCCGATTCAGAATCGCGTGCTAGTCCTCGATCGCGGTGCGCCCGGCGCGAAGGAGGCGGTGACGCGCTGGCGCGTGCTGGCGCGCAAGGACGGATCGACGCTGTACGAGTTCGAGCCGCGCACCGGACGTGCGCACCAGTTGCGCGTGTGCGCCGCGACGCTCGGTACGCCATTGCTCGGCGACTTGCGCTATGGCGCGCGCGAGCCGCTCCCGGACAAGAGCGTCGCGCTGCACGCGAAGCGCCTGGAGCTCGAGCACCCGACGCGCAAGGAGCGCCTCGTGTTCGAGTGTCCGCTGCCGGAACTCGACGTGTGGCGCGGCTGGCCGAGCTCCGGGTAGCCCGCATCCAGCGCGCCGCCGCGTGGACGCTACTTCATCGACGCCATGTCGATCACGAAGCGGTACTTCACGTCGCTCTTCAGCAAGCGCGCGTACGCTTCGTTGATCTCCTGCACGCGAATCTTCTCGATGTCCGCGGTGAGGCCGTGCTCGGCGCAGAAGTCGAGCATCTCCTGCGTCTCGCGGATGCCGCCGATCGCGGAGCCGGCGAGTCGACGGCGCTTGAACAAGAGGCTGAACACGCCCAGCGGCACGGGCTCGGACGGCGCGCCGACGAGCGTCAGCGTGCCGTCGAGCTTGAGCAGCTCGAGGTACGCGTTCAGATCGTGCACGGCCGAGACCGTGTCGAGGATGAAGTCGAAGCTCGCGGTGTGCTTCTGCATCTCGGCCGCGTTCTTCGAGAGCACGACCTCGTCCGCACCGAGCCGGACGGCGTCCACGGTCTTGCCCGGCGACGTCGTGAACAGGACGACGCGCGCGCCGAGCGCGTGCGCGAACTTGACCGCCATGTGGCCGAGTCCACCGAGACCGACGACGCCGACCTTGTGCCCACGGCCAATTTTCCAGTGCCGGAGCGGCGAGTACGTCGTGATGCCGGCGCACAAGAGCGGCGCGGTGCCGGCGAGATCGAGCGACTTCGGCACGTGCAGCACGAACGCTTCGTCGACGACGATGCTGTCCGCGTAGCCGCCGAACGTGACGCCGCCGAGGTGCTTGTCGGGGAAGTTGTACGTGAACGTCGGCATCTGCTCGCAGTACTGCTCGAAGCCGGCGCGGCAGTTCGCGCACGTGCGGCACGAGTCGACCATGCAGCCGACGGCGACGAGGTCGCCTTCCTTGAACTTTTTCACGCCGCTGCCGACCTTCGCGACGCGACCGGCGATCTCGTGGCCGGGCACGCACGGATACACGGTCGGCATCGCGCTCTTCCACTCGTCGCGCACCTGGTGCAAGTCGGAGTGGCACACGCCGCTGTAGAGGATGTCGATCTGCACGTCCTGCGGCCCAGGCGCGCGACGCTCGATCGTGATGGGCGCCAAGCGCGCCGTCGCGCTCGGGGCACCGTAGGCCTTGGACGAATAGGTGCGTGTTGCCGATTGGACGGCGGTCTTCGTGTCGCTCATCGCATTGCCTCCAGAGTTTCCTGCGAGCCGCGCCGGATCGTACCCACGCGAGCCCGGCTTCGCGCGCCGGCGCGCACTTCTCACCAGGCCCTGCTGTGGTCGCGGTCGGACGTGGTGATAGACCTGGGCCAAGAGCACGTCCTCACACCAGGCCGGGCTTCGGTCGGCTGCTCTGGCGCCCGAACCTCCCGCGCGTGTCGGTGTCGTCGGCTCGCCTTGCACTGCACCAGCTCGCTCGCCCTCCGCCCGCGGCGAGACACGCAGGACGTGCTCCGAAGGCTCTTGCTCCGAACGCGCCGGCGCAACCTCGCGCCGGACGTGTTGAGGAACGCGCGCTAACATCGGCGCGCGTCGTGCGCGTGCGATGACCGACCCCGACCACTTCCCCCGAGTCGACAGCTCGTTGCTGGCCGGGCTCTTGCGAATGGCCGGACTCGCGCGCGGTGCTCCGTCCGAAGACGATGGCGAGCGGCTTGCGCGCGAGCGCTTGGCCGATCTCGCGACCGAGCAAGCGCGCGAGCGCTACGTCCTCGAGGAGGAGATCGGTCGCGGCGGCATGGGCATCGTGTACCGCGTGCGCGATACGGACCTGAAGCGCGCGCTCGCGATGAAGGTCGTGCGTCGGCGCGGAGGCGCCGACTCCGACGCGCACGATCCCGTGATGCTGGCGCGTTTCCTCGACGAGGCGCGCGTGACCGGACAGCTCGATCACCCCGGCATCGTCCCGCTGCACGAGATCGGCATCGACGCGCACGGCTGCATCTACTTCACGATGCGACTCGTGCGCGGCCGACATCTCGCCGACGTGTTCGAGGTCGCGCGCAAGCGCGTGGACGGCTGGAGCGAAGAGCGCGTCGTCGAAGCGCTCGTGAAAATGTGCGACGCGATGGCGTACGCGCACGCGAAGGGCGTCGTGCACCGCGACCTGAAGCCGCAGAACGTGATGACCGGCCGCTTCGGCGAGGTCTACGTGATGGACTGGGGCGTCGCGAAGGTGCTCGATCAGCGCGAAGGCAGCACCGTCTCCACGGTGTCCGAGATGACGCGCTCGGTGATTGCCGGTCCCGCCGACACGAAGAGCGGCGTCACGATCGCGGGCGCAGTGTTCGGGACGCCGGCGTACATGGCGCCCGAGCAAGCCCGCGGCGCGATCGACGAGCTCGACGCGCGTTCCGACGTGTACTCGATCGGCGCGATCCTCTACCACTGGCTCGCCGGTCATGCGCCGTACACGCCGCCAGGCGTGACGACGTCGGTGCACACGCTCCTCAAGTGGGTGATCGAGGGCCCGCCGAAGGCGCTCGACGAACTCGCTCCCAGCGCGCCGGCCGAGCTGCGCGCGATCTGCGCGAAGGCGATGGAGCGCGATCCGCGCCTGCGTTACCGCGACGCGACGGCACTCCGCGACGACTTGCGCGCGTGGCTCGCGGGACGCCCGGTCTCGGTGCTGAAGCTCTCGGCGGCCGCGCGCACGCTGCGCTGGTGCCGGCGCTACCCGTGGATCGCGGCGCTGCTCGTCGCGGTGACGTGCGGCGCGTCGATCGGCCTGTGGCGGCTGTCGTCGCTCGGCTCGGCGCTCGTCGTGCAAGCGGCGCTCGACGACGCGGCCACGAAGGCGCGCATGCTCGAGACGGTGAACGGGCTCTACTCGTCCGCCGTCGCGGCGCGCGTCGATCGCGCGCACGTCGAAGTCACGCACGACTGGCAAGCGCGAGCAGGCGCGATCCCGCTGCCCGCGACGTTTCTGACCGAGCTCGCAGGTCGCATCAGCGAAGAGGGATCGACGCTCGTGAAGCACTACAGCGACTTGCCGTTCCGCTTCCGCGGTGCGCCGTCGCTCGACGAATTCGGCCGGCGCGCGATGGCGGCGCTGCGCGTGAATCCCGAGCAGCCCGTGTCCGAGATCACGACGATCGACGGCCGGCCCGTGCTGCGCTACGCCGTCGCGCGCCGCATGGGCGAATCCTGCGTGCAGTGCCACAACTCGCACCCCGACAGTCCGAAGCAGGACTGGCACGTCGGCGAGGTGCGCGGCGTGCTCGAGATCGTGCGGCCGCTCGACGCCGAGGTGGAGCGCTCGCGCTCCGGCGTGCGCGGCGCGCTCGGCGTCGTCGCGGTGCTCGTGATCACGCTGACGGCCGTGTGCGCGATCGCGCTGGTGGCCGCAGCGCGTGGCGAGCGCGCTGCGTCGCGCTCGTGATCCGCCGTGTGCTCGGTTCGAGTCGGAACGTCACGGGCACCTCGGTCGTGAGGACGGCGCCAGCGACGGACAGCGTGGAGTTCACGGAGCCGGTTTCGCGTCCTGGTCCCGGGCAGCGAAGTGCTCCTGAAGGTCTCGGTCTGTCGCGCCTCGGACCGCGGGTGATCGAACATGCGTCTCCACGCCGTTCCGCGAATCCAGTCGGTAACGACGGGGCATCACGCCCAAGGCGGGACTTATGAAGGGCGGCGGGGCCTGCTAGCATCTGCCGCATGCTCTCCTTCCTTCCGTTCCTCTTGTCGCTCGTCCCCGCGAGCTTCGCCGCACCGCTCGATTCGACCATCTCCGCTCCGCGCATCGCCGACACGCGCGTGTATCGCATTCGACAGACGGTCACGTTGAAGGACGTTCCCGACGGCGCGCGCGAGGCGCGGCTGTGGGTGCCGATTCCCACCGACGGCGCGTGGCAGCGCGTGCTCGACCGGCGCGTCGTCGACGCGCCCGCCGGCTGGAAGTTCGAGAAGCAGCCGAACTCCGGCGGCGAGATGATCGTCGCGACGGGCAAGGGACCCGGCTCGCTGCAAGTCGTCGTCGAGACGACGGTCGTGCGCCAATCGCCGAGCTACGACTTGTCCGCGTCTTCTTCGCGCGAGCTGCAGCCGGCGCTCTTCGCCGACGAGCTGCGCCGCGACGCGCCGCTCATGATGGCCGACGCGCGCGTCATCGAGCTCGCGAGCAAAGCGTGCGCGCAAGAAACCGATCCGCGCCGCAAGGCCGTGCGCTTGCTCGACGCGGTTGCGGACGCCGCCGACCACTACTCCAAGGACGCGACGAAGCCCCACTGCGGTCGCGGTGCGGCCGAGGATTGCCTGACGAACGGCGGCGGCTGCTGCACCGACTTGCACGCGCTGTTCATCGCCGCGGCGCGCGCGCAAGGCATCCCCGCGCGCATTCAATTCGGCTACCGGCTCAACGCCGCGAAGGAAGACACGGAATACGATCCGAGCTACCGCTGCTGGGTCGAGTTCTACCTGCCCGACGCCGGGTGGGTCCCGACCGACATCGTCGTCGCGGACGCGGGCGATGCGAGCGCGCGTGTCGCGAACTACGGCACGCTCGACGCGCGCCGCGTGTGGCTGTGGCAAGGTCGCACGCTCGATCTCGTGCCGAAGCAGAAGGCGGCTTCGATCGAGACGATGCTGTGCGGTTGGGCGGAGATCGACGGCAAGCCCGTCGACGTCCTGCCCGCGGCCGACGGCACGCCGTCAAAGCTCGGACGCACGATCCGCTTCCAGGACTTGACGCCCAAGGTCGCCGCCGCGAAGTGAGGTAGCACCCGTGGCGAAAGTCACTCGGTCCGAACTCGGCCCGTTTGCGTCGGCGCTGCGTCGCTCGATCCGCGGCGAATCGCGAGGATTCGCCTGCGGTCGCGCTCCGTGCGCCGGCACAAACGGGCCGAGTTCAAACGCGAAGCACGTTCACCGCGGGCTGGTAGAACCCGTCGCGTGCGACCGTGTTCCCTTTCCGAGGACGGATCCGGCTCGCGAGAAGCCGCGCCGCGCATGACGAGAGTGCGCGGCGCGGCGTTGTTTGCGTGCGGGCTCGCGCTCGTGTGCGCGCTGTGGCTCGTGCTGCGTGGTCCCTCGGCGCCGCGTGGTGATGGCGCGCGCGAGGATGCCCCGGTCGCGACGAGCCAACCGCCGCCGGACGACGACGAGCTCGCGGGCGCGGCGTCATTGGAGAGCGAGCGCGATGCGGCCGACGCAGCGCCGGTCGCGAGCATGCCGCAAGCCGTGTCCTCGAGCTCGATCCAGTTCCTGTCGTTGCTCGAGCGTCGGCCGATCCGCGAGTCGCGCTGGCGCCTGAGTGCCGATGGCGAGCACGCGCTCGAGCTCACGACCGACGTGGGTGGTGTCGTCACCCTTCCGTCGGGCTCGTGGTCGCTGCGCTCCGGCGATGGGGCGTGGCGCGCGACGGCGGACGAGGTGCGCGTCGCGGAGGGCGAGCGCACGGTCGTCTTCGCACAACGTGTCGGCGTTCGCCGCTTCCGCGTGATCGACATCGAAGGCCGCGGAATCGCCGGCGCGGAAGGACGCTGGATCGCGCAGCCTTCGGACGCACGTACGGAGCGCGCCGTGACGTGCACCGCGCGCGCCGCGGCCGACGGATCCCTCGCGTTCGAGGGCTGCGCAGCGGACTGCGGCACTGCGGTGTTCCTCGCCGAAGGCTACGAGCGCGAGAGACGCACGCTGTCCGGCGGCGCGAGCGAGCAGATCGACGTCGTGATGCACCGCTCGACTGGCGCCGGCCGCACGCTGCGCTTCCGCTCGTGTGTCGACTCGACGCCCGTGTACGGCGTGCTCCTGAGCAGTCTGGACGGCTACTTGCTCGCATCGGCGCGCGCGGACGAGAACGTCGTGCTCGTTCCCGTGTGGATCGCCGCGGACGAGCCATTGCGCGCGGAGTCGACGACGACGTGCTCGAGCTGGCTGCGCTTGGGCGATCTGGCCAGCGACGACGTGTGCTTGCTCGGCCGCCGTACGGTCGAGGTCGCGATCGTCGATCCGCGCGACTGCGAAGACGGCGCGCTCGTCACGTTCCGCTCTCCGTTCGACACGTCGCCTTACGCGACCGTGTCGCCAATCGAGATCGCGTCGGGCTCGAGCACGACGGTCGACCTCCCGCTCGGCATTGCCGTCGCAATCGAGGCCATCAACGCGTGCGGCGAGCGTGCGACGGCGTCGATCGCTCCACTCGAAACGCCGCCGCGCATCGAACTCGCGATGTCCCGCGCGCCGTGCGTGCGGCTGCACGTGCGTGACGAGGACGGAGCGCCGATGCGCAGCGCGCGGGCGCGAGCTCGTCGCGAGGACATGGGCGAACTCGTCGTCCGCGCCGACGCGAGCGGCACGATCGCGGTGCCGATCGCGGACGAGCTCCGCTCCGTGCGCGTCGACGCGGCGGGGCATTCGAGCGTGACGGCCTCCTGGCCAGGCGAGCGGACTCCTCCGAGCGCAGACGAAGACGTCGACATCGTGCTCGAGCGCGCATTCGACGTCACACTCCGCTGCGTCAATTCATCGGGCGCACCCGTTGCCGGCCTCCTCGTCCGTGCATCGTCGCCGCCCGATCGCGAGACCGCGCGGCGGCTCGCCGCGAAGCCGCGTGTGGCGGGCTGGAACGTCGGGCGTTCGTGGCCGAGCGTGAGCGGCGTCACGGATACGCGCGGCGAGTTCGTTGCGCGCGGCATGAAGCGCGGCCACGGCGAGGTCGATGTCGATCTCGGCGACGCGTTCGCGCCGAGCGAACCGGGCTGGACGCTCTACCGCGGAGCGCACTTCGAGATTCGCGTCGAAGGCGCGGACGAGCACGTGCTCACCGTGCCGGCGCTCCGCAACGTCGCGCTGTGCGTCGTCGACGCGCGCACGCAGCTGCCTGTGCGCGCGTTCCGCGTGTTCGGCACCGAGCACGGCAAGTCGCTCGAAGTGCCGGGGGACGTCTGGCACGGCTGGATCTCGGACGACGTCACGGAGCTGAACGTCGCCGTCGACGAGATCGGCTCGGTGCGTGTCGACGTGCGTGAAGCGACGGCGTCGTCGTGCGTGCGGGTTGAAGTGAGCGCGAGCGCGAAGACGCACTTTCGCATCGAGGGGTTGCCCGCGGAGCCGGACACGATCGACCTGCGAGCGAACGTCTACACGGAGATCGAAGGCGGCGGTTGGCACGCGCTCACGTTTGCGTCGGTGTCGGTGGGCGAGGAACGCGCGGGTTCGGTCGTGCTCGACCATCCGGGCCGGCTGGCCGTCGGACTCTCGTCGTGCGTGATCGACGGCCGCCGCTGGAGCTTCGAGCCGGCCATGCAGTCGAGTGCCGGCGGCGCGGAGCTCGTCTTCCGCGCCAAACGCGAACCCGATTGAGCTTCGGTGCGTCGAACGACGCGCGTGGTCCCGAGGTCCAGGCAGTCCGGTAGACTTGACCGCCCGCGCTCGTCCTCGAAAACCTCTCTCCGTCCCGGGAGCCCCATGCGCAGCTACTTGCTCCGCCGCGACCTCGCGGTGTTCGGTCGTACCCGTCTCGTTCCGTCGATTGCCGCCGTCCTCGCCTGGGCCGTCATACCCGCGCGCGCGCAGGAGTGCGTATTCCCGGCGACGCCGAGTCCGGTCGTCGTGACGCAACCGGACGGCCGCACGGTCGCACTGCGCTTCCGCGGTGCGCCGCCCGAGGCGTGGTACGAGGACGAGAGCGGCTTGCCGGTCGTGAAGTCGGGCGCGCGCTACGTCTACGCGCACGAGTCGGCGGACGGCGCGCTCGTCGCGACCGAGCACGAAGTCGGCCTCGTCGCGCCGCGCGAGCTCGGGATCGCGCCGCGAACGACTCGGGCACCCGCTGAGCACGCGCACGATCGCGGCGCGGCGAGCAAGAGCACGTCGAGCGCGAGCGCAGCGTCGAGCGGCATGCCTGCTCCGCAGAGTGCCGGTGCGCGCGGAGCGTTCCTCGCCGGCAGCGGCGCGGTGAAGAACCTCGTGCTCTTGCTGCGCTTCTCCGATCACGGCCCCGCGGGACAGAACCGCACGCTGCCGAGCGCGGCGAACGTGAACACGATCATGAACGCGGTCGGTGGCGATCCGGTGCTCGCGCCGACGGGCAGCGTGCGCGATCACTATCTCGAGACGTCGTACGGTCAGTTCACGATCAACTCGACGTCGGTCGGTTGGATCGACGTGCCGAACACAGAGACGTACTACGCGAACAACAACTCGGGCCTGACGACGCGTACGTGGGAGCTGATCACCGACGGCCTCGATCTCGCCGACGCGACGACCGACTTCACGCAGTACGACGAGGACGGCGACGGCTGGGTCGACGCGATCACGTTCCTGCACTCGGGCTACGGCGCCGAATGGGGCGGAGCGGATCAATACGGTACCGACTACTCCGATCGCATGTGGTCGCACAAGTGGACCATCCCGACGTGGACGTCCGCGGAGGGCGTGAAGGTCGGCGACTACAACATCTCGCCCGGACTGTGGGGGACATCGGGATCGGGGCCCGGACGAATCGGCGTCGTGTGCCACGAGCTCGGCCACTTCTTCGGCTTGCCGGACCTGTACGACACCGACGGCACGAGCCAAGGCATCGGCAATTGGTGCTTGATGGCGGGCGGCTCGTGGGGCTTCGACAGCTCGCAGCAGCGGCCGTCGCACCCGTCGGCGTGGGCGAAGATCTTCCTCGGTTGGGTGACACCGCAACTCCTCGCGCCGGGGACGCACAGTGCGCCGCGCGTCGAGTCGACGCCGACGATCTTCCGCATCGATTACGGCTACCGTCCCGGCGAGAGCTTGCTCGTCGAGAACCGCCAGCAGTTCGGCTTCGATTCGGCGCTGCCGCAAGGCGGCCTCGCCGTCTGGCACGTCGACGAAGCGAAGGGCAGCTTGACGCAGAACTCGCCGAACACCGACGAGGGCTACCCGGGCCAAGCGGGTTGGCCGACCAACGGCCGGCACTTCCGCATCGCTCTGCTGCAGGCCGACGGCGGCTTCGACATGGAGGAAGACGAGGACCGCGGCGATTCCGGCGACGTGTACCACGCCGCCGGCGTCTCGCAGATCACGAACGCGACGACGCCGAACACCGATGCGTACCAGAGCGGGACGATCGTGAGCACCGGCAACCGGATCCAGAGCATCGGCGCGTCCGGCGCGAACATCGGCTTCACGTATTCGGTCACCGGCGGTGGGAGCGTGCCCACGAACAACACGTCGAGTCTGCCGAGCGGGCAGCTCGGCGTGCCGTACTCGTTCGCGCTGAGCTCGAGCGGCGGCACTGCGCCGCGCACGTGGATGGAGTACAGGGCGTCGCCGGTGTACACGCTGGTCGACCTGGGTCCGCAGTCGTACGCGACCGGCGGGACTGCGCAGAACTGGAACGCCGACGACAACACATGGCAGCTGAACCTGCCTTTCGCGTTTCCGTTCTACGAGCGCAGCTACACGCGCGTGCAGGTCAGCAGCAACGGTTTCCTCGCGTTCCACCCCACCGACGCCGAAGCGGCGAACCGCGCCGACTGGCTGCGCGGCAGCGTGCGCATCGCTGCGATGTGGGACGATCTGCAGACCGATCTCGGCGGACAGAACATCTTCGTCGACACGACCGTCACGGGGCGCGTGCGCATCCGCTGGGTCGCGTCGTCGTTCGATTCCGGTGCTCCGTGCAACTTCGCGATCTCGCTCTACTCGGACGGACGCATCCGCTTCGACTACGGCTCCGGCAACACCGGACTGACACCCACGGTCGGCATCTCGCGCGGGCACAGCGCCGACGTCGTGCGTCCGGCGACGCACGACGGTCAAGCGACGCTCACGAACGCGAGCTCGCTCGAGTTCGCGCTCGGCGGATCGCAGATTCCGGCGGGGCTCTCGCTCTCGTCAGCGGGGGTCCTGTCCGGCACGC
Organism: Planctomycetota bacterium; assembly: GCA_046160865.1. Classification (GTDB taxonomy): domain Bacteria; phylum Planctomycetota; class UBA1135; order UBA1135; genus JBJXHG01. Next base: position 5,328 of record JBJXHG010000162.1, on the reverse strand, counting down.
CGACTGCGGCCGGCGCGTTCCAACCGATCTTCCGCGTCACCGACAACATTCAGCGCTACGACCAGGACGCGCTCGCGCTCGTCATCGGCAGCGTGGATTGCAACGGTAACGGCGTGCAGGACACGCTCGACATCTCGAACGGCACGAGCCAAGACTGCAATTCGAACGGCGTGCCGGACGAGTGCGAGACGGACACCGACGGCGACGGCACGCCCGACGCGTGCGACGGGTGCCCGAACGATCCCGCGAAGACCGCGCCGGGCGTGTGCGGTTGCGGTGTTGCGGACACGGACAGCGACGGCGACGGCACGCCGAACTGCAACGACGGTTGTCCGAACGACCCGGCGAAGACTGCGCCAGGTGTGTGCGGCTGCGGAGTGGCAGACACCGACAGCGACAGCGACGGCACGCCGGACTGCAACGACGGCTGCCCGAACGATCCGGAGAAGACCGCGCCGGGCATCTGCGGCTGTGGCGTGCCGGACGTCGACTCCGACGGTGACGGCGTGTTCGATTGCGACGGCGACAAGTGCCCGCTCGATCCGAACAAGGTCGCACCGGGTGTGTGTGGTTGTGGCGTCCCCGACGACGACAGCGACTCGGACGGCGTCGCCGATTGCCTCGACAACTGCCCGCTCGTCGACAACCCCGGACAAGAGGACTTCGACCAGGATCAGCTCGGCGATGCGTGCGATGGAATCGGCGCGCCGTTCTGCTTCGGCGACGGGTCGCTCGCGACGCCGTGCCCGTGCGTGCCGCCGAACAGCGTGCCGTTCCCGAGCGGCGGCGCGGACGCCGGTTGCGCGAACTCGTTCGACTTGAACGGAGCGAAGCTGTCCGTTTCGGGAACGACATCGCCCGACACGCTCGCGATCACGGTCGACGTCGGACCGACGTACGTCGGCTTCGCCTTCCTCGTCAAAGGCAACGGTCACAACGCGGCCGGCATCGCCGGCGGTGACGGCGTGCGTTGCGTCGACGGCGCGCTGATCCGCTTCGGCGGACACTTCGCCAGCACGAACGGTGCAGCCAACGGTCAGTGGACGTACCCCAACACCGTGCAGACGACCGCGATCTCGGCGGCGACGCTGCAGCCGGCCGCGTCGACGGCGTACTACCAGCTCTTCTACCGCAACGCCGCCGCGGCGTTCTGCAGCGCGGGCACCACGAACTTCTCGAACGGCTACCAGGTGTACTGGCAGTAGCGGAACGCGCGCGGAGCGTGCCTCGCACGCGTAGCGCCCGCGTGCGGCGCGTTCGCGCGTCGCACGCACGAAACGGCGGCGGGGACCCGTCGCAGTTGCCTGCGCGCAACTGTGACGTGCAGCTTGCCTTTGGCTCGCGATCGCCTTGGCGCGGCTGCGACACAGCGTCGCAGCGACGACGTCACATGTCGCAACCCCGCAACGGGGACCTGACACTCCCCGCAAGATGCGAGACACATCGAGCGCAAGCAGCTGCAACGGGTCCCCGCCGTTAAAAGCGCTCCGCGTGCAATGCACGCTTCGCGCATGCTCCGCGTGCAAGGCACGCTTCGCGCATGCTCCGCGCGGCAGTCCGCGCGTCGCTACTTGCGCACGGGCCGCGCGATTCCCAGCGGCAGCGGCGTGTACGTCACCCACAACTCGGGCGGCGCGTTGGAAGCGGCGTTTCCGATGCAACGCCACGCGATCGCGCTCGTCACGCTGCCGTCGAGCACGAGACCGATGTATTGGTTCGCAGTCCAATCCGGGCGATCGATCACGGCTTGCACGAAGGCCGACAGATCCGGCGACGTGTAGCGCTCGCCCGGCGTGAACGGCGGGAACATCCACGCGACGCTCGCGGGCAGGAGCGGCGCATGGTTGATCAAGGAGGTGGGCGACCCGGGCACGAATGCGGGCGCGCTGGCCGTGTCGTAGGCGCGGATCGACGCCGTCGGTGCGCCGGCCTGAACTTGCGCCGCGGTCAGCACCAGCACCGCCGACGAGATCGTCGATCCGCGCGGGATCGGGAGCTCGAACTCGAGTCCGAGTTCGATCGCGCTCGCGTGTGCGCGCCCGCAGCACAGCGCTGCCGGGTCGAACGCATTGGCCGAAGTCTGTCCCGTGTTGGTCCGGTACTCCGCGTTGCGGTTCCGCGCGAGCACCGTGACCGTCGCGGAACTCTGTGCGGCGTAGATCGCGCGCAGCAGGCCACCGCCCTCCGGCGCGACGTAGCTCGTCGCGAGTTCGTTCGAGCCGTTCGACCACCGACGGAACAGATACGCCGTCCCGCCGAGCAGGCCGGTCTGCTGCGCGATCACGTCGTGCTGGAACCCCACCAAGCTCGTGTACGCGAACGGCGTGGCGTGCGCCTCGCCATCGACGAACAGTGCGATGCCCGGCGGGTCGGTGGTGAACGTGATCGGCGACGGCACGGGCGAGAGAGCGCGCAGTGCGCGCGCGCTCAGCCCATCCGAATCGGAAGCCGAGAGGATGATGCGGTAGCTCGTGTCGCCCGGATCGTGTCCGCGCAGAGGGATCGTGATGTTGCCGCCCGAGATACCGGTGACGGGTCCGTAGAACGGGTGCGTGTGGCCAGCGTGCACGAGCAGCACTTGCCACGTGAGCGCGCTCGCCGCGAGCGTGCCGTCCTCGACGTCCTGCGCGGAGCCGGAGAACGCGATCGTGTCGCCGGCGTGATACGTCGTCCCCGGCGGCGGCGAGTCGATGGTCACGCTCGGCGCATTGCCCACGCTGATGCCGAATTGGACGGGCAGCGACGTCGCCTCGCCGTCGCTCACGACCAGCGCGACCTCGTAGAGTCCCGCTGACGCGAACGTGTGTGCGGGATTCGCCGCGCGCGATACGCCGCCGTCGCCGAACGACCAGGAATACTCGAGCGGCGTGGGGCCGTTGTCCGGATCGACCGAACCTGCCGACGAGAACTGCACCGCGAGCGGCGGCATGCCGAGCATCGGATTCGCGCTCGCGCTCGCGGTCGGTGGCTGGTTCGAGCTGCCCGTGAACTGGATCTTGTAGACGCTCGGGACGTCGGGCACGCCGTGCGTCACGTAGTACAACGCACCGTCCGGTCCCGTCGCGAGATCGACGATCGAGCCGGCGTCGGGCGAGGGTGCGAACACGGGGTCGTCGACGACGTTGCCCAAGGCGTCCAGCACGAGGCGGCGGATCCAACGATTGACGCAGTCGGCGAAGAACAGGTTGCCGTGGTACTCGCTCGGGAAGGTCGCGCCGTGATAGACCGGTCCGAGGATGACGCAGCCTTGCTCGTCCAGATTCGGCACGAACTGCGCATCGTCGTGGCGGTAGCTGTACGCGGGGAACTGGAACGCCGAGCAGTTGCCCGTGTAGCAGTCCGCGCCTTCCTGATCCGGCCAACCGTAGTTGGCACCCACGACGCCGCGGTCGATCTCCTCCGAAGCCTGCAAACCGTTGCCTCCGACGTCACCGATCCACAGTGCGCCGGTGTTCGTGTCGAAGGTGAAGCGGAACGGGTTGCGCAGACCGCGCGCCCAGATCGCGGGCCGCGCACCGGGCACTCCCACGAACGGATTGTCCGCGGGAATGGTGCCGTCGGGATTCACGCGCAGGAGCTTGCCGTTCTCGCGCATCAAGTCCTGCGAGCTCACGCTGCTGAGCTGGTCGCCGGTCGCGATGTAGAGCCGTCCGTCGGGACCGATGCCGAGCGCGCCGCCGTGATGGTACGTGCCGGCGAGCTCGGGGTTCTGCCACAGGATCGTTTCGCTCGCGAGCGCGGCCGTGTTGCCGACGACTTGGAAGCGTCCGACGCGGTCGCGCGGCTCGCTCGACGTGTAGTAGACGTACAGGTAGCCGTTGCTCGCGAAGTCGGCGTCGACCGCCAAGCCGACGAGCCCGCGCTCGCCGTGCTGCGTGTTGATGTCCGTGATTTGCACGAGCGGCGCCGCGAGCAGGTTTCCGTTCTGCACGATGCGGATCGCTCCGCCGCGCTGGCCGACGAACAAGCGCCCATCCGGTGCGAACTCGAGCACCGTCGGCTCGTCGAGCCCGGTCGCGACCAGCGTGCGCTCGAAGCCCAGCGGCAGGTGCGGCCAGTTCACGGGCGCGGTGTAGAACGGATTGGCGGCGTACGCTCGCCACTCGCCATTGCCCGCGATTCCGGCGATGAGCTGTCCGTCGGGCGACTGCGCGACGCTCGAGTCGGCGACGATCACGCCCGTGCCTTCTTCGAAGCGATAGCGCGCGACGAGGCCCGGCGATTCGGGCGCGGGTACGCGATCGAAGCTCGCCGCGATCGTCGCCGCGCTGCGCGCGAAGCTCCAGATGCAGAGCTCGTCGAAGTAACCGTCGAACGACGGGCAGCACGCGCCCGCGTCGTGCTTCTCCGCGCCGAGCACGAGGAAGCGTCCCCATGCGTCCGTCTGGCCCGGCACTCCGTCGTTCGGATACGACAGGTCCGCATTCGACACGGCGGCGGCGCTCGAGGCGTCCGGCACTCCGTCGACGTAGATGTGCTTGCGTCCGGTCGCCGCGTCGCGCACGCAGGCCACGTGGTGCCAAATTTCGTCGAGCACGTTCACGTTGCCTTCGAGCGTGTGCGGCGCATCGTGCGGGTGCGCGTCGCCGCGTCCGGTGCCGAAGCGCACGAAACCGCCGGCGATGCTGATCCCGAACTCGCGTTCGCTGCCCGCCGAGATGTTGCGGTCGACGACCACGTTGCCTTCGCGCCAACGCAAGTCGGAGTAGGAGATGTCGCCGCCACCGTTCGCGCTCGCGTTGTCGGCGAGCGTGCCGCGCACCCAGAACTCGATCGTGAAGCTGCCCGCGCCGACGTCGCACGGATGGCTTCCGTCCGCGCCACCGGCGACGTCGTCGTCGACCGGGATGCGGACGCGGTCTTGCTGAGCCTGGCCCGTGCCGTGGAAGCGCAGCGCGTGCTCGGAAACTTGTGCTCCCGCCGGCGCGGCGATCACGAGCAGCGCGAGCAGGAAGCGCACGGCGACGCCGCAAAAATGGGGGAGCTTCTGCACGTCCGTGGGGCCCTCCCGATGACTTCGAATTCTACCGGGGTGCGCGTCCCGGCGCGCCGGGGGACGCGTGCTTTCCGACTCGCGGTCGAGAGGCACGCGTTCGCGCCAACTCGCTTCCGCCCGCGTTGTCGGATCGGAATCGATCCTCGCTGACCTGACAGGAGAGCTGCGGTCGATTCCGATGCAACGCCTTGCCCGAAGCGAGCTGTCACGCCCGCGCGACGGACGTGGTGAGAAATGCAGGCTAGTGTCCTGAGTCAGAAGTTCGCTCTCACCAAGCTCGATCTCCTCTGCGCTGGCGGCGTTGCTCGGGTTCGGAAACCTGACAGGTTGCC
>JBJXHG010000161.1:0-10839 GCA_046160865.1 Planctomycetota bacterium | reverse complement strand
CGGTCGACGTCGACACCGGCAGCTACACGCTGGCGCGGGCGAAGCTGCTGTCGGGCGCGCTGCCCGCGCCCGATGCGGTGCGCGTCGAAGAGTTCCTCAACTACTTCCGCTGGAGCTACCCGCAGCCGCCGGAAGGCGCCGCGCTGGGCGTGCACATGGACGCGGCGCCGTCGCCGTTCTCGCCGGGCAAGCACCTGCTGCGCGTCGGCGTGCAGGGCCGCAAGCTCGACGTGAACCAGCGCAAGACGGCGCACCTCACGTTCCTCGTCGACGTCTCGGGCTCGATGCAGAGCGCCGACAAGCTCCCGCTGGCGAAGCGCGCGCTGCGCATGCTCGTCGACTCCTTGCGCGACGGAGACACTGTCGCCCTCGTCACCTACGCGTCGGGCTCGCGCGTGGTGCTCTCTCCGACCGGCATGGAGAAGAAGGCCGAGATCCACGCGGCGCTCGAGGCGTTGCGCGCCGGCGGTTCGACCGCGATGGCCGGTGGCATCGGGCTCGCCTACGCGCAGGCCGAAAAGACGCTCTCGGAAGGCAGCGAGTCGCGCGTCATCATCCTCTCCGATGGCGACGCGAACGTCGGCGCGACGAGCCCTGAAGAGATCCTCAAGCTCATCGCCGGCAAGGTGAAAGAGGGCGTCACCTGCACCACGGTCGGCTTCGGCATGGGGAACTACCAGGACTCGACGATGGAGCAGTTCGCCAACAAGGGTAACGGCAACCACTACTACGTCGACTCGCTGTTCGAGGCGCGCCGCATCTTCCAGCAGCAGCTGGGCGGCACGCTCGAGATCATCGCGAAGGACGTGAAGCTGCAGGTCGACTTCGACCCCCAGCAGGTCGCGGCCTACCGCCTGGTCGGCTACGAGAACCGCGACATCGCGGACCAGGACTTCCGCAACGACAAGGTCGACGCGGGCGAGATCAACGCCGGTCACCAAGTCACCGCGCTGTACGAGATCGAGCGCACGAGCCAAGCGTCGGAGAAGCCGCTCGCGACGGTGCGGCTGCGTTGGAAGGCGCCGCGGGTTGCTGGTCAGACGAGCGAGTCGGAAGGCGCCAGCGAGCAAGCGACCGAGATCGCGCAGCCCGTCCTCGCGTCGCAAGCGACGGGCTTCGAAGGAGCCGGCATCGGCTATCGCCGCGCGGTGATCGCCGCGCAATTTGCCGAGTTCCTGCGTCGCAGCGTGCACGCACGCAACGACTCGTTCGACGAGCTGATCGCCGAGGCCCAGAAGCTCGAGCGCGAAGCGCCCGACGCCGAGCTCAGCGAGCTCGTGCGCCTGATCGTCCGCAGCAAGGACCTCGTGCTCGCGAGCGCGCCGGCCTGCGACGACCTGTGCCAGTCGATCGACATGCTGCGCCGCAGCGAGATGCTGCGCGCGGAGTACGACGCGCTGAAGGTCGAACGCGACGCGAAGCTGCTCGAGGACCTCGAGCGCCAGAACCGCGACCTCGAGGAGAAGATCCGCGCGCTCTTGCGCAAGAAGCTCGAGCAATCGGGCCGCTGACTCACTGACCGTCGAACTAGCGCTGACGAGCCGCCGGAACTCCGGCGGCTCGTGTTCTTTCGGTGCGCAGTCGGAGACGGGCTTCGCGAGTTGGCTTCGCCGGCCCATGTCGCCACAATCGCGACGCTGTGCAGGCGCAATCGAACCACGGAGGCAGTCGCAGAGGACTCGCCGCATTCGGCGCGCTCGCGGTCGTCATGCTCGCGCTGGCGATCGCGGTGCGCGGCATTCCCGCGCAGCCGGCACTCTTGCCCGAGGACGATCCCGACGATCGTCCGCAGATCGCCGAGCCCGCGCAGTTCCTGCAGCGCGGTGCCGCGTTGCGCATTGCCGAGCTCGATCGCTTCGTGCGCGAGGACCAACGACCGGCGTTTCGTGCCGCGCGCCAGATCCTCTTTCACGTCGAAGGTTGCCCGCCGCTCCTCGAATGGATCGACGGCGCGGAAGGTCAACGCGTCGTGCGCTTGCTCGGCGAGCTGCGGGCGGGCTCGCGCGAGGACGCGCTCGGCGCGCTGGCGCTGATCTTCCGTCTCTCGCGCGCGACCGAGTGGCAACCAGGTCTCTTGGCCAACACGTCGAACGCCGAGCGGCTCGGCGCGCTGTTGCAGGAGTGGCTGCGCGCGTGGGCGGAGCGCGGCGCGCGCGATCCGCTGCTCGCCGAACCGTCGATCGCCGCAGCCGCGCTGTACGCGCACGCGATGCGCACGGCGTGGGACGCACCCGTGGTCGGGCACGCGGACGCTCCGTACGAGCGCGCGCGCGCGTTCCTGCTCGAGCTCGCCGGTCTGTCGACCAAGCAGCGCACGGCGTTCGGCGAGATGCTGCAGGCGCGCGAGGTGCGCGCGTTCGAGCAGCTCTCCGCGTCGAAAGATGTCTTGGGGGGCCTCGCGAGCGTCGCGCAGAGTCGCTTTCCCGACATCGACGGGGAGTGTGGTGAGTGATGCGCGATGCAAGACACTCCGACCGTCCCGCCGCGTGGTGGATCGTCGTCGCCGGCTCGATGATCGCGGCCGGCGGAATGCTGCTCGGCATGCAGGTGGATGCGAATGGTCAGGTCGCTGGCACCGGCTACGCGCCGCTCGCGATCGGCGCGCTGCTCGCGCTCGTCGCCGTTCTCATGCGCGCGGGAACGAGCGTGCGTCTGCCGCGCGACCTCGTGAGCAGCTTCGCCGCGCTCTCGATCTTCTGCGGCCTCGCGTTCTTGCTCGGCGGCGTGCTCGCGCCCGGCGGACCGTGGATGTTCTTCGAGCTCTTCGTGCTGCTGTTCGTCGTTGCGCTGCGCCGGCCGCGCGCGGACGCACCCGCGGCGTGGCTCGGTGCCGGCAGCGCGTGGTTGCTCGGCGTGATGCTGCTCTTCCGATTGTGGATCACGTACCAAGGCAGCGAGCACCGTTGGCAAGTCGCGAGCGTCGACGTGCCGGTGCTCTCGTGGATCCCGCTCGATTGGCTCGCGCCGGTGCAAACGGTGTCGCTCGGCTCGTTCACGCCGCGCGAGATGGGTTTTCCGCCCGCCGGTCTCGACTTCGCGCTGACGACGGGTCTGTGGGCGATCGGATTCAGCTTGTGCGTCGCAGGCGTGCTGCTCGTGCAGAGCGCGGCGCGCGAGCACGAGTGCGATCGCGTGCACGACACGATTCACACGCTGCCGGGACCGCTCGCGAACGCGGTCGAACAGCTCATCCCCGAAGACGAGTGGGCCGCTCTCGGCTTGCTCGGCCTCGCTGAACGGCCGCTGTGCAAGCGCATCGAGCGCCTCGTCACCGAGCGCGTCGCCCGCCAGCGCGCGCTGCAGGGCGTGTTCGATTCGAAGGCTCTGCTCGCGCTCACGAATCCCGGCGGCTTCTCGGGCGAGATCCACCGTGCGCTGCTGGCGGAAGCAACCGTCGTTCGCGGCCCGCATACTGCGGCGGACGACGCGCCGCCTCCGAGCGATGCGACGCACACCACGCGAGGAGCGACGCGATGAAATGGAACTGGATCTTCGTCGGCGCGATCGTCGGCGCACTCGCGGTGACGTGCGGTGCGTTCGCGGCGCACGGGCTCAAAGACAGGCTCACGCCCGAGCAGATGGAGTGGTGGAGGACCGGCGTGCTGTACCACGCGCTCCACGCGCCGGTGATCGTGCTCGCCGGCTGGATGGATCGTGCACGTGGCGAAGCGAGCGACGCCGCGGCGCGATCGCGAGCGCGCATGGCCGCCACCGCGTTCTTCTTCGGCGTCGTCATTTTCAGCGGCACGCTGTACGCGATGGCGCTCGGTGGACCGCGCTTCCTCGGCGCGATCACGCCGATCGGCGGCGTGCTCTTGATCGTCGGTTGGGTCGGGCTCGCGCTGCGCGGATTGCGCAGCAGCGTGTGAGGGAGCGCTCGCGATGAATCGCCGCCGCACGAGCTCGACCGCGATGCTCGCACTGCTCGTGCTCACGACCACGTCGCCCACCGCCGCGCTCGCGCAAGCGAAAACTCCCGCACCGCAGGCGAAACCGAGCGCCGAACCGCCGCTCCCCGTCGACGGTTTCGAGATCGTCGCGACGTATCCGCACGACGCGAAGGCCTTCACGCAAGGGCTCGTGCTGCACGGCGGGCGCATGCTCGAGAGCCAAGGCCACTACGGCAAGTCGGCGGTGAGCATCGTCGAGCTCGCGAGCGGCAACGCGCTGCGCCGCTTCGACCTCGAGTCGCGCTACTTCGCCGAAGGCGTCACCGTGCTGCGCGGCATCGTGTACCTCGTCACGTGGAAGGAGAACACGGGCTTCTTCTTCGCGAGCGACGATCTGCGCCTGCTCGGCAAGTTCCAGTACCCGGGCGTCGCGTGGGGCCTCACGCACGACGGCACGCACTTGATCGTGTCCGACGGCGGCGACGAGTTGCGTTTCCTCGATCCGAACACGTTCCAGCTCGTGCGCAAGGTCGCCGTGCGCGCGCTGGGCAAGCCGGTGTACATGCTGAACGAGCTCGAGCGCGTGCGCGGCGAGATTTGGGCCAACATGTGGCATTCGGATCGCATCGCGCGCATCGATCCGAAGACCGGCAACGTGCTCGGCTGGATCGATCTCACGGGCCTGCTCCCCGCCGCCGAGCGCAAGGACCCCGAGAACGTGCTCAACGGCATCGCGTGGGACGCGGAGCGCGACCGGGTCTTCGTGACGGGCAAGCGCTGGCCGAAGCTGTTCGAGATCCGCGTGAAGAAGAAGGAGTAGCAGCACCGGCGCCCTCGCCCCGGTTTCGCGAGACCGCACCGACTTTCTTCCCCCATGCCTGCCCCGCGCCATCGGAAGCGCGGGACGAAGGCAAGGCATGGCAAACCCGCGTATCCTCGGCATAGGCGTCCTCGCGGCGATCGTCGCCGCCGGGTGTCACACGCTGCCCGCGCCGACGATGCAGCCCGGCTTCGATGCGCGTCCGGTGCAAGCCTCGACGTTCGGCACGATGCGCAACGTGTCGGTGAGCGGCGACGTCTGGCTCGGCAGCTATCCGAACGCGAGCGATCTCGCGCTCGCCGAGCGGCGCGGGATCAAGACCGTCGTCGACCTCTCGGTCCCCGGCGAGCCCGATTCGTTCGACGTCGCCGACGCGTGCCGGCGCCTCGGCATCCGTCACGTCGCGCTCGACGCCGGTGCGTTCGAGAGCGGCGAGCACGATGAGCTCGATGCGCGGCACGTCGACGATGTGCTCGCCGAGCTGCGCGTGCCCGAGAACTATCCGATCCTGCTCGTGTGCGCCAACGGCAGCCGCGCGGCGACGATGTTCGCGATCCACCGCTGCATGAACGAGGGCCGCAAGCTCGAGGACGCGATCGTCGAGGCGCGCTGGGCCGGCATGAAGCCGGGCTCTCAGGAAGAGCTCGTCCGCGCGCAGGTCGCGCGTCTGCACGAGCCGGCGCCGACGTGGCCCGAGAGCGCGGCGGCGTGGCTCGTCGCGTCGGCCGTCATCCGACGCTGAGCGCGCGCTCGCTCGGCGCTTGGATGCCGACCTTTGCCGAGTCCCGGTTCTCGCTCGCGCGGGTAGCATTCCGCGCGTCCGTTACCGCAGGAGCACCCGTGAGCGACTCGATCCGCATCCTTGGCATCGTCGGCAGCCTTCGCAAGAAGTCGTACAACCGCGCAGCGTTGCGCGCCGCGATGTCGCTCGCACCGCAAGGCGCGACTGTCGAGGCCTTCGAGCTCGACGGCTTGCCGGGTTTCAACGAGGACGACGAGAAGAGCCCGCCCGCGCAGGTCGTCGAGCTCAAGAAGCACATCCGCGCCGCCGACGCGCTGCTGATCGTGACTCCGGAATACAACTACTCCGTGCCCGGCGTGCTGAAGAACGCGATCGACTGGGCTTCGCGCCCATATGGCGACAGCGCGTGGGCGGGCAAGCCCGCCGCGATCATGGGTGCGTCGGTCGGAGGGATCGGCACGGCGCGCGCGCAGTATCACCTGCGACAGATGCTCGTCTTTCTCGACGTGCTCGCGCTCAACAAGCCCGAGGTGATGATCGGCAACGCTGCGTCCAAGTTCGACGCCGAGGGGAACCTCACCGACGACAAGACGAAGGAAGCGATCCAGAAGCAGCTCGCGGCGCTCGTCGCATGGACGCGGCGACTGAAGAGCACGGTGAAGTAGCTGGGCGTGCGTGAGGTGGAGAGCGCGCGACGAACTGCTGCGCAGCGCACCGTCGATTCGCTCAACCTCCGATGCACTCTCGGTTCCTGACACGCTGCCGGTTAGTGCTTCCTCCGCCTGCCGGATGGCCACGCGATGAAATCGAAATCGCGGATCACGATTTCGACTTGCCGTCCGTTGCCCGGCGCGGCCGGTGGCGGATGACCGAGCTCGACGTTGTTCGGCCAAGCGTTGATCCGAAACGTCGAGCGCCCTTCCGTCGGCACGAGCTGGTTCGCTGCGGGGTCGTGCACGAACGTCCACGTCGCGATCGAGGCTCCCTGCGGTGGAAACGCGAAGAAGTGATCGGAGAACAGCGCGCCGAACTGCACGTCGTGCGGCGTCCATCGTAGGAAGCGCGTCAAGGGCGCAGCTCCGGCGAGATCCGGCAGCGCGTAGCGGAACACGTGGTTCGGCAGCGCGAACGGGTGGACGACGAACTGCGACGTGCTCGGGTCGCTCGAATTGCCCCAGCGGGAGTCCTCGAGGTCGATCTCGCGGTTCGGCGCTCCGGGAAACGGATCTCCGTCACCGTACGGGTCCCAGAGGAAGGCGCCAAACGTTACGAACCGATCCAGGTCCTCGAGCTCGCTGCCCGTCTCGATGGCGTACGTGCCATAGCCGTTGCGTTCGAGCAGGATGACCTCCGTCGCCCACCAGCGGTCGTCGTGATGGCGCACGCCAACGTGAAGATGACCTGCGGCGTCGACGAACACGTCCTCGACCGCGTCCGAGAAGTAGTTCCCGCCCGGCCCGACGGGTGCGGGCGACCGCTTGACGGCCCACTTCCGACCCGCGAAGAGCAGCGTTCGGCCGTACCGCTCGCGGAAGTCGATCGCGACGCTGTCGAGCTCTGGCACGCGCACCGCGCCGGCCGCCTGTGGCGGCGGCAAGCTCGACACGGGCACGACCGCGGCGCAGAAGATCGTTGCGACGGTGTCCAAGGATCCGCCCGTCGTCACGTCGGCTGCGAAGTGGCCGTTCGCGTCGATCGGTACGGTTGGGCTCGCGAACGTCGGCTTCGTCCACCAGCCGGTTCCGTCGATGTAGATGAACACCGAGATGCGATGGTTCGGAAAGCTGACGCCGGACACCGTGCCCGTGATCTGGCCGAAGCCGCCGAACGGCGGCACGGTGTCGATGTGGATGGCTGGAGCCTGAGCGAATGTTCGCGGACCTGCGAGCGCGATCACGACGGCGGCGAGGATCGATCGACGTGCGTGCTGCATGAGAACTTGCCTTCGTTTGCCGCGTGCGGGTCGAGGGAATGGAGACGTTGCATTGACGCCGCGCGCGGCAGGCGACGTCGATGCAACGTCTCGGCGCGACGCGCTCAAACTCCGAAAAGCACGAGCAGCCCGTCCGAGAAGTTGAAGCCGGCCCCGCCAGGGAGCGCCGGGTCTCGATAGAAGTACTGGAAGCGCCAGCTCGAGCCCGGCGTGATCACGTGCGCCGACGAGGTCGTGTCCGCGTTGTCCAGCGCGAGCACCGCGGCGCCCATCGAGCTCGATACCAGCGGTCCGAAACGCAACACCGGGCCGCCAATGCAGAGAAGTCCGTCGCCGATTGGCTGCTGCACCGCGTTGCGGCCGAGGAAGAAGAACCCGCTCGACGCCTGCGGGCAGCCGCGCACGAGCAGCGACAGATCGTTCGCAGCGACGCTGGTCGAGCCTGCGAAGAGAATCCGCGCGCCCGCCCCGGCGGAGTTCGGCGAGGTTCGGCAGTAGTTGTGAGCACTGGCGGGCGAACGGTTGAAGTCGAGGCGATAGGTGCCGGTCTCCTCCACGTTCGAATAGGCCAACACGGTGTATTGGCCGGCGAGCGGCAATGTGCTGTCCACCGCGCCGTTGCCGGGCGCGGCGAAGAGGCGGCCGAGCGGATCGAACACCTCGAGCTGCGGGACGACGCCGCCGATCTGCGTGGCCATGTCGATCGTGACGCGGTCGCCGCCGGTTCCCGCGAAGCGATACGTCGTCGTCTCGCCGGGTGCGTTGACGACGCCCAGCAGCGAGTCCGCGTCGAGCAAGTCGATCGCGAGGCCGGGTTCGCTCGTGCGCTGGAGGAATACCAGGAACTCACCACGGCCGCAGTTGTCGTGGTCGGCAACCACCAGCTCGAACGTCCCGCTCGACGGCAACGGCAGCGGGCCGATTTTCGTGCGTTGGCGGTGGTTCGGGTTGTTGCCCGAAGGCGGCGCGCAGTTGCTCGTGACGGGTAGTCCGTTCGGATCCGTGAGGGTCAGGCACAATTCGTAGCAGAAGCACGCGCTGCAACAGACTCCGCCGTGATCCCGAATCTCTACGACGTGAGCGACGACGTAGTCTCCGACGTTCGCGGCGAAGCTGTACCGCGAGCTCGCGTGGCAGGCCGTGGTTCCCAAGCGACCTTGCCCGAAAGCGATCGGGCTCTGTGCCCGCGCCGGATTCGACGTTCCAAGGACCGCGAGCGATGCCAGCAGAGCGAGGGGCACCCTGAGTTTCGAAATGGTGCGGCCCCGCGCCGGCACGGCGGGCACGGCGCGCGAGGGCTGAGATCGAAGTGCTACTTGCTGAATGGATCGGTTCACGGCATTCACCTTTCTCGAGTCGGGTGTTGGGTACTGGAGCTGATGAAACGGTGTGTGGAGCGCCGCACTGGCACGACCGGAGCGAGAGCGCTCCGCAAGGGCGCTTCAGCAGAAGAAACAAGCCACGCGGAAGCCGACGAGCGGGTTGTGCAGACGATGCGGCGTGCTCCACGGCCGCGACTCTAGTGAGTCTCTCGCGCGCGATTCCTTCAGCGCTGTGCGGCCGCACAGAGCCGTGTAATTCACGCACTGCTATCACGCTTCTGAGCGCACGGAGGGCGGTCAAGCAGCGGCGAGCACGTTCCCGCATATTGGAAAGACGACACGCGCGGGCCAGCGCGAGTTTCGCCGAAGGCGGGTGCTTGGAGCGCGGCTGTCAGTCGCGCAATCGCGACATGGGGACCTTGCTAGAACGTTGCCCTCCACCGGATCCCATCCTCGAACTCGCGCCGCGCTGCGCCAACGGAGCCGCGGCTTCGACAGCGGTCGCCTCGTTGTCTCTCGTGTCGAAGGCAAAGCCCCACCCTGTTCCGTAAGCGTCGTCGAAGTCGAGATCGTCGATCGGATCAGGGGTTGGCTTTCGTCGCTTCACCCAGATTGGCTCGAAAAGCCGCGGACCCTGGAATGGGCGAAGGTCGGCGGACGGCGCGAGCAACGCATCCTCGATGTAGTCGGTTCGAGAGAGCCCCAGGACTGCGGCTCTCGTTCCGCAGCCGCCGTGCCCCGCGCAGAGTACGAACAACTTGTCGCTTCGAAAGTCCATGGCAAGTAGGCCGCAGTCTTGGAAGAAGCCGCGCTTCTTCTTCCCCGCACGCTTCAATATGGTCTCATCGTGCTCGCGCGGCAGGGTCGTCTCGACGTAGCCCCGCAACGCGATTCCCTCTTGATCGCGCCGGTAGATCTTCGGATTCGACAGAAACGTCTCCCGTTCCTTCCGGTCGAAGCTCCATCGAAAGCGTGCCGGAAGCTTGTCGGCCGCTACATCGTCGAACATGTGACGTGCGAGCAGCGTCGTCATCGGGTTCACGATTTCCGATCCGAGCACGACAACGGCACCGACATCCTTCCGGGCGCAGAGAGTTTCGAACCGCTTCGTCACTGCGGCGGAACTCATGTCGGGATACAAGGGATGGACTTCGAGCGAGAACTCGATCCCCGCGTCTCCGCGTAGCACACGCTCCAAGCTCGCTAACGCCTCTGCATCGCGCGAGCCGACGACGCGGTGCTGCAGCGGCGACCGCTGCCCCTCGACGATCTTGCCGCCCAACACCACAGCGATTACGGATCTGTCTCTCCACTCGTCCCAGGGCGCGCACCGATCGTGGAAGTGAAAGAACTCGGTTGCCGGGATCTTCAATCGCCGGAGGAGCCGTTCGAGCGCATTGCAATCCGAGACTACACCTCCCTTGATGGCTTTCTGGAAGAGCGCGCGAGCTTGGCGAGCATCGAGAAATGTGTCCCGATCGTCGGGAAACGACGACTCGATAAAGACGCGATCGACGGCGCGCTTGACTGCGCTCACCAGTCGGTCTTCATCTCGGCTCTTCAGGAAGGTGAGAAGGTCACGAATCTGAATCGGCATCATTGCAGAACTCTCCACGGTGGAAGGCGAACATCGCTTGGACTTCCCCTCCGCCTTGTGCGAGCAGTCCGAAGGCGGCCGGGGTTGCAGCGACGATCGAGAAGACATGCAGAATAAGAAGACGTAACGGCCACCGGAACGCACGCGAGCACGCGGAGAGCTCGATCGGTCGGACTAACTTCGTGGCCAGCGGGGCGGTTTAGGAGTGCCGCGCTCCTTGGTAGTTGGAGCGCCTCGGTCGCGCAGGGGGTGGGGGGTGAGCGTGCGCCGCGGCTTGCGCGCGGCACCCGTGAATACGATCGTGAGCCGATGCAGAGCGTCGGCGTCGACCGCATTCGTCACGACGGCCACGACAGGGTGTTGGGGCGCGTGACGTGCGTCGCGGATCTACCGCTGCCGGGTGCATGGGTCGGTGCGTGTCTGCTCCTCGTCGGAGCGGTTCTCGTGCTCTGGCCGAAGATCGCGCGGTAGGTTTGTTCTCGGGAATGAAGCGGAAGCACGCCATCCTCCTCGCCGCCGTCGTCATGCCGCTCCT
>JBJXHG010000160.1:0-7205 GCA_046160865.1 Planctomycetota bacterium | reverse complement strand
ACTGGCCGCGCGGAGCGCGGCCAGTAGCGGCACGCGCGCGCAGCGTCATGGACACGGCGCCCGGGCACGCATTGACGTAGTCGAGCTGCGTGCGCCCGTCGGCCGTCGTCGACACGCGCACCGGCAGCGGGCTCGAGGCCGCGTACCAGCCCTTCGGCAGGATCACGCGGTTGTGCGCATCCGAGAAATCGTTGTGGAAGTAGAGCTCGCCGGCGTCGACGCCGTACACGCCAGCATCCACGTAGCGCTCTTGCACGCGCAGACGCTGCGTCGCGTTCTTCGCAAGCGGTTCGAGGCGCACCACGACGACTTCGCTCGCTTCCGCGGCGCGCTCGCCGAGATCGATGCCCTGCGCGAGCGCGTCCTGCGCCGGGAGGATCTCCGCGGCGAGCGGCTCGCCGGTGTCGAGCAGCGTCGCGCGCGGCTCGAACGCCGTCAGCCCTTCGCGCACGGCGTGCGTCCACGTCGACGTCCCTGCGCCCGTCACCGTGCACTCCTGGTGGAGCGAGAACGCGTTCGTCGCGGGATCCTCGAGGTCCCACACGAGCTCGCGGTCTTGGTGCGCGCGCTCGTCGAGGATGAAGATCGGCGCGCGCGCCGGGCGCTTCGACGACGCGCTGCGCGCCTCGCGCTCGGCGGTCTCGACCCACGAAACGTCGAACTCGGGCGAGAGAGAGGCCTCGGTCATCTCGGCCGCATCGCCGTCGATCTTGCGCCCGAAAATTTCGAACGGCACCGCGCCGCGACCGGGATTGATGAAGCTCGCCTGCAGGCGTCCGTCGGGCTGCGACAGGATCTGCACCGGGTAGTTGCAGGTGTTGACCTCGTAGCCGTGCGGGAGCACGACGCAGATGCGCTTCACTCCGAGCACACGGCGAAACACGATCTCGTCCTGCGCGAACTCGTACGTGCGCGGGTCGTCGTACGTGACTTGGATGCACAGCCGCGCAACGCCGTTCACCGGCACCGGGCGCGCGAGATCGATCCGGAAGAATGCGTCGGCGGGATCGGCGGCGGGATGGCCGTTCTCACGCGCTTCGGAGCCGCGCACGATCGTGATCGGTAGCGTCGTGCCGGTGAACAGGTCGCGCGCCGAGAACGAGCTCACGAACACGCCGCCGCGCACGAGCGCGTAGTACGCCGTCGCCCCGGGCGTCGTCGCCGCGACTTCGTGCGTGATGCGGAACTTGTGCGAGTCCGGTGCGAGCAGCTCGTAGCGCGTGTACTCGTCCGCTTCGGTCTGCAGCGGACCTTCGGCCGGCGGCGGCGCCTCGCCGGGGGCCGCGGTGCGGCATGCGCTGACGAGTGAGAGAACGAGGGCGGAGAGAAGCGGCAACGAGAAGCGGCGCATGCTGGGGGGTTCCCTACGGGGACACGGAGCCGTATCGATCGGTCGCGCACAGCTCGCCGCTGAAGCGCGACGGCCGGGAACGCGCGACGCGATCAATCCTGCAACAAGGTCGAGAGGCGTGCCAGCGACCGGCACAGGAGCGTGCGCACGGCGCCCTCGCTCTTGCCCATCTGCTCGGCGATGCGCGCGTGCGGCAAGCCGACGACGCGCGCGAGCAGGATCACCTCGCGGCCCTCGGCGGAGAGCTTCGCGAACGCCTCCTCGACGCGCGCCAGCTCCTCGCGCGCGGCCGCATCGCGGCTGGGCGTGAACACGTCGGCGAGCGCACGCCGGTCGTTCGAGGCGCTGCTCGCGCCGGCGACGTCCTCCTCGAGATCCGCGTCGCGCCGCGCGCGATTCCAGAAGCGCACGCGGTCGACGATCTTGTGCTCGGCGCGGCGGAACAGCCAGTGGCGGAAGCTCGGCTCGTCGCGGTACTCGAAGCGCGGCAGATCCTCCAGCACCTCGCGGCAAACCGACTGCAGGACGTCCGTGCTCGATTCCTTCGCGCGCACGATCCCGCCGAGCCGCAAGCGCACGTAGGCGCGCAGCCCCGCGAGGTGCTGCACGAGCAGCGCGCGCTTCGCACTCTCGTCGCCGCTCGCCGCAGCGAGGGCCAGATCCGCGTCGGTCATTCGATCGAGACTAACCCGGCCGAGCGTGCTCGGCTACGCGACCTCGCAGCCCGTGGTGAAAGTCATTCGGCGCGAAACCCGCCCGCTCGCGCCGGCGCGGCGTCGCGCGATCCTCGGCGAATCGCGAGGATTCGCCTGCGTTCGCGCTTCTTGCTCCGACGCGAGCGAGCCGCTTTCGCGCTCGAAGCACTTTCACCACGGGCCGCTGGCAGCCCGCCGCGAAAGTCATGCGGCGCGAAACCCGCCCGCTCGCGCCGGGGCGGCGTCGCGCGATCCTCGGCGAATCGCGAGGATTCGCCCGCGGTCGCGCTTCTTGCTCCGACGCGAGCGAGCTGCTTTCGCGCTCGAAGCACTTTCACCACGGGCTGCTCCGCTCGCGGTGTAGCCTGGAGTCCGCGCATGGCCACCACACGTATCCACGATCGCGCCGGCGACGAGCTCGAGGAGCGCGTCGCCGAAGCGCTCGATCGCAGCCTGACCGACGGCGAGCTCGGTGTCGAAGCCGTGTGCCGCGCGCATCCCGCTCATGCGGACGAGATCCGCGCGCGCGTCGCGTCGCTGTCGCGTACCGGACTGTGGAACCCGCCCGCGCGCGGCGATCTGCCGAGCGCGTTCGGCCGCTATCGCGTGCTGCGCGAGCTGGGCCGCGGCGGGATGGGCGTCGTCTACCTCGCGGAGGACGAGCGCCTCGGGCGGCGCGTCGCGCTGAAGGCGAGCGCGCCGCGCTGGCTCGCGACAGATCGCGCACGCGCGCGCTTCGATCGCGAGGTGCGCGCCGCCGCGCAGCTGCGCCATCCCGGCATCGTGCCCATATTCGACGTCGGCGAGGACCAAGGCGTTCTCTACTACACGATGCAGTACGTCGAGGGTGCGACGCTCGCCGCGATCGTGGAGAGCCTGCGCGGCGTGCCGTTCTCCGATCTCACGAGTGCGCACGTGCGCACGCTCGCGAGCGCCGGCGCGACCGCGGCGCACGCGCCGACGAGCACGAGCAGCGCATGGGGGAGGACGTACGTCGAGACCGTCTGTCGCATCGTGATCGACGTCGCGGAAGCGCTCGAGCACGCGCACGTGCACGGCGTCGTGCATCGGGACGTGAAGCCGGCGAACATCCTCGTCGACGCGGACGGACGCGCGCAGCTCTTCGATCTCGGACTCGCGCACCTCGCGGACGATCCCGCGATCACGGGACAAGGCGATTTCGCCGGCACGCCGCAATACGTGGCGCCCGAGCAGGTGTCCGCGCGCTCCGAGGATCCGCGCACCGACGTGTACTCGCTCGGCGCGACGCTGTACGAGCTGCTCGCACTGCGGCCGCCGTTCTCCGGCAAGACGACGCAGGCCGTGCTGCGGCAAGTCGTCACGAAGGATCCGCCGCTCTTGCGCCGCATCCATCGCGAAGTGCCGCGCGACCTCGAGACGATCTGCTTGACCGCGCTCGAGAAGGAT
Organism: Planctomycetota bacterium; assembly: GCA_046160865.1. GTDB lineage: Bacteria > Planctomycetota > UBA1135 > UBA1135 > JBJXHG01. Next base: position 3,731 of record JBJXHG010000160.1, on the reverse strand, counting down.
CCTGCGCGCCGCTACAAGCGCGCGGCCGATCTCGCCGCGGATCTGCGCCGCTTCCTCGAGTTCCGTCCGGTCGAAGCGCGCCCGATCGGCATCACGCGCCGCACGGTGCGTTTTCTCCGCCGCAATCCGGCGCTCGGAACCGCGCTCGCGCTCGGCGTGTTCGTCGTCATCGGCGTGCCCGCCGGCCTCTTGTGGGCCAACGCGCAGATTCGCGAGCAGCGCGACCGCGCATCCGCTTCGGCGCGCACGACCGAGCAGGTGACCGAGTTCCTGGTGAGCCTGTTTCGCCCGCCTGCGGACGATGTCGAGCACGCGGGCGACATGTCCGCGCGCGCGATCCTCGACCGCGGAGCAGGCAGCGCGGACCGCGCGCTCGACACGGATCCGCTCGTGCGCGCCGCGGTCCTCGAGAGCCTCGGCCGCGCGTACGCACACCAAGGCGAGCGCGAGCCCGCGCTGCGGCTCTTCAACCGCGCGCTCGCGGTCCGCCAGCAGGAGCAAGGCGAAGCGCACGTCGACGTCGCGCGCCTGCTCGCGACGCTTTCCGACGTCCACCTCGCGCAAGGCAACACGGCCGTCGCGGAAGCGCTCGCGCGGCGCAGCGCACGCGCGTTCACCGCTTGCGGCGAGGGCGATTCGCTACTCGCGGCGGCCGGGGCGCGCACGCTTTCGCGCGCGTTGCTCGCGCGCGGGGAGCGCGGCGAAGCGCGTGCGGCGCTCGAGCGCGCGGCCGCGATCCAACGGCGTTCGGCGCGCGCGGACGGCGACGAGCTCGCGGACACGTTGCACGCTTGGGCCGAGGTCGAGCTCGCCGGCAGCTCGCCCGGCGATCTCGTGCACGCCGAAGCGCTGTATCGCGAGGAGCTCGCGCTGCGCCGCTCGTCGTGGCAGCCCGCGCCCGCCGCGATCGCGGACGCGCACGCGAGTTTGGCGCGCTGTCTCGAGCGGCTCGGTCGCACGTCCGACGCACGCGAGCAGCGCGCGCACGAAGCGGGCTTGCGTGAGCGGCTCGCGCTCGATCTGCGCGCGGCGCAGCGCGCGCGCGAAGACCGCAGCGCGGCCACGCCGTACTCCGTGCACTTCCAGCACGGCATCAGTGCGCTGCAGTCGGGCCGCTATCCCGATGCGATCGCGGCGTTCGAGCAGTGCTGGCAGCTGCAGCCGCGCGAGCCGATCGCGGCCTACAACCTGGCTTGCGCGCACGCGCTGCTCGGCGATGTCGAAGCGGCGTTCACGTGGCTCGAGCGCGCCATCGACCTCGGGTACGGCTTGCGGCCGAACGATCTGCGCTCCGTGTCGAAGGACGCGGACCTGTCGCGCTTGCGCGACGATCCGGAGCACGCGTGGCGCTTCGAGCGCCTGCTCGACCGCATGGTCGCGCGCTCGTCGGCGGCGCTCCAGTACGCGAGCAATCCGCTCGCCTACGTGCCGCCGCGTCTCACCGGCGTTGCGGCGTGGCCGGTGCTGATCGTGCTGCACGCGGACGGCTCGACGAAGGACGCGGTCGTCAATGGCGTCTGGCGCACCGTCGCCGACGAGCTCGGCTGCGTGCTGCTCGCTCCCTCCGCGCCGCGCCCGGTCGGTTACGTGCCGTCCGAAGGCATGGAGTGGAGCTTCGACGACGAGATCGACGGACTCGACCGGCCGGTCGTCGAGGCGCTGCGCGATCTGAAGCAGCGCTACGGGCTCGATCGCGAACGGATCTTCATCGCGGGGGAGGCACGCGGCGGCGACATCGCGCTCGAGCTCGCGCGCCGCGCGCCCGGCTTGTACCGCGGAGTGCTCGCCGTAGGTGCTCGCGCCGACGGCGAGCACTCCGCGCTGCGCGGCGTCCGCGACGGGAGCGAAGCGAGCGGAGCGGATGCCGATCCATCGGTTGCCCCGAGTCCGCAGAACCGCGCTTCCGGGTCCGGAATCGGTACGGCGATGCGCACGATCCGCTCGCTGCCCACGGAACCCGCCGCGGCCGCCGCGGAGCTCGTGCGTGCGCTGCGCGAGCTCTGGTAGCAGGCGGACCGTCAGAGCGGCGTAACGAAACCGTGCGCGCGGCGCTCTTCCTCTGTGGAGGCAAGATCCCATGGCGCACACGCAACGATTCGATCTCTCGGGGCTCGTGGTCCCGTTCGTTCTCCTGGGTGCCGCAGCTCCGCTGCGCGCTCAGGATCTCTTCATCGGCTGCTCGAACACCGCGATCCTGAAAGGGGACGCGCGGGACGGCAACTTCCAGTTCGTGTCCGCGTGCGGCGGGCAAGTGAACTCGATGGTCCTCGCGGGTGACACGCTGCACGTCGGCGACATCAACGGCAACGTGTACATCTACGACGACGCGACGCACTCGATCGGGTACGCGTTCACACTGGCGACGGACGCCACCTCGATGACGCGCGACGCGACGAGCGTCTTCGTCGGGGGCAGCAACGGCGACGTATTGCGCGTCCACCCGCTCACCGGCGCGATCCAGGAGACGTTCCCGAACTTCTTCAGCATCGACGCGATGGTGCTCGACGGGAACTCGCTCGTCACCGGCAGCACGACGACGCTCTTCCAAGAAACGCTCTTGCCGAGCGGCCAGAGCTCGATCCTCGGCGCGTGCGGCGGCGCCGTGCAGAGCATGGCGCGTTCGGGCGACGACCTGTACCTCGGCGACTCGATCGGCCGCATCTACCACTACGACTTCGGGCAGCACACGCTCGACTACGTGATCCAGACGGTGCCGTCGGATCTCAGGGCGATGGTCATCGACGGCCAGCATCTGCTCGTCGGCGGAACTAACGGCAACTTGCTGCGCGTCGACCGCGTCACCGGCGAGGTGCTCGCGACGACGAGCATCGGCATGCCGATCGAAGCGCTGGCGATCGGTGCCGTGCCGGTGCCGGAGCCGGGCACGTCGTACTGCTTCGGCCTCGCGTGCCCGTGCGCGAACGACGACATCTTCGCGGGCTGCCGCAACTCGACAGGTCACGGCGCGCTCGTGTCCGGCAGCGGCTCGCGCAGCGCGACGGCCGACGATCTCACGCTCGCGGTGAAGGGCCTGCCGCCGAACGTGCTCGCGCGCTTCTACATGTCGGACATCCAGTCACACACGCCGTTCGCCGACGGTTTCCTGTGCGCGGGCGGCGGCGGCTATCCCGCGTTCCGCTTCCCGCTGAACCACGCCAACTTGTCGGGCGTGATGACGCAGGGTCCGGGCCTCGTGCAACACGCGACGACGACGTTCGGTCCCGCGGGCACGATCCATCCAGGGACGACGTGGAACTTCCAAGTGTGGTACCGCAACGTGCTCGGGCCGTGTGGCACGTTCCTTAATGTGTCGAGCGCCTACCGCGTCTCGTTCGCTCCCTGAGCACTCCTTCTCTCCCCGTTTCCTGATGGGCGGCGCCGCACGTGGGGCGCCGCCCGCTTTGTCACTCAAGGCCACGCGACCTCGACGGCATTCGTCCAGTTGATCGTGCCCGCCGAACAGAAGCCGGCGACGGCGTTGCGGTAGACGAGCTGGTAGTACGCCGTCTGCGCCGGCGCTTGCGCGGTCGCGATGCCGACGGCTGTCGTCTGTGCGGAGTTCGGATACGTCCAACTGCCGACCGGCGCGCTCATCGTGCCGGCATGGTGCGCACCGAAGCGGATCATCGCTCCATCGACGCAGCGCACGCCGTCGCCGTTCGCAACACCGCCGATCGAGCGCGCGTCGCCTTTGACGAGGAACGCGAAGGCCGCGTACGAGGGCCCGATGT
>JBJXHG010000159.1:0-2682 GCA_046160865.1 Planctomycetota bacterium | reverse complement strand
AGACGCGGCCCGGCTGGGACTGGAAGGTCGCGGAACGAGTCGGTCGCGAATCGGCGTTCACGCCCGAGCTCGCCGCCGAGCCGGGCAAGGTCGAGGACCTGATCGGTCACCTCGCGCGTGCGGAGTTCGTAGAGCTCCTCGACTCGGGCCTCGCCGAGGGCGAAGCGCGCGGCTCGCTGACCGTGCAGATCGGCGACGATCAGCAGCGCGGGCGCTTCGGAGCCGACGTCGTGGGCGACGCCGGGAGCCGGACGGTGCGCTTCCAACGGGCCGGTGACTCGATCGCGGGCGTCGTCGCACCGGATCTGGTCGAGCTCGTGCGCGCGCCGGTCGCCGCGTTCGCGAGCCTCCTCGTCGTCGAGTTGCTCGAGATCGAGCAGGAAGAACTCGCGCTTTCCGCGGCCGGGGTCCAGAAGCGCTGGGTGCGGGGTTCGAAGGGTCTGTGGACGCCGCCGGACAGCGCGGTCGAGGCGCGCGAGTTGCGCGACGTCCTCGACGGCATCCTGATCGTCCGTGCGGCGCGGCATCTCGTGGAAGGTCCGAACGAGCCGCTGTCGGATGCGGTCGAGGTCGAGTTCACCGCGGAGAACGGCGCGCTGACGCGCTACTCGGTCGGTCGGATGCCGGCTGCGGCCAGAGGCCAGGAGATCCAGATCGACGTGCAGGGGCGCCGCTCGGTCCTGAAGGACCAAGCCCTGTACGCGCGGCTCTTGGCGGTCCTCGGGAAGCGCTGAGCTTTGGCCTTCGGGCCGCGCGGCGGCGCGCGGTCTGCACCGACGCCACGCGGTCCGTGGGGCATTGATTGCGACCGGGACGAACCCTAACGTCGCCCTAACGACGCCGAGGCCCACTCGTGGCGTCGGGGCAACGACTAGGAACCGACTTGGACACTCGAGCACGACCCGCCGACGTCCTGCCTCTCGCACGGCGCCTGCGCGATCACCCGCGCTTCAGCCCGTGCTTCGAACGCTGGCATGCCATCCCAGCGCGCGCCGCACGCACGGCCGCGTTCCCGGCCGGGATCGACGCGCGCTTGGTCGAGCTGTGCCGATCGCGCGGGATCGACGAGCTCTACGAGCACCAGTCGCGTGCGATCGCCGCGGCGGTCGCAGGCAGCGACGTCCTGGTCGCGACTCCGACGGCGTCGGGGAAGACGTTGTGCTACACGCTCCCGATCCTGCAGGCGCTGCTCGCCTCGAAGGGCGCGTCGCGATCGCTGCTGCTCTTTCCGACGAAGGCGCTCTCGCAGGACCAGTCGGCGGCGCTGTCGGCGCAGGTCGAGTCGCTGCGCGAGCCCTGGCACGCGTTCACGTACGACGGCGACACGCCGCCGCCGCTGCGCCGCACGCTGCGCGATCACGGACACCTCGTGCTGACGAATCCGTGGATGCTGCACGCCGGCATCCTGCCCAACCACGCCAAGTGGGCCGAGCTCTTCCGCGACTTGCGCTACATCGTCATCGACGAAGTGCACACGCTGTCGGGCGTCTTCGGAAGCCACGTCGCGAACGTGTTGCGCCGCCTCGCGCGCATCGCGCGCCACTACGGATCCGATCCGCGCTTCCTGTGCTGCTCCGCGACGCTGGCCGAGCCGCACGAGCACGCGCGGCGGCTGCTCGGCCGTGACGTCGACGTCGTCGACGAGAACGGCGCGCCGTCGGGCGAGCGCATCTTCGGCGTGCTCAACCCGCCGCTCCTGAATCCCGTCGCGGGCTTGCGCGCGAACGCGCTCGAGGAAGCGCGCCGACTTGCACTCGCGCTGTGCGGCCCCCAGCACCAGACGATTTTCTTCTGCCGCCAGCGCACCGCGGTCGAGGTGCTCACGCGCTACTTGAAGGAGCAGGCGAGCGCGATGGGGCTCGCGCCCGACGAGATCCACGGCTACCGCGGCGGCTACTTGCCGCTCCTGCGGCGCGAGATCGAGGACGGCCTGCGCTCCGGTCGCGTGCGCATCGTCGTGTCGACGAACGCGCTCGAGCTCGGCATCGACATCGGCGCGCTCGACGTCGCGGTGCTCGTCGGATACCCGGGCTCGCAGGCGTCGTTCTGGCAACGCGCCGGCCGCGCGGGACGGCGTGGCCAGCCGAGCCTCGTGGTGCAGATCGCGCAGTCGGATCCGCTCGATCAGTACCTCGTGCGCCATCCGGAGGCGCTCTTCGGCCGCGCGCGCGAGAAGCTAGGGCTCGACGCCGACAACCTCGTGATCCTGTCCGATCACGTGAAGTGCGCCGCGTTCGAGCTGCCGTTCCGCGCCAGCGCGACGGACGACGGCGGTCTCGACGACGCGGGCTACGCGGGCGTCGCCGACGCACCGGCCGTGCTCGACTACTTGACGGACGAGTCGCAGCTGCTCGTGCGCCGCGACGGCCGCTGGTACTGGATGGCCGACGCGTATCCGGCGCAGGACGTGTCGCTGACGGGCACGACGCCGGACAACGTGCTCGTGCTCGACGTCGAGACGAAGAAGGCGATCGCCGAGGTCGACCGCGAGAGTTCGATCACCGCCGTTCACGACGGCGCGATCTATCAAGTCGAAGGCGAGACGTGGATCGTCGAGCGCTTCGACTACGCCAACCGGCGCGCGTACGTGCGCCGCGTCGACAGCGACTACTTCACGGAGGGCGAGGTCGACACGGAGTTGCGCGTCACCCGTCTCGAGTCCGCGCGCGCGCGCTCGCGCGG
>JBJXHG010000158.1:0-6000 GCA_046160865.1 Planctomycetota bacterium | reverse complement strand
TCGAGATCGTCGTCGCTGGCAAGGCGCGAGGGTGCAGGCAACCTGTCAGGTTTCCGAACCCGAGCAACGCCGCCAGCGCGGAGGAGATCGAGTTTGGTGAGAGCGAACTTCTGACTCAGGACACTAGTCCGAAGCGGCGTTGTTGGATCGGAATCGATCCTCGCTGACCACGCAGGTCAACTGCGGTCGATTCCGATGCAACGCCTTGCTCCGTACGAGCTGACGCGTTCTCGCGACGAACGTGGTGAGAGATCCGGGCTCGCCCGCATTTCTCACCACGTCCTACTGCGGTTGCACCAACTCGCTCGGAGCAACGCGTTGCGTCGGAATCTACCGCTGCGCGACGTGGTGAAAGATGCAGGTCAGGCGACGACGTTCGTCTCCTCGGCCTGGACACCGCGACGAAGAGTGGAACCAGCGCACGCCGCGCGCTCGCATGCGGTCCGATGCAACGACGGCCGCCTCGATCGAGACGGCCGCCCGTGTGCTCACCCTGCACCGCCACGCGCTTGGCGCGTCGGTGCGATCACTGCTTGAGGATCAACCAGCCGATGCGCTTGCGCTCGCACTCGTCGGGGATGCCGTTCTTGTTGTCGTCGCTCGACGCGCCGTTCGCGATGTCGATAGCGTCTTCCGTCCCGTTGTCGTTGCAGTCGAAGTACACGCTCTGGGTCGACGTCGCCGCATCGAGCTCGTCCCCGGCGATCATGCCCGGGAACATGCGCTTCGTCTTCAAGCTCAGGTTCTCGGCGGCGATCCAGATTCCGGGCGCGACACCCGGCGCCGGCGGCGGCGTGAGCAGGTCACCGGGCTCGATCGGTATACCGAAGCGCGAGTCCGGCGTGCCGACGATCGCCGATCCGCGCCGCACCGAGAAAATCGCCATGTCGCGCGGCGGCACGCCGAATACGAGCGTCAGGCTCGGCAGCCAGTCGTACGGCGCGATGCTCGGCTGATACACGCCGTCGCCGTTGTCCCACAGGATCAGCGCGTCGAGATCGTCCGTGCCGGTGCCTTCTTGATCGAGGCCGAGCTGCGGTGCGGATGCGTACACGTTGAGCGGTGCGCCGCCGATGCGCTTCCTCAAGATCGCGCCCGGCGTGACGCCTTGTGCGAGCGCCGAGCCGCTGTTCTGGAGCTGGAGCACCGGGTCGATGAAGTTCGCGTCGAGCGAGAAGTACACGTCGATCGGTCCCGACGGCGTCGGGCCCATGTGCAACGCATCGAGGTCGTCGCCGGTGTCGGGCGGCAACGAAGGGAAGTTCGGCTCCTCGAGGCCGATGCCCGGATAGACGAATCCCGTCGCGCTCGGCAAGCCGTTGCCGTCGAGCACGCCGACGTTGCGCGCGAGCGGAACGGCGCTCGGCGGGAGCGGGCCCGGCGGCAGGTTGATCGGCACGAAGATGTCGGCCGACACGTCGCCCGCGAGCGCTTCGCCCGCGACATCCGGCATCGTCGTGCCGGACGCCAACGCGACCGCGTGCTCGTCGACCGAGAACCACAAGTGCTCGCGCGGCGAAGCGAGCGCTTCCGTTGCTCCGCTGCCCGGCGGCGGTGCCGGTTGGAAGCGGTAGTCGTTGCCGAGCGACAACGCATCGACCTCGATGTGGCATGGCGTCCCGGGGACGTGGTCGCAGCTCGAGTACTGCGCGAGGCCGAGGTCGGCACCCGTGAAACGCAGGCGCGGATTCGCGAGCGTGCCGATGCCCGGCGCACCGACCGGCGGTTGGAGGATGTCGGACTCGGCGATCGGAATCGAGGTGAGCGAGTCGGCGGCCGTCGTCGTCGGTCCTTGCCAATCGATGGAGAAGTAGATCGGGATCGGCGTCGTCTGCAATGCGGCGTGAGAGCCGAACGAGCCGAGGGCCGCGGCCAGGATGATGCCGGCAGCCCAACGACCGGCAGCACTCGCGGACTTCTTCATCGAGAGGAATCCTTTCGAGGTCGGCCAGGGAGTGCCGCCTCTTCGTGACGGGACGCGACGGTCCCAGGTTCCGAGAATCGTATCCGCGGAACGTCCGCCTGCGCCGTTTGGAGTCTGTCCCCGTTCATTGTGCTTGGCGCGCGCGGCCCAAGATCCCGCTTCAGAATGCGCCGCGCCGTCGAAACCCGCCCCGATCCAGGCTCGCTGCGTTGCGCCTCCTCTGAGTAGTACTCGGCGAATACGCCTCGTCGGATCCCGTTCGAAGCGCGCCGCTGGCGCTTTTCGGTGCGCTGCGCGCATCGGGGCCTACCCGCCCTCCTCGCCGCGGCTCGTCGCAGCCTTCGACGGCGCGTTGCCTTCTGCAGCAGGCTTTGAGTCGGAACGGTAATCACTTACGGCGCATTTCGAGGTCGAGCCTCGCCTCGTGCGAGTGAACGCGCGCAAGTCGATTGGCGCCAAGCCCCGGCGCGAGCGCCAAGCACAATGAACGGGGACAGACTCCTCCGTGCGGGATTACTTGTACCGCAGTGGCAGCGCGAGGTGGCTCTCGCGCTGTCGCTCGCCGATCGACAACTCGCGCGGCTTGCGCTGCATCGCGGCCGGAAGCGGATCCACGGGCCACACGGTCACCGAACCGTCCTCCCAACCGGTGATCGCGCGCAGCGGTCCGCCTGCGCTCGACAGAGCCGCGCACACGAGCGCCGATTTGCCGCGGATGCGGCCGCTCGGCCGGCCGTCCTCCGCATCCCAGACGTACGCGGTGTGATCGCGCGATCCCGAGAGCACGAGCTCGCCGCCCGGGCTGAACGACGCGCACGTCACGTCCGCATCGTGCTTGTTCAGCGACACGACCGCGCGACCGCGCGCGAGATCTTGCACGCGCACGGCGCCGCCGCCCGAGTGACCGAGGACGAGCAGGCGCTCGCCGCTCGCGCTCCACGACAGCGATTTCGGATCGAACAGCACGACTTCGGGGCGCGTCTCCTTCCCCGAGCTCGAGTCGAAGAAGCGCAGCGTCTTGTCGCGGCACGCGGCGACGAGCTCACCGCCCGGTAGGAGCGCGACGTCGACGACGCCGTGCCGCACATCGCCGGCGGAGCGGAACTCGATCTCGCGCACACGTTCACCGTCGCGCACGCGGTGGACCCCGAGCGCATCGTGCTCGCCGCCGACCACCAGCCACTCGCCGTCGTGCGCGATGCGCGCACACGCGGCGCGCTCGATCGCGTAGAGCAGCACACCGTCCGCGCTCGTCCACAGGCGCGCGACGCCGTCCGCCGAGACCGTCAGGATGCGCTCACCGGTCGCGTCGTATTGCGCAGTGCGCACCTCGGATTCGAGCTCGATCGGCGGGCCGGCCTCGTGCGCGTCGCGCACGAGGAAGCGCCGCACGAGCGAGCGTTGCGCGCCGTCGCGCGAGACCGTGAGCAGCTCGCGCCCGTCCGGCCGGAAGCAACCGAACGAAACGGGACCCGCGTGGTCGATCGCGTGCTGTTCCCGGCCGGGATCGGGCGCGCCGACGCCGAGCTCGTTCCAGACACGGGCCGTGCCGTCGTCGGACACCGATAGAGCGTGCGTGCCGTCGGGGCTGAAGCACACCGAGCGCACCGCCGCGCGATGTCCTTGGAGGTGCATCGTGTCGGGCCGGTTCACGGCGTACCACACGTGCGCGAGGTACGCATTCGTGTGCGTCACGAGCCGCCGTCCGTCGAGCGCCCACGCGACCGAGCGCATGCGGTACACCGAATTGAAACGCGAGAGTTCGCGCGCGTCCGCCGCATCCCAGATGCGCACGGTCAAGTCGTACGACGCGGTCGCGAACCGCCGGCCGTCCGGACTGAACGCCGCGCTCGTGACGCGTCGCGCGTTCTCACCGGAGAGCGGCGAGCGCACGTTCGTCTCGAGATTCACGAGCTCGCAGCGGGCGCTCTCGTCGCTGTCGTCGCTCCACACGAGCTGCTTGCCGTCCGGCGAGAAGACGAGGAACGCTGCGCGCGATTCGATCTCGATCGGCGCGCGCGGAGCGACGTCGGAAGCTGCGCTGAAGAACGCGATCTCCGCCCGCGAGCCCACCACGAACTCGTCGCGTGCGACGTCGGGATGAAAAGCGAGCGCGGTGACGTCGCGCGACTCGCTCGCGAGCGTGCGCTCGTGCGCGCCGCCGTCGCTCTCCCACACCGACACGCGCGCGCTTTCGTCCGCCTGCGCAGCGGCTACGGTCACGAGGTGGCGGCCGCTCGTCGTGAATCCGGTGAGGTCGACGCCGCGCTCGGCTTCGAGCGTCGCGCGCGCGCTCCACGTCGTCGTGTCGACGAGCGTCGCGGGCGCGCCCTTGCCGCCGACGAGCAAGCGCGCGCCGTCGCTGCGGTACGAGACGCACGTGACCGCCGCTCCGACGTCGATCTCGTGCTCGAGCGCTTTCGTCACGGTCGACCACACCGACACGCGTCCGGCGTCGCCGCCCGCGGCGAGCTGCGCGCCGTCCGGCGAGTAGCACAGCACGCGCAACGGCTGGCCGGTGGCGCCGAGGACCGCGAGCTCGCGCCCGGTGTCGATGTCCCACACGTACACGCGACCGTCGCTCACCGCCGCCGCGACCGCGCGCGAGTCGGGGCTCACGGCGAGATCGGTGATCTGCAGCGATAGATCGCCCGGTGTCGCGAGCTGATGCCGCAAGAAGCACGCGTCGAGCGCCGCGAACAGCGCCATGTTCGTCAGATAGTTGCGCTTCTCGCCCGAGGTCTGCGCGAGCTCGGCCGCTTCGATGCCGAGCGCGAGCGCCGCGCTCGGATCCTCGGCGACGAGCAGTGCCGCGCGCTCGGCGAGCTGCCGCTCGAGCGCGACGCGCAGCGCGCGTTGCTCGCTCGCGAGCAGCGTCAGCGCGATCGCGAGGCCGACCGACAGCGCGAGGATCGTCGCGACCGTCGCCGGATTACGGCGCGACCAGCGCGCGAGGCGCAACGGCACGCTCGCGGGTCGTGCTTGGATCGGCTCGTACTCGCGGATGCGCCGCAGGTCCTCCGCGAACGCGAGCGCGGTCGTATACCGGCGCGCCGGGTCCTTCTCCAACGCCGTCTCGAGCACGACCTTCACGTCCTCGCTCAACGCCCGGTTGTGCGAGCGCACGTCGGGCGCGGGAGTGCTCTCGATCGCGCGGTAGAGCGATGCGCGCGGCAAGGCATCGAACGGACGACGAAGCGTCAGCGTCTCGTAGAGCGTGACGCCGAGCGAGTAGACGTCACTGCGCCGGTCGAGCGCGTCGTTCGGCCCTTGGATCTGCTCGGGCGACATGTACGCCGGCGTTCCGAACGTCTCGTCGCTCTGCGTCAGGCTCGGGAGCTCGGACAGCTCGTCGCGCGCGAGGCCGAAGTCGAGCACGACCGGCGTTCCATCCGGTGCCACGACGATGTTGCCGGGCTTCACGTCGCGGTGGATCACGCCGGCTTCGTGCGCGGCGTGCAGCGCCCGCGCCGTGCGCTCGAAGAAGAGCAGTACGCCGTGGATCTCGAGCGCGCTGCGCGGCGGCAACGTCATCTGCGCCGGGAGCTGCGAGGTTTCGCTCGCGGGAGAATCCTTCGCACGCGCGATGCGCTCGGCGAGCGTTTCGCCCTCGACATAACGCATCGCGATGTACGGCGTTTCGCCTTCGAGCTCGGCTTCGTAGATCCCGCACAAGCTCGGGTGCTCGAGGCGCGCGATCACGGCGGCCTCGCGCCGAAAACGCCGGCGGCGCTCGTCGGACACGCCTTCGAAGCGCGACGCGAGCACCTTGAGCGCGACGCGGCGCGCGATGCGGATGTCCTCGGCGAGGTAGACCGTGCCCTGTCCGCCGCGGCCGAGCTCGCGCTCGACTCGGTACGGACCGATCTTCGATCGCGGATCCGTGTCGGCGGGCGTCGTCGCGTGTAGCGGGTCGACGACCGCTGCTTCCGCCTCGCTCTCGGGTGCCTGCAGCGCGAGGTACTCGCGCGCGATGCGCACTTGGTGATCGGCGTAGCGCGCGAGGTAGTGCGCGAGCGGACGCGCGCGCGCTTGCGCGACGTCCTCGAGATACTCGTCGATGAAATCGAACGCGG
>JBJXHG010000157.1:0-32712 GCA_046160865.1 Planctomycetota bacterium | reverse complement strand
GTGCGCGAGCAGCTCGGGGTGAGTTGCTTGCGGCACTTTTCGGACTGCCGGCGCGAGGGAGTAAAGCGCTTCGTTCGCCGCGCGCTGCATGGGATTGCCGAGCCAGGCGGTCAGGTCCCGCTCGGCGTCCGCCCATGAAGTCGGGTGCGGGATCTCGAGCCGCGAGACGGGATCCGTCTCGGCCGCGACTTCCGCGGGAGTGCGGAAGCGGAAGCGCGGATTGGCGAGGATCGCGCGTGGCACATGCTCCATGAACTTGAAGATGCCGGTCTCGGACCACTGGTGCTCGCCGAACGTTTCGTAGTCCATGAAGAGTCCGATGAACACGTCCTCCTCCGGCACGTTGTGCACCCAGCTGGCGAATTTTTCCGCGGTCAGCGGCCATTCGTTCCACTGCCGATTGCTGAAGCGAAACGCGATGTCGTCGGACAGCTTGTACGAGCGCAAGAGGAGCTTGATCTTGTCGCACGTCTGTGGCCGGTAGACGCGGTGCGGGCTGCGCCAGCCGAGCAAGTGGTCGGCGCCTTCGCCGAGGATCGCCTTGAAGCCGAGGCTCTCGGCTGCGCGCGCGATGCGCTCGTCGATCACGAGCTCGGTGTTGCGGAACGTGACCGGCGCGCGCCCGAAGAGCTTCTGGATGCGCGCGGACTGCGTGCGCACCTGCGCTTCGAACTCGTCTAGATCGAAGAGCGCCGAGAGCGAGTGGTGCGAAGTCTCGCACAGGAACTCGACGCAGCCGGTCCGCGCGAGCCGCACGAAGCTCTCGAGCGTTTCGGGCGCCCAGCGCTCCATCTGGTCGAGTGCCGCGCCCGAGATCGAGTACGCGACGCGGAACGCGCCCTCGTGTTGCTGCACGAGGTGCAGGACGAGTGCGTTCATCGGCAGGTAGCACTTCTCCGAGACGCGCCGCAGGATGCGCGCGTTCTCGGTGTCGTCGAAGTACCGGTCGTGAACGCCGATGTCGAAGAAGGTGTACCGGCGCAGGCGATTCGGCTGGTGCACTTGGAAGTAGAAGACGACGTCGGTCATGCCACCAGCTCCCGGTAGATGTCGCGTACGAGACCGGCCGGATAGTCCCAACGGATGTTCTGGATCTCGTCGCGCCCTTCCTCGACGAGCTGCTCGCGCAGCGCGGAGTAGCGCAAGAGCGCGAGGATCTTGTTCGCCATGTCGTCGACGTCCCAGAAGTCGACTTTCAACGCGTTGCGCAGGATCTCCGACACACCGCTCTGCCGAGACATGATCACCGGTGTGTCGAGCGCCATCGCCTCGAGCGGCGAGATCCCGAACGGCTCCGACACCGACGGCATGACGTAGATGTCCGCCATCGCGTACATGCGCTCGACGTCCGCGCCCTTGAGGAAGCCGGTGAAGTGCATGTGGCGCGCGAGACCGAGCCGCGCCGAGCGCTCGATCATCACGGGCAGCATGTCGCCGCTGCCGCTCATCACGAACTTCACGTGCGGATCCTTCTTCACGACGCGCGCCGCCGCCTCGAGGAAGTAGTCGGGGCCCTTTTGAAACGTGACGCGGCCGAGGAAGAGCACGATCGGCTCTTCGATCGGCTTCTCGACGTGCAGGATCTCCACTTGCTGGCTGTGCGTCACCGCGTTGTGCACGACGCGCAGCTTGGCCGGATCGACGCGGTAGCGCGTGCGCACGATGTTCTTCGTGTAGTGGCTGACGCAGACGACGCGGTCGGCGCCGTCCAGCCCGAGCTGCTCTATGTCGCGCACACGCGAGTTGACGTGCTCGCCGCTGCGGTCGTACTCGCACGCGTGCACGTGTACGACGAGCGGCTTGCGCGTGATGCGGGCCGCGACGAGACCCGCCGGCACCGTCATCCAATCGTGCGCGTGGATCACGTCGAACGTCTGCGTCCGCGCGATGTGCCCGACGGCGAGCGCGAAGCGCGCGACCTCCGACATCAGGTCGGGACCGTAGAAGCCCGAGAACTCGAGCGTGCCGCGCGACACGAGATTCTCGGCCGCTTCCAGCGCGCCGCCCGCGACGCCGCCCGCGACTTCGCGGTACGGAGCGAGCAGCTGCTTCAAGTCCTCGACCGCGGCCTCTGCTTGCGCCTGCGCGGCGGACTTCGACTCGACGCGCTCGCTGTGCTGCTTGCGGCGTTCGAGGTAGGCCTGCTCGCTCATGTACGGCGAGAGCAAGCTGTCGATCTCGAGGATCTCGAGCGACTCGATCGTGCGCTCCCAAGCCTCCGCGTCGGCGGGATCGCCGGGCTTCGGCGGCGACGTCTTCTTCTGCGCGCGCGCGCGGCGGCGCGCGAGCTTCGTACGACGTGTGCTCTCCGCCCGCTCCGCCTGGCGCTCCTCGCGCACGATCTCGTAGATCGGCACTTGGTTCGCGCCGACGACCTGCACGAAGCGCTGATCCTCGTCACCGCGCGCGCGCGGCACGACGAACAAGACGTCGACGTCGTGGTGCGACAGTCCTTGCGTGAGCCCGAAGCACGCCGTCCCCAGACCGCCGCTGATGTGCGGAGGGAACTCCCAACCGAGCATCAAGACCCTCATCGAGGCGGCGCCTCCAAGAGCCGGTACGCGCGCAGGATCTCGGCCGTGTTCCACGCTTGCGCGATCGTGCCGCCCGGGCGATACGGCGGATCGCCGTCGAGCACTTCGGACACGTGCGCGAGTCCGAACTTCGTGAGTTGCTCGTCGAAGCCGTCGAGCAACTCGCGCAACACCTCCAGCGACTTCTCCTGCGCGCCGAACGCGCGCAGGTACGCTTCGCAGTAGAAGCCGATCAGCCACGGCCACACGGTGCCTTGATGGTAGGCGCGATCGCGTTCCTCGGGACCGCCGAAGTAGCGGCCCTTGTAGGAGGGGTTGCGCGGCTCGAGCGTGCGCAGGCCGAACGGCGTGAGCAGCTCCGCCTGCGCGCGTTGCACGATGTCGGTGCGCATGCCGCGCGACAGCGGGCTGAACTCGAGCGCAGCGGCAATCACCATGTTCGGCCGCACCGAGCGATCGGCGACGCCGTCCTTCCACGCGTCGGCGAGGTAGTGGTCCTCGGCGAGCCAAAAGCGCTCGACGAAGCTCTTCGCGGCTCTGCGCTTCAAGCTCCCCCACTCACGCGACTCGCTCTCGTTGCCGGCGTCGATGTTGAGCCGCTCGAGGTACGCGAGCAGGAAGTACCACAACGCGTTGATCTCGACCGCGCAGCCGTCGCGCGGCGTCACGGGCCCGTGCGCTGTGCGCGCATCCATCCACGTCGCGTTGAGTTCCGAGCTGCCGGCGTGGATCAGTCCGTCGGCATCGCACGAGATCGCGAGATCGGTGCCGTTCTTGTAGCTCGTTCCGATTTCCGTCAACGCGGCGAGGAAACGCTGCGCGACACGCGCTTCGGGCCCGGCCGCGAGTTCGTACAGCCGTACCGCGCGCACGAACCACAGGCTCGCGTCGACGGATCCGTAGTGGCTGTCGTCCTGGCCCTTGCCGAAGATATTCGGCATCAGACCGCGGCGCAGGAACGCCGTCGACGCCTCGAGCGCGTCACCGCACTCGCGCACGCGGCCGCGCGACAGCAGCAGTCCCGGCAAGCTGATGAACGTGTCGCGGCCCCATTCGCCGAACCACGGGAAGCCGGCGATCACACCGAGGCGCCCGTCGTCCGTGCGATACACGAAATCCTCGGCGCTGACTTCGAGGACCGACGACACGCTCGTGCGCGGGGCGCGGCACGCCGCTTTGCGGGCCGAGCTCTCGCGCGCCCACAGCGACGTCGGATCCTGCACGGGCGATTCGATCGTAGCAGCGACGATCACCTCGACGCCCGGATCGAGCGCGACGTGGAACATGCCCGGGCTGAACTGGTCCTCGTGTCCGTCGTAGCCGCGCGCGAGGTCCGCTTGGTACTCGAAGCCGCGATACCACACCGGATCCGCCTCGAAATGCGCTTGCGACCCGACGGTGATCGAGACCGGCGGCAACCCCGCGTACGGTTGGCACGTCACACCCGACGGAATGCGCCGCGCGCGCTTTTCGAGCGCGAGGTTCTCGAATGTCAGCTTGTCCGCCTCGCGGCACGGCAGGAACGGACGCAGCCGCAGCTCGACCTTGTTCTGCTGACCGCTGACGCGGTAGCGCACCAGCACCGTGTGCGAGCCGCGGACCATCAGGATCTGCCGCTCGAGAGTCGCGCGGCCGAAACGGTACACGTACGACGGGAACGGCACGAGCTCGAACGAGTCGATGCCCTGATGGCCGAGCGGTGCCCACGAGCCGGCGTAGCGTGCCATCGAGATCGGGAACGTCTTCCCGCCGCCGTGGAACGTCTCCTCGAACGGCGCGACGAACACGTGACGAGGGGCGCCGCTCTTCGGCGGTGCCACGAGCAAGCCGTGGTAGCGGCGTGTCGGGCACATCAGGACGCTCGCCGAGGCGTAGCCGCCGCGGCCGTCGGTCTCGAGCCACTCGCGCGTCATGGAGCGCTCGAGCTGGAGCAGGTTGTCGCGATCGATATGCAGAATAGAGTTGGTCACGTCGTCGTGGGCCCTGGGTTCTCGAATGGGGCCGCGAGTGTACGGACCGCTTAATAAGGGAGGAAGGAATCGGCATCCTCTTCTGCAATCGCGCGGAATCGCGGCGTGCGATCGAGGCCGTTGTGCGGCCCCCGGAGCGACAGCCGGCGCAGAATCTGTCCCCGTTCGTTGTGCGCGACCTGGCGCGGAATCCGGCGGGCACTGCAACCACGGGCAGGATTCGAGGTCAAGGTTCGATCGAGCCACGCCGCGGGCCGCTCGAATCGAACGAGCGCGCGCGCTTCCACAGCTTCGAGCTCGCCTCGAGGCCGCTCACTCTGATTTCGGCTCGATGCGCACTCGCTCAGAGACGCGCGCCTTCGAGCCAGTTCTTGCCGAGGGCCGCCGCACAGGTGTGTCACAAAGCGCCCGACGATCTGTTCGCTCGGTTTCCGACCCGATCTGAAAGTTCCGGGTAGGCACAATCAACGGGGACAGATTCAAATTTCGCCATGCCCGTCTACGAGTACACGTGCCGCCAGTGCCGGCATCCGTTCGAGTTCCTGCAGCTCGGCAGCGAGACCGCGACTTGCCCGCACTGCGAGAGCGGCGAGCTCGACAAGCGCTTCTCGGTCTTCGGCGTGGGCGGCGACGGCGCGAGCGCTCTCGAAGGTAGCGATCCCGCCTCCTGCGGATCGTGTGGCGATCCGCGCGGCCCCGGCGCGTGCGCGATGAATTGACGGGCGCCGCTCAGCGCTCGCTGAGCTCACCGCGCGGTTGCGGCGCCGAAGCGAGCAGCTTCGTGAGCACGGCGTGATCGAGCGGCTTCACCAAGTGCGCGTCGAAGCCCGCCTCCTTCGACTTCCGGCGGTCGCCGTCCTGGCCCCACCCGCTGAGCGCGATCACCAGTGCGCTCGCACCCCACGGCCGCTCGCGCAACTTGCGGCAGACGTCGAAGCCGTTGAGCCGCGGCAAGCCGATGTCGAGCAGCACCACATCGGGTTGGAAGCGATCGGCGACCTCGACGGCCTCGAGTCCGTCGTACGCGGTCGCCGTCACGTGACCGCCGAGCCGCAAGAGCAGCGCGAGCGATTCGGCGCCGTCCTCGTTGTCGTCGACGACGAGGATCTTGCGCGCGTCGACCGCGCGATCCGCTGCCGGATCCGTCGCGGGAAGCGCAGCGGCGACGTCGATCGCGGCAACCGGAAGATGCACGTGGAACACGGCGCCGCGTCCCGGACCGCCGCTCGCGGCCTCGACGCGTCCGGCGTGCATCTCGGTCAGCTGTTTCACGAGCGTCAGCCCGATCCCGAGCCCGCCTTGTGATTTCTCGAGCGTGCAGTCCGCCTGCGTGAACCCGTCGAACACGCGCGGCAGGATGTCGGCTGCGATGCCGATGCCGTCGTCCTTCACCGACACGACGAGCTCGACACCCCGGAGCTCGGCGGAGAGCTCGATGTGGCCGCCGGGCTCGGTGTACTTGCACGCGTTGTTCAGCAGGTTGCCGAAGATCTGCGCGAGCCGCGTCGGATCGCCGTCGAGCACGATCGGCGCGGACGGCAACGCGACGTGCACGTCGTGACGGCGGGCGTCGGCCAGCGGCCGACTCGCTTCGATCGCGGTGTGGACGACGGAAGCGAGTTCGACGCGCTGCCTGCGCAGCTCGACCCGGTTGCGCGTGATCCGGGAGATGTCGAGCAGGTCGTCGATCAGGCGTTCCATCTGCGTCACCTGCCGGTCCATCGTGTCGCGCGCTTCCTCCACGAGCTGTGGGGTCACGTCGCGACGTTTCATGATCTCGAGCGAGTTGCGGACGGGCGCGATCGGGTTCCGCAGCTCGTGCGCGAGCGTCGCGAGGAACTCGTCCTTGCGGCGATCGGCCTCACGCAGCGCCTCCTCGGCCAATTTTTGTTCCGTCACGTCGCGCGTGAAGCAGCGCGTGTGGATGAACTTGCCTTCGAGCCAGAGCACGTTGGAGCTGATCAGCACGTGCCGCGTCGAGCCGTCCTTGCAGCGCATCTGCGCGGCTTGGTTGACGACGGCTTCGCCGGCCGCCAATCGACGCAGGATGTCGTCGATGACCGTGCGGCCGACGTGGAACTCGGCGATGTGATGGCCGACGTACTCGTCGGGCGCGTAGCCGAGGAGCTCGAGCTCGGCGCGGTTGACGCGCAGGACCTTGCCGTCTGATCCGACCCAGTGCAGACCGACCGCCGCGTTGTCGAAGAAGTCGCGCAGGTCCTGCTCGCTGCGCGCGAGGGCGTGCTCGGCCGCGCGGCGCTCCGCGACGTCGCGGAACACCATCACGCATCCCGCCAGATCGCCCTGCTCGTCGCGGATCGGCGCGGCGCTGTCGTCGATCGGACGGCGGGTGCCGTCCTTCGCGATCAAGATCGTGTGGTTCGCGAGACCGACGACGTTGCCTTCGCGCAAGGCGCGCGCTGCGGGATTCTCGACGGACTCTCCCGTCTCTTCGTTCACGATGCGAAGCACGTCCCCGAGCGGTCTTCCGGCAGCGTCTTGCTGCGCCCAGCCCGTGAGCTCCTCCGCCACCGGATTGAGCGTCACGAGGCGGCCCTTCATGTCGGTCGTGACGACCGCGTCGCCGATGCTCGCGAGCGTAAGCCGCAAGAGCTCGTGCTGCTCTCGGGTGCGCGTCTGCGCGCGCCGCAGCGCGGCGCCGAAGCCGACGATGACCGCGCTCGAGGCCATCGCCGCGCCGAAGCCGACGGCTTGTGCCGTCGTTTGGAACCCGAGCTCGCCGCGCGGCTCGATGAAGAGTAGATCGCAAGCGGCGTAGCCGACGATCGTCGCGCCCGCGCCGGCGCGCCATCCGCCGAGCAATGCCGCGACCGCCACCGCAGCGAACAGCGTGACGAACGGTCGCTCCTGTCCGAGCCACGGATCGAGCAGCCAACGCAAGGCGACCGCCGCCGCTACCGCGGTGAGCGTGAGCAGGCAGGTCGACGAGGTCGACAGGGATTGGGCTCGGCGCTCGCGCGTGCGCATGTTCGATCGCGCGTCGGTGGAACGCTGGCTGTCTTGCGCACGCGAGCTCGCACCGCGTCCGTGGGTCCCGAAGCTCGTTTCACCACGAAACGAGCGCGTGTTCTCACCGAAGCACGCGCGGCATCTTCGGTCATTCGCGCACGCCCGTCCAGACGAGTTGCCGCTCGGGAATGCGGACTTCGCGCGCGCACCGAGTCGGGATGCACATTCCGCCGGCGCCGTCAATTCGGGCAGAACCGCAATCGCGCGGTCGAGTTTCAGTACGCGCGCACGTCATGCTCCTCGCGTTCCTCATCGCTTCGATCGCCGCGACCTGCGAACCGGCGGTCGATCCGCGCGAGCAACCGTTGTTGAAGAGCGATGCGCTGTTCTCCGTGCCCGGCCGTGTGAGCCGCATGGTCGCCGTGCGGGATCTCGACGGTGACGGGCTCGACGATCTCGTCGTCGCGCGCGGACGGCGCTCGCTGATGCACGATTCGTGGAGTCCAGAGGCTCTCGACGTGCGATCGAGTCGAGACGGGCGTCTCGTGCGCACGCTCTGGACGCGCGGCGCCGACGCGCCGCTTCTGCGCGATTGGAATGCGGGCGGCGACGTGGACGGTGACGGCACGCCCGACTTGATCCTCGGCATGCCGCGCGCGCCGCACGATTTCGAGGAAGCGGGGCTCGTCGAGATCCGCTCCGGACGCGACGGGCGCGTGCTGCGTGTGCATCGCGGAACGGGGCTGCACGACGAGCTCGGCTGCAGCGTCGCGTTCCTCGGCGACGTCGACCGCGATGGGTACGCCGACTATCTCGCGTCGGCGCCGCAGCTCACGCCGAGCGAGGTGTTGCTCTCGGATCCTTCGCTCGCGACGCTTTCGCCCGATCGCGCAGCGCTCTGGCTCGAAGTGCGTTCGAAGGCGCGCGAGCGCTTCGGCATGGTCACCGCTTGGAGCGGCCGCGACGGCACGGAGCTCTACGCTGTCGCCGGTGACCTGGCCGGCTACGGATTCGGCCTCGATGTCGTCGCGACCAGTGATCGCGACGGTGACGGCGCGTGTGATTGGATCGCGAGCTGCGCGCCGCCTTGGCGCGCGCCGTCGTCGTGGCGGTCGGGAGCGACGGGAGCAACGCTCGACGTGCTGCAGCCGCTCGAGAGGAACGAGCCGGCCTGGGACGCAGTCGACTCGCGACCGTCTTGGGCTTGGAGCTGGACGCGACCATTCTTCGAATCGGCCGGCGACATCGACGGCGACGGCTTCGGCGACGTGTTCGTGATGCGCTGCAGCGACGAGCTCACCTACTGCTCGACGTACGCGACGATCACGGGTCGCCACGGCAAGACCATCGCGATGATCCCGCTGCTCGATTGGGCGTCGCAGCTGACGACCGTGTGCGCGATGGGCGATCTCGACGCGGATGGCTACGACGAGATCGGTATCGGCGACGGCGGCTTCCATCTCGCGAGCAAGGCGCAGCTCTCGGCGTCGCGATCCCCGTGGCTGGCGCAATCACCGTGGCTCGCTGACGAACCGGAGACCGAGACGCTCCGCGCCATTCCGCTCGCACGCGCCGCGAAGCTCGAATCGAATCCGTACGGCGGCTGGTGCTCGGGCGCGGCGCTGATCTTCTCGGGCCGCACGCGCAAACCGATCTTGGGCGTGTTTGGCGATCCTGGAGATGCAGGCGGCCTCGGCGATCGCATCGGCCTCGCAATGGCGCCACTCCCCGACATCAACGGCGACGGCTCTCCGGACATCGCGATCGCGAGTGGCGAACGCATCTACTTCTTCGCCGGTCCCGGCGTCGACGTCGAAGCGTGTCCCGGATCGGTGCGGTGACGCGCGCCGCACGAGGCGCCGCGCCCAATCCTCTCGGGTCACTTCGACTCCCTCTCCAGCGACGCTTTCAGGCGTTGCAACGCTTCGTCCCACTGCGCCTCGATGTGATCGAGACAGCGGTGCACTTCGGCGAGCCGCGCGAGATCGACCTCCCACACGTTCGTGCGTCCTTGCCCGACGCCGCGCACGAGCCCCGCTCCTTCGAGCACATGCAGGTGCTTCGTGACCGCTTGGCGCGTCACGCGCGTGCCTTCGGTGAGCGCGACGATCGACGTCGGACCATCCGCGCACAAGCGCTGCACGAGCGCGAGGCGCTTCTCGTTGCCGAGCGCGGCGAACACCGGCGCCGCGTGCGCGAAGACGCCGCTCGACGCGCGCGACTTCGCGGACGCCGGCCGCCGGCCGCTAGCGCGCGGTCTTCGTGCTGCTTTCGGTGACATGCTGCTCGAGGTTGCGGAGCTGCCCTTCCCAGCCGCCGGAGTTCATGCGGTACGCCTCGGCGCGGCGCGCGAGCGGCACCTTGTCGAAACCCGACTCGACCACCGTCAGCCGCGTGCCGCCGGGAACGTCGGCGAGCTCGAACACGACGAGCGTCCGCTCCTCCTTCGAGTAGTCGACGCCCCGCTCGACCGCGTGCGGATGCCAGCGCCACGAGAAGTGGCGCTCGGGCTCCACGCGCTCGATGCGGATGTCCATCACGACGTGCTGGTAGCCGGGGATCGTGATCTGTCCGCGCAGTTGCGCGCCGGGCGAGAACGCTCCGTCCATCTTCACGCCGAACCACGTGCCGAACTCGTGCGCGTCCGTCAACGCGCGCCACACGCGGCTGCGCGGCACACGCAGCTCGATCGTCCTCTCGATGCGGTCGGTAGACCCGGTGCTCATTGGCAACCTCCTGGTTGCAGAATAAGCGAGCCTCGGGCGTAGCGCAACCAGTTCGTTGCCTTTCCCTCGAGGCCAAGGCGGCAGCGCTACGCGAGTCGGTGCACGACGACGACCGTCGCGTCGTCGTCCCACGGCGCGCCGCCGCCGTGCGCTTCCGCGGCGGCGAACACGCGCTCGAGGATCGTCGCGGACGATGAGCCAAGCGCGCTCTGCACGGCGGCAGTCAGTCCGTCGCAACCGAACAGCACGCCGTCTTTGTCGCTCCGCTCGATGATGCCGTCGGTGTAGAGCACCAGCGTCGTGTCGCGATCGACGTGCAGGAAGTGGCTCTTGAACTCGGCTTCCGGCAGCGGGCCGAGCACCGGTCCGCCGCGCGGCATCCAGCTCGCGCTCCCGCCCGCGCAATACAGCGGCGGCTCGTGACCGGCGTTCACGAAGAACAAGTTCCCGTTGGCTTCGAGCTCGCCGTAGAAGAGCGACACGAAGCCGCTCGACAAATTGCTCGAGTGCACGACGCGGTTCAATTTTCGCAGCGTGTGGCGGATCTTGAGCTCGCCCTCGACGCCCATGCGCAACGCGACGACGACGTCGCGCGCGACGAGTGCGGCCGGCAGCCCGTGACCGCTCGCGTCGCCGATCGAGAGCCCCAGCGTGTCCTCGTCGATGGCGAGGAAGTCGAACAGGTCGCCGCCGACTTCTTCCGCCGCGCGCGAAGCACCCGCGATGTCGTAGCCGCGAAAGTCCGGCGCGCGCTCGGGCAGCAAGCTCGATTGGATCGCGGCCGCCTCGCGCAGCGCTCCGCCGAGACGCTGCTCGAGCAAGCGCGCCGCGAGCGCCGAGCGTGCGGTGTTGAGCGCGAACTCGACTTGCTCCCGCGCGGCGTCGCCGCGAAAGCGGAACACGATGACGTGCCGCTCGCGCGGCTCCTCGATCACGACCAGCGCACCAGACTCCGTGTCGCCCGAACTCGGCAAGCCAAAGTTGGCCTCCTCGCCGGCGCGGAAGAGCACGACGTGGCGCTCGATCGCGAGCTCGATGCCGGGCGCGCGCGCATCGAGCTGCTCGGCGTGACGCAACGCCGCGCCGAACTGCTTCTCGAGCGCGAGCTCGCCGCGTCGCTCGCGGTAGATCGCGGCGGCGAAGAAGCCGAGATCGCTCGCGAACTCGTCGACGAGGCGGGCCACGTACGAGTCGAGCAAGCGCTCGCCCGCCGGACTCGTGATCAAGTCCGTGAGCAAGCCGTCCAAGCGCCGGTAGAAGTGCTTGGTCTCGTGGAAGGTTCGCAGCGCGGGGTCCATCACGTCCGGGTCGACGAGCATACACGTCGCTCGCGCGCGAGAAGGCGGGCGAGCGCGTCACTCATCGGACGCACAGGCTCGAACTCGGCGAAGGACGCGTCAATGTTCGATCAGGATCCGCGACGGATCAGCGCGAGCGACCGGACCGACGCGCGAGCGTCCAGGCCTCCCGCATGACGCGCGCGAACTCGACGTCGCCGTCGTCCCGTTGACCTACGCCGAACCGCAGCCCATCGCCGGCGGCTCCCTGGATCTCGAACTGCGCGTCCTCGCTCCAGCGATCGCTGGAATCCACGAGGATCTGGTGGACGTCTGCGTATTCCACGGACCGAAGGTGCGGGTTCTCGGCCAGCCAGCCTTCCGCGAACGACACGACGCGGCGATCGGTGCAGAACACACAGCCTTCCTGCACGTGGAGGATGCCGTCGGAGTAGAGGTAGAGCAGCTGCTCGCCGTCGCGCAAGAGATCGTTGCTCTGCAAGTACTCCACGAAGCGCACGTGCACGCGCTCGGCGGGCACGGCCTTGGCGCTCGGGAAGTACCCGGTTTCCTTGCCGACGACGAGCACCACGACAGCCGCCGGCCCGCATTTCTCACCACGTCCGTCGCGAGGGCGTGACAGCTCGCTTCGGACAAGGCGTTGCATCGGAATCGACCGCAGCTGACCTGTTAGGTCAGCGAGGATCGACTCCGATCCAACAACGCGGGCGGAAGCGAGTTGACGCGGCCGCAGCAGGACGTGGTGAGAAATGCGGGCCAGCCAGAGCAACAGCAGGCCGATTGAGCCCAGGCACACGCAGACCACCCAGCGCGGCAATCGCGCCCGTGCACGCGGCGCGGCGACCGGCGCTGCGGAAGACCAATCGTCGCGCTCGGACGCGGCCATGGTCACTACACCGACGGCAGATCGATCCCCTTCTCGCGCGCGCAGCGGATCGCTTCGTCGTAGCCCGCGTCGGCGTGACGCATCACGCCGGTGCCAGGATCGTTGGTGAGCACGCGCTCGATCGACGCCGCGGCTTCGGCGCTGCCGTCGGCGACCGTCACCTGTCCGGCGTGCAAGCTGTAGCCCATCCCGACGCCGCCGCCGTGATGGAACGACACCCACGCGGCACCCGACGCGACGTTGAGCATGCAGTTGAGCAGCGGCCAGTCCGCCACCGCGTCGGTGCCGTCCTTCATCGCTTCCGTCTCGCGATTCGGCGACGCGACGGAGCCGCAGTCGAGGTGATCGCGGCCGATCACGATCGGCGCGGAGATCTCGCCCGTGCGCACCGCGTCGTTGAACGCGCGGCCGGCCTTTGCGCGATCGCCGTAGCCGAGCCAGCAGATGCGCGCGGGCAAGCCTTGGAACGCGACGCGCTCGCCGGCCATGCGGATCCAGCGCGCGAGCGCCGTGTCTTCGGGGAACAGCTTCAAAATGATCGCGTCGGTCTTCCCGATGTCCGCGGGATCGCCGGACAGCGCGACCCAGCGGAACGGTCCCTTGCCCTCGCAGAACAGCGGGCGCACGTACTTGGGCACGAAGCCCTCGAAGCCGAACGCATCGTCGAAGCCCGCCTGCTTCGCGAAGCCGCGCAAGTTGTTGCCGTAGTCGAACGTGTCGGCGCCGCGACGCTGCAGCTCGAGCATCGCCTTGCAGTGGTCGATCATCGTGCGCAGCGACTCCCGCTCGTAGCCGCTCGGATCGCTCTTGCGCAGGCGCAGCGCGGCGTCGGTGCTCATGCGATTCGGCACGTAACCGCCGAGCGGATCGTGGGCGCTCGTCTGATCCGTGAGCACGTCGGGCGTGATCTTGCGCGCGATGAGCCGCTCGAGCAGGTCGACCGCGTTCGCGACGACGCCGATCGACTTCGCGACGCCTTTCGCCTTCCATTCGAGCGCTTGGTCGATCGCGCGGTCGAGGTCTTCGATGAGCACGTCGCAGTAGCGCGTGTCGATCCGCTTCTGGATGCGCGCGCGGTCGACGTCCGCGCCGAGAAAGGTCGCCTCGTTCATCGTCGCGGCGAGCGGTTGCGCGCCCCCCATGCCGCCGAGCCCGCCCGTCACGAGCAGGCGGCCCTTCAACGTGCCGCCGAAGTGACGCTTCGCCGCCGCGGCGAACGTCTCGTACGTGCCTTGGAGAATTCCTTGGGTGCCGATGTAGATCCAGCTGCCCGCGGTCATCTGCCCGAACATGATCTTGTTCTCGGCCTCGAGCGCGCGGAAGTGCTCCCACGTCGCCCAGCGTCCGACCAAGTTCGAGTTCGCGATGAGCACGCGCGGCGCTTGCGACGTCGTGCGGAACACGCCGACCGGCTTGCCGCTCTGCACGAGCAAGGTCTCGTCGGGCGCGAGCCGCCGCAGCGTCGCGACGATCGCGTGGAACGACGGCCAGTCGCGCGCGGCTTTGCCGCTGCCGCCGTACACGACGAGGTTCGCGGGATCCTCGGCCACCTCGGCGTCGAGGTTGTTCATCAGCATGCGCAGCGCGGCTTCGGCGGCCCACGTCCTGCACGTGCGTTCGAGACCACGCGGTGCACGTTGGGGGCCGGCCTGAATTTCCACGGTGCTCACGGCGCGCGTCGTTCGTGTCATGCGGTGCTCCCGTTCGTGCGAAGAGCGCGGATCGTATCCGATGCTGCACGCGGGCGTGTTCTCCGCGCTTGACAGCGCCGCGCGGCTCCGCTTCTCTTTGCGCATCGGTCGGAAACAGGTCCGGCCCCCGAATCCTCCCCGGAGATTTCCATGAGCAAGGGCGAAACGCACAAGAAGGACACGAAGAAGGAAAAGCTGAGCATCAAGGAGAAGCAGGACAAGAAGAAGGCGAAGCTGGCGAAGAAGTCCGCCGGCGGTTGATCCGCATCCTTACGCCAGTCAAAGCTGCGCGCCGCAGCCCACCTCCGAGCGGGCCGAGCGGCGCGCGCTCGTTTGCGGCGTGCGTGTCCCGCGCGCGCGGCCGGAACGGCGCTTAGGCCCGCATTTCTCACCACGACCGTCGCGAGGTTGCGCCAGCGCGTTCGGAGCAAGGCGTTGCATCGGAATCGACCGCAGCTGACCTGTTAGGAGCACGTCCTAAAACCTCGCCGCGGCCCGAGGGTGAGCGAGCCGATGCGGCGCAAGGAGAGCCGACGATGCGTATTGACGAAGAAATACGCAGAGGAGGTTCGACGCCGCGCCGCGGCGGCGCAGCCGCCCGAAGCCCGGCGAGGTTTTAGGACGTGCTCTAGGTCAGCGAGGATCGATTCGGATCCAACAACGCCGCGCCGAGCGAGTTGGCGCGACCGCAGCAGGACGTGGTTAGAAATGCAGGCTAGGCCCGCAGCACGCCGGCGGCGCGCTCGACCGCGGTGACGAGCGCGCCCGAGCGCAGGAGCTCGCACGCCGCTTCGATGTCCGCGTGCAGGTAGCGGTCCTTGCCGAGCGGCTCGACGCGCGTGCGCAGACACACGTACGCCGCGTGCGCACCGCGGCCCGCACGCAGCTCGGCGTGGAACTCGCGCGCTTGGGCGGCGCACAGCCATTCGAGCGCGAGCACCGCTTCCGTGTTCGCGACGACCTCGAGCGCCTTGCGCGCTGCGGTCACGCCCATCGACACGTGGTCCTCTTGGTTCGCGCTCGTCGGGATCGTGTCGACCGACGCCGGATGCGCGAGCACCTTGTTCTCGCTCGCGAGCGCAGCCGCCGCGACTTGCGCGATCATCAGACCCGAGTTGAGGCCGGGCTCGGGCGTCAGGAACGCCGGCAAACGCGACAAGTCGGGATTCACGAGCTGCTCGACGCGCCGCTCGCTGACGTTCGCCAAAGTCGCGAGCGCGATCGCGAGGTAATCGAGCGGCATCGACAGCGGCTGGCCGTGGAACTGGCCGGCGCTCACGACCTCGCCCGTCTCCGCGAATACGATCGGGTTGTCGGTGACGGCGTTGATCTCGTGCGCGAGGACGCTCGTCACGTGCTCCAGCGCGGTCTTCACGGCGCCGTGGATCTGCGGTACGCAGCGCAGCGAGTACGGATCCTGCACGCGATCACAATTGGCGTGGCTCGTGAGCACCTCCGACTTCGCGAGACACGCGCGCACGTTCGCCGACGTGCGCCGGTGCCCGTCGTGGCCCTTCAGATCGGCCAAGCGGTCGTCGAACGGCTTGATGCTGCCGAACAGCGCTTCGATCGTGAGCGCGGCGATCGCGTCGGCAGCCTTTGACAAGTTCACCGCGCGCGCGGCCGCGCACACGCCGATTGCCTTGATGATCTCGGTGCCGTTGATGAGCGCGAGGCCTTCCTTCGCGCCGAGCACTAGCGGCTGCTCGCCGATCGCGCGCAGTGCCGCGCGCGCGTTCTTGCGCTTCCCGAGGACCCACGCTTCGCCGACGCCGAGGTACGCGGCCGCCATGTGCGCGAGCGGCGCGAGATCTCCGCTCGCGCCCACCGATCCCTTGCGCGGCACGACCGGCACGAAGCCCTTGTTGAAGAGCGCGATCAAGCGGTCGACGGTCGCGAGCGCGATG
The DNA here is from genome assembly GCA_046160865.1 of Planctomycetota bacterium. Taxonomy (GTDB): domain Bacteria; phylum Planctomycetota; class UBA1135; order UBA1135; genus JBJXHG01. Next base: position 16,730 of record JBJXHG010000157.1, on the reverse strand, counting down.
CCCGATCGGCCGCGCACGAGCCCGTTCAAGCGCAGCACCTGCGCGATGCGCACTTCCTCCTGCGGCATCGGCTCGCCGACGCCGCAGCAGTGCGACAGCACGAGGTTGCGCTGCAGCGTCTCGAGGTCCTCGCGCCCGATCGCGACGTTCTTCAGCTTGCCGAAGCCCGTCGTGAGCCCGTACACGACGTCGCCGGCTTCGACGTGGTCCTCGACGAGCTTGCGCGCGCGGGCGACGGCCGCACGAGCGCTCTTCGAGATTTTCAGCTCGAGCGCTTCGCCGCGCGTGAGCGGCAGCAAGTCGTCGAGCGTGAGAGACGTTCCGTCGAGCGTGAGCGCGTGTGGCATCGTGACCTGGTGCGCTCGCTGGCTCGCGGGCGAGCGAGGATGGTAATGAGCGCTCGCGCCGCCGCACAGCACGCGGCCCTCCGAATCGAGCGGCTTCGCGCGCGCTCGCAGCGCAAGGCACGCGCCGAGCGCAACGCCGCAATGCGAGTGCGCGCGAAGCCGCGCGGCACAGCGCGCGGGTGCGCTGCAAGGCGAGCGACGAGGGGCAGCGCAGGCGACCTACTTTGGTCGCCGAGCACAACGCGAGGAAGCTCAACGCCGCAGCGCGCCCGCGCGCGAAGCCGCCCGGCACAGCCCGCGGGTGCGCTGCAAGGCGAGCGACGAGCGGCAGCGCAGGCGACCTACTTTGGTCGCCGAGCACGACGCGAGGAAGCTCAACGCCGCAGCGCGCCCGCGCGCGAAGCCGCTAACGCCGCAGCGCGCCCGCGCGCGAAGCCGCCCGTTTGCGGGTTTCGTCGTCTTGGCCGGCAATCGCGCCCTCCGGCAGCGCGAGCGACGTGCTCGCGTCGTCTTCGATCGTGATCACTTGGTCCTGCGTGATCCACGCGCCGGACCAACGCGCCTTCAGCTGCCATGTCCCGCTGCGCAGCCCGCCGATCTCTAGATCTTCGTCGGCGGCGAGCAGCACGAGATCGCGCGGCGCGCCGCCGACGGTGATCTTCACCGGCAACGCTTGATGGCGGCCTTCCAGGCTCACCGTAAGCGTGCGCTCCTCGACCGCGCGCGGCCGCAGCGCGACCTCGACCTTCGTCTCGCCGCCATGCAGCGTCAGCGTGCCGATCTCGTTCCCGTCGGGCGACGTCGCGATCAAGTGGCGCGTCTTCGACACGGTCTCGTTCGCGGACAAGAAGAACTGCCCGACTGCATCGGTCGTCGTCTCCTGCGCGGCGGGCGGCAGCTCGGGCAGCACTTCGGTCTCGAGCTCGAGGAAGCTCGACATGTCGAGCGCCGCGAGCATCGCGCCGAGTCGATCCGGCGCTTCGAGCCGCACACGCGCGTTCGAAACCGGCGTGCCGCCGCGCGTCACCGTTCCCTGCAGCATCGGCGCTGGCGCGAGGTGCAACGTCAGCTCCTCTTGCTGGCCGGGCGAGAGCTTCACCGAGCGCACGGCGGGCTGCGCGAACGAGCCGGGGTGATACAGGCGCACCGACAGATGCTCCGGCGGCAAGTCTTCGACGACTACCGTGCCCCCCGGATACACGGACACCGGGTTCACGCGAAACCACGGGAACTTGCGCTGCATGCGCGGCGAGCTCGGCAACAGGAAGATCTGCGCCGGAATCGAGGGGTTGAGCCGCTCCTCGACGTGGATGGTCAAGCGCGCACCACGCTCGAGCGTGAACTTGAGCCGGCCTTTTTCGACCGTCTTGCCGCCCGGCAAGTGCACCGTCTCGCGGTACGCGGCGTAGCCCGGCTTCTCGACGATCACGAGCGTCTCGCCCGGTGCGACGCGATCGAAGTAGAAGACGCCCTTCTCGTCCGACGTGGTCTCTTGCCCGTCGAGCAGCACGCGTGCTTCCGGAATCGGCGTGCCGTCGACGCCGATCACTTCGCCGAACACCGACGCGAGGCGCGCGAACTGGATGTTGAGGTAGGTGTCGCGCTCTTGTCGCAACAACACCTCGCGCATCGACCCGGGCACGCCGTAGCCGCGCACCTGCACGACCGACAAGCCCGGCAAGAGGTCGCTCGCGCCGAATGCGCCGCTTTGATCCGTCGCGAGCGTGCGGCCGCGATTCGCGCCAGCGACGAACACGATCTCGGCGCGCAGCCCTTGGTCGTGGCTGCGAATCGAGCCCTTCAACCGCGCCGATGCAGCCGCGGCCGTCGGTCCGCCCGCGTGCGCGCTCGCGTGCGCCTGCAAGAGCTCGAGCTCGATCTCGAGCGGAAAAACGACGGTGGTGTCGAGCGCGGGTGCATCGCTCTCGCGCGCCGCGAGCGACTCGCCCGCGAGCACGACGGGCTCCGGCGCGGCTGGCGCGGCGGCAACCGGAGCGGGAGCTTCCACGGGCGCCGTGGTCTGCGGCGGGCTCGCGCGCAGCATCCACCACACGCCGCCCATCAGGCCGCCGGCGAACACGATCGCGACGGCGAGCAGCGTGTTGCGTTGAGTAGGCGTCATGCGAAGAGGAGGGCGAGACTCACGATAGTTTGCCGCGCTCGAGCTCCAAGCGCTCGCGCGCGCTCCTACCACTCTCGCTGCGCGAGTTGCGTCCCCGCGCGCCCGCTCGATCGCATCCGGTGCCATCGCGGTCCGTGAGACCGGCCGCTATCCTTTTCGGCCCCAAACGTTCGATCGGAACTCCGCGCACGCCGCGCGGGATCGCGACGGCGCACACGCAGCAGCCCATGAAGACCTACACCATCGTCGAGCTCCTTGGCGACGGCATCTCCGCCGAGCTCTCCGAGAGCGTCCACTCGATCGCGGCGAGCTTGCCCTGCAAGCTCGATTTCGCCTCCGTAGATCTGTCCGAGCCCAATCGCCGCGCGCGCGGCAGCGTGCTCTACGACGAAGCCGTCGCGCTGATGCGCAAGCACGGCAGCGCGCTGAAGTACCCGACCGCTACGACGGGCGAGAGTCCGAACCAAGTGCTGCGCGAGCGCTGCCAGTTCGCGGTCATCCACCGTCCGGTGTGCACGATTCCGGGCATCCCGACGAACTTCACGCAGGCGCTCGACATCGACGTCGTGCGCATCGCAACCGGCGGCACGTACGACGACGCCGGCCGGCGCATCGGGCGCGACACGGCCGTCGCGCTGCGCGTGATCGAGCGCGCGCCGTCGCGCTTCGCGGCACGCTTCGCGTTCAAGCTCGCGATGGTGCGCGGCACGGGCGTGGTCTCCACCAGCAAGTACACGATCCAGCGCGCGACCGACGGGCTCTTCGAGGAAGTCGTCGGCCAGGTCGCGCAGGATTATCCGTCGATCCCCTACCGCCGCGAGCTCTTCGACGCGCTGCTCGCCGGCGTGATCATGAATCCCGATCGCTACGGCGTGATCGTGTGCCCGAACGAGTACGGCGACTTCTTGTCGGACATGGCGTGCGGCCTGATCGGCTCCATGGGACTCGGCGACAGCACGTCGTACGCGTTCGAGGACGACGGCCGCATCGCGCTCGCGATGTTCGATCCGGCCGGCGGCACGGCGCCCGACATCGCCGGGAAGAACCTCGCCAATCCGACCGCCGCGTTGCTGTCGCTCTCGAACGTCTTGCGCCACGTCGGCGAGCTGGCCGCGAGCCGCGAGCTGCGCAAGGTCTTGTTCGAGACGATCGCGAGCGGCAAGTCGACGAAGGACATCGGCGGCAAGCTCGGCACACGCGAGTTCACGGCCGAGATCGCGCAGCGCCTGCAAGGCACGCTGGTGCGCTCGTAGCGCGCGAGCCGCGCTTCACGCCGTCGACACGGCGGCGCGCACGATCTCGAGACCGCGCGCCAGCACGCGCGGATCTCTTTCGGGGTGGCGCCAGTAGAGCCGCAGATTCGTTCCGCGCGCCTCGATCCGCGCGCAGCGCGGGAAATCGAGCAGCGCGTTGCGCACATCCTCGCCGAGGAGCCCGCGCGCCGCGTCGCGCGAGCGCGAGCGCACGAGCCAGCGCGCGTCGAATGCGCTCGAGCCGAGCTCGACGATCGGCCCGCAGAACGCCGTGCCCAGACGTCCGAGCCACGATCGGCGGCTCACGAGCACGCGCTCACCCAGCGGACGCGCGAGCTGCGAACGCAGGTTCGTGTAGGTGATGCGGCTCTTGCCGGTGCTCACGTACACGCGCTCCAACGTGAACGGTGCGTCGCCAACGGCGCCTTGCGCTTCCCCCGCGCGCCGGTGCCACCAGGGCCCGCGCTCGGGCTTCCACTGGAGGTCGTGCTCCGCGGCGAACGCGCGCCACACGTCGTCGACGCGCGCCGAGCGCCGCCGCTCCGATCGCACTGCGAGCACGACGATTCCGGCGACCACGGCGACCACCGCGAGCACGAGCGCGATCCAGAGCACTTCCATGCGCGCACGCTACGAGAACCCGCGCACACGATCCAATCGTGCACACTTGCCCGACGAACGCGCGTCGAGACCTGAACTTCTTTCCGCGCGTACAGGGGTGGTAGATCTCCCGTCGATAGGACTACCGAGTTCCCATGAGCGCCGACGATCCTGCCCCGACTGCGCTGCTCTATTGGCTGGGGACGGACCCGTCGCTGCGCGCGCAGCTCGATCCGTTCCTGCCTGCTTCCGTGCAGGTGCGCGAGCTCACCGATCGCGCCGCGCTGCTCGCAGCATGCACGCAGGGCTCGCCCGACCTCGTGCTCCTCGGCGGCCGGCTGGAAGCGAACGACGCGATCGAGCTCTGCGCCGAGCTCTCGCACAGCGGCACTCGCGCCGCCGTGCTCGTGACCGTGGACGAGAGCGCGATGGACCGCGCACTGTCCGCAGGCGCGGCAGACTGCATCGGAACCGCCGAGTCCCCGCGCACGCTCGCACACCGCATGGGCCTCGCGCTGCGTCATCGGCGCGCGCAGTGCGAAGCGTCGCTCGCAGCCGCGCTGCTCGCGCTCACACAGAAGACCGCGCGCGTCGGCACGTTCTTGTACTCGCCGCCGGAGAAACGCCTGCGCTTCTCGGCGCAAGCGAGCAAGGCGCTCGGCTGGAGCGAGGAGCGCGGCGAGTCGGTCGATCACGCCGACGTGCTCGCGATCGTGCGCGAGAACGCGCGCACGACGTTCGCTGGCTGGCTCGACCAAGCCGCGAGCGGCACGAAGGGCTCGCCGATCGAGTGCGAGGTCGCGCACCACGGCGGCAAGCCGCGCATCGTGCGATTCGAGCTCGCGAGCGTCGACTTCCATCCGGCTTCGGGTCGCTGGATCGCCGGCACGTTGCAAGACGTGTCGCCCCGACGCGAAGCGGAACAACGCCTGCAGGTGCTCCTCGCCGGCGACACGACGTTCGGCGGCGCCGAACGCCAGCGCTTCCTCGACAAGCTGGGTCAAGCGCTCGCGTCCGCGCAACCGCCGCGCAGCAAGGTCGCGGTGATCGCCGTGCGCGCGAGCTTCCCGGAAGGCTGCGGCGAGCCGCACGAAGAGCGTGAAGCGCGCATCGCCGCGCTCGGCAGCCGCATCAAGGAATGCGTGCGCGATCGCGACTCGCTCGGCCACATGGGCACGCACATGCGCGACATCAGCTTGACGCGCACGGGATCCGAGCAGTTCGCCATCCTGCTCCCGGCGCTCGTTCAGCCGCCGGACGCGTTCCGTGTCGCTCGCCGCATCCAGCACGATCTCGTGACCAACGCGAGCAGCGAGTGGAACGGCGCGAAGCCGGAGCTCGGATTCGGCATCGCGATCCATCCCGACGACGCCGCGGGTGCCGAAGACCTGCTGCGCGCGGCGGAGACCGCGATGCACACGGCGAACGAGGACGAGAACGGCATCCGCTTCTTCACCGCGACGATGAACATCTCGGCGCTCGAGCGCCGCAGCCTCGAAACGAACTTGCGCCGCGCGATCGAGCGCGACGAGCTGCTCGTCTACTACCAGCCGCGCGTCGACATCAAGTCCGGCCGGATCATGAGCTTCGAGGCGCTCGTACGCTGGAAGCACCCGGAGCTCGGCCTGATCTCGCCAGCGCAGTTCATCCCCGTCGCCGAGGAGACCGGGCTCATCATCCCGATCGGCGAGTATGTGATGGCGCAAGCGTGCGAGCAGAACAAGCGCTGGCAAGACGAAGGACGCCCGCCCGTGCGCGTGGCGGTGAACCTCTCCTCGGTGCAGTTCATGGAGCCGGAGCTCGAAGCGCGCGTGAAGCGCGTGCTCGAGCACTCTGGACTCGCTCCGGATTGGCTGGAGCTCGAGATCACCGAGAGCCTGCTCTTGAACAAGGTCGAAGCGACGATCGAGACGCTGCAGCACATCAAGCAGACGGGCGTGCACGTCGCGATCGACGACTTCGGCACGGGCTACTCTTCACTCGCGTACCTGAAGCGCCTCCCGATCGACGCGTTGAAGATCGATCAATCGTTCATCCGCGACGTCGTGTCGAATCCCGACGACGCCGCGATCACGACTTCGATCATCCTGATGGGCAAGAGTCTGAAGCTGCGCGTCGTGGCCGAGGGTGTCGAGACGCGCAGCCAGCTCGCGTTCCTGCGCGTGCTCGAGTGCGACGAAGCGCAGGGCTACCTGTTCAGCCGTCCGCTGCCGGCGGCGGAAGCCGGCGCGCTGTTGTCGGCGGGGATCAGCGCGACGCTGCTCGCCTAGCGCCTCGCGCGTAGGTCCGCCGCGCACGCCGACGCGCTTTCACTGAAAGTGCCGGTGGCGGACGACTTCGCGCACGCGCGCGTCGTAGAACACGACGAACGACGTACCGCCACCCGGACTGAGTTCCTCGTGATGCTCGGAGAGCCGCCGTTCCTCCGTCAGATCGACGACCGAGTACACGTCGAGCCCGCCTTCCGTGCCGCGTGACTCGATTCGGTACGCGAGTCCCTTCCACTGTTCGTGGCGCGCGACATAGCCACCGATGATCGCCGCGACATCGGCGGGCACCGCCGTGGACGGCTCCGTCTCCGGCGCCACATGTGCGGGTCGCGGCGCATCCGAGCACGCGACAAGTCCGCACTGGCGAAAGACGAGTCTGTCCCCGTCCGTTGTGCACGACTTGGGTGCGAAATCCCGCGCGAGGTGCAACCGCCGACGGGATTCGCCGTCGTAGCTCGATCAGAGCACGGAGCGGGATGCTCGAATCGGGTTCTGCCGGGCGGTGTCGTGGCTCCGAGTTCGCCGCAAGATCACGAACACGAAAAGCTGCGGACATGCCGATGCGCGCGGTGGCGTGCTACCTGGACTCGTTCGGGCGATCGACAGCCCCTAGCAGAGCACTCCACACGCATTCAACGGCGTAGGAACGGTGTCCCGACCGCCCGGCAATCTTCAGGTAAGCACAATCAACGGGGACAGATTCGTCGGCCCCGCTACCGCGCCAGCGATTCGCTCTTCGTGCTCGACGATGCCGGCCCGAGCGACGATTGGCACACCGAGAGCAGCATCGCGCGGTCGATCGGCTTCGGCACGAAATCGTCACAGCCGGCTTGCAAGCAACGCTCGCGATCGCCTTCGGCCGCGTGCGCGGTGATCGCGACGATGCGACCGCGGAAGCCGCCCTCCCGCAAGCGCCGCGCGGCTTGGTAGCCGTCGAGCACCGGCATCTGCATGTCGAGCAGGATCAAGCCGAACGGCTTGCCGCTGCGATCCGCGGCCTGCACGGCTTCGAGCGCCGCCTGCCCGTTGTCGGCGAGCACGCACTCCGCACCGGCCGAGCGCAGGTAGTAGTCGAACAAGCGCCGTGTCGCCGCGACGTCCTCGACGAGCAGGATCCGCCCGGACAAGCGCACGCGCGACGCCGTGCTGGCGAGCGACTGCTCGGACGAACGCGGCAGCGGTGCGGGAACGGAATCGAGCAACGTGACGCCTTTCAGCTCGCCCGTCTTGAGCTGGACCGTGAAGCGGCTGCCGACACCCGGCGTGCTCTCGAAGCGGATGTCGCCTCCGAGCATCTGCGTCAGACGGCGCGAGAGCGCGAGCCCGAGACCCGCGCCGCCGTGTTCGCGCGTCATCGAGCCGTCGCCTTGCACGAACGGCTCGAACAGACGTCCCTGCTGCTCCGGCGTGATGCCGATGCCGGTGTCGACGACCGTGATCTCGAGCCGCGGCTCGTCGTGCTCGCTGCCCTTCGAGAGGCGCGCCACGACTTGGATCGTGCCGCACTCGGTGAACTTCACCGCGTTGGAGACGAGGTGCATGAGGACTTGCCGCAAGCGCTTCGGATCGCTCGCGATCGTTTCCGGGATCGGCGTGGCGAGTTCGCGACGGAGCGCGAGCCCTTTCTCGTGCGCACGCGACCAGAGCGCCGAGACGACGTCGTCGACGATCGCGATCGGCGAGCAGCGCGTCTTCTCGATCGTCATACGCCCACCTTCGATCTCCGTGATCGCGAGCACGTCGTCGAGGATCGACAGCAGGTTCGAGCTCTGCACGCGGATCAAGCCGAGGTAGTCGAGCCGCGGCGCACCGGGCGCACCGGGCTCGCGCAGGAGGTCCGTGTAGCCGAGGATCGAGACCATCGGCGTGCGGATCTCGTGGCTCATGTTCGCGAGGAACTGCGACTTGACCGCAGCCGCTGCTTCCGCGCTCGCCTTGGCCGTCTCGAGCGCGCGATTCACCGTCACGAGCGACGACGCGTAGGCGCGCGCTTCCTGTTCGGCCTTGCGCACTTCGTCGAGCCGCGAGCGCTCGCGCGCCGTCGCATTCCACTTCTCGACGAGCGCGCTCGCGAGCTGGCAGGCCTCGATCGGATCGAATGGCTTCTTCAGGATCAGCCAGCGATCGCTCGTGCCGAGCTTCTTCGTGATGTCGTCCCACGAATAGTCGGCGAAGGCCGTGCAGATCACGACTTGCAGGTCGGGATCGACCTCCCACATGCGCGCGGAAGTGTCGATGCCGTCCCAACCGGGCGGCATGCGCACGTCGACGAACGCCATCGCGTACGGCTGGCCCTGCTCGCGCGCGGCGCGCACCTTCTGCACCGCTTCTTGACCTTGAAATGCGCTGTCGAGCACGAAGCTCGCGATCACTTTCGGTGCCGGCGCAGCGGCCGCAGCACCGCCGCCGAAGAACAGCGCCTTCGCGTCTTGCACCGCCACCGACGGAGCCGAGCCGCCACCGTTCAGGATCTTGCGGAAGTCCTGGTGGATCGCTTCGTTGTCGTCGATCAGCAGGATCCTGCGGTTCGTCGGAGTGCTCATGCCATCGCTCCGGTGGGGTTCGGAACACGGTACGGGAGGTCGATCGTGAAGCGCGCACCTTGTCCGAGTCCGTCGCTGTGACCTCGGAGCGCAGCCCCCATCTCCGTCGCCGCGTTGGCGGAGGAGTGGAGCCCGAAGCCATGGCCGTTCTCTTTCGTCGTGAAGCCGTGATTGAAGATCTTGGTCAGGTTCTCCGGCGGGATGCCGATGCCGTTGTCCTCGATCTCGATGTGCAATCGATCGTCGTCGGTCCGTCGCGTACGAACGACGAGCCGTGGCGGATTCTGGCTGCCGAGCAGCGCTTGTCGCGCGTTCTGAATGACGTTGACCAAGATCTCCATCAATCGATGGCGGTCGATCGCGCACGGCGGCAACTCCTCGAACTCGCGCACGATCTCGAGGTCGCGCACGCCCTTGTCCGCTTGCGCGGTCATTTGGATCGCCTTCTCGATCACTTCGTGGACCGGCAGCACTTCGAGCAAGCCGGACTTGCCGGCGTAGCTCTGCTGCGCCTGGATCAGCTCGCGAATGTGTTGGATGCCATCGGTCAGCGAGCGCACTTCCTGTGTGATCTGATCCTGATCGTTCGTGAGCTGGTCGGTCAGAGAAGTGAGTAGCGGATAGAGGTACTTCCCGCGCGGATCGTGGTTCACGAAAGCGGCCAGGTCGCCTTCGGAGTCGCGCACGGTCTGCATCGCGAGTCGCAGATCGGAGATGCCGGAGTTCTTCGTCTTCTCCGCCACCAGCGCGGCGGACACGTTCACGCTGTTCAGCACGTTGCCCACGTTGTGCAGCACACCCGTAGCGATCTCGGACATGCCGGCGGCACGTGCGGCGTTCACGACAGCCGCACGCGACTGCGCGAGCTTCTCGGTCATGCTGTCGAACTCGCGCGAGAGCACACCGATCTCGTCCTGGCGCGTGAGGTTGAGCTTCTTCGAGAGTTCCTCGCTCTTACCGATGTACAGCGCGTGCTTCGTGAGCTTCGCGATCGGGCTGAGCACCGTGCGCTGCAGCAGCTCGAGCAGTACGAGCAGCATCAACACCGCTGCCGCGACCGTCGACACGAGCGCGTAGCGGATCGACTTGTCGCCCTCGGTCGAGATCAGGCGGTCGATGGTGGCCTGCAGCGTGACCGACGGCTCGCCGAGGATGTCGAACACGTTCGCGAAGACGAGCAGCGTCTTCGAGTCTTGCACCACGGTCACGTGACCGTCGCCGGAGCCGAGCTGCGCTTGCGCCTGGCTCTCCACGGAGTCGAACGTCCCGGCCGTTCGCGTCCACATCGTGAAGTTGACCTTCGTGCGCTCGACGAGCTCCTCTTGCAGATTCGTGCCGAGGTAGCGGCCGACGATGAGCGTGCCGCGCGGCTCGCCCTTGCCGCCGTTCTGGAGGATCGGCCGGCACGCGACGAGCATCGACCCGCGTTCCAAGTTGACGATCCCCGACGGCGCACTCTTCATGCGCAGCGCGGCGACGACGGGGTTCTCCTCGGGCAGCGTCTGACCGCGCTCGGTCGGGAACCCGTACGCCGGTGCGCGCGAGTTCTCGTAGAACGTCACTCCCCAAACGATCCGGTGGCTCGCATCCAAGACGTAGAGCAGATCGATGCTCTTCTGGTGCAGCGCGTCGTCGCCGAGATTCGAGCGCACGTACGCCTCGTTCGCATCCGAGACGAAATCGTACGTGTCGTCCCACGACGCCCATGCCTCGCAGTCGCGCTCGACGAGCGCGAGTTCGCTCTGGATCGCACCGCGCACACGCTCGAGGTCGTTGTCCGCATGGACTTGCTCGAGCGACAGGAACTTCTTCCGGATCAGAACCTTTTGGAAGAGGTGATCGATGCCCGCATACAGCGCGAGCACGATCGAGAGCAAGACGACGATCTTGGACCGGAGCGACATGCCTTCGAGATCCGAGCGCGACCGCCCGTCGCCGTCAGACCGCTCGCTCGAGGCGAGACCCTTCCGACTTGGCCGTCAGACTCTGCGGATCGTGCGGCTGCGCCGTCGCGGCGAACGCGTCGCCGGAGACCACGGTTTCGCCCGGTGCCCTCACGCGCAACGGAGCCGTCGCGCGATTGATGAGCTCGCACAGCTCCATGAGCTCGTCGCCCTTGCGCAAGCGGCAGTCGTCGGGCTTCTCGCCGCGTATGACTTGCTTGAGATACGTCTCGAGCCGGTAGATCGGTCCTGCCACCCGGAACGTGACCAGCACGCCGATGCAGAACGTCAGCGGCAGGAAGATGAGGAACGAGATCAAGAAGATCTGCAGCACGTGGCCCGGAATGCGCTCGACGAGCAACGTGCCGTCCTCGGGCAGCTCGGACGCGAGCTGCGTCAAGCTGCTCGTGAACAGGATGAATTGCAGATTCAACGCGAGCGCCGACATGAACAGGAACGCTCCAATCAGCTTGAGCTGCAGCTTCGGCTGAATGAGCTTGATCCGTCGTTTGTGGCGCTGAGATTGTTGTGCCGGTGAGGACATGGGTGAGCTCGGGGTTCCGGGTTGATCGACGCACGCACCCGTTCTCCATGAGAGCGCCCATGGTTTGCGGCGCATTCTGGACGCGAACTGCGCCGGGGAGGCGGCTCCGGCCGGAAACGAATTCCCGCGCGGGTCAACCGCGCGGCTTCTGGAGCCGAAGCGGCGTCACGCCCGCCTTCGGATCCACGCCGCTCGTTCAGAGCCTGTTTCAGAATGGAGCGTGCGGTCGAAGGCCGCGCCGAGCCGAGTCGAGCAAGGCGGGCCGACGCGCACGGAGTCCGCGCCGAACAGGCCGAGCGCGCCGAGCTCGGCGCGAAGCGGCTCGACGACGATCGACACCGAGGTGCGGCCCGTGCCGACCATGCCCGTGCTCTCGCTCTGCACGCGTCCGTTCGCGCTCTCGGTCGCTTCGACCCAGACGAGACCGTTCGCGTATCGAGCCGGCAGAATCGAGTTCGCGATGTTGCCGCTCTTGCCCGTCGAGAGCGCGAGGAACGCTTCCGCGAGTCCCGCCTCAGCGATGTAGAGAGCACGCTTCGCGTCGACCGATCCGCGCAACTCCTGCCCCTTCGACAAGCCGAGCTGCAGGTACCCGACGCTGATCACGGCGACGACGCCGACGACGAGCAGCGCAGCGACGAGCGCCGATCCGCGCCGGCGAGGCGTCGCGCGCGACGACCGCCACCTCGACGATTCGGCACACGCGCTTCGATCGGTGGCTCGCAGGTCGCTCCTCAGCCCGTCGATCGACTCTCGCGCCAGCGCACGGCGTCGAGTGGCAGATCGAGTCCGGTGATCTTGCGCAGTGCGCTCCACGCACTGGTCCGTATGGCGGCATCGTCGTGCTCGAGCGCCGCGATCAACGCCGGCACCGCGGCGCTCGAGCCCAGCTGACCCAGCACGGCGCACGCCAGATCCTGTGTCGTCAAGTCCTCGACCTGCAGCGTCGCCGCGACCTCCACCGCGAGCCGGTGGCGATCGAGGTTGCGCGAGCCGAGTTGGGCGAGCGCGACTCGCAGGCGTGTCCGGTCGCGGCCGTGCAAGTCTTCGGCGAGCGACGGCCACACACGCGTCCACCACTCCATCTCCGACGCGTACCACGCCGCCCATTGGTCGGGCGTGTCGCGGAACCCCAGGCGCGTGATGCGTTGCAACGACCACTGCGCGTTGGCGCGCGCGCCCCGGTGCTCGCTCGAGAGGAGCGCGATGAGCTGCGGAATCGACTCGCAATCGTCGAGATATCCGACCGCGAGGATCGCCTCGGGCAGACCCGCCGGTACACCTTCGACCAAGTAGCGGCGCACGTTCGCGAGGACGTCGTCGTCGACGGGGCGCGACGACTTCGCCGCGGCCCGACCGATCTCGACGAGAGCGCGCGCGCGTAGATCCGCGTCGATGTGCAGGAGGCGCGACAGGCTGCGTAGGGCCGCGTCGCCGGCCCGCAACCCGAGCGCCTCGAGGAATCCGGGACGCACCACGGGCGCGACGTGCGGATAGACACCCTCGATCGCACCGCAGGCCGACGGGTCGCGCGCGAGGACCTCGAGCAGGGCACGCACGAGTGCGCTTCGCACTTCGTCGGCCATGGGCTCGTCCGGCGCAACCGTGCATGCGGCGCGCGCGACGAGCGCCAGATCGCGCGCGGTGCCCGCGCGACCGAGACAGCGCAAAACCGCGCAGCGTGCCCGCGCGCTCGAATCGCGCGCGATCGAATCTTCCAGCGCGCTGCGCAGCTTGATGCCCGGCATCTCCACCAACGCGGCCAGCAGCGATTCGGCGATCGGATCGGCAGGCGGCGTGTCATGAAGTTTCGCGCGCGCGTCCGACTTCGACGAAGACCTCGGTGTGGGATCGCGTGGCCGCGGCCGCAGCGCGAGCACCTCGAGCAGCGCGGGAATCGCGCGTGGGCCAAGCGCTGCGAGCTCGCGCGCGAGCCCCGGTGTCTGCGCTGGCCCCGAGCCGCGCGCCACGATCTCTTCGATTCGCACGCGCCATTCGTCGCTCGCTTCCCGCTCTGGTTCCCGAACGGCCACCGCCTGCAGGATGGGCGTGGCGATCAGGAGCAACTCGGGAAGGAATGGCATCGGTGTCGCGGATCCGATCAGTCGCGCGGGAATACCAAGTTCAGGATGGGCGCGAGCAGACTCGGGTTCGTGCCGTAGTCGTAGTGCGCGTCCCGACCCTGCGGCGGATCGACGTTGTTCAAGCGCAGCACACTCAGCGGATCGAGGCGGTTCTCGACGAGCGGCGTGCGCGGCAGCTCGACGAGGCGCCACGACATTAGATTGGGCCGCGCTTGGTCGTCGTCCTGCGCATCGACGAGCGCACGGTCGACGTGGATCTGCGCACCCGGCGCAAGCGAGAGTTGACCCGCGGCGATGGAGCCGAACAGCTCGAGAGTCGACGGCCACGTCACTTCGGTCTCCGGAGCATAGAAGATGCCGTAGAACGTGCCGCTCGAACCGATCCGGACCGGCGCATCGGCGATCCTGTCGCCGTCGCGGTCGACGGACTCCGTCGCCGGTACGAGGAAGCTGACTCCGGTCGCGTCCTCGTCCACGCTCGCGAGCGTCGAGCTCGGTGCGAGATCGATCCAATCACGCACGTACACTTTCACTTTGCCGTTCGTCGAATCGAGGCGCAGCGTAGCGCCCGCGTCGATCTGCAACTTGTCGATGACCAGCGTCGCGGGACCGGCGATCTCCGCCGTCGCGCCGGAGCGAACGCGGACGTGGCCGAACTGCGCCTCGCGCGCGCCCAAGTTGAGCGTGGTGCGCGCGGCGTGATCGACGTCGGACTGCACCGGCAAGCTCGGGACTTCGATCGGTGGCAGCACTGCCGGCGCAGCTCGAGGCGCGGTCGAACCCGTGACCTCCACGTTGCCCTCGCGAATGACACTGCCGTCGACGCCGGGCTGGGTATCGGCGTGGATCGTCGTCGGCGCACCGCCACGCGTGCCACGCACGACGATGTTCTCGTTGCTGCCCACTCGGCCCATCTCCGGCGGCGGCGCGCCGCCCAGGAGCCCGCCAAGCAGACCGCCGACGCCGCCGAGCAATCCGCCTTGTCCACCACCGCCAGGATTGACCGGCGCTTGGCTCGAGTCGTAGCTGTCGATCTGCGCGCCCGCGTTCACCGTCAGCGTGTCGCGGCCGAACACGCCGAGCGAACCGATCGGCGCACCAGCGTGCTCGACGACGACGGAAACGGAGGTGCGACCGGTACCGCACATACCCGTGCTCTTGAGCGTCATGCGCCCGTTCGTCTCGTCCTTCGCCTCGACCCAGAACGCACCGTTCGCGTAGCGCGCCGGAAGCGTCGAGTTCGCGACGTTGCCGCTCTTGCCGATCGCAAGACCGGCGAACGCTTCGCTGAGACCTGCCTCTGCGATGTAGAACGCGCGCTTCGCGTCCACGGAGGCGCGCTGCTCGCGGTTCTTCGACATGCTGAGCTGCAAGTACGCGACGCTCAGCACGGCGACGACCGTGACCACGACGAGCGCCGCCACGATGGCGGTTCCGCGACGCGTGTCGCCCGAGCTCTGAATTCCGAACGTTTTCATGTCCCCTACCTCCCCTGCACGGTGCGCACCGTCAGTTCCTGCACGTCACGCGCGCCTCGTACGTGCGCGTGATCAAGGTTCCGTCCGGCGCCTGCCTCTCGATCGTCAGCTGGATGATCACGAGCCCCCCTTCGAGCACAAAGTTGAGTCCCCTCTCGTCGATCACTCCGTTCCGGTTGTCGTCGATGCCGTTCTGGATCTCTCCGTCGAGATACTCCTTCACGAAGCGTGTGAACACGGAGCGACGCTCGTTCGGCGCGCCCGGGTTCTCGAACCAAGTCACGCCGCGCTCTTGCTCGTCCTCGGTCAGCGCGATGCGCTGCGGATTGCCGAAGACGACGGCACCGTTCTGCATCCCCAAGCTCTGCGTGAAGTTGATCTCTGGCGTGCTCGAGGGCGCAGTCGGCGCTTGGTAGAGCGTGTCGCGCTCCGCCCCGACGACGAGCAGCGCGATCCGATCGAGCGCGCGCCGCACGCTCGTGTCGGCCTCGTAGACCGTCGTCTGCGCGCTGAACGCCTCGGAGCTGCTGCCGAGCACCATGTACACGTTGGCGATCACGATGCCGAGCAACGCGATCGCGACGCTCATCTCGACGAGCGTGAATGCGCCGCGTGATCGCTGGCCGTGCGGTGAGCTCATAGCGCCGAGAACATCGTGTACATGGAGAAGTTGCGCTTGCCGTCGCGTCCGTTCGCAGGCACCCACTCGAGCCGCAACTGGACCGGAAGGATGATGGCGTCGCTCGCGTGGTTCGCGTTGTCGACGACTTCGTCGCCGTTGAGGTCGCGCGGCATGCCGAGGTTGTCATCGGTCAAGTTCTCGCGCAGCTGGTTGCCGACCGCCGGAAAGATCACGCGCCCGACAGGCTGCCCGGCCACGGTGGGCGTGAGATCCTTGACGGAAAAATAGCTGCCCGGAGCCGTGCCCGGTCCACCCGGATCGTCCGCCGGATCGTCGTTGTAGAGCTGAAAGAGTTGTGAGAACGGTTGGTTGCGCATCTCTTCGAACTGCGAACGCGCAGCCTCCGCGGCGACGGCCTTCTCCACGCTCACTGGATCCAGCCGCAGTGAGGCGCCGAGCGTCTGCGCGAAGATCGAGAGCGAGATCGACAGGATCGCCAGCACGACGACGAACTCGAGCAGCGAGAATCCCGCACGCGCAAGCGCACGGCGAGTCGCGCGTTCACCGTGCGGTCGCCGGCGTGGATGGAATGCAGGCGCACGACGACGATGCATCGTTCCCCGCGCGCGCGTTTCGTTTCGCAACATTCCTCGACCGGCGTCTCGCCGTCCTCTCTGCTCGACTTCCGCTCTCGACAGCCCGCTCTTATCGAAAAGACCGAGAGAGTGGATTGACCTAACCCGAGGCGACTTGAGCCACCTTCACCGGGGTTCACCGAATCGGAAATCGTTGCCGTCGAGCGAATCTGTCCCCGTTGATTGTGCGCAGAGTGCGCGTGTCGGAGGTTTTTTCGTGTCACCGCGCGCGTTGCACGCAGTCTCAGCTCTGCGCCGCCGAGCCGCTTGGCTGGCCGCGCAGGAGCCT
>JBJXHG010000156.1:0-16889 GCA_046160865.1 Planctomycetota bacterium | reverse complement strand
CCCGCGCGCCATGCGCATAGCGCGCCTAGCGCCCGCGCGCGTGGCGCATGCGCATAGCGCGCCTTGCGCGCGGAGCGCTTTAAACGGCGGGGACCCTTGTCGGCTGCTTACGCTCGACTGGACCTCTGCGGTATGCCGTTGCTGTGCAGTTGCCTTTGCGCCGCTGCGACAGCGGTCCCGATGGTGGTGTCGCAATCTCGCAAGCCGAACTCTCGCATCCACGCAACGGGGAAGCTGACACCCTCAGGCGAGATGCGAGTCACAGTCGAGCGTAAGCAGCCGACAAGGGGCCCCGCCGTTTAAAGCGTGTGGCGCGAGGACGCGCCACACGCGTGCGCTCCGCGCGCCAGGCGCGCTATGCGCGGGCGCGTCAGTCGTCCGACCGCACTTCCGACTCGGTCCGGCGCGGAAGCCCGACGGCGTCGTGCAGGAAGCTCGCGGTCACGACACCGAGCGGGCGCACGAACTCGCCGACGCCTTCCATGAACTCGTCCTCGCCGCCTTCGTCGGACAGCGTCGCGATGACGGAGTCGACCGGCACCGGGATGAACATTCCACCGGCCGCGTACGCGATCGCGCCCATCGCCATGCCCTCGAGATGGATGTAGTTCCACGGACGCGGCACCAAGCTGTGCGTGGGACGCGGGGCGTACACCGAGTCGTCGGACGCTTGGAAGGGGTTCTCGGGGTTGTGATTGAAGAGGTGGCGGCGCACGGTCATGTTGATCGCCTGCTTCTTCTGCCACTGGAAGTCGATGTAGCGGCCGTCATCCTCGCCGTCGTAGCTCAGGAACGCGCGCGTGACGCGCGGCGCGATGGAGTGCTCCTTCCAGTGCGCGGTGGCGTTCGTGTTGGACGCGCAGCTCGCGAGCGCGCCGAGCAGTGCCGTAGCGAAGATGGGGAGATGCTTCATGGAGTTCCGAGGGGGGGCTGGAGGCTCGGCGGGGATGCGGCCGTCGAACGAGGGCGGCGAGTTTCCCCGGACGAGGTCCGGAAGTAAAGATGCGAGCCGCGCCCGGCGAGCCTTCGACGCGGGAGCTACCCGGCCCGGCCCGGAAGTTACGCTGCGCGGATGCCGACCCCGCGCGTCCCGCGCCGCCGCAACGAGTCCGAGCGCCCCGAGCGGATCGGCTTGTTCGGCGGCTCGTTCGATCCGGTGCACACGGGGCACCTGCACGTCGCGCGCGCCGCGCTCGAGCGCTTCGACCTCGACCGCGTGGTGTTCGTGCCCGCGCGCCAATCGCCGCACAAGCTGTCGCGCGCGCTCGCGCCCGGCGAGCACAGGCTCGCGATGCTGCGCCTCGCGATCGAGCCGGAGCGGCGCTTCGAGGTGAGCGATCTCGAGCTCGTGCGCCCCGGGCCCTCGTTCACGGTCGACACCTGGCGCGCGTTCCGCGCGGCGGCCGGGGCGGGCCCCGAGGCGGAGATCTTCCTCGTCGTCGGCAGCGACAACTTGGCGGGCATCGCGACGTGGCGCGCGGCGCGCGAGCTCATCGCCGGCACGCAGCCGATCGTCGTTCACCGCCGCGTTGGCGAGCGCGACGACCTGGCGCGCGTGTTCTCCGACCTCGAGCGCGAGCTCGGCCCCGCACTCGCCGAAAAGCTGCGGCGTGGCTACGTCGCGTTGCCGCCGGTCGACGTCAGCTCGACCGAGCTGCGCGCGCGTGCGTCGCGCGCGCTGCACGCATCGCACGAGATCCCGGCGCCGGTGCTCGCGTACATCCGCGCGCACGAGCTCTACGGGTCGAAAGATCGTTGATGGCTCTCACGCCGACGGTGCTGGCGCTCTCCGCGTTCGTGGGCGCGGGCGTGCTCGCGCTCTGCGCGTCGCGCGTCGCGCAGCGCGTCGGCGCGATCGACGACGGTAGCGATGCGCCCGCGCGCAAGCGGCAACGCGCGCCGGTGCCGCTGATCGGCGGCTTCGCGATCGCAGGCAGCGCGGCGCTCGCGCTCGCGCTCGACGGTGGCGCGTGGCACCGAGCGTGGCCGGCGATCCTGTGCGCGTTCGCGGTCGGGTTCGTCGACGACGTCACGCCGCGCGGGTTGTCGGCGGGTTGGAAGCTCGCGGGGCAAGCCGTCGCGGGCATCGTGCTCGCCGTGCTCGCTCCGGACGCGGGTCCGGTCGAGCGCGCCGGATTCGTGCTCGCCGCGGTCGCAGCCCAGAACGCGCTCAACACGTTCGACAACGCCGACGGTGCGGCGGTTGTACTCTCCGCCTGCGGTCTCGCGTTCGGAGCGCCGCCGTTCGCGCCGGCCTGGGCAGCAGCGTGCGCCGGTTTCTTGCCGTTCAACCTGCGGCCGCGTCCGTCGAGCGCGCGCGCGTACTTGGGTGATTCCGGCAGCCACGCGCTCGGGCTCGTGCTGCTCTGCACACCAGCCGGTCGCGCCGCGCTGCTGCTCCCGCTTCTCGACCTCGCGCGCGTCGCGATCGTGCGCTGGCGCGCGGGCCAGGCACCGTGGACCGGCGACCTGCGTCACCTCGCGCATCGCTTCCAACGCTGCGGGCTCGGTCCGTTCGCGACCGTTCTCGCGCTCGTCGTGATCGCGCTGCCCGCGATCGTGGGAGCCGGGTGGTGGGGGAGCGCGACGGCGGTCTGGTCCGGCGCCCGCGCGACGGCGCTGCTGTTCGGCGTGGCCGTCGGCGCGACGCGCGCGGGTGCGTGAAGGGCATTCGACGCGCGCGAGGCTTGCCGCGCCTCGCGAACGTCCGGATAATCCCCGGCCCGATCTCCCGCCCGTCTGGTTCGCGCGGACAAGTTGGCCAGAGATCTCCGCGTGAACTACCCGCTGACCGCGATCATCTCCGACCTGCACGCCAATCTGCCGGCCCTGGAGACAGCCCTCGCGGACGCGCACGCGCGCGGTGCGCGGCGCTACGTGTGCCTCGGCGACGTGATCGGATACGGCGCGCACCCGCGCGAGTGCCTCGACCTCGTCATGCGCCTGTGCACGGCGGAGCCCTCGGATCCGACGCCCGGCGCGGCCGCGCTCGAACCCGGGATCTGCCTGCTCGGCAATCACGAGTTCGCGCTCCTGAACAGCGCGGAGGACTTCAACCCGAAGGCGCGCGCCGCGATCGACTGGACGCGCGACGAGCTGTCGCGCGGCGCGCAGCGTGCAGCGAACTACGCGTACTGGGCGTTCATCGATCGACTCTCGCCGCTGCAGACCGACGAGCGCGCGATGTTCGTGCACGGCTCACCGCGCGATCCCGTGCGCGAGTACATGCTGCCGCGCGACATCCACAATGCGGAGAAGATGGCCGTCAACTTCGAGCGCATGGAGCGCAACGTGTGCTTCGTCGGCCATAGCCACGTGCCGGCGGTGTACTACGAAGACGGACGCCTGTTCCGGCCGCGCGACACCGAAGGGCCTTACGCCGTCGGCGCGCACGAGAAGAATCGCGCCATCGTGAACGTAGGTTCCGTCGGGCAGCCGCGCGACGGCGACCCGCGCCTCTCCTACGTGATGTTCGATGGCGACAACGTGACGTTCGTGCGCCTCGAGTACGACCACGCCGCGGCCGCGGCCGCGATCCGCGCGGTGCCGGAGCTGCCCGACTTCCTGGCCGAGCGTCTCGCGGTCGGTCGCTGAGCTCGTCCCCAACCCTTCGAGTGCCTCTTGGACAAACGCCTGCCCATCGTTCTCGCGCTGTGCCTCCTGATCATGCTCGGGTGGTCGTACTTGTTCCCGCCGCCGCGGCCGCCGGCCGCGGCTCCGGCGGGCGCGATCGCGGAGTCCATCGACACCAGCGCGCCGAGCGCGACGGCGAACGACAGCAGCGCGGCCTCGAGCACGACGGCGCACCCGCGCCGCGTCGATGCGGAAGAGCGCACGCTCACGGTGCTCGTCGGTGAGAGCGGCAAGCCGGGTCACTACCGCGCGCAGTTCACCAATCGCGGCGCGGCGCTGACCGAGCTGCGCACCGGCAACTACTTCGATCGAGTGGATCTCGCGCCGGAGGAGCGCGCGAACGTCGAGCACTGGACGCGCTTGCTCGAGCCGGTGACTGCGAACGGCAAGTCGACCGCGTCGATGGTCGTGCGCGCGAACGCTTCGGCGCAGAAGCTCGTGACCGCGCCGCTCGAGAGCGAGCTGTGGACGATGCAACCGCTCGGTCCGGCGGACCGCCCGAACGGCGTCGAGTTCCGTCTCGCCCCGGGCACCGGGGTGACGTTCGTCAAGCGCTACACCTTCGTGCCCGAGGTCGACGAGATCCGCGTCGACTTCGAGCTCGAGAACGAATCGATCGACGACCGCGGCAGCCTCGCGTTCGTGCTGACGCCCGCGGCGTGCGTGACCGCGGAGTCGGGTGATCCGTGGTACCTCGAGCCGCAGGCGGTCGCGAGCTCCCAGGCGAACTCGAAGGAGCCGCCGAAGGTCTTCGTCGAGACGCGCGACGAACGCGGCAAGGTGCTCGCGGGCGACTTCTCGATCCGCATCGGCGAGCCGGTGACGTTCGCGGGCGTCTACAACAAGTACTTCGCGGTGCTCGTGCACGGCTCGGACGCGGCGTCGGCCGCGGCGCTCGACGGCGCGACGTGGCGCCGTCTCGTCGACGATCGTTGGATCGCCGAGCATCCGAGCGAACGCGACCACGGCACGCGCCAAATCGTCGCCGACGTGCACTTCAACATGCCGCTGCCCGAGCGCGGAGCGAAGAGCTCGGTGTCGTTCGACTTGTACGCGGGACCCAAGGATCGCGCCGCGCTCGAAGCGTCGCTGCCGGCGCACTCCGCGCTGGTGCAGCACGACCTCGGCATGTTCAGCGGCATCGCGTCGGTGCTGCTCGTCGTGCTCAATGCGTTCGAGTCGCTGACCGGCAACTGGGGCATCGCGATCATCCTGCTCACGGTGTCGGTGAAGCTCCTGCTGTTCCCGATCAATCGCCGGTCGCAAACGGCGATGGCGCGCTACCAGTCCAAGATCAAGCGCCTGCAGCCGAAGATCGACGAGATCAAGAAGACGTACCCGAACGACGCGGCACGTCAACGCCAGGAGCAAGCGAAGCTCATGCAAGCCGAAGGCGCGTTCCCGCCTCTCGGCGGCTGCTTGCCGATGTTCCTGCAGATCCCGGTTTTCATCGGCCTCTACCGCGCGCTCGGCGTCAGCTTCGATCTGCGCCACGCGCCGTTCTTCTTCTGGATTCGCGATCTCTCGGTGCCCGACCAGTTGATGCACCTCGGCTTCAACACGCACCTGCCGCTGATCGGCACGATCGCTTACCTGAACATCCTGCCGCCGTTGATGGTCGCGCTGTGGATCTGGCAGCAGAAGGGCATGCCCATGCCCGCGGACGAGCAGGCCGCGCGCATGCAGAAGATGATGATGTGGATGCCCGTGCTGATGGGCGTCTTCCTCTACAACTACGCGGCCGGACTCTCGCTCTACATGATCACGCAGTCGGGGATCGGCGTCATCGAGCAGAAGGTGATCCGCAAGTACTGGCCGGTCGACGACAAAGAGTTGCCGTCGAAGAAGAGCGGCTTCATGGCGCGCCTGATGCAAGCGCAACAGGCGCAGATGAAGAAGATGGAAGGGCAGCGCCGGCGGCCGAAGCCGAAGAAGGTCGGCCGCTGATCGCCGTGCCCGGCGCATGACGGCGCACGCCCCGGTCGTGATGAGCTCCGCGCAAGCCACGATCGCGGCGATCGCCACGCCTCCGGGCGCGGGGCTGCGCGGCGTGATCCGCGTGTCGGGCATGCGCGCGCGGGAGCTCGCGACCGCCACGTGGTGCGGCGCGCCGCCGCCCGACTTCACGCGCCGCGGTCTGTATCGCGGCGCGTTTCGCGACGCGCGCGGCGAGCAACCGCTGCTGCTCGTTTGGATGCCAGCGCCGCGCTCGTTCACGCGCGAGGACGTGGCCGAGTTCCATCTCTCCGGCTCGCCACCGCTGCTCGCCGCGGCCCTGGATCGATTGCTCGCGCTCGGTGCCGAGCTCGCACAGCCCGGCGAGTTCACGCGTCGCGCGTTCGCGGCCGGCCGCATCGATTTGACGCAGGCCGAAGGCGTGCTCGCGCTCGTCGAAGCGGCGAGCGCGGACGAAGCGCGCGCGGGACTTGCGCTGCTCACCGGCGGTCTCTCGCAGCGCATCGAGCGCCTGCGCGACGAGCTCGACGATCTGCGTGCGCTGTGCGAGGCGAGCCTCGACTTCGATCCGCTCGACACCGGCCACGTGCCCGACGACGAGATCGGCGCGGGCCTCGAGCGCGTCGCGGCGGACCTCGCGGCGGCGGCGGCGTGGGAAGCGCAGCGCGCGCCGCTGCGTGCGCTGCCGCGCGTCGTGCTCGCGGGCGCGCCGAACGCGGGGAAGAGCTCGCTGTTCAACGCGTTGTGCCGGGCCGAGCTCGCGCTCGTCAGCGATTTGCCCGGGACGACGCGCGACGTCGTCGCCGCGGAGACCGATTGCGCCGGTCGGGCAGTGGAGCTCCAGGACCTGGCCGGGTTCGATGCGGGCGCGCAGGGCGTCGACGCCGCCGCGCAGCGCAAGGCCGCGGACGCGAGCGCGGCGGCGGACTTGGTGCTCTACGTCGTCGATGCGTCGCGCGCGGACGATGCGGCGATCCAAGCCGAGCTCGCGCGCCTGCCTTCCGAGCGCGTGCTGCTCGTCTGGAGCCAGATCGATCGTGCCGGCGCGCGCGCCGCGCCGCCGCCCGAGCTCTCCGGTGCTTCGGCGTGGGTCGCCGTTTCTGCGCCGCGCGGCCTCGGACTCGAGGCGCTGGGCGAGCGCGTGCGCGCCGCGCTCGACGAACACGCCGCTCCAGGTCCGGGGCCGGGCGCCGAGACCGGCGTCACGCGCGCGGTCGAAGCGCGTCACGCGATCGCACTCGACGCCGCGCGGGTGGAGCTCGATGGCGCGCGGCAGATCCACGCGGCCGGCGCGCCCCTCGAGCTCCTGGCAGAGCACCTGCGGCGCGCGAGCGACGTTCTCGACCTCGTCAGCGGCCGCAGCACGCCGGAAGATGTCTTGGACCGGATCTTCGCCCGCTTCTGCCTCGGCAAGTGAGGCGCTCGGAACGCGTGTCCACCCACTCCGTTCGTGTCGCCGAGCGTTGACACACAACATGTAGTTGTGGTCTCTTCCTGTGCTGCGCTAAGCCTCATGCGGTGCCTTCGTTGCAAACGCGACAACGACCGGGTCGTCGACTCGCGGACCTCGGCCGACGGGAGCGTCATCCGTCGCCGTCGTGAATGTCTGGAGTGCTTCCTGCGCTACACGACCTACGAGCGCATCGAAGAGACGCCGCTGCGGGTGATCAAGAAGAGCGGCGAGCGTGTGCGCTTCGACCGCGAGCGGATCCTGACGGGCATGATCCGCGCCTGCGAGAAGCTGCCCGTCTCGGTCGAGGACTTGGAAGCGGCCGCCGCGCGCGTCGAGGCCCGCTGCCAGGAAGAGTACGACCGCGAGGTGGAGAGCTCGGTGATCGGCTCGCTCGTGATGGAGGAGCTGCGCACGCTGAACCAGGTCGCGTACGTGCGCTTCGCGAGCGTGTACCGCGAGTTCAAGGACGTCTCGCAGTTCATGGACGAGCTGAAGCCGATGCTCGAGTCGCGCGGAAAGAACACGCCGTGACCGCGCCGTCCGTGCCGTGGCTCTCGGACGAGGCCGGTCGCCGCGTGCCGTTCGAGAAGGCGCGCGTCGCGGATGCAGTGGCGCGCGCGCAGGCGACGGCGAACGAGAAGGACGGCACGCTCGGTGGCGAGGTCGCGGACCTCGTCGAGCTCGCGCTCGCGCGTCGCTTCAGCGCCGCGAACGCGCGCGAGGAGAGCGCCGCGCCGACGATCGACGACGTCGAGGACCTGATCGAGCGCGCGTTGATCGACCTCGGCCGTGCCGCGGTCGCGAAGGCGTACATCCTCGAGCGCGACCGCCGCGCGCGCGTGAACGCGGCGTTGCAAGTGCGCGCGCCGGCGAGCACCAGCACGCCGGGCGACCTGGCGTCCGGACCGCGTCCGCCGCGCGTCGAGGTGCAGACCGGACTCTCGTCGTGGAGCCGCGCGCGCATCGTCGCGGCGCTGCTCAACGAAGCCGACCTGCCGCGTGCGACCGCGGAAGACGTCGCACGCCGCGTCGAAGCGCGCGTGTTCGACAGCGGCTTGAGACGCATCTCGACCGCGCTGATCCGCGAGCTCGTCGACAACGAGCTGCTCGAGATGGGACTCGCGCACGCGCTGCGGCGCCAGCGGCCGGTCGGCTTGCCGCGCCACGATCTGCGTCAGCTTTTGCGCGACCCGGATTGGGCCGCGGGTGGAGACGCGCGCGCGTCGCGGCGCTCCGCGTCCGACACGGTCGCAGGCGAGATCTTGCGGCGCTACGCGCTCGAGGACGTCGTGCCGGCCGAGACCGCGCAGTTGTGCCAATCGGGCGAGTTGTGGATCGAAGGCCTCGACCATCCGCACCGCCCGATCGCGTGCGCGGTGCCGTGCGAGTTCTGGCTGCGCAAGGGCGCGCCCGCGAGCGCCGCGTTCGAGATGCTCGACGAGATCGCCGCGCAAGCGCGCGACGGCGCGCAGTCGCTCGCACTCGAGGACGCGGGCCTCGTGTTCCAGAGCTTGAAGACGGCGGTCAGCCGCCGCGCGTGGCTCGCCGCGGTGCGCGCGCTGACGCACGCCACCGGACTCTCGCTCGACTTCGTGCACGCGCCGCGCGCCGGCGCCGAGAGCGCTCCCACGTGGCTCGCGGGCGTGCTCGAAGAATGGGCGGATCTCGCGCGCCGCGATCCGCACCCGCCCCGGCTCTTCCTCGATCGGGAGGAGATCACGCGCCTCGCGTCGGACGTGCAACTCGCGAGCTTGCTCGAGGCGGCGCTCGAGCGCGGCGCGGTCGTGCCCACGTGGAACAGTCAGGGAAGTGGAGACGACGGTCGCTTCGCCGGTCCCGGCCTCACGCGCGGCGCGCGCGAGACCGGCGCGCTCACGCTGTGCTCGGCCGTCTCGATCAACGTCGTGCGCATCGCACGCCACGCCGGACCTTGGCGCGAGGACCTCGTGCTCGAGGGTCTCGCACGCGCGGTCGAGACCGCGCTCGACGCGGCGATCGCGCTGTCGGACCTGCAACGCGAGCACCGCGCGCTGCGCGAGCCGGCGGGCCGTCCGCTCTACGCGCGCCGCAGCGCGGCGATCGTGCCCGTCGGGTTGCGCGAGGCGCTGCGCATCCTCGGCGACGGCGATCTGCGCCCGCAGTCGTGCGGGCGCGTGCTCTCGTTCCTCGGCGAAGCCGTGCAGCGCTTCGGCAAGCGCCGCGGCATGCCCGCGAGCGTGTCGCCGTTCGGCGGCACGTTCGCCGCCGCGCGCTTCGCACGGCTCGATCGCGCGCACTTTCCGTGGACGCAACCGCTCCTGTTCGAGGGCGACGCGAGCGCGAGCGACGGACCCGGCGCACCGTACGGCTGCGGCTTCGACCTCGGTCTGGATGCGCGCCGGGGTGCCGGCGGCTCGGCGCTCGAAGCGTGCGAAGCGGCGCTGCTCGCCGCGCAGCCCGTCGGCGCGCTGCACCCGCACGGCATCCTCGCCGGTGCGCCGCGCGGCGGCGCGCTCGCGCGCTTCGAGCGCTTGGATCGTTTGCGTGTGCGCTTGCGCGCCGGACGAGCTCCGCTCTACGTGCTTCCGAGCGCGGGTGCGCTCGCGACTTCTCCGCGGCGCGAAGCGCCGCTTCCGTACGACGCTGCGTCCGTGGATCCGTCCGCGGCGCTCCCCGCTCGCACGCCTCACCTCTGATCCGTTCCGGCTTTCGCCCCCCGAAACATGCGCCTCAAACGACTCGAGCTCTTCGGCTTCAAGTCCTTCGCCGATCGAACCGTGTTCGAGTTCGGCGAGAACACGCTCACCGGCGTCGTCGGTCCGAACGGTTGCGGCAAGAGCAACGTGGTCGACTCCGTGCGTTGGGTGCTCGGCGAGCAGCGCCCCACGTCGATGCGCGGCGCGGAGATGACCGACGTCATCTTCAAGGGCTCGGCCAGCCGGCCCGGGCTCGCGGTCGCGGAAGTCACGCTGATCCTCGACAACCACAGCGGCATCCTCGCGGGCCGCGGCGGCGAAGTCGGCATCACGCGCCGCGTGTTCAAGAGCGGCGAGGGCGAGTACCTGCTCGACGGACAGAGGGTGCGTCTCAAGGACGTGCGCGAGATGCTGTTCGACACGGGCCTCGGAAGCCGCGGTTACAGCGTGCTCGAGCAGGGCAAGATCGACGCGGTGCTGTCGGCGAATCCGCTCGAGCGCCGGCGCATCTTCGAGGAAGCCGCGGGCATCAGCCGCTACCGCCAGCGCAAGGTCGAGACCGAGCTGCGCTTGAAGCGCGTCGCGGACGACATGGCGCGTCTCGCCGACGTGATCGGCGAGCTCGAGTCGCGCGTGCGCTCGCTCAAGATCCAAGCCGGCAAGGCGGAGCGCTTCGTCGCCGCGCGCGATGAGTGGTCGCGCGAGCGCACGCGTGCGATCCGCCACCGTGTGCACCGTTTCGAGTCGGAGCAGTCCGGGGTGCGCGCGAAGATCGCCGAGCTCGAGCAGCACGCCGACGCCTTGCGCGCAGAGCGCGCTGCCGCGGAAGCGGAAGTCGGCACGCGCGAGCGCGAGCACCGCGCCCTGGCGTCCGAGCTCGAGCGCCTCGTCGGCGAGAGCGCGCGCCTGGCGGCCGAGAGTCGCGCTCTCGACGAACGCCGCGCGCAGGCGTCCGAGCGCATCGGTAGCGAGGAATCGGCCGCGTCGGAAGAGCGGCGTCGCGCCGAGGAGCTCTCGAGCGCGCTGGCGGAGCGCGCGCGCGAGATGGAGCGTCTGGCGCACGAGATCGAAACGCTGGCGCGTGACGAAGCCGCGGCGCGCGAAGACGCGCGCGTGCAGGCGAACGCGGTGCGCGCGATCGAAGCGGAGCACGTGCGCGCGCGTGCGGCGATGCAGCAAGCGAACGAGACGGTGCTCGGGCTCCTGCAGCGTGTCACCGAAGCACAGAACCGCGCGCGCTCGCTGGAAGAGTCGCGCACGCCGGCTGCGGAGCGCGGTCGCCGGCTCGCCGAACGCTTGGCGACGGCGCGCGCCGCGCGTGCTGAAGCGCAAGCGGCGGAAGAGAGGGCCGAGTCCGCCGCGAATGGCGCACGCGCCGCGCAGAGCGGCATCGAAACACAACGGCGCGAGCTCGCACAGCGGCTCGCCGAAGCCGGCGCGGAAGTCGCGCAACTCGACGCCGAGAAGAACGCGCTCGAGCTCGAGCGCACGCGCCTCGCGAGCCGCATCGAGTTCCTGCTCGACCGCGAGCGCGACCTCGAGGAAATCGGCACCGGCGGGCGCCAGCTGTTCGAAGCCGTCGCGCGCGGCGACGCACCGTGCCCGCCCGCGGGCTTGCTCGGCCTCGCGGCGGATCTCTTGCGCACCGACTCGCAGCATGCGCGTGCGCTCGACGCGGTGCTCGCGGCGCGTCCGGGCGCGTTGATCGTCAGCGACGCGGCGACCGCGCGCGCGCTCGCGCAATGGCTGATGGCGCGCGAAGCGCCGCCGGCGGGGCTGCTCCTGCCGCAAGGTCTCGCGCAGCGTGCCCGCACTTCCATCGATGGGCCGCTCGCCGACGTGCGCGCGGCGCTGCAACGCGACGAGCGCGTGATCGGGTTCCTGCACGATCACGTGCGCGCCGGCGTCGGCGCGGAGCCGCTGTGCGAGCTCTTGTGCGGCGACGTCGTGCTCGCGCGTGATCTCTCGGCCGCGATCGAGCTCGTCGGCCAGTATCCGGGCGCGCGCTGCGCGACGCTCGACGGCGAGCTCGTCGACGCGGCCGGACTCCTGGGCGGGCACCGCTCGCTCGCACAGGGCGCCGTCGGCCGCCGCTCGAGCGCCGATGACCACACGGTCGAACTCGAAGCGATCGAGAAGGGCCTCGCCGAAGTCGAAGCCGAGCGCGCCGATCGCAGCGCGTGCCGCGTGGGCTTGCAGAAGGACTGGGAGCGCTCGAGCCACGAGCTCGAGCAGCGCCGCCAAGCGCGAGCGCAGCTCGAAGGCGAGCTCGCGACCGCGAAGAGCCGCGCGCGCGACCTCGACGTCGCCGAGGTGGCGCTGCAACAAGACATCGGAGCGGCCGAGAGCGAGGCCGGACGCTTGTTGCGCGAGCTGGAGGACAGCCAAGCCGTGCGCACCGAGTTGGAAGCGCGCTTCGACGTGGAGAACGCGGCGCTCGCGGAGCACACGCGCGCACTCGGGACGTTGGAAGCCGAACGCGAGCGCTTGCGGCTCGCGGAGCGCGAAGCGCAAGTGCTCGCGGCTCGGCAATCGACCGAGCTCTCCGGCCGCAAGCAGCGTCACGCCGACCTCGTGCGGCGGCGCGACGAAGGCAGTGCGGAGCTCGCGTATGCCGAACGACGCGCGCGCGAGCATGCGCAGGCCGCGGCCGACGCGCGCGCGGACGTCGAGCGTCTCGCGACCGCCGGCCAGGAGATCCTCGAGACGCGCGGCCGCGCGGACGAGCGTGCGCTCGAATTGCGGCGCGCCGCGGAAGCCGGGCAAACCGGCGTCGATCTCGAGCGGCGCCGCGCCGAAGCGGTGACGCAAGCGCTCGAACGCGCGAGTGCCGAGCTGGCCGACCAGCGCCTCGCGGATCAACGCCTCGCGCTCTCGCGCGACGAGATCGTGCGCCGCGCGCACGAAGAGCTCGCGCTCGGTGAAGCCGAGCTCGCAGCGGGTTTCGAGCCCGAGCCGGAGCTCGAGGGCGCCGCAGCGCTCGCGGAGCTCGAGAGCGCCGTGCGCGAGCTGAAGGCGAAGCTCGACAAGCTCGGTCCCGTCAACTTGGAGGCGATGAGCGAGCTCGACGAAGTCGGCGGCCGCTTGTCGTTCCTGACGCAGCAGCACAAGGACTTGACCGACTCGCGCGACGCGTTGGCGGAAGCGGTGCGCACGATCGACACCGAGAGCCGGCGTTTGTTCCTCGAGACGTTCGAGACCGTGCGCGTCAATTTCCAACGCATCTTCCGCCAGCTCTTCGGCGGCGGGCGCGCGGACGTGTTGCTCGAGGAGGGCGCCGACGTCCTCGACGCGGGCGTCGAGATCGTCGCGCGGCCTCCCGGCCGCGAGCTGCTCTCGATCGGCCTCTTGTCCGGCGGTCAGCGCACGCTGACGGCGCTC
The DNA here is from genome assembly GCA_046160865.1 of Planctomycetota bacterium. Classification (GTDB taxonomy): domain Bacteria; phylum Planctomycetota; class UBA1135; order UBA1135; genus JBJXHG01. The sequence continues at coordinate 3,791 of JBJXHG010000156.1, read as the reverse complement.
GCGCTGCTCTTCGCCGTTTTCGAAGCGCGCCCGAGTCCCTTCTGCATCCTCGACGAAGTCGACGCGGCGCTCGACGACGCGAACGTGCAGCGCTTCCTGGCGATGCTCGAGCAGTTTCGCGCGACGACGCAGTTCGTCGTCGTCACGCACAACAAGGGCACGATGGCGTCGTGCGAGAGCTTGTACGGCGTCACGATGGAGACGAAGGGCGTCTCGCGGCAGGTGGCCGTCGAACTCGCGGAGGCGGATCGCTGGAGCCGCTCGTCCGCACCGGCTGCGGCCGAGGTCGTCGCGCACGATGCCGCGGCCGAGAGCCGTGCGGAAATCGAGCGCGCTCCGACGATCGATCGCGACTCCGGCGAGCCCGTGGTCGAGCTCGTGCCGGCGCGGCTCGATGCGGAAGGCGTCGTGCACGGCGGAACCGCGCGCCGCCGTGCCGCGAAGGCGGACGAGGCGACTGCACCCGTGTCGGAAAGCTGAGGCTCGAACGGTTCGAGGGCTCAAGCCGTGTGGCCATCCGTCGCGATAGCAGCTCGCCGCGCTCACGCTGCGCCGGCGCGCCGTATGCGCGCGGCCGGTGCGCCTTCGGACATGGCCGTGCACACGTTCTCTCTGCATCCGACTTGGCGCGCGCGCGCGGTGGCGCGCTGGCTGTCGCTGTGCGCATCGGTAGCCGCGACCGCACTCCTCGCCAGTCGGGGGCACGCGCAAGAGCCGCCTGCGGTTCCCGCGGCGCAAGCGCCGCCCGCGCCGCCGGTGTACGAGCCCGTCTACCACGATCGTGCGGAGATCGGCCGCCTGTTCGCCGCCTGGCTGCAGCGCGGCGCCGAGCGCGTCGCGTGGAACGGTGCCGGCACGAGCACCGAGGGAGCGAGCGAGCCGCCGAGCGCGTTGCGTTTCGGCGCGCCAGGTCCGATCGCGCTCTCGGAGCGTCCGACGATCGTGCTCGTCGGCGCGCTCGACGGCGCGTCGCGCTCGGGCACCGAAGCGGTGCTCGCGGTCTGCGATGCGTTGCTCGCGAGCCGCGCGACGTTGCCGGACGGCCTCGCGTTCGTCGCGATTCCGTGCGCCGCGCCGGACGCGCTCGAGCGCACGATCTCTGGCGCGTCCAGCGCTGGCACGAGCTCGCGTCCGATGGACGACGACGGGGATCGCGCGGTCGACGAGGACGTCCCGGACGATGTCGACGGCGACGGCCGGATCCTCGACCTCCTGATCGAGGACGCGGACGGGGAATGGACGCGCAGCAGCGACGAGCGTTTCCTCGCGCGCGCGCGCGCTGGCGACGCGCCGCGCTACCGTTGGGTGCGCGAGGGACGCGACGACGACCGCGACGGACTGTTCAACGAAGATCCGGTCGGCGGCGTGATCGCCGACGCGAACTTCCCCATGCACTGGGACGGCGCGGCGAAGTCGTCGGGTGACCTCCCGCTCGACGATGCGCACGCGCGCGCACTCGCGGAGTTCGTGACGCGTACGCACGTCGTCGCGGCGCTCGTGTTCCAGGGCAACCATGGCGAGCTGGCGGTGCCTGGCGGCGTTTCCGCGCCGTTGTGGCCAGAGGATGCGGACGCGGCGCTGTTCGAACGGATCACGGCGCTCTTCGCGCAGTCGACCGGCCGCGCGCAGCCGCGCGCCGTCCGCCTGCACGATGCACACGGCGGCGCGCGCACGGGCACGTTCGTCGATTGGGCGTACGCCGCGCGCGGCGCGATCGCGTGCGAGATCGCCGCGTGGGGGCCGGCGGTCGAGCGCAGTCCCGACGTGCAAGGCGTCGGGCTCGCCGACGCGAACTTGGCGACCGCGGGCGGACGTGCGCCGGTGCGACCGTTGCCGCCCGCCGTCGATCGCGCGTGGGCGCGTTGGCTCGACAACACGCGCGGCGGCATCGGCTTCGTCGATTGGCATCCCGTCGAGCTCGGCGACGGCCGCGCCGGCCTCGTCGGTGGCTGGGAGGCATACGCGCGCGTGCATCCGCCGCCGCAGAGCTTGCCGCACGCGCTGGCTGGCCTCGCGACGTTCGTCGAGAAGCTCGCTGCGAACTTGCCGGCGCTCGACGTCGAGTTGTCGCTCGCGCGGCGCGACGGCGACGTCGTGACGCTCACCGCGCACGTGACGAACCGCGGAGCGCTGCCGACGGGCAGCGAGATCCCCGAGCTCGTCGCGCGGGACCCGGCGCTCGCGAAGCCCGTCGAGCTGGCGCTCGTGTTGCCCGATGGCGCGCGCTTGCTCGCCGGCGAGCGCAGCGTGTCGTTCGAGCGCATCCCGGGCGGTGGTCGCAGCGCGAGCTGCACGTGGGTCGTGCTGGCGGCGCCCGGCAGCGCGTTCACTCTGCGCGCGCGTGCGCCGTGGACGGCGCTCGTGTCGCGCGAGGTGAAGCCGTGAGTCGTGCTCTCTTCGCCTTGTGTGCAGCGCTCGCGCTCGGTGCGCAGGACGTTCCCGCGCCGCAGCGAGACGGCGCGCTGCCGGTCATGCCGCCCGCGATCCCTCCGGAGGCAGCGCGCGACGCAGCGCAAGCGGAGAACGAGCCGGCGGCCGTTGCCGACGAGCACGAAACGCGTCTCGCCGAGCTCGTCGCGCGCGATCCGGAGCGCTGGACGCGCCGTGAGCTCGCACGCACGCTCGCGGGCTCGCCGGTCTCGCTCGTCACGTGGAACGCGGCGCGCGAAACGACGTCGCGGCCGACGGTCCTCGTGTGCGCCGACGGGGCGGACGAGCGCGCGTCGCTCGATGTGCTCACCGCGCTCGTGGCGCGCAGCGCGAGCGACGGGGCGTCGGCGGACGCATGGACGAGTGCCACCGTGTGCTTCCTCGCGTCGCGCGACGGCGATCGCGCGCTCGTGAGCGCCGCGGACTATCCCGAAGGCTGGTTGCCGTGGACGGCGAGTGCGCCGTATCCGCTCGCGGATCCGGAGACCCGCGCACTGGCGCAGCTCCTCGTCGAACGTCGTGAGATCGCGACGCTCGTGCGCCTCGTCCCGTCGCGCGAGCTCGCGCGCACCGCGGAGCCGCCGCAGCCCGGCACGCTCGCGCTCTTCGCCGCGAGTCACGCCGGCTTGCGCACGGTCGCAGTCGATGCGGCGCGCACGAGCGAGGCGGTCGACGCGATCGTCGGTGCCGCGCGCGCGCTGCCGCGCCTCTCGGTCGCGACGTCGCACGTCGAGCGCTTGCGGCCGAACTTGTGGCTCGTCGACGTGCCGCTCGCCAACGTCGGACTCTCTGCGACCGCGCCGGATGCGGGCGAGCGCTGGTCCGCGCTGCGCGTGCGCATGGAAGCGGGCGGCGCGCGCGTCGTTTCCGCGGCGCTCGGGCGGGGCAACGGGGTGTTTCGCGCGCTGCCGACCGGCGGTCCGCAGTTGCTCGGACAGCTCGCGGCGGGCGAAGTCGTCACCGTGCGCTGGATCGTCGAGGCCGAGGAGCACGCGGAGTTCTCGCTCGCGTTCGACGCACCGCGCGCGGGCACAGTGACTGTGTCCGTGCCGCTGCAATAGCCCGCATTTCTCACCACGTCCTGCTGCGTTCGCGTCAACTCGCTTCCGCCCGCGTTGTTGCATCGGAATCGATCCTCGCTGACCTGACAGGAGAGCTCCGGTCGATTCCGACGCAACGCCTTGCCCGAAGCGAGTTGCCACGTCCTCGCGACGGACGTGGTGAGAAATGCGGGCTAGGAGTCTGCGCCACAGATCACCCGAGAGTCAGCCTGCGGGGGTCGATGGGGTCGCGGCCGTAGTTTTCGTGCAGCCGCTGGACTTTTCGATGCGGTCCGCGCGCTCGCCGCGACACGCGTTGCG
>JBJXHG010000155.1:0-41416 GCA_046160865.1 Planctomycetota bacterium | reverse complement strand
AAGGCGTTGCATCGGAATCGACCGGAGGCGACCTGTTGGGTCGGCGAGGATCGATTCCGATCCAACAACGCCGGCCGAAGCGAGTTGACGCGAACGCAGCAGGACGTGGTGAGAAATGCGGGCTAGGGCGATCGCAACGATCTTGATCGAGATCGACATGGAGGCGCGCGCTCGGCGCTGACCTCGTCGGCGCGGCTCGCGCTCCGTCCGCGATCGCGGCCCGCCGCCTAGTCTCGCGCACGCTGCGCCGCGGCGGCCTCCGGCTGCAATCGCGGCTCACCGCGAGGGGCCGGACCATGAGGTCCCGTGCGTTTGGCGATCGCCTCGGCCAGGGAGGGCGTCACGCGATCCCAAAGAAAAGTCCGAATGCGCGACAGATCAGCGCCCTCGTTGCTCTTGGGACCTGAGTGGGGAACGAGGCCCTGCCTCCAATGCGGCGGATCACGCGCCGCGGGGCTCCCCGCACAGCCCATGTCTCCAGAGGAGACACCATGCATTCATCGAAGAAAGTATTGATCGGCATCGGCTTCATCGGAGCCGTGGTCGCGTTTCGGTTCGCACCGGAGGCCATCGTTCGAGCGCAAGGGAACGGCAACGGCTGCCCCATGACTTCACTTCTGGAGGACCTTTCATGATGATTCCGCGTTTCAAATCGAGTGTGTGTCTTCTGGCGGCTTCTGCAATGATGCAGAGTGCGGCCGCGCATGATTCGAGTATCGATACGTTGAATCCAACGGGTGTTCTGCGGACTATCACCTTGGACGGTAGTCCGCTCGTTGGCACGGGGCCGTTTTTCAAGCGATTCGGCACCAATGGACGAACCTGCGCCTCGTGCCACGTCCCCTCGGCGGGCTGGTCGATCGTGCCGCACCAATTGCAGTCGCTCTTCTCGAACACGAATGGACTCGCTCCGGTTTTTAGACCCGTTGACGGAGCCAATTCCCCGCTGATGGATGTCTCGACGACTGCGGCGCGGGCCCATGCCTACAGCATGCTGCTCAATCACGGCGTGATCCGAGTCGGACGGCCGATGCCGGTGAGCGCGGACTTCGAATTGATCGCGGTCGAAGATCCCTGGAATTACGCCAGCGCCTCCGAGCTGTCGCTGTTCCGTCGCCCGCTGCCTACGACCAACCTCGGTTCCCTGACTTCAGTGATGTGGGATGGCCGCGAATCGTCCGTCTCGACAGGGACGATTCCTCTGGCCGATCTCCCCCCGGCCGACGTCGCGTCGCAAGCAGCGAATCACACATCGAACCTCTTCACAGACCTCGGCCATCAGGCGGTCGGTGCAACGCTCGGGCATGCTCAGGCGATGGTGCCCGGCCTGACCAATGCCCAGCGGGATGCAATCGTGGCATTCGAGTTGAACTTGGCGACGGCACAGAATCGCAGTTTCGGTGCGGGCTCGCTGTCCGCCTCCGGTGCTTTGGGTGGCCCCGATTTTCTATCGACCGTTCCGTTCTATGTTTCGATGAATGATTCGGGAGGGCTCGATATCACGGGTGCTCCGTTCAACCAAGCCTCGATGAGTCTCTTTACCGCCTGGACGAATCAAGCGCATCCAAAACGACAGGCCATCGCGCGCGGGCAGGCGTTGTTCAACCAGAGTTTCACGACGAACACCGGCGGCGTGTTTCGATGTGGATTGTGCCACAACGTCCCGAACGTCGGCAATCGATCGATGAACAGGAATTTTGACATCGGAACTTCGGACGATACGCCGGCCCGTCGCTATGCCGGTCTGCCGCTCTACACCTTCCGCAGTGTGGCGACGAACGCGACGATCAAGTCCACCGATCCGGGAATCGCGCTGACGACCGGAAAGTTCACGGACATCAACAGGTTCAAGACACCCGGGCTCCGCGGCTTGGCCGCCCGCGCTCCGTATTTCCACAATGGGTCCGCCGCGACGCTCACCGATGTCCTCCGTCAGTATCAGGTGAGGTTCAACTTCACGATGACCGAGTCCGCCGAACGGGACTTGGTCGCGTTCCTGCTCTCGCTCTGATGTTCCACGCGGGTGTTGGTGGCGAAGGCCCGCGAGGCGCTGAGCGCTGCGCGGGCGAGCGATCCTGATCTCGCCGCGGTGGTCGACGCACTGGACGCGAAGGGACTGCGCGCGATCGTCGAGCTCTGGCATGCGCACACGCGTCGCCGTGCACAGCCGCTTCAGCTCTGACAGCGGAGTCGAATACAGCCGGCCATTCGCGCTGCAGAAAGCTGAACTGGCTCATCGCCTTCCGCCCCCGCTCGGCAGATCCATACCTTCGTTGAGGATCCCGATATAGCGCACATAGCTGAACACCCGCCCGCGCTGCTTGCGCGTCAGTTCAGCCACCAGCCCGAGGCGCTCCAGATGCGCCAGCGATCTGTTCACGGTCGCGGGCGTGAGGCCGGTGGCGGTGGCGATTGAAGCGGCGGTAGCGATCGGCTGGCGCTGCAAAACGCGGTGAATCGCTAGTACGGAGGCCGCAGCACGGCCCAGACTTTCGATGCGTCGGCCGTCGGCCGAGGCCAGCTCCAGCAGCCGCTTGGCCGACGTGGCCGCCTCTGTGGCGCTCGCCACCACGGCATCGGCAAAGTACTCGAGCCAGCTTTCCCAATCGCCCGACAGTCGCACCCCGTTTAGCAACTCGTAGTAGGTCTGCCGGTGCTCCTTGAAATACAGGCTCGAGTACAGCAGCGGCTCGCGCATCAAACCATCAGCCGCCAGTTGCAGCGCGATCAGCAGGCGACCGAGCCGTCCATTGCCGTCGAGGAAGGGGTGGATGGTTTCGAATTGCACATGGGCGAGCGCGGCCTTGACCAGCGGCGGTGTCGGCTCGGGCTGGTCGTGCAAGAAGCGCTCGAAGTGCTTCAGGCACTCGTCCAGCTCGTTCGCCGGCGGCGGAACGAACACGGCATTGCCGGGCCGCGTGCCACCGATCCAGACCTGACTGCGGCGAAACTCGCCCGGCGTGAGCCTTGACCCGCGTCCGTGGTCGAGCAGTACCTTGTGCACCTCGCACAACAGGCGCAACGACAGCGGAAAGCCCCCGCGCAGCCGCTCGAGTCCGTGTTCGAGCGCCGCCACGTAGCGGCTGACCTCGCGCGCATCCTCCACCGGCACGCCGGGCTGCTCGTCGATCTCGAAGAGCATCAAGTCGGCGAGCGACGACTGCGTGCCTTCGATCATCGACGACAGCACCGCCTCCTTGCGCACGAAGCTGTAGAGCAAGAGCCCCGCGTTCGGCAGCAGATCGGTCACCGCGTCGAGCCGACCCAGGGCCACCAGCGCCGCGTCGAAACGCCCACGCAACGCCGGGCTCCAATGAATGGCCGGGCGCGGCGGCAGGGGCGCGGGGACGAAGGCTTGGAAGGCCTCACCGGGGATGGCGACCTTGAGGTAGTGGCCCTGCAGAGTGCGTTTCATCGTCGGCGGCAACCTCAATTAGCGGCGCCTGCTATTTTAGGATGTGCCGTCTTCCTAAACCAGCGGGCCGGACCATGGGCCCTCCTGCCACCGTCAGCGCCTATCGTCGGGGCCGCGGGCATCGGCGCGGACCGCTGGGCCAGCGCATCCTCGGCAGGGATAGCGCCGGCGGCGCGGATCAAACTTCGCCGGTCACTCGCGCTGGAGAGATGCGGGTTGGCCCCGGGAGTTCGTGTGGATGAGTGCTCGGTGGAGCGCCAGGGCGCCGGCTCGATGACGCACAGCATCAGCTCGCGCGGTGAGCGGCGCTGGAGCTACTACGTGTGCAGCAAGGCCGAGAAGCAAGGCGCGAAGGCGTGCCCGAAGAGCCGTGTGGCGCGCGTGGAGATCGAGGACTTCGTGGTCTCGAAGATCCGCGAGATCGGGCGCGATCCTGCGCTGGTTCGTGAATCCATTGAGGCGGCGAAGCGTGCTCACACCGCCCGTACGCCGGCGTTGATCGCCGACGCGCGCGGCTTCGAGCAGACGCCCGGCGTTTGACCGAGGAGCGCGCGAACCTGGTGGACGCTGTGGCCCATGGCGGGACCGCAGCCGGCACGCTCATGCGGCGCGTGGGCGAGCTCGACGATGCGATCGAGCAAGCCGCAGAGCGGCTCGCGGATGCGCGGCACGAGTTGCTCGGGATCGAGAGCGACGTGCTCGACGAGAGCGAGTTGCGCGATGCACTGGCCAGTTTCGATCCGGTAGGGAACGAGCTGTTCCCGCGTGAGAAGGCGCGCGTGCTCGCACTGCTGATCGAGCGTGTGGTCTACGATGCGCGCAGCTACGACGTGCGCATCACGTTCAGGCCGGGTGGCGTGAGAGCGCTCGGACCGCGGAGGGAGTCGGCGTGAGCGGCATCACGGTGACCTACCGGTTGGAGCCGCTCCGTTCTCGTCCGTGCCGCGATCGAAGGCACCCATGCCCCAGCGCGCGCAGCCGAACCACGGCGAACGAACCGCGCGCATGTTCGCCCTCGCGCATCACATCGAACGGCTGGTCGACGATGGCGTGCTCGCCGACTACGCGACCGCGTCCCGCAAGCTCGGTCTCACCGGCGCACGCATGACGCAGGTCATGAACCTGCTGCAGCTCGCGCCCGAGATCCAGGAACGCCTGCTCCTCGGCACGTTGAACATCCACGAGCGCCGACTTCGCGCTGCCTTGCGCTCCGTGGACTGGAATGAACAGAAGGCAGCCCTCGAGAAGCAACCATGACCGTCACTCACGAAGCCAAGCCCGCTCCCGAACCGACCACCAAGAACCGCGTCCGCCGCACGGCCGATCAGCTCGTCGCCGACCTCGAAGCACGCATCGCTTCGATCAAGGCACGCGCCGAGCGGAGGAAGACGCGCGGCAATACGGCTGTCCGACACACCGTGGCAGCGGTACGGAGCATGGACAAGGCAGCGACTGCGACGACCGACGCGCCGCTGCGCAAGTCGATCGAGGAGGCACGAGGCGCACTCACGGCGTGGCTACTTCTGAACGGAATCGCCATTCCGCCGACCAGGTCGCGAAGCAGTACGGCGTCTTCAAGCGACGCGACTCCGATCAAGCCGACACAGAGACGTACGCGAAGCACGGCGCGCAAGGCCGCCGTATGAGATCGGCTGATGCACGCGGCTCGCGCTGCTGATCGTCAGCTGTACGCTCTGCTCACGCTCAGCCCGGCAAGCGCTCATGAAACGGACAAGCAACGGGCACGCACTCCACACAGTACGTGCCGCGCGAGCACTGATCCTCCCGCGCGGTACGGTTCGACCGTGACGCGAACACGTAGATCGCCTGCTGGACGAGTCTGGGCGAGTGCGCCTGGAGATCGACACCGAACCGCCGCAGATCAACGCGCTCGCTCTGTCGTCGGACCCATTCAGCCCTACTCTCGTACGTGCGAGGAGACTTCGATGCGCGGAACACATCGACTACGCGAGCCACGTTCGTGTCGATCACGACGAGCGAGTTGCCGTCCACCGCCGGGAACCAGGGGGTCAAACCCGGCGCAAGAGCGGGAGTCGAGAGTGCGCTGACGAACAGTGTCGCGAGCTTGCGACCCACGCGGTGAACGGACATGAAGAGGTGCACGAGGTGTGCTGCGCGCTCTGCTGGCTCACCGCTTCGCTTCAGCACTCCTTGGATTCGCGACTCGAATCGCCCGTCCTCCCAGAGCCGCAGCCACGCGGACGTCGGCAGCTTTCCCATGTCGCCCATGCGTCGGAGCGAGACCGTTGCGCGCTTCACGTGGCATGGTTCCGACGGCAGGTACGCGCAGCTCACAGCCACGCCGGTCTTTTGAACAGAGCAGCCCGCGTCGAACGATTCCGTCGAGCGCAGTTGCTCGCACGGAGATGCGCGAACCGCACGCCGAATCGTGGCGGTCGACGAGAGCAGCGCGACCTCAGATCGCGGCATCGCACGCTGCTGCGCCATGATGACCGTGTCGCGTCGTGCCTGGAACATCGACAGCGCAACGAAGAGCTGGAACAACGCGGCAGGCTTGCCCGCAGCGAGTTCAGCCTGATCGACGGCAAAATGCCCGACGCGCTCGGGGTCGCAGTAGAACGGCAGCGTGCCCGGCCCCTCCCAGTGTCCGTAGGCGCGGTCGAAGTACCACGCGACGATTCGCTCGACAGCTTCGTCGACGCACGGAGACGATCGGTTCACGCGCTACCCGAGTCCTCGACCTCGATGTCAAGTCCGAGCTGTCGTGCTTGCGAGCATCCAGTCGCACCACCGTTCGACGTCGTGGGCGAGCACGTTAGGAACCTCCTGCTCGACCGTCTCCTTTTTCTTGGTTCCGTACTCCTCGCGCTCGACCATGCGCTTTCCCGGCTTGCCGAACCTCTGCGGGAACTCGCAGGTCGCGCGCAGAATCAGGTAGGCAACCGGGCTGTAGTCGTTCGCCACGGGCTGGGCACCGAGCCGACCGGCCTCCAGCGGAATCGCCCCGCCGCCGGAGAACGGATCGAACACCGACGGCGTGCGACCACCGTGCGCAACCTTCACCAGCTCGCGTGCGATCGCGAGGACCGCTCGACCCTGATCGTTGTCGGGATTGCTCGTCTCCCACTTCGTCAGGGAGCGATCGTCGAGGAGCTGATCGGGATCGGGCTCCTTCGTGCGCTTGCCCTTCTCGAACGCGAGTGCCTCCGGCGACCACTTCGCGACGAACGCGAGCAGCCGGTTCCGCAGCGTGTCCTCGATGCCGTCGTACGGCTTGTACGGGTCGTCATCGCGGACGTGCTCTCGACCGCGCGCGTAGCTCTTGAGATCCGTCGGCACATGCCACTTCAGCAACCGCTCGACCGCGCTGCGAAACTCCGGTGGGCAACCCGCATCGTCCGGGTCCGGGACGAGCGACGCAAAGATGATCGCCCGGCACGCCGCGAGCGGACGACGCGCCCACCACAAGTGCAGCGTCGAGATGTGCCCGTGTCGCAGCGACTTGTCGCGCACACTTTCCGCCGACACCTCCCGGATCGGGAAGGCGACCTCGATCAGTCTCGGATACATCCGCCCTCCCGTGTCCGGCGCTCGCGAGGAGGCAGCCATCCGAGCGCCTCGTGCAGCTTGTTCAGGCTGAAGATCAGCGGCAGGAAGACGTCACCCCAGTCCGCGGCGAGGTCGGGTGACGGCAGCTCCTCCGTTGCCCCAGTCTTCGGATCGACGAGCTTCAGCGGATCACCGTCGATCCGCAGCAACCGGAGTGTGTGCAGCTCTCGCACCACGCATTCCCACAGCACGAGGTCGGCCACCATCAGGTGCGTCAGGTCACCCCTAACAGCAGACGAGAAACGCAGGCGCTCCGGCGCGAGATCGTCACCGTGAACGATCGCGCTGCGCAGGTCGTAGAAGTCGCGCGCCCAGATCCCCATCGGGGCCAAGTCGATTGTCTGCTTCGCGCCGGGCCACAGCTTTACCGGCATTTTCGTGTGATCGGACCGCACCAGGCGCGTGTCGATCGCCTCGGCGAAGAACTGAGTCTTGCCGTTCCTCGGAATCTGCAGGAGGACCTCGAACGCCGTCGCCATCATCACGACGCGAGAGAACGGCGACACGTCGTCTGCCCCAGCGTGCGCCAGCCGGAACCACTCAAAGCACCGGGTGAATCTCGCGCGTGTCGTCGCATCGACGCCCGGGTCGAGCAGTCGGTCAACTGCGGCGAGAACGTGCTTGTCCGGTTGACGGTGCCACACGCCGACGTGCCACGGTCTCGTGAACCGGACGGTGTCGAGGCGCACCCCTCCGTTGAGGACATTGCCGGACTCGATGGCGATGTAGTCGCTCCCCGGCCGGAAGTTCTGATGCACGAGCTGGAACTGCTCCGCACTGGGCGAAGGGGATTGGTGACCGCCACCAATCGACCACCACGTCTGCGTGCTGGTCGCCACGAAGTACAGCGCGTCGGCAGCGCGGCGGATGCGTGCGAGGTCCGTGTCGGCCAGGACGCTGAAGTCCTTCGCTTCGAGTTCACAGACGATGATCGAGTCGGCCTGCTTGCCGAAGGGCGTCACGTAGCACTTGAAGTACCGCTTCAGGTGCTCCCGCACGCTCACGTCACTGACCCGGCGATCCAGCTCGTCCTCGGAAGCGCGCCACATCTCGACTCCGCCGATGCGCTGGCCGGTATCGAGCCCGGCCCAGGGCAGGAAGCTGACTTGGCACCTGCGATCTGTGGGTGCCGTGGTCATGCAGCCCTCCACACGGCGGCACTGGCGGCGTCGTAGTACATGACAACCAGTGGATGCCTTGTGCCTGCTCTCGCGGTAACAAGGCCCTCGCATCTCTCGCAGATGAGCAGCGAACTAGCAGACAGAGGCGTCCTGAGTCCGACTGCGAGCGTGTGAACCTTGTTTGTCTCGATAAGCGAAGTGATGTGCTCGTCCTGCGGCGACATCGAGTGCCCATGGATGAACAGACAACCACCGATGTTTGCGAAGCTGCGATATCCGCGAGAGAGGAAGTCGCTATGTTTGATCCTCCCGAGCTTCTGCTCACTCGTGCCTTCCGACACGAAGATCGGAAACAGGCCCGCAATCAACGCTGAGCGCACCTGATCCATCAGCGCGATGCCGGTGTTGGACCATGTGTACTTCTTCAGCTCGTGACCTGCGTCGAATAGGTGCAGCGCGCCGTGAAGGTAGAACGTGTTCTGCTTGTTCGAGTTCTCGATTCCCCATGTCACGTACTCGCAGGGTCCGTCGTCGGGCGTCCGAAACCCGTCATCTGGCTGAAGAACGGGCTCGATCTCGGCCTGCATGAACGTCCAGTACAGCAGCAAGTCGTAGTTGACTGTGTAGGTCCGCTCAAAGTGAGCGAGGAACGTCCGGGCGTGCGCGAACTCTGACTGCGTGATCTCGGTCAAGCGCGCGGGGTGATTCCCGGCAATTGCCTGCACGAGGATCTCGCGCAGCGACGCGGCGTCTGCCTCAAGTTGCTGCGTGAGCGGTGATGCGCCTTGGGTGTAGTGCCCAACGATGATCGCGGCATCGCGGAGCGCCCGCATCACGGTTTCAAAGTCGGTCGTATTGAGCTTGTCGAACACACTTCGCGCATCCGGCGAGAGCCCCTTCGAGGCGGCCTGATCTAGCAGCGCCGAGTAGGAGAAGATGTCGTCTCTCCAGGCGCGGCTGAAGCCGTTCCCAAGGAGAACGTGTCGGTGCTTCTCGTGTGCGGTCTTGGCGACGGCATCAGCGAATGAGATGACAACGGGAGGCGTCACTAGGTGCCCCCTTCCTCGCGGAGCGTGGTGGCATCTGCGCCCTGCCCCTTCCAATCCCGCTCCTCCACGAGGAACTGCACCTGCCGGTACAGCATCTTCGGGTGCAACTTCGGGATCGGGTCCTGGATGATGCGCAACGTCGGCCGCTCGCTCTTGCACGCCGTCACGACGTAGAGCCACGCGCGCACGCCGAGCTGCGCGAGCTTGTTCAGCTCGGGCTCGGTCAACATGATCGCGCCGGACTCTGCGCGACCCTTGACCTCGATGTACCGCTTGTCGCCGTCCGGTCCTTCCGACCGCACGTCGTAGTGCTCGTCGTCGCGGCTGACATCGACCGGCGTCCAACCACGCGACCGCTCGTAGCGGATCGCCACGTCCATCGCGATCGCCTCGACCTCGTCGTCGCGGCGCATCGGCATTCCGCCGCCTTCGACGTCCGACTCGATCGACAACACTGGAGCGGGCACGACGATCGCCTGCGTGAGCACCTCGGGCAGCTCGGCGCTGAGGTCGAGGATCAGGTCCAGCTCGCGCGTGCGCTCGTCCGTGGGAGCTTGCAGTCCTTCCGGGCTGCGCGGCGTACTCACGCTTGCGGCCCGAGCATTCCTTGCTGCATACGAGCCTTGGCCACGCCGGGACTTGGACTTGCGCCTGTTCATAACTTGCATCATTCCGTGGTCCCAGCTCTGAGTGCGGGTCCGGGAAGGTAGCGAGCGCCGCGGCGCTCGCCCTCACGTTTCAGGTACCCATGCTCGCTCAAGGACGTCAGCTCCCGCAGCGCCGCCACGCGGGTGAGCCCGAACATCACTCGGTAGTCGGCGTTCTTCAGGAACGGGCGTCGAAGCAGAAGCTCTCGAAGCTGCGGCAGTCGGGCCTGCAGGAATGCCTGGGCCTCGTGGAGATGCGGAGCCAGCCGATACACGGCGCCGCGCCCGTGGGATTCGGCCGGCAGAATGACGCCTTGCGCGACCATGTCCTGGATCTCGCGGTAGGCCTGATCGCGGTCCACGGCGCCGAGCCGTTGGTAGTCGGCGTTCGTGAATCCTCCAGGGTGAGCGAGCAACATGCGACGTTGCGACGGCGCGAGCGGCAGCGCGCGGACGACGTCCTGCCACTCGGTGCTCGGACCGCTGAAGATCGGCTCGTTGCGGAGCGTGACGGTGAAGTCGCTGGCGTCGGTGCGGAACTCGGGGCCGGCCAAGTAGGACGATTCCATCTCGTCGAAGATTCTCGGGATGCCCTCGCCCTCTTCGCGCATGATCCCGACGTCGGCGAGGACGCGCACGAGCAGGGGATTGCGACTGGCGTGCACGGGCTGTCGCGAACGGAGCGAGTCCAAAGTCACAGGAGGGATGGGCTCGCCCGGGCTCTTGACCTCCATCCGATCGTCGTAGAACCAAATCTCGATCTCGCGCGACTGGTCTTCGTAATCGCGGTGCGCGACGGCGTTGACGATCGCCTCTTGCCAGGCGAAGGTCGGATACTCGGGCATCTCGCGGAAGAAGAGGTCGTGCAGCTTCTCGGAGCGCCGGATGTGTTCGCGGGCGACGCGCTGCGTTTCCGAAAGCGCTGCCGCGAGCGGAGGATCGATGCGCGCGATTTGAGTCACGTTGCGCCGTGCGCCGTGTTCTCGATCGCTGCCGGAAGTCTTGAAGAGACGTATCCCGGCGCGCGGGTGCCAACGCGACGTCGGGCTTTTCCCGAACAGCAGCAGGCAGGCATTGGTAAGCGCCAGGGAACCGGACTTTGGGTGCGCCAAACCGTAGCGTCGAAGGAGTTCTTCCGCGGGTCGGCCCCGAAAGGGTGTCGCCGACAAAAATCGCGCGGCGAGTTCGAGGTCTACGTCGTCCAGCGTCGCCTCGGGGCGTGTTCGCTGTTCGAACCCGAGGCGCCGGTAGGCCGTCTTTCTCGAGTTGATGATCTCCTGCGGCTCGCGGATCACTCGATCACCGACTCGGTACGGGAAGCCGTTCCCGTCGACCATGACCGCCTCGACGCCGATCGGCACCTCAAAGAGGATGAGCTCATGCCCCGCGATCGTGCGACGCTGAACCCGACACGCGACGCTCGGCCGCAGACGCCGATCGGGAACGGCGAAGAACTCCTCGATGGTGTCGTCGGGATAACCGTGCCCTGACGGCGTGCCGTCATCGTCAACTCCCAGGATGAGCGTTCCACCGTCCGAGTTGGCGAACGCTGCCACGTGCTCGGCGATGAAGTCGCGTGCCTTGCGTCGATCGAGCGCCTTGCGCGGCTCCTCGGAACGATCCCAGAGCGACTTGAACTCCAAGAACTGGCCTTCGTCGCGAGCGAGCAGCAGCTCGACCTCAGCTTCGGCGAAAAGTGCTTCGGGCTTCACGTTCGTCCGCCGGGTGCAGGCTCGTTGCCGACGCGAAGCCAGTCGCTTTCCTCCACGAGGAACTGCACCTGCCGGTACAGCATCTTCGGGTGCAACTTCGGGATCGGGTCCTGGATGATCCGCAGCGTCGGCCGTTCGCTCTTGCACGCCGTCACGACGTAGAGCCACGCGCGCGCGCCGAGCTGCGCGAGCTTGTTCAGCTCGGGCTCGGTCAACATGATCGCGCCGGACTCCGCGCGACCCTTGACCTCGATGTACCGCTTCTCGCCGTCCGGTCCTTCCGACCGCACGTCGTAGTGCTCGTCGTCGCGGCTGACGTCGACCGGCGTCCAACCACGCGACCGCTCGTAGCGCATCGCCACGTCCATCGCGATCGCCTCGACCTCGTCGTCGCGACGCATCGGCATTCCGCCGCCTTCGACGTCCGACTCGATCGACACCACTGGAGCGGGCACGACGATCGCCTGCGTGAGCACCTCGGGCAGCTCGGCGCTGAGGTTGAGCATCAGGTCCAGCTCGCGCATGCGCTCGACCTTGCGCACCTTCAGGTCGTCGATGCGCCGCGTCAGCCGCTCGGCTTCCTCGGCGTCGTGGTCCTCGTACAGGCTCTGGTGCTGGAGGTCGTTCAGCTCGCCCGTCAGCTCCATGATGAGATCAGTGAACGCCGTGTTGAGGTAGTTGCGGCGCAGGTCGCACTCCTCCTTGCGCTGGGCATTCACGTCTTCGAGCTGCTTCTCGGTGATCTGCTCGAATGCCCACGTCTGGATCTGCTCGTTCGTGTGATCGGGCGCTGCCGGTGCGTCGACCCCTTCCGTCGGCGGCAGACAGTTCAGGAAGTAGGACGGCGAGGTGACGCGCAGACCCATGTGGTCGGCTGCGATCACCGCGAGGCGTTCGTGCGCGAGGCGCTGGCGCGTCTCGACGCGCCCGTCGTGGATCTTCGAGCGCACGAGCCACACACGCTGCGGCACGGCGAGGTTGGGGTCGACGACGATCGCGCCCTTGGCGAATGCCTGCCGGGCCTCGCGAATCGCCCATTCGATGAGGGTGTCGAAGAGGACGTGACCGGGACCGAGCAGGCGCGTCCGGTCGGGCACGCGCGTCTTGCTGGCGACGCTCACGAGCTGCTTGTCGAACACGACCGGCGTCTCGTAGTGCTCGCTCAGCGCGACGCGACAAGTGCGCGCGAGGTCGAGCATCGCGAGCGGCGTTTGACCGAGGTGCCAGACGGGAAAGTGGTCGTCCTTGTGGATCGAGCCCCCGCACGCGACCCACGCGCGCTCGAAGAAGCGTTGGACGAACAACGGCTGCAGTCGGCGTTCTTCCGAGGCGTCGCGCAGGTCCCGCGCGGCCTTCAGGTCGAGGCGCGACGCGAGCGAGGTCTTCTGCTGCAGCTTGACGAGCTTCGCGGCCTTGTCCTCCGTGGCATGTCGCAGCGCCGACTCTGCGTTCTTGCCTGCCGCGCGCGCGCTGTCGAAGTCGAGCGACTTCTCCAGGAGATCGAGCAGCGGCACGCCTTCGAGCCATTCGTCGATCACGTCGTAGACGCGGTCCGTCCCGAGCTGCTCGCGCATCACGTCGAGCTTCGACAGGATCGTCTGCAGCACGGCCCCTTCGCGCGTGTTGGCCGCGACGAGGTTGAAGACCTTCACGTCCTCCTGCTGACCGTAGCGGTGGATGCGGCCCATCCGCTGTTCGAGGCGGTTGGGGTTCCACGGAATGTCCCAGTTCACGAGGAACCGGCAGAACTGGAGGTTGATACCTTCGCCCGCCGCGTCGGTGGCGAGCATGATCTTCGCGCGACGTCGGAACTCGCGCTGCGCTTCCTTGCGCGCGTCGACATCCATGCCGCCGTGGATGCAGGTGACCGAGTAGCCCTTCTCCTCCAGGCGCTTCTGCAGGCTGGTGAGCGTGTCGCGGTGCTCGGTGAAGATGACGAGCTTCTCGTCGTCGGCGCGGATCACGTCGGAGGAGTCGAGCACGCTGAGTAGCTCGGCGAACTTGGCTTCCTTGTGGTTGCGCAAACTGTCCGCGAGTCGGAACAGGCCCTCGACCTCCTCGCGCTCCGCCTCGACGGCTGCAGGATCAGTCGTCAGCACGACGCGGAAGAGCTTGCGATCGACCTGCTCGCGTTCGTCGTCGCTCAGGTCGTCGTACTCGGCGACGTTCTGCGGATCGGACGGATCGGCGACGCCCAGCAGCTTGCGCTTTTCGGACTCCGAGCGCGTCGGGTCGCGCAGAATGTTGAGCGCCTCGGTCAGAGCGCGCAGACGGCCTTCGAGGGTTCGCGTGATCGCGAACAGACTGCTCGCCAACCGCCGCTGCATCACCATCAAGATCAGCTCGACGTTACGGTTGCGCTTCGCCTTCGCTTCCTTGCGCTTCGAGCGCACGTACTTCGTGACGTCGTCGTAAAGCTGCTTCTCCTCGGGAGTCAGCTCGTAGCCGACCGTCGTCGTGAACCGCTTCTTGAACAGGGGCTGGTTGTCCCAGTCGACCATGTTCTCTTTCAGGCGGCGCAGGAAAAAGCGGTTGCGCGCGTTCGTGATCGGACGCTCGGACTCGAACTCTTCTTCGCCTTCGTACGGCTCGGTCTGCTCGCGCACGCGATCCGTAACGTGCTCATCCTTGGTGAACAGGTCCTCGTCGAGGAGCAGGAGCAGACGACGGAACGTGTCCTTGCGACCACGGTGCGGCGTCGCCGTGAGGAACAGCAGATGGTCCGTCTTGTCCGCCAGCGCTTTGACCGCCTTGTAGCGTGCGCTCTCCTCGATCTTCGCGCCGTATTCGTACGCGCTCAGCTTGTGCGCTTCGTCGACGATGATGAGATCCCACGGCACCTGCTCGGCGGCCTTGAGGCAGCCTTCGTTCCGCGCAAGGAAGTCGATCGACGTGACGAAGATGCCGTCGTCGCCGCGCGAGAACTGGGAAGGCTCGGCGTCGAACGTCGCTCGATTCACGAGGCGAGCGTGCAGGCCGAACTTGTCGAGCAACTCCTCCTCCGCCCACTGCTTCGTCAAGCCGCCCGGCGTAATGACGAGCACCTTCTGGATCACGCCCCGGAAGATCAGCTCCTTGATGAGGAGCCCGGCCATGATCGTCTTGCCCGCGCCGGTGTCGTCGGCAAGCAGGAAGCGGATGCGCGGCAGCGGGAGGAGGTAGCGGTACACCGCCTCGACCTGGTGCGGCAGCGGATCGACGATGCTCGCGTTGACGGCGAACAGCGGATCGTGCGCGTGGCCGATGCGGATGCGCTCGGCTTCGGCACCGAGCAGGAATTCCTCCGCGTTGCCGTCATACGTAAGCGAAGCGGAGCGAACGCGAACGAGGCGACTCAACTCGTCCTTCGACAGCGGACGCCGAATGAGACGGCGACTCTGGACACCGACGCCCTCGACGAGAGTGCGGCCGCCGAATGCGCGCACGGCGTGTACCTCGACCAGTTCGGTCGGTTCGAGATTCGAGACGACGTCGCCTGCGGCTAATTCGCGAGGCGCGTCGTTCATCGCGGATCTCCAATCTCACGGCGTTGAGAGCACGCGAGTGCAAGCCATCGTTCCGTGTTGACGCGGAGCTCTGGGAGTCGCCGACGCTTGGCCGAACAGCCATCCGCCGCGGACTCGCGAGACCTCCAGCACTCAGACGCGCGAAGCTCGTGCATTTGGGCCCGGGATGGGCAGTCGCGGATCGTAGAGGACGTTAGTGCCGCTAACCAGGCGCTCATCCTTCGAGACTCTCCGAGAGTTCGAGAGCCGTCGCGCTCGGGGTCCGGTCACGCGACGTAGGATTGCGGTCGAGATGCCGACCGAGACGTCGCGAACAGAGAGCGCGGACCCTCGGCGCAGTTCGCACGAAGTGGCGCACATCCGCGCGTTCACGCCGACCTCGCGCCGCATCACCTTCACCACTTCGCGCATCACCGTCACGGTCGCGCTGAGAGAGTGGCTCCCCGGGTAGGGCTCGAACCTACAACAACCCGGTTAACAGCCGGGTGCTCTACCATTGAGCTACCGGGGAACGAAGGGCGCCAAAGACTACTGCCCGAGGGGGTCGTGTCAAGGTGCGCGCGCGGCCTTATCGGCCGTGCGGAAGCTGCTTCCGAAGCGCGTCGAGCGGGTGGTGAGCGCGCGCTCGCGGCGGGCGACCGAGCACGCGCCCGGTGCACGCGTCTCGACCTCGTCCGCGACGCTGCGCGAGCCGCCCGAGAGCGCGCGTCACGGCTTCGATTGCGAACTTGTTTCCGTTCGCGCGCGCCTGGCCGCGACGAGGCAAGCGGAGCACGGCCGCCGAGCGACGGCGATGTGCGTCAAAAGCGCACCTTGTTCACGACCTTCGGCTCGAGCGCGAGCTCGCGCCGCCCGACCTCGAGCTCGCCGTTGTAGAGCACGATCGTGCGCGCGCTCTCCCCCACCGACACGACCTCCGAACGTCCCGCGACGACCGTCGCGAGCATGTCCGTGTGCGACGTCTCGCCGCGCATGTTGTAGATCGGCACGCGCGTCGCGCGCCGAGTCCGAGCGCCGCGCGTCGTGCACGCGTCGCCGCAGAACGGTCGCGAGCCAACCGCGCACGGTCTTGCCGGGTGCGGGCGGATGCTCCAGCGCCGCGAGCCAGGTGTCTTGCACCGCGTCATCGGCGCGCGCCGCATCGGTGCACAGCTCGAGCGCGAGCGAGCGCAGCCAGCGGGATTCGGAGAGCAGCGCGGAGAGATCGGGAACGTCGGACATGGCAACGGACAAGACTCGGAGCCCTGCGCGAATCCTCGCCCGGAAAGTTCGCGCGCCGCCGCAACGATCGTGGGCGATCGTGACGGCGGCGCGCGCTGAGAAAGAAGCGCGAGCGTTACTTCCGGACGCGACCGAAGCCGGGCTGGTGCGGACCGACGCAGCCTTGTCCGCCCGACAGGCTCTTCATCTTCGCGCGCAGCTCGCACAAGGCGGCGGTTTCGTCGGTCGTCAGGCTGCCGTGCGTCAGGATGTCGTCGGTCTCGTCGGGATCGGTCGCGACGTCGTAGAGCTCCTCGTCGGGATACGTCGCCTTGCGGATGTACTTGTACGTCCCGTTCGAGACCATGCGCGCGTGACCGGATTGCCCGGGCGGCGGCGCACCGTTCGGGAAGGACTCGCTGTAGGCGTGCGCGCGCGGACCTGCGATCGTCGGGTCGTCGATGAGGTCGAGCAGGCTGAGCCCGTCGATCGGATGCGAGACGCCAGGAAACTCGGCGTCGACGTAATCGTCGATGTCGGTGTCCGAGAGACCCGCGATCCGTCCCGCCGTGCGCCACACGTCGACGCCGTCGACGAGCGCGTGACACTTCGACGCGTAGTGCTGCGGCTGCACGAGCGGCCCCGCCACGACCATCGGCACGCGCACACCGAGCTGGTAGAGCGTCCGCTTGGCGTGCCGCGGATCCTGCGGCGACTCGACCATCAGTGCTTCCGTGCCGTTGTCGCCGATCACGATCACCATCGTGTCGTCGAGGACGTTCTGCGGGATGCCGACGCTCGGATCGAGGAGCAGGCCGATGTCGCTGTCGACCGCTTCGATCATGTACTCGTGCACGAGCTTCTTGTGCCGGCGCGTCGGGAAATCACCGGGCGCGTAGCCGACGTCGAGCAACGTGAGGCGCGAGTCGCGCGACAAGAGCTCGTTCGGCGGAACCTGCTGCGGCATGTGCGGCGGATTCGGCGCGTAGTACGCGAAGAACGGTTGGCCCGCCGGCAATTCGTTCTTGATCCAGTCGACCGCGTCCTTGCGCGCGACGCTCGCGTTCCACGTGTTCGTGGAGTACGGATCCGTCTCACCGGGCAGCGGGTAGTCGACCTGCGCGCAGTCGCGCGGATCGTTCACGTCCTCGACGATCTGCGTCCAACGGTAGTGGTTCGAGACGTTGCCGACCTGCACGCGATAGCGCTCGAAGCCGTTCGCGCCCGCGTGGCAGTCGTCGCCGGTCGCGACCGACAGGTGCCACTTGCCGAACGCGCCGCACGCGTAGGCGCCGGCCGTCGCGTCGCGCAAGAGCTCGGAGGCGAAGAGCTCTTCGTCGGGCAAGCCGTAGGGATTCGGATCGCCTTCGTTGATCTGCACACCGATGCCGGTGCGGAAGCCGTAGCGTCCGGTCATGAGCGCGGCGCGCGACGGGCTGCACACCGGGTTCACGTACGCGTTCGTGAACTGGATCCCGCGCGCCCACAGCGTGTCGAGGTTCGGCGTGATGCCCGCGGTCAAGTTCTCGCGGTACATCTGGAGCCGGTCGGTGCCGAGATCGTCGAGCATGATCACGAGCACGTTGTAGTCGCCGATGCCGGGCGTGCCGGCGAGCGCCGGCGTCGCCGCAGTCGTGACCGGAGCGCTCGTCGTCGCGAAGCTCGCCGGAGCGAGCGGTGCGATGGCGAGCAGCACGGTCGGGAGCGCGAAACGGAGTGCGAGTTGAGTGTTCTGCATGGCTGCTTCCTTTGCGCTCACGGGCACCCGAGCCACTTCGCGATGCGACTCGCGACACGCCCGCCGGACACGGTGAATTCGCCACCGACGAACAAGTCCTCACCACCTCCACTGCCGTCGTCGTGTACGCAGAGCGCGAGCGCGCCCTCGTTGAGCCCGCTGCCGAGCGCGCTCCACACCACTCCGTTCCAACGCGCGATGCGCGCGGCCGGCGTGGCCCCCGCGTTCTGGAAATCACCCGCGGCGTACAGCGCCGGGCCGCCGCCGGCGTGATCGTCGAACACGCACAGCGCCGACACGGCGTCGTTCGTGCCCGCGCCGAGCGCCGACCAGTTGGACTCGTTCCAGAGCGCGATGTTGCGCGCGGGAACGAGGCCGGCCGCGCTGAATCGGCCGCCGACGACGAGGTTGCCGCCGAAGCTCGCGAGCGCGAGCACAGGGCCGTCGACGCCGTGCGCCAGTCGCCGCCACGCGCCTGATTGAAGGCGCGCTATGTGATTCGCTTGCACGCTGCCGGCCGTCGTGAACTCGCCGCCGGCGTAGAGCAAGCCCGCGTGCACGGCGAGCGCGCGCACCGTGCCGTTGAAGCCGAACGCGACGGGCGTCCACGCGGTTCCGTTCCAGCGCGACACGTTCGGCGCGTGGACCTGCGGAACGGGTGTGAACTCGAGCGCGAGCGTCGCCGACGTGCCGGCGAACGCGCCGCCGCTGTAGAGCTTGGGACCGCTGCCGTCGTCGAAGACCGCGAGCGCGAACACCGGCCCGAGCATGCCTTGCGAGAGCGGCACCCACGCGCTGCCGTTCCACTTCGCAATGAAGTTGAGGTTTTGCGCGCCACTCTTCTTGAACGCGCCGCCGGCGTAGAGCGCGGGGCCCGAGCCGTCGTCGAACGTCGCGAGCGCGTGCACCGCGCCGTCGAGACCGTTGCCGAGCGGCGACCAGCCCACACCGTTCCACACGGCGATGCGCTCGGCGTTCGTGCTGCCGGCGGCCGTGAACGAGCCGCCCGCGACGAGTCCGATCGGCGAGCTGTGCAACACTTCGATGCTCGCCGAAGCGCCCGCACCCGTGCCGAGCGGCGTCCATGTGTTGCTGCACAGGCGCGCGACGCGGCTCGCGACACCGGAGCTCGCACGCGTGAAGTGTCCGGACGCGTAGAGCGCGGTCGCGCACGGTCCGTCCGACGGGATGTTCGAGTTCCAGGCCGTGAACGCGCGCACGGAGCCGTTCGCTCCCGCCGCGACGGTGGCCCAACTGCCGCCGTTCCAGCGCGCGACGAAATCCGCCGGCGCGCCGTGCAACGTGCGGAAGCGTCCACCCGCGTACAGCGAGCCGCCGAACGAGAAGAGCGCGCGCACGTTGTCGAACTTGTCCGCGTTCGCGGGACCGGCGCCGACGTCGTCCCACGTGTTGCCATTCCAGCTCGCGACGCGCGGCGCGGCAGTCGAGTCCGCGCTCGCGAAGCTGCCGCCCGCGTACATCTTCAGGCCCGCGCCGTCGTCGTGGAACGCGAGCGCTTGCACGAGCTCGTCCGTACCGCCGGCGAGCGCGCTCCACGTGAGGCCGTCGAAGCGCGCGACGTTCGCCGCGGACACGGCCATCGTGCCGGTGAATTCGCCGCCGACGAACAGGGCGCGACCGCCGGGAAACGTCGGAGGCGAGACCGCGAACGACGTCACCGGCCCGACCGGCGCGCCGGGCACGGGCGACCACGTGGTCCCGTTCCAACGCGCGAGGTACTGCGCGGAAACTTCGCCGGCCTCCGTGAACATGCCGCCGGCGTAGAGCGCCGGCCCCGAGCCGTCGTCGTACGCCGCGAGCGCGAGCACGGCGCCGTCCGTGCCGCTGCCGAGCGGCGACCACGTCGTGCCGTTCCAACGCGCGATGTTGCTCGCGGGCGTGCCGCCCGCGGTCGTGAACGAGCCCGCGGCGAACACGTTGCCGTTCAGCACGCACAACGCCGAGATGCGCGGATTGCGTCCGCCCGTGACGCCGGCGCCGAGCGCTTGCCACGCGACGCCGTCCCAGCGCGCGATGTTGTTCGCCGCCACGTTGCCCGCCGCGCGGAACTCACCGCCCGCGTAGACGCCACGCAGCGGACCGAGGTCGATCGCGGTGAGCGCGGCGACTCCCTCGGCCGGACCTGGAGTCTCGAATCCGCTCGACCAGTCCAGACACTGGGCGATGCCAGTGGACGGTGCGGCGACGAGCGCCAGGAGAGCCAACCAAAAACGCGGGGTGCGGCGTCGAAGACGCATGTGCACGCTCCTTAAAGAAATGAAAAGCAGAGAGCGACCGGGCAGGGAGTGCCCCGATGATCTGCGCCCTGCCCCCAGGTCGTCAATGGGCGCGAAGCGTCGTAGCTCGCTCCGGCGACCTGGGGGCGCGGCGAGATGCTCGCGCGATCAGCAGACGGAACGCAGGCCGGCGATGTTCACTGGGTTGTCGAGATCGCGGCGGAATTCCGGCGTGCGTCACTCCAAAGCGGCGGTGCGTGGCAGACTCACGCCATGAGCAAGTTCGCGCGGCGGGCCTCGGAAGTGCTGGCCGGAATCCTGGGTGTCGCGCCGCTCGCGGCGCAGAACTTCCCCATGCCGCCGCACTTCGAGGCGGTCTATGCGAGCCCGACCTTGAGCTTCCCGCTCGGCTTGCGCTTCGCCGCCGACGGCACGCTGTTCGTCCTCGAAAAAGCCGGCGGTGTGCGCGTGCTCACGCCGGAGGGAGCGCTGCAACCCGTGCCGTTCCTCGACCTCTCGGCCGAGGTGAACAACGACCACGATCGCGGGCTACTCGGCATCGCGCTGGACCCGAGCTTCGTGCCCGACGGCGGCCCGACTTCGTGGGTGTACTTCCTCTACACCGTGTCGCCGATCCCGGGCCAGGACAACGGCTTCAACCAAGGCCAGCGCTACTCGTTCTCGCGGCTCACGCGCTACCGCGCGATCACCGTCGGAACGAACGTCGTCGCGGACATCGCGACGCGCGAGATCCTGCTCGGCCACCAGCAAGCGGACGGCAGCGTGCCTGATGGAATCGCGAGCATCCACAACAGCCACTCGAACGGCTCGCTGCGCTTCGCACGCGACGGATCGCTGCTCGTCGCGACCGGCGACGGCGCGCACTACGACTTCCGCGACACCGGCGGATTCGACGCCGCGGGCTTCGACGACTTCGTGCACCCGACCACCGGGCTGCGCGGTCCGACGCCGAAGGTGCAGGACGTGGGCTCGTTCCGCTCGCAGGATCTGCGCAGCCTCGCGGGCAAGATCCTGCGCATCGATAAGGAGACGGGGCTCGGCCTTGCGAGCAATCCGTTCTTCGACGGCGATCTCGCGAGCCATGCGTCGCGCGTGTGGGCGCTCGGCTTGCGCAACCCGTTCCGCATGGACCTCGCACCCGGCAGCGGCGCGACTGATCCCGCGCTGGGCGATCCGGGCGTGGTGCTGCTCGGCGACGTCGGTTGGAACCGCTGGGAGGAGATCGACGTCGCCACGAGCGCGGGCACGAACTTCGGCTGGCCGTGCTTCGAGGGTGCGCAGCCGCAGCCGGGCTACCAACAGTTCACGTCGAGCGATCCGAGCGTGTGGACGTGCACGACGCCGACTGTCGGCGTGCTCGCGAGCCCCGCGGTCGCCTGGCACCACAGCGACGCGTCGATCGTGGTGCCGCCGGGCGTGCACGTCGACGAGCAGCAGAACCCGATGCCGGGCTTCGCCGGCGTCTGCGCGATCGGCGGACCGATCTACACCGGCGGCAGCTATCCCGCGCACTACGTCGGTCGGATGTTCTTCGCCGACTACGGCCGGCGCTACATCAAGACCATCGAGTTCGACGCCGCGTGGCAGGTCGTCGCGGTGCGCGACTTCGCGTCGCAGACCGGGCCGCTCGCAGCGATCGAGCGCCATCCGATCAGCGGCGACCTGTACGTTGCGAGCTTGCAGTCGAATCGCGTGCTGCGCATCCGCTATGGCGCGAACGCGACGCCCGTGCCGCATCTCGCCGCAGCGCCGCTCGCAGGGACCGTTCCGCTCGCCGTGCAGTTCGACGCCTCGGGCACGCTCGATCCCGATCAGGACGCGCTGACGTTCACGTGGGACTTCGGCGACGGCAGCGCGACCGCTTCAGGGCCGAACCCGACGCACGTCTACACGGTCGACGGAACGTACTCCGCGCGCTTGACCGTCGCGGACTCGTTCGGCGCGAGCGCAGAGACCGACGTGCAGATCGCGGTCGGCAATCGCCGCCCGAAAGCGATCTTGCAGAGCCCGGCACACGGCAGCACGTTCGAAGTGCCGGCCACGCTCGAGCTGCGCGCGGACGGCCTGGATCCCGAAGGCTGGGCGCTCGCGTATCGCTGGAACGTCACGCTGTTCCACGCGACACACCAGCATCCGGGCACGTTCCAGTCGGACGCGCAGAACGCCGTGTTCGACATCGCCTCGAGCCCGGAGGACCCCGAGCTGCGCTACTACCGCATCGAGCTCACCGTGACGGATCGCGGTGGGCTGTCGGACACGACGCATGCCTTCGTGTACCCGCGCGCGCGGGTGACCGACATCTCCGGCACCGCGACGCCGATCGCACGCGTGTTCGAGCTCGCGCCGCCCGGGCCGCTCGCCGGCCGCGGCAACCTCGACATCGAGGTGATTCGCGACCGGCGCACGCCGCCCGTCGGCGCGGAGTCGATGCAGAAGCAGTTCGCGAGCTACCACGCCGGCGCGCAGCTCGCGGACGATTGGATCGGCTACGAGCTGTCGCCGACGCCGGAGTTCCGCTTCGTCGGGCTCACGTTCCAGGAGGGCCGCCACTTCGCCGACGGCGGTTGGTTCGAGGACGCGCGCGTGGAGGTGCGCGAGAACGGGATCTGGTCGACGATCGAGGACGCGCTCTGGACGCCCGGTTATCCGTTCGGCGAAGCGAGTCAGCCGTACTTCGACGGTGTGTACTTCCAGACCTACCGCATCCGCTTCGACCCTGTATACGGCGATGCGATCCGCATCCGCGGCAAGCCCGGCGGCAGCGCGCGCTTCGTCACGTGCGCGGAGCTCGCGACGGAGACGATCGCGGCGTACGCGGCGGGCGGGCTCGTCGACTGGACGTCGAGCGGGATCGCGTTCGAGGGTTCCACGCCGGGGGCGACGAACGTCGCGCGCGACGCGAGCCACGATCCGCTGCTCGCGCTCCATGACGGAACGTATCCGCCCGTCGGCAGCACGAGCGCGCTCGGCGAAGTCACGACGCGCAGCTCGCCGGCTGGTGCGCAGCACGCCATCGGGTACCGCTTCGACACGGCACGCACGATCCGTCGAGTCCTCTATCAGGAAGGCCGCGATCTCCAAGTCGGCGGTGCATTCGAGACGCTGGCGGTCGAGACCCAGAGCGCTCCGGGTGGTCCGTGGGTCGTCGTCCCGAACGTTGCGGTGCAGCCGCCGCACGGCGGAGCGGACGGAGTCTCCTACACGACGTTCACGCTCGATTTCGCGCCGGTGGACGCGACCGCGATCCGCATACGCGGGAGCGCGAGCGGCTCGTTGCATTACGTGTCCGCGGGCGAGCTGCGCGTGCTCGGACCTCGCCCTCCGTAGACAACGCAAGCCAGCGCACGACGACGACAGCACGCAGCGGCGCGAGCACGATCCGCCCGCGGTCAGCACGGCTCGCCCGCCACTGACGAATCGGCGAGAGCCCGTTCGAACAGGCCCTCGCCACGTCTCGTGTCCCCTCTTGGTTCGGCCGCGATCAGCAGGCGCGTGCAGCGCGGAACGCGTCCGCGCGCTCGTCACCTGAACTCGTCCGGGCGCGCCGGACGTCGTAGGAGCGGCCGGGGGCGACGATCAAACCATCGACTTGAGCGGACGGAGCGCGCGGATCTTGACGATGTTGCGCGCGGGCTTCGCCTTGAACGTGGTCTCTTCCTTGGTGAACGGGTTGATGCCCTTGCGAGCCTTCGTGGCGGGCTTGTAGATGCGCACGACCTTCATGAGGCCGGCGACGTTGCACTGACCGGGACCGGACTTGCCGAGGTCCGCGGCGATGACGCGCGCCATCGCGTCGAACGCGGCGGCGACTTGCTTGCGCGAAAGCTCGGTCGCTTCCGCGATCGCGGTGTAGAGCTCACCCTTCGTGCGCGCCTTCTTGGCCGGCGCGATCTTCTTGGTGGTGGATGCCTTCGGGGCGGTCTTCGTGCGACCGGCGGCCCGCTTCGTGGTTTTCTTCGCCATGTGTTTCTCGCTGGTTTTTTGGGTCTTTTCGAGGGGTTTTGCCCTCGGTCCGCCGCGTGAATATCAAACCTGCGGAGAGCGATCAACACGCAAACCCCCGAGAATCCCGAAGATTATCGACTTTTTCGCAGACGCCGCGTGCGCCGACGACACGTCGAGCGCGTGTCGCGACGTCCGCGCGCGCGCTCGACCGGCCCGCGGAGAGGCGCATTTTCCCGCAGGAATCGTGCGATCCGGCGCGAGCCTCGACGCGGCGCCTCTGCTAGCCTGCATGACTCATCGTGTCCGCCGCGCGGGCGCGCGAGTTCGCTCGGAGCCAGGCGCTGCATCGGAATCGGCCGCCGCTGACCGGATCGGTCAGCGCGGACGGACGCCGATCCAGCGACGCAGCTCCGTGCGAGTCCGCGTGATCGCAGCAGGACGTGGTGAGAAACGCGGGCTACCATCGCCGCGTTCGATCCCCGAACATCGAGGAGCACCATTGGCCACGGAGACGCCGACTCGTACGCATTGCCCCACGTGCGGGGCACGCATCCCGCGCCCTGATCTCTCGATCTGCTCGTACTGCACGACGCCGCTGCGGCTGGACGCCGGCACCGCGCCGCGCGACGACGCGACGGCGAAGCGCCTGACGAAGATGCGCACGCACGCCGACTTCGCACCGGCGGTCGCGTGGGATCCGCCGGCAGGTCTCGAGGAGCGCAAGGCGGCGTCGCGGCAGACCGTCGGCGTCGTCCACGTCGCCGTCGGTGCCGTGCTCGCGAGCGTCGGAGTCGCTCTTTCGCTCGCCAGTCCGGCCGGCATCACGGCCGCGTTCCTGGCTGTGTGCCTGTTCGTCCGCGGCGTGGTGTTGTGGGCCGGCGCTGCACGGCGCCGCACGGAGCTGCGCTCGCTGCCGCTCCTCAAGCGGCCAGCGCTCGTCACCAGCCGGCGCAGCGAGACGGTCATCGACGACGGCCGGACGATCTACTACTTCACGCTGCAGTTCGAGGACGGCAGCGAAGGTGAGTTCCGTTTCCCGGGCCTCGGGGCGAGCCACGATCCGCTCGTGGCCGGCAATCTCGGCGTCGCGTACACGCGGCGCGAAGAGCTGCTCGGCTTCCGTTTGATCCGCGTGTGAGCGGCGCGCGCCGCTCCGCGCTCACTGGACGAGCAACACGTGCCAGCTCTTCGCGTCCTGCGGGAGCTGCATCCCGGTGATCGAGCGCAGCGCATTCCACGCCAATGCGCGGAGCGCGTCGTCCTCGGCCTCGAGGCACGCGACGAGGCGCGGGATGCACGAGCGCGAACCGAGCTGACCGAGCACGCTGCACGCCAGGCGTCCGAGGATCGCGTTCTCGGACTCGAGCAGCGGCGTGAGGGCGGCCGCGACGCGATGCTTGAACAGCGGATGCGTCAGCGCGTCGGTCGCCGGCGCCATCAAGCCATCCGCGTCGCCAGCGGCGATCGCCTCGCACAGCGCCGGGAACGCGCTGTCGAACCAGTCGCGCTCGCGCTCGTGCCAGCGGCTCCACGCCTCCGCGTCGGCCGGCAGATCCAGGCCCGAGAGCTGCTTCAAGCCCCAGTGAGCGGTCGACGCGGTGAGCGCATCGTCGGCGCCGAGCAAGGTGACGAGCCGACCGCACGATTCCTCGTCGCCGAGTCGCGCGAGCGCCGCCGCGCCGCCGCGCACGAGCCGTGCATCGGTGGCGTCGAGCAGATCGCGCAGGCGGTCCATGTCCTCGGCCGATAGCTCGCCGAACGAGTTGCTGACGATGTTCACGAGCTCCTGCGAGACGGCGAGATCCAATTCGACGTCGCGACCGAGGGCACGCACGAGCACCGGCAGGGCGGCCGGCAACTCGGTTCGCCCGAGCGCGCGAACGAGGATCGGACCGAAGCGCGCGTCGCACCCCGCGAGTGCCACGGCGACACGCTTCAGCTGACCGGCGTCGCGCTGGAGCACCGTCGCGATCGCAGCTTCGATCACTTCCTGGACGTACGTACGCATCCATTGGATCGGATCGAGACGCGTCGCGATCCCGAGCAGCGCGTCGAGCGCCGGTCCGCCGCCGATCTCGCCGAGGATGTGGACGACGAGCAAGCGCTCGTCGACGCTCTTGTCCTCGCTCGCGTGCTGGCGCAGCTCTTCGAGCACCGCGCTCGCCGGCAGCCGACGCAGAGCACCGAGCAGGATCTCGCGGCGCTGATCGACCGCGGCCGGGTGCGGCACCGTTTCCGATTCGGGCTCCGGAACGAGCCCGAGCAAGATGCCGATGCTCGGCGCGATCGCGTCACGTCCGAGGCGCGCAATCTTCTGCGCGATCGTGTCCGGCTCGGGCTTCGCGCCTTTCGCCGGCGGCAAGAGCAGATTCCAAACCGCCGACTCCGCGGCACTCACGATGCGCTCGGACGTCGCTTCGTCGGCGCACACCGAAATGGGGCGCGCCGTCCCGCTCGCGGAGAGCAGGACGGCCGCCAGCACGCAACCCGTGAAGCGCACGCTCACGGGACGGAAACCTCGCGCCAGCTCTGCACGACCCACGTGGGGTCGGCTCCGCTCTGCGACGGGAGTCCCGGCAACGTCAGCGCGCCGTCCCAGATGCGGCTGTCGAAGTTGACCGTCAGCTTCGAGTGCTGCGAGCCGTAGTCGCGATTGATCTTGACCTGGTTGCCGGCCGTCATGTTGCCGACGACCGTCACCTTGGCCGAGCCCGACGCGGAGAGATTGTTGTCGTAGAAATTGTTCTCCGCGTACATGAAGGCCTGCATGTACTCGAGCGTGCCGAAGCTCGGGTCGCCGAAGTAGATGTTGCCGCTGTTCGCCACGGACGAGTCCTTCATCGCGATCAACGCCAAACCGTCCTTGGTCGGGTTGTCGTAGAAGATGTTGTCCGAGATGTAGATGTTGCCCTTGACGACGAACGTCACCTTGATCGGCTGGTCCTGCGCGTTCCACAGCGTGAACGAGAACGCTTTGTTGTTGTGGATCCACAGGTTGCCGTCGATGAAGTAAACGAGGCCGTTGCCGTTCGCGCCCGGCTCGCCCCCGAGTCCCGAGATCGTGATGTGCGATCCGGCGGCCGCGTTGATCGCGCTGCTCGAGCTGAGCGGCTCGTACACGTCTTCGAGGAAGTAGTCGTCCTTCGTCGTCGTGCTCGTCTGCGCCGTGCGGTCGTTCGGGTTCTTGCGGAAGATGTGCGCCGGATTGGATTCCGGCAGCTGCCCCGCCTTGCCGCCGTACGTCGAGTTCGTGACCTGTGGCGCCGACGCGAAGGCGGCCTTCACGTCGATGTCGTTGTTCACGGCGTAGTTCATGCCGACGAGGTCCGGAATCGGCTGCGTGATACCGGTCTCACCCGTGCCGCCGCTGATCGTGCCCGAGGCGCGCACCGTGCCGGTGATCGCCGAATCGCCCGCGATCGCGACACTGCCGCCGCTGTACACGTTGCCGACGACCTTGTCCGCCTGCGTGCCCGTGCCGCCGAACTTCATCGAGTAGGTCGGATCGCCGGAGCTGTTGCCAGCGAAGAGCGCGCTCGAATAGATGCCGTCGCTCGTCTGCTCGATCACGGCCTCGACGCCGCGCGAGAGTCCGGCGCTCGTTCCGAACACGGTCACGGTCGTGATGTCGTCGACGACATCGAGCGTGCCCCAGTAGCTCCCGCTGCTGAACGCCACGGGATTCGCGGCGTCGCCGAGAGCCGGTACCACGCCGTTCGTCACCGCCGCGATGCCCTCGGAGAGCCCCGCCTCGGCGACGTACAACGCCTTCATGTGATCCGCTGCGGCCAAGTGCTCTTCCTTCGAAGCGGATCCGACCGCGAGCATTGCGCCGGCCATGCCAGCGAGCATCAACGTTGCGATCAGTGCCACCAAGAGCGCGCTGCCACGGCGCGTCCGTCTGCCCCTCAGTCCCAGTTTCATTGCCTGCCTCCCCTGTCTCTGCCCGGATTGCTGCTTCAGTTGCGCATGTGCACGGCCGTCTCGACAGACCGCGTAACCAAGCGGTTCTGCTGATCGCGTGCCTCCAGCGTGAGTCGAATCGTGAGCGTCTCGCTCTCGTCGTCGTACGTGAACGACAAACCGCGCTCGTCCACGAGTCCGTTGCCGTTGTCGTCGAGCAAGTTGACGGCGCCGTTCTCGCCTTCGAGGTACTCGCGTACCTGATCGACTAGCACGGCTTGGATCTGGTCCGCGGCGCCCGCGTTGCGCGCGAGCACGATGCGGCACTCGTCGGTCAAGCCGTCGCCGTCGTTGTCCACTCCGTCGTTCGGATCGCGCGCATCCGCGACGATGTTGATCTGCGTCGGCGTCGACCACTGCATCGCACCGGCGACGAGACCTTCGCAAGTCGTGAAACGCAGCGACGAGTAGGTCGTGTTGTCGACCAGCGCCGGCGTGAAGAAATCGCTGCGGGCGCCGACCATCTCGTGCGCGATGCGATCGATGGCACGCCGCGCGCGGGCCTCGATGGCCGCGACCGTCATGCCGTCCTGATACGTCCGCTTGCTGGTGAACACCGTCGTTCCGATGGCGCCGAGCATCAGCGCGAGCACCGTGAGCGAGATGCACACCTCGACGAACGTGAAACCGGCGTGTTGAATTCGAAGTGCGCGCATGAGAGCTACCGTGCCGCCAACATGCCTTCGGCCGTGAGCGTTCTCGGACCGGCGACGCCGCGCCACTGCACGCGCACGCGCACCGGCAGCAGCCGGTAGTCGTTCGCGTGGTCGAGCGCATCGGTGGTGCCCGAGCCGTTGAGATCGCGCGGCATGCCGAGCGTCAGGTCGACCACGTCCTCGCGCAGCTGCAACACGCCAGCGACATCGAGCGTCGGGAATTCGATCTGTCCCGCACGTCCGTCCGCGTCGCCGTCGGTCACGTCGAGACCGAACACGGCGAAGTTCGCGCCGGGAGCGGTTCCCGCGACGCCAGGGTCGTCGTTCGGGTTCGTGTTGAAGCGCCGGAACGTCTCCTCGAACAGCGTGCCTTGCAGGAGCTCCATCTGACGCTGCACGGCTTCCTGCGCGAGCGCGGTCTCGCGATTCACGCGATTGACGGCGACAGCGGAGACCATGGATCCCGACATGCCACACACCGCGATCGCGAGCACGAGGCCAGCGACGACGATCTCCACCAGCGAGAACCCCGCTCGCGAACGGCGCCGCGCGCGCGCCAGCCCCAAGTTTTGTTTCCGAAGCATGTGTGTTGCCATGACCCGTCTTCTCCTGTCGGGTCGCGCCGCGAACACGGAGTCCGGGTGCGTGACCTCGGCGTCTCTTCGGTTGCGCGCCGGCCGGCCTTGAGTTGCACTTTCCTAAATTCGCCCGCAGCGCGATGCTCGGCCGAAGAACGCACGCGAGCGCATGCGCAATTCTTTCCGCTCCGCGCGCTCGACTCGCCCGCGTGCGGGAGCCGATGCAGGAATCGATGGAAGCACTCGCCGAGCAAGAGCCCGCCCGCGTCGCGCCGCGGGCCACGGCGACCGTCGCCGTCGTCGTCATCGGACGCAACGAAGGCGCGCGACTCGCTCGCTGTCTCGATTCGATCGGTGCTGCGCGCTTCCCCGCGAATCTCATGGAGATCGTCTACGTCGATTCGGCGTCGACCGACGACAGCTGTGCGCTCGCGCGCGCACGCGGCGCGCGCGTGATCTCCGTGACACCGTCGCGCCCGAGCGCCGCCTGCGGACGCAACGCCGGCTGGCGCGCGACCGACGCCGAGTACGTGCTCTTCCTCGACGGCGACACGATCCTGCACCCCGACTTCCTCGCGCACGCGCTCGATGCGATGCGCGACCGCCGGTGCGCCATCGTGTGGGGCCACCGCCGCGAGATCGCGCCCGAGTCCTCGATCTACAACCGCGTGCTCGATCTCGATTGGATCTATCCGCCCGGTCCGTCGGAGTTCTGCGGCGGTGACGCGCTGATGCGGCGCGCGGTGCTCGCGGAAGTCGGCGGCTTCGACGCGGAGCTCATCGCTGGCGAAGAGCCCGAGCTGTGCCATCGAATTCGGCAACGCGGGTACTTCATCGACCACGTGGATCACCCGATGACCGGGCACGACCTCGCGCTGCAGCGCTTCGGCCAGTATTGGAAGCGCGCCGTGCGCGCCGGGCACGCGTATGCCGAAGTTTCCGAGCGTTTTCGCGGCAGTGCCATGCCGCTCTGGGAGCGCGAGGTGCGTCGCAACCGGATCCACGCGCACGTGCTCGCCGGCGCTCTCGTCGTCGGTATCGGTGCGAGCCTCGCCGCACGCACGCCGCTCTTCGCGATCGCGAGCGCGGCCTTCCTCGCGGCGCTCGTGCTCCGCACCGCCACGAAGGTCGGATGGAAGGACGCGCGCTGGTCGACGCGCGTGCTCTACGCGCTGCACTCGCACTTGCAACAGATCCCGATCTACGTCGGGCAGCTGCGTTACGCGGCGAGCAAGCGGCGCGGCGAGCGACAAGCACTGATCGAGTACAAGGAGCCTGCGCGTTGAATCTGAAACGGGCTTTGACGAGCGTGCTCACTCCCGCCGCCTACCTCGCCGAGCGCTTCGGCGAGCCGTGGTCGCGCGCGTGGGCGCACGCGCGGCTCTCCCAGAAACTTGGCTACGCGATCGATCCGTCCGTAGTGCTACTCGGCTTGCCCGAGGTGCACGGCACGCGCCGCATCGATCTCGGGCGCGAGCTCTACCTGTACCGCGAGCTCTACCTCGAGACCCAGGAGCAGGGCGCGATTTGGATCGGCGACGGCTGCGTGATCTCGCGCGGCGTGCACATCGTCGCGTTCCGCAACATCGCGATCGGGCCGGGATCGATGATCGGCGAGTACGCGAGCCTGCGCGACGCGAATCACCGCCTCGATCTCGATCGGCCTGTGCGCACGAGCGGTCACGACGCCGCGCCGATCACGATCGGCCGCGAGGTGTGGATCGGCCGCGGCGCAGTGATCTTGCCGGGCGTCGCGATCGGAGACCGCGCGGTCGTCGGCGCGAACGCCGTCGTCACGAAGGACGTGCCCGCGCGAACCGTCGTCGCGGGCGTGCCGGCCAAGGTGCTCCGCACGCTCGAGCGCAAGGCCGCCTGAGCTGCGCGCTCGCCCACCCGCTGTCGTTCAGCGCAACCGATTCCAACCGCGCGCTTCCGCGTACCCGTCCGCGAGGAATTCGCGCACATCGACCGGAAACCCTTCGATGCTGCGCGCTGCGACTTCGGGCTGCAGCTGGAACAAGCGGTGCAAGCGGTGCCCCATCCCGCGGAAGTACGCCTCGCGATCCTCGCTGCGCTCGAGCTTCGGCAGCATGCGCTCGGTCTCGCGCAGGAATCCCGGCGGCACCTGCAAGCACGAGAGCACGCGGTAGTGTCCCGGTCCCCACCGACCGAGAGCGCCGAGCTGCCACGCGCGCGCGCTCGACGATTCCGCCAGCGCGGTGTCGATCGCGACGTCGAGGCGACCGCCCGCGCGCGCGAGCAGGTACGGCCCGAGTCCCGCTCGGAGATCGAGCGCGTGCTCGGTCTCGACGTCGGCGAGCATGCGCTCGAGTTCGGACGGCGTCATCGACGCGTCGTCGAGCAAGCTCTGCGCACTCTCGATCGCGAGCCACTGCGGGGTGGATTCGCGGAACGACAGCGCGACGCGCAACTGCATGGACGGGTCGTGTGCGAGATGGCTGCGGAAGTACGGCAAGTAGTCGAGGTACGAGTAGCCCTTCGTCGCGAGCAAGGTGCGCGCGTTCGCGCGCCACGCACCGAGCCGTCCGTCCGCGATCGTCCGCACGCTGTCGATCGCGCCCGACAGGATCAGCACGGCGAGCGAGAGCGCGCTGGCGAGCCGCACGAGCGACGAGCTCGCGCGCCATCCGCGCGCCATTCCCGCGGCGGCGAGCACGGTGCCGATCACCCAGAACGAGCTGAAGCGATTCACCATGAAGTAGTGGTAGAAGCGCGTCACCTGGAAGCCGCTCGCGGCATACACGACAGCGAAGAAGGCGAGGTACGCGACGAGCACGAGCGCGGACTTGCGCTCCGCACCGATGCCCGCGCGCCACAGCACGACAGCGCCCGCGAGCGGCGCGAGCCAGGCCCACACGATCACGACTTGTTCGAGCGTGCCGCGTTCCGCCAGCACGGACCGGAGCAGCTCGACCACGCCGTTCGGATCGAACTGCTCGTGCGAGCTCGCGAAGAGGTACGTGCCGTGGATGTTGAAGACCTCGCGGCCGGCGAGCGACCACATGATCCAGAACGGCGTCAGGCCGACGGCCATCGACGCGCTCGCCCAGGCAAAGTGCCACAGGCGCAGCTCGCGCAAGCGCATCACGATCACGAGCAGCGCCGCGAACGCGATCGCGGGCAAGGTCTGGTAGCTGAAGTACGTCGCGAATCCACACACCGCGCCGGTCACGCCCAAGCGGCGTAGCGAGAGCTCGCCGTCGAATGCGATGCGGAATGCATTGTGGAGGATGAGCACGAGGAACAGCGTCGCGGCGAAGTGCGTGCCGATGTTCAGCAGCGAGAGCTTTTGGAACGACTCGGGCGCGAACGTGAAGAGCAGGCCGAACAAGGTCGCCGCGGCGAGACCGAACCACCGGCGTGCGAAACAGAAACCCGCGGCGAGCACTGCAGCGCCGAAGCCGATCGCGACGAGCTTGTGCGCGAGCAAGCACGGACCGAGCAGCAGGAAGAAGAGCGCGGTCACGTGCGACGTCGTGAACGCACCGCCTTCGTAGTACCAGTGGCCGAGCTTGTAGTGCTCGACCGGCAAGCGATCGAGCATGGCCTTTGCGGCGGTGCCGCGCGCCATCTCCTCGCCGTAGTAGAAGACGTCCGACAGCGCGAGCACGGCCGCGAGCCGCACCGCGACGTAGCCGAGGATCAGCGCGATGAGGATCGCCGCACTCGCCTTCGATCCCGCGGCGCAAGCCACGCGACCACTCGAGACGGGTTCACCAGCCATCGCGGCGCCTGGTCGCTCCGCAGCCGCGCTGACGAGGAGCAGCGACGACGCGCACTCGCACGCGAGATTCGGTGGAACGACGCCGCCGGCGACGCGGGCTACGGAACGACGAGACGCCGCGAGCACCGCGGCGTGTGACGCCGGCTCTACGCACGCAGCCTCCACCAGCGCGCGAGCAGCGCGAACGCGCGCGCCACCGTTCGCCCCTTGTGGGTCACCACGATCGTGCCTGCCGTGCTCTCGATGTATCCGCCGCGTCGCAGCTCATCCAACCGTGCGCTCGCGCCGTGATGCTCACGATACCGCGCGAGCAGCTCCGCTTCGCTCATGCTGCCGTGCTCGTGCAGGACGCGCAGCATCGCGAGCAGGATCGAACTCTCGACGTGGCTGCGCACGCCGAACCAGACCAGGAATGCGCCGGCCCACAGCACGACGGCGGGGCCCCAAGCGAACGCCGCGTCGCGTCCGAGCCAGAGCAACGCGAAGAGCGCGAACCCGGCGTGGATCGCGACGACCGGCAACAGGCGGCTCTGCAGCTTCGAGCCGCGCAAGACGAGCTCGCACGACGCCATCGCCGCGACCGGAGCGAAGAACAGCTCGCCGACCTGGAGCGCACTTTCCGCGTCGATCATCCGAGCAGCGCGACGCAGCGCGCCACGCAGCGGCCGAACCGCGTGAGCTCGAGTTTGTCTCCGCGCTCCACGGCGAGCTTCCAGCGCAGGAGCTCGTGCGGACGTCGGGCGATCTCCTGGTCGATCTCGTCCACCGCGCTCTGGTCCTCGGGGCGCATGAGGAAGTGCAGGCTCACGCTGCGCATGAGGAAGACCCGGAAGAAGTACAGGCCGCACGCATAGACGAGGATCGCCGCCACGATGCGCGCGTCGAGATCGACCCGCGCCGGCTTGCCAGCGGCCTCGACGACGGAGAAGTTGACCGCCAGCACGAGCACAGCGATCACGCCGACCGCGAACGCCCACACGCTCCGGCCGAGGAGCACGAAGACGACCGTCACGGCTCCCGCCGCGATGAGGGCAATCCAATCCGGGAGGGACATGGGGAGACGCCGGCCGGGGAGGGCGCGGCGTAGAGGAACGCTTCAATCCTACTCTCCGCGCGCACGCCTCCGCGCACTCGACCCGCCGCCGGAGTGCGAACCGCGCAGCAATGTTTTCGCAGTCGGTGCGCGCTGCGCGTCCGAGTCCGCAGTTCTCGCCACCTCCGTCGCGAGCTCGCGCCCGCGCGACCGCAGCAGCGCGTGGTGAGAACAGCGGGCGAGCTTCGTCCGCACGACCGAAACCGTCGTGACCAGCCTGGATCGATCCGTCGCACACGTGCGCGGCACCCGTCGCTACAGTGGCGCGCATGCGCCCTTCCCACCTGCAGCTCCCAATCCTCGCGACGCTCTTCGCGACCGCCGCACCGACCGCCGCCCAGACGCCGTGCCAGTTGCCCAGCGGGCCTGACGGCGTCGTCACCGACATGCCGGGCATCGCGAACTTCGCGACCGATGCGGGCTACGACGCGCTCTCGCTCGGCATGGGCCTGACGAACGTCGGCACGGCGCCGATCGCGTACTCGGCCGGAACGAACGCCCACCCGGTGCTCGGTTCCGCGCTCTACCGCTTGCGCACGGTCGACGGGTCCACGCGGTTCGAGCAAGTGGGACAGAGCTGGGTGTTCCACACGTTCTTCGCGCTCAGCGGCGGCGGCGTGTGCACATGCACGCCGACCGGGGGAACGACGCTCGGCGTCGGCTGCTCGGACTCGTCGACGGCGAACCAGCAAGGCTCGGTCGCGTTCCTCGGGCCGCGCACGGAGATCGACGGATTCAGCGGCGCGTTCCCGTTCCCGCACGGTGATCCGGCGATCCGTGGAGCGAACGTCCGCCGCTTGCGCGTTGCCGCCGTCGACATCGAGAGCACGACCGGCGGTGCCGTGCGCTACTTCGCGGAGAAGCACGTCGTCGCCCCCGACGACGCGGCTGCGGGACACGCCGCGAACAACGCGAGCTACCGCGAGCTCCTGACGAGCAACCTGGGCGGCGAGTGGAACTTCGCGTTCACCGGCGGGGTGCAGCGCGAGCGAACCGCGCTGCACGCCTGGCAAGCCGCGGATACGGACGTCGCGATCGCGACGATCGAGATGCCGGGCGAGGGCACTTTCCTGCTCGGCAGCAAGGTCACGGGCCTCGGCAGCGGAAAGTGGCACTACGAATACGCGCTCTACAACGCGACGAGCCACGCCGGCGCACGTGCGTTCCGCATCGCGTTGAGCCCCGGCGTGCACATCACGTCGGCAGGGTTCCACGACGTCGCGTACCACGGCGGCGACGGTCCCGGCGGCGTCGACGTCGACGGTGCCGATTGGACGCTGGAGCACGCGCAGCCACACTTGCGCTGGCACACGCAGAGCTTCGCCGAGAACCCGAGCGCGAACGCGCTGCGTTGGCGCAGCCTCTACAACTTCCGCTTCGACGCGAACTCCGCGCCGATCCCCGGCGCGGCGACCATCACGTCGTTCCGCGGCGACACCGCGGTGAATGCGCGCGTGCTCGTGCCGAGCGCGGCGCCGTTCCTCGGCGGCACGTTCTGCTTCGGCGACGGCTCGCTCGCGACCGCTTGCCCGTGCGCGCTGCCGAACACGGTGCCGAGCCCGAGCGGTGCCGCAGACGCGGGCTGCGCGAACTCGTTCGAGCAGAGCGGCGCGCGGTTGCGCGGCTTCGGCTCGACGAGCCCCGACCACGTCGTGCTGCAAGCGACCGAGCTGCCGCCCACCGCGTTCACGCAGTTCTTCGTCGGATCCGGTGTCGACGCGGCCGGATTCGCGGTCGGCGACGGCGTGCGCTGCGTGGCCGGCACGTTGGTGCGCTTCGGCTCGCAGAACTCGCTCCTCGGCACCGCCACGTACCCGGTGGCCGGAAGGGCGCCGGCCGTGCCGCTCTCGATCGTCGGCGCGACGCCGCCCGGCAGCGGAGCGACCGCGCGCTACCAAGCGCTCTACCGCAATCCGGTCGCCGGCTTCTGCAGCAGCGGGACGATCAACCTGACGAACGCGACGGCGATCGTCTGGAACTGAGCGCGCGCGTCGCCACAATCCGCTCATGCAGCCGCGACGGCGTGTCTTCGAGGGCGTGACCGACCTCTGCGCGTCGCAGCTCGTCGAGCGCCGCACCTCGCCGCACAATCCCGTGCTCGAAGTCGTCCGCTTTGGCGATCGCGTCGAGCTGAACGCGGCGACCGTCAACTATTCGTTCGGCTCACTGCACCGCATGTTCGCCGCGGCGTTCGAGCGCTTGCGGCTCGCCGAGCGGCGCTGCGAGCGCGCGTTGCTCCTCGGTGTCGGCGGCGGCAGCGTGGTCGCGCTCTTGCGTCGCTTGCCGCACGCGCCGCGCACGATCGTGGCCGTCGAAATCGACCCCGTCGTCGTCGAGCTGGCACGAACCCACTTCGGCCTCGTGCCGAACGAAGACTTGGAGATCGTCACGGCCGACGCCGCGGACTTCGTGCGCGCCCCGCACGCGCCCTTCGACCTCGTCGTCGTGGACGTGTTCGTGAACGACGAGATCCCCGCGCAGTGCCAGACACCGGAGTTCATGCGTGCGTGTGCACGCCTGCTGTCGCCCGGCGGATGGCTCGTCGCGAACCGGATGGCGCACACTCCGGGCGCGCGCGCGGAGGCGCAAGCGTTCGCGAGCATGTGCAAGCGTGCGCTCGGAGCCACGCTGTACTTGAACGTCGACGACAACCTGGTCCTCGTGCACGAAGCGACGGCGTAGTGAGAAACGCAGGCTAGTGCCCTGAGTCAGAAGTTCGCTCTCACCAAACTCGATCTCCTCCGCGCTGGCGGCGTTGCTCGGGTTCGGAAACCTGACAGGTTGCCTGCACCCTCACGCCTTGCCAGCGACGACGATCTCGACCTTGGTGAGAGCGAACTTCTGACTCAGGACACTAGGCAGATGACACGGGTCCCCGCCGTTCAACACGCTTCGCGCGGCAGACCGCGCTACGCGTGAGGCGTCAGGTGAGAAACAGCTCCTCGACCAGCTCGGCCAGCGCCGTCCCGTTGCAGCCCGCGATGACGCGTTGCGCGGCCTCGCGTGCCTCGCGCATCCCGTCCCCCATCGCTACCGACAATCCCGCCGCCTCGAACATCGGGATGTCGTTCGTCGCGTCGCCCACGGCGACCACGCGCTGTGGCGGAATGCCGTAGAGCTCCTGCATCACGCGCAGCGCTTCCGCCTTGCCGCGACACGGCGGGTGCAAGTCGACGACGCTCATCGGACTCGTGCGGTGGTTCGGCAGCACCGACAGCGGGAAGTGCGTCACGTACACCGGTAGCTCGACCCACGACTCGACCGCGCTCGCGAGCGCGTCGGAGGCACCGCCGTTCTTCGCGAAGTACGTCACGCGGATGACGTACTCGGCCGAGAGCTCGCGCACGTCGGCGACGTACTCGAGCGCCTTCATGCCGGCCATCGCGGCCGCTTCGTGGGCGTCGCGCGGCTGCGTGGCGAGCTTCTTGTCCGCGCACATGACGACCATCGGAAAGTCGTGCTCGCGGCCGAACGCGAGCGCGCGCTCGAGCGTACGGTTGCCGAGCACGCGCTCCTCGAGCATGCGCCGCGTCTGCGGGCAGTACAGCGCGGCACCGTTGAACACCACGGCCGGACACTCGAGTCCGAGCTCCTCGAGCACGGGATGAGCAGACAGATTCGAGCGGCCCGTCGCGACGAGCACGCGCACGCCCGCCGCACGCGCGGCGTCGAGCGCGGCACGCGTGCGCGGATGGACGCTGCTCGTGTCGTCGAGCACCGTGCCGTCGAGATCCAGCACCAAACCGTCGTAGGCGCGATCGAGCATCGCGAGATTGTAGTGCGACACCGCGTGCGCGCGCACCACGAAACGCCGTGCCGCGCGGCTCGCGCGCTGGATCACGGCGCGGAGAACGCCGCTCGCGCGGTCTCTCCCACTCGCACCGTCACGCGCTGCTCGGCGATCACGTCCGCTGGATTCGAGCTGCGAACGAGCTGCACGTCGTATGCGCCGGGCAGCAGGGATCGGACGACCTGACGGCGCTGCCAACGGTTCCAGCGGATCGAGCGCGACTCCGTCGCGCCGCCGTCCGCTGCGAGCACGATGCGCACGAGCAGCTGGTCGGCATCACCTGCGCCGA
Organism: Planctomycetota bacterium; assembly: GCA_046160865.1. Classification (GTDB taxonomy): domain Bacteria; phylum Planctomycetota; class UBA1135; order UBA1135; genus JBJXHG01. The sequence continues at coordinate 3,120 of JBJXHG010000155.1, read as the reverse complement.
ACGATGGATCCGCGCGAGAGTCCGCGGGCGGCGCCGCGACCGCGATGTCGATCGCGCCGGCGCCACGCAACACGAAGTCGACACCGGACCGCGCCTCGTCCGCGGAGAGCGAAAAGTCCGCCGTCACGACGCTCTCGAGATCGTCGCGCTCCGCGCGGACGCGCATCGGTACGTCGGCCGCGACGCCGCGCAAGCGATAGCGCCCGTCGGCAGCCGTCTCGGCGCGCGCGTCACCCACCGCTCGGTGCCGCACGCGCGCCATGCCGTTCTCGTCCGCGACGAGCAGGGTCTGGAAGAGGCCGCCGCCGCTCGCACGCGCGTCGGCTTCGTCGACCGGCTCGACGCGCACCCGCACGCCCGCGAGCGGCTGCTCGTGCTCGTCGACGACGCGGCCTTCGATGCTCGCCGCCGGCAGATCGACGCGACATGTCGTGCGCGGTGCGGCGATCTCCACCGTGACGCGCGTCGCCATCGCGCGCCGCCGGTGCCCGACCCAGAGCTCGTAAGCGCCGGGCGCTACGCCGTCGATCTCGAACCGTCCGTCGAGATCGGTGGACGCGCGACTGCCCTCGAGCTCGTCGTCCTCCGACTCCCGCGCCGGCACGAGGCGCACGATCGCGCCGGCGAGCGGCTGTGCGGCCTCGCGAATCGTGCCCTCGAGCATGGCGCGCGCCGGCACGACGAACTCGAGCGCGTAGTCGCCACCCTCGGCGACGTCGATCGAGCGCCAGTCGCTCGCTTCGCCGTGCAGCCGGAACTCGTGTGCACCGACTGGCAACGACGGAAAGCGCGCCACACCGAGCGCATCGGTCGAGCGCTCGGCGCCGAGATCACCCTCGTCGTCATCGCCGTCGCCATCGGCGGACATGGCCGCGCGTTCCACATGGACGACGCCGACGCGCGGCACGACGGCACCATGCTCGTCGCGCACGCGCACGTCGACACGTCCGCCGCGCGGTAAGCGTACTTCGACGCTCGCGTCGTCGCCCGCGAGCGGAACCGTCGCGCGCTCGACTGCGGAAAGGTAGCCACGCGCCGTCGCGCGCGCGTCGACCGTGCGCCCCGCGCCAGCGGCGACCCGCGCGAAGCCGCCCGCGTCCGTGCGCGCGAACGCCACGCTGCGATCACCGTGGTAATCGTCTTGCGGATCGAGGTTCTGGTAGTCGGAGAGCTGCTCAGGGCTCGCTTCGCCGACGAACACGCTCGCATCCGCGACCGGTGCTCCGCTCGCGGCATCGACGACGCGCACGCGCAGCGTGGGCTCGGGCTCGAGGCGCAGCACCCCGACGTCGGACGCCCGACCGAGCGCGATCTCGAGGTCGCGTCGTACGAGCTCCGCATAGCCCGGAGCGCGCACTCGCAGCCACAGCGGTCCGCCGCTCGCGGGCGGACGAAGATCGAGCGTCCGCACCACGCCGCCGTCGAAGTGATGCCGCGGCACGCCGCTCTCGTCGCTCACGACCCGCTCGCGGCCGATCCCCGCCCACGCGACGAGTTCCTCGACCGGCGCGTTCGTGCGTGCGTCCACCGCGCGAAACGCGACGGTCGTCTGCGGTCGCTCGCGCAGGACTTTTCCGCGCTCGCCGCGCGTCGCGACGACGCTTTCGAAGCGCCACGCGAGCTTCGGCGGGCGGGCAGCGCCCGCCGGCTCCCAGACACTCAACCGATAGGTGACGTGAGTTTCGATCCCGCGCAGCGTGAAGCTGCCGTCGTCGCGCGTGTGCGTGCGACGTGGGCGTGCGAGGCCCGCGGAGGGGGCGCCCGCCGTCTCCGCAGCATCGGTCGCGCCGGCGTCGGCGAGCGGGCTCGCGCGCACCTCGAATCCGCCCGCAGGCATCGCGCTCGCTTCGACGCGACCTTCGATCTCGCCGCCGTCGCGCAGCGCGATGCGCAGTCCGTCGACGCTCTCGCCGGGGCGCTCGGTGCGGCCTTCGATCTGCGTCACCGCGTGCGCGGACGACTCGACGAACAAGCGCCACGGTCCGTGCGCGAGCGTGTCGACCGTGAACTCGCCATTGGCGTCCGTTCGCGCGAGCAAGACGCCGAGGCCTTGGATCGAGAGCTCGCCCCGCGTTCCGTCGTCCCACAGTCCTGCGTAAACGCTTGCACCGGGCACGGCGCGGTCGCGCTCGTCGACGACGACGCCGCGCAACGTCACGCCGGGCGTGAGCACGATGGACCCCACGTCGAACGCAGCCGCGCCGATCTCGGGCAACGAGAGATCGCGCGGCGCGAATCCGTGCGCGCGCACGGCGAGCTGCAACGGCCCCGGGTCGAGCGACTCGAGCACGAAGCGACCGTCCACATCCGCGGTCGATTCGACCCGGTCGACCCAACCCTTCGGCAAGAGTTCGGGTTCCAGGTCGAGCGGCAAACGCAGTCCGAAACGCGTCGAGCCGAGCACCGTTGCGCGGCCGACGCCAGCGCCTGAGAGATCGACGACGCGCCCCGTCACACGCGCGCGCGGCGGGAGCGACGCGGCGGGGCGCGCGTCGGCGGTGGCGAGCGCACTCGCAGGTTCGATCGCGACCGCGCGAGCTCGCAGGGCCGCCTCGGGCTCCGACGCGATCAAAGCTGCTTGCGTCGCACGCTCCGCAGCGGTCGGGTCGAGCGACCCCGATGCGGCGACGGGCGCGGGCTCGATCGTGAACCACAAGCCGGCGAGGCCCAGCAGGAGCAGCAGGGCGAGGAGTCCGAACAGGATCGATCGCATGTGGTTGCGCCGGCGTCGCGACGGAATCGCACTTCCAACTACCGCGGTCGCGAGCGCGGTCACGGACGCGGACGAACGGGGCGACCTACGGTGACACCGCGAGCCGAATCCGTCGAGCGGCCGCGCTGCGGGGTCTGGGGTGGTTCATTGTGCTTGCTCGATGCGGAGATTCCGCAGAGCCAAGCACTTGCGCCCGTTCCGAGCCCCGGGGCGCGCCGCGCGCGGCTGCGCGCGCGCAAGTCCCTGCGCGGTCACGATCGTCGCGCGCTCCATGCACAACGAAGTAGCCCAGACTCTCTTAGAGCCCCTAACAGAATGCGTCGCCGCATCGCAGGCAGCCGCGAGCCGGGCTCGCGGCGTTGCGCCTCCTCTGCGTATTGCGGCGCAATACGCTTCGTCGGCGCGTC
>JBJXHG010000154.1:0-47174 GCA_046160865.1 Planctomycetota bacterium | reverse complement strand
GCCTCACCCGGACGGGTGATGCACCTCGACGACCGTGTGGATGCCGCCCCGCACCCAAAAGTCTCCTTCGACGACCATCTTTCGGGGCGCCAGCAACGCCACCAAGTCGTCCAGGATCCGATTCGTCACCGCTTCGTGGAAGTGTCCTTCATCCCGGAACGACCACAGGTAGAGCTTCAAGCTCTTCAACTCGACGCACTTCTCGCTCGGCGTGTACCGGATGCGGATCGTCGCGAAGTCGGGTTGACCGGTCTTCGGGCACAAGCACGTGAACTCGGGACACTCGAAGCGGATCTCGTAATCGCGTCCCGGACGCGGATTCGGGAAAGTCTCGAGCTGCTTGGAGGGCTCTGTCGGCATGGCTGCGCCGACCTTATGCGCAGCACCGCGCGGATGGAAGCGTGCTCACGGCACACGCCCTTCGACCCGCGCGAGCACGGTGTCGCCGCTGACGAGCTCGAGTGCCCACACGACTCGCCCGCCGCTCTCTCGTTGCACTTCGTCCGCCCACGTCGCCGCACCCGGGAACGAGAGCGACGGCTCCGGCGTCTCGGCACGGATGCGCTGCGCGCGGTACGTCGCGAGCTCGAGCAGATCGAGCACCCAGACCGTCTCGCCACGCACGGGGCGCGGCAGATCCTGCGCCTCGATTTCGAACCGCCACGCGCTGCCGTCGACGACCGGCGCCGGATCGCCGCGCACGAGCGGCGGGCGCGCGAGGATCTCCACCGAAGCGACTTGCGCGAAGCCGCTCTCGAGCGACACGCGCCGGATCTGCTCGGCGCACGTCCATTCGAGCGAGCGCGCGAGATCGAACACGGCGACGGGGCCGAGCTCGCCTTGCAGCCACACGCCACCGAGCGATCCGTCGTCGTGCCCACTCGCGTGCGTCTTCCACGCGAGGCGCGGTTCCTCCGCGGTCGACGCATGCGGTGGCGCCGTTGCGCGGACGTAGCGGTGCGCGAGCGGCGCGACGTCGAGGCCGTCGGAGCGCAGCTTCGAGCGCCACACGATAGGCGGCGCGTCGACTGCCGGCGGAGCGAGTGTCACGATCTGCCGGCGCGGCGTGATCGGCGAGCCGACGTTCGTCGCGCTCGGCAGGACCAGCGCGACCGCGCCGTCGCCGGAATCCCACAGCTCGCGCTGACACATCCACGCGCGCAGCGCTTGCGGCGTGATCGGATGCACGCGCGCCTCAGCGCGACTCCGCGTCTCGCCATCCGCCTCGAACACCGGGCCAGCGACGAGGAGTCCCCGCACTTGCGTGGGCGGATCGACGAACAAGACGTCGGCCGCACGAGTCGCGGCGCGAGCACACGCGACGTCGGTGCGCAGCTCCAGGGTCGCGATCGATGCGTCGGGCCACGCGCTCACGGCGGAATGCGATGCGTACGCGTGCGCGATCACCATGAAAACAGGCAGCACGATCCGCCGCGGCCCGGGCAGCGCGGTCGACGTCACGGCAAAACCTGCGGCGAGCAGCACGGCCGCCGCGACCAAGCGCTCTCCGTGCACGAACGTCGCGGTCGTCACGGTCGTACCGATCGCCGGCACGAGGTACAGCCCCACGGCCGCGATCCACAAGAAGAGGATCCAACCCCAAAGCTTCGGTGCGGAGCGCGCAGCCGACAACGCCGGTTGCACGCACAGGAGCGCGGCGGCTCCAGCGGCGCCGTACGCGAGCACGCGACTCGTCACGAGCGGCTCGGGCGGCACGGGCAAGATGAGCAAGCCGAACTTCTCGACCGCGCGCGCGAGCTCGCTCGTCCACGGCCCGCTCTGCAGCAGCGCGTCGAAGTCGGCTCGCGCGCCGCCGCGTGCCACCGAAGCCAGCACCGATTCGAGCGCGACGATTCCGGCGAACGCGACGCACGTCGAGAGCGCGGTGCGCGTGCGCTGCAGGAGCGGCCGATGGCGGCGCGCGGCCGCGTGCTCGAGTCCGGCGAACAGGAGCGGCAACCACCACGCGAGGTCCGACGCCAACGCCGCGAGCAACGTGAGCACTCCTGCCAGCGCGAGCATCAGCGGCTTCTTGTCCTGCCGAGCGACGAGGAACGCGGCCGTCGCGCACGCCCCGAACGCGAGCGCCATCAGGTCGCCGCGCGCGCCGACACGCGCGATCGCGACCGCCGCCAATGGATGCACGGCGACCAGGAACGGTGCCGCCGCCGCGGCCGCGCGCGCCGCTTCGGTTCCACACCACGGCACGAGCACGCGACGCAATGTGCGCCCGACCGCCCATCCGGCGAGCAAGAGCCAGAGCGCGTTCTCGAGACGGAATCCGACGGCGCCGGCAGCGGGCACGCCGCTCGACGTCTCCGCGCCGGAAGCCGGTGGTCGTAGCGCGTCGACTGGACTCGACGGCATCCACACACGCGCGGAGAGCTCGATCGACGCGCGCACGAGCGGGCGCGCGTCCGCGCGATCGGGCACCGTCAAGAACGCCAAGTCCTCGGCGATGAAGCCCGAACGAGAGAGCGGCGCCCACGCATACGCGAGGACGCACGCGAGCACGGCGATCGCGACGAGCGTGCGCAGCGCTTTGGTCATGGGTCGGATTCTAGTGTCCTGAGTTCGAAGTTCGCGGTCACCAAGGCCGATCTCCCCGGCGCTCGGATCTCCTGCCGAAGCATGCGCTGCATGCTTCGGCTCCGCCGCTATGCGGCGGATCGGAGCTTACCCATTGCTCGGGCTCGGAAACCTCACTGGGTTGCCTGCTCCGGATCCCCATCGAAGCGCGCCGCCGGCGCGCTTCGATGCGCGCTGCGCACCGGGGCTTACCCACCTTGCGAGCTGCGCCGATACTCGGCTTTGGTGAGCGCGAACTTCCAACTCAGGACACTAGCCAGCATCTCTCACCAGATCCGTCGCGAGGTCGGCTGACCCACGAGATCGGCTTGGATCGAACAACATCTGTCCGAACGAGTGGCGCAGTCGCATCTGACTGTTGTGGCAGATGTGAGCACGGGATCGCAGCGCGGAAACGTGTGGAGCACCGCCCAGCCTGCGCGAAGAGCGGGGTGCCGACCGACATCCACCACGCGTGCCAGCGCTGGTGAAACGCGGGGATCGCGCCTCGTGCGATCACGCGCGCGGCGCCCCTGTCGAGTCACTGGAGCCGCGCAGCGCCCTGCGGCGCGGTCGCCCGCGCACCCGCGGCGGTGCGCAGAACCCCATCCCGAGGAGACCACTCTCATGGACCGGATCGATTTCCGTTCGCTGCTGCTCGAGTACAACCCGCCGAAGATCTACGGCCTCTGGAAAGAGTGCACGCCGCGCGTGCTCGTCGTCACCGATGGGCTCGACTACACCACCAACGGGTTCGGCCTGACGCAGTTTTTGAAGTCGCTCGCCGCGAGCACGATCCACGGCATGACGCCGACGATCGTGAAGGCGAACCGGTTCTCCGACCTGAACGCCGACATCCAGAACTTCGACTTCAGCAATGCGACGAACGGCATAGCCAAGTCGCGCTACGACGTCGTGTTCTTGTTCGGAATCGGCTCGGAGGGCTTCGGGCAGCTTCCGCAACCGCAGATCGACGCGATCGCCAAGTTCATGCAGGACGGCGGCGGCGTGTTCGCAACGGGCGACCACGAGTCCTTGGGCGCCGCGATGAGCCGCGACATCCCGCGCGTGCGCAGCATGCGTTTCTGGAAGCAGGCCGATACGCCCGACGTCGGCAACACGTCACGCTTGTCGACCAATTTGCCCGGCGACGACGGCGTCTACGGATTCGGCGACCAGGCGGACGTCCATCCGCAACGGCTGTACGTCAACTACCGCACGAAGACGGGCGGCATCGGCAATCCGCATCCGCTGCTCGACGGCGGCCCGCTCGGAGCGATCGAGGTGTTCCCCGATCACCCCCATGAAGGCGAGTGCCGCATCCCGACGCACCTCGACACGAAGTTCGAGCTCGGCGGCGCTCAGCTCGACGAGTGGCCCGTCGCGACGGGCAAGGGCGGACGCGTCGTGCCCGAGATGGTCGCGCTCTCGATGTCGCACGGCGACAGCTTCCCCGGCAAGGACGCGATCGTGCCGCGCTCGTTCATCGCGATCGCCGCGTACGACGGACAGCGCGCGAAAGTCGGGCGGGTCGCGACGGACGCGACTTGGCACCACTTCGTCAACGTCAATCTCGACGGATCCGAATCGGCGGGCGACGGCCTCCAGAATCCTCCGGGCACCGACACGCCAGACCTCACGCGCATCCGCCAGTACTACGTGAACCTCGCGACGTGGCTGATGCCGCAGAACGTGCGCAAGTGCCTGCGCTTCCCGTGGCTCCTCCTCGAGATGAAGAAGTACCCGCTGTTCGAGGAGCTCGTGCTGCCGAACCTCGAGACGGCGCGCGGCGAGGAGCTGCGCGCGGTCGGCGAGCACGTCAGCGCCGCGTTCGCGCACCGCCTTCCCGCTTGGCAGAGCGCCGAGCTCTTGCGCGACGCGTTGATCGACGCCGTCGGCGAGGAGCAGGCGGAGAATCTCGACGAGCTCGGCTGCCGTTTTGGACGGCTCTCGGCCCGCGACGTCGCGCTGGCGGCGCTCGGCGCGCTGACGATCGGCACGGTGTCGAAGCTCGCCGAATGGAAGGGTCGCAAGGACGCCGACCCGCACGCGATCTTCGATCCGATGGCCAAGCACGCGGCCAAGCTCGGCGCGCAGCGGTACGTGCACGAACGCTTGCCCGAGCTGCGCGAGCTCGACGGCCTGTTGACGTCGCTCTGTCGTTGACGCCGCGCTGCGCGGACACGGGTCCGCGCCGGATCGAATCACCGGATCGAATCAGCGGGCGCCGGTTCACGCCGGCGCCCGCTCATTCGGGAGCGACGAGCGGCGAGCAAACGCGCGTCCGACACCTTATCGTCGCGCGCGCGATGACCAGGCCGAGCTCCGTCCCGCGCACCCGAGCGACCACGGCGCTCGCCTTCGCGTGCGCCGCGCTGCCGTGGGCGCTGCTCGCATGGCGCTACGACTTCGTCTGCGACGACGCGTACATCTCGTTCCGCTACAGCCGCCACTGGGCCGAGGGCTTCGGCCTCGTCTTCAATCGGGGGGAGTCGCCGCCCGTCGAGGGCTACTCGAACTTCCTGTGGGTCGCGTGGCTCGCGCTCTTCGAGCGCCTGGGCGTCGACGTGACGATCGCCGCGCGCGCGACGTCCGCGGCGTGCGCGCTCGCGCTGCTCGCGTGCGTCGTGCGCCAGCTCGCACGGCGACTCGCCGGCGCGCCGTTGCTCCTGTGCTCGGCGTTCCTCGGATGCCTTTCGCCGATCGCGGTGTGGACGACGGGCGGACTCGAGACGATGGCGTTCGCACTCGCGACGTTCGCGGTCTTCGCGCTGCTCTACGACTCGGACGACGCGGAGTCCGGCGAGCGCGCGCGCACCGTGCGCCGCACGATCGCCGCAGGTGCGTGCGCAGCGGCTGCGAGCCTGCTGCGCGCCGACGGAGCGCTCTGGGCCGGCCTGGCGATCGTGACCGCGCTCGCCACTCGACCGCGCAGTTGGACGCGTGAGCGCGTGCGCGCCGCCGCGCTTCCACTCACGTTGCTCACCGCGGCGGTCGTCGCGCACGTCGCATGGCGCCGGAGCTATTACGGCGAGTGGTTGCCGAACACGGCGCTCGTGAAGGCGGGACTCGCGTCGCTGCGCCTGGAGCGCGGACTGTGCTACGCCGGCTCGCTCGCGCTCGCTTTGCCGGCGTGCACGCTCGCGATCGCCGGGGCCGCGTTCGTGCGCACGGAGCTCGCGCGCCGCGCGCTGTTCTTCTGCCTCGCGGCGATCGCCTACGCCGTCTACGTCGGCGGCGACTTTATGCCGATGGGCCGCTTCGTCGTGCCCGCGCTGCCGTTCGTGGCACTCGCATTCAGCGAGGTCGTGCGCGCGCTCGCTGCGCGCCACGGCACGAGCATCGCGAGCGTTGCCGGAGTCGCGGGGATCGTGCTGGCCGTGTTGCCGAGCTTCGACGTCCCGCTCGCGTCGCGCGCGGTGCGCGAGCGCGTGCACTTCCGCTGGAACGACACGCGCGTCCTGACGGAGCTCGAGATGTGGCGCGGCATGAAGGAGCGCGCCGAGAGCTGGGCACTGCTCGGCCGCGCGCTCGGCTCGGCGACGAAGCCGGGCGAGTCGATCGTGCTCGGCAACATCGGCGCGACGGGCTACTACAGCGAGCTCACGATCTACGACGTGTTCGGTCTCACGAGCCGCGAGGTCGCGCGCCGCACGGGGCAGTTGGTCCGCGCGTCGCCTGGCCACGACAAGGCCGTCGGACCCGAGTTCTTCTTCGATCGGCGGCCCGACTACCTCGGCGCGTACTTGTCGCACGCGGACGCGCCGCCGAACGAGGGCTTGCCGCCGTCGTGGAGCGCGCTCGTCGCGAATGGCCGCGCGCGGCTCGAGCGACATCCGCTGCGACCGCCGCTCGCGTTTCCGACGCACGTCGAGCTGCGCCTCTTGCGCCTCTTATGGTGATGCGCGAGCCTGAGCCACCATGATCGAGACCTTCCGACCGCTGATCGACGCCGCGCAAGGCGTCGACCTCACCGAGCCGAAGAGCGCGCAACGCGAGCTCGAGCGCCGCTTCAGCGCGAAGGGTCCCGCAGCACTCGCGCTCGGCCGTGCGCTCGGCGAGCTGCTCGAGAAGCAAGCGATCGCGAACCAAGGCGCGATGCCGGTGCGCTACGGCCGCGTCGCGAAGGCGACCGATGCCACGTCGCACTTTTCGATCGACGTCGTGCACATGAACGGCGCGGGACCGCGGCACACGCACCCGCTCGGCGAGGTCAACTTCTGCATCGCGCTCGACGGCGAGCCGAGGTTCGACGGCGAGCCGCCCGGTTGGGTCGTCTTGCCGCCGGGCTCGACGCACGTGCCGAACGTCGAAGGCGGCACGATGCTGATCGTGTACCTGCTTCCGCAGGGCAAGGTCGAGTTCGCCCCAGCTCCCCGCGCTCTCTGAGCGCGGGGAGCGTGAGCATCGGTGAGGCCTTTGCCGCGACTGCGGTTCGATCTCCGCGGTCGTGTCCGCCGCCCGTTTGCCTGAATCGCTTCCGTGGCCGATACTCCAGGAAGTCGTTTCCCTGTTCCGCCGACGCGGAACACATCGTCCTCCATGCTCCGCAAGCTCACCTTCACCATCCTCGTCGCTTTGCTCGCCGTGAATCCGGCGCTCGCGGCGGCGATGCCTTGCGCGGTGTGGGCCAAGCTCTTGTCGCGGTCGTGCTGCTGCGAGGTCGTCGAGACCGTGCAGCGCTCGTGCTGCGACGAGGTTCCGGACGCAGGTCCGGCGGGACCCTGCGAAGAGATCGCGCGCGACGCGCGCGGTTGCGACTGCGAGGCCGCGCCGAGCGACGATGCGCGCACCGCGCGTGAGCTCACGGTGCGCTTCGAATCGTCCGCGGCGAGCATCACGTGGATCGAAGCGGGCGAGCGCATCTCGGCCCGCGCGCTCGTTCCGTTCGATCCGGCGCACGCGCCAGCGTGCACGAGCTCTCCGCCGGATGCGTGCCGCGCACGATTCCTGCCGAACGTCGCGGATCCCGCCGATCTCTTGACGGCGATCCGCATCGCCCTGTTGTGAGCGTCGCACAGCGCGTCTTCCTGACGCGCACGTGCGTGGAGCGCTGAACCGCGCTCCGTTGTTGTCCTCCAAACCGCGGCTCGCGCCGCGTGACGACGCTCCCACTTGGCCATGATCCGACTGCATTTCCGACTGCTGTTCACTGTCTGCGCACTCGCTCCGACCGGCTGCGTCTTCGCGCCCGACGGCACGGACGCCGAGCGCGACCGCCTCGCGCAAGCCGGCGCCGCGTACGCGCGAACCGAGCAGACCGAGCGCTCGCTGCCCGAGCTTTCCAGCGCCCCGACACGCGACGAGCTGCTCGCGCGCGCGGCGCTCGCGAACGGCGAGCTCGAAGCGGCGTTCCACGAGTGGCGTGCGGCGCTCGCGCGCGTCGACGTCGAGGGCGCGTGGCCGAACACGAACGTCGCGCTCGACTTCGAGTACATGTTCTCCGGCGGGAGCGCCTCGGCGTTCGACCGCACGACGTTCGGCGCAGGTTTCGACCCGATGCAGAACCTCGACTGGCCGTCGGAGACGAAGCGCGCCGCCCGCGTGGCCTTCGCGGAAGCGCGCGCGGCCGGCGAACGCTTCCGCGCCGCGCGTTTCGCGCTCGCGCGCCGAGTCACCGAGCTCGTCGCGGACGGCACGCTGCTCGACGAGCGCGTGCGCGCGCAACGCGAGCGCGTCGAGCTCGCGCGCGTCGCGAGCGACACGTCCGCGGCACGCATCGAGTCGGGCGGTCGGCAGCGCGCGCTCGTCGACGCGCAGCTCGACTCGGTGCGCCAGGAGAACGAGCTCGTACGCCTCGAGAGCGAGCTCGTCGCGACGCGCACGTCGCTGAACGCGCTCGTCGCGCGCGATCCGTCCGCACCGATCGCGTTCGCGCTCCCGCTGCCGGTCGCGCTTCCGGCGGACGACGACCTGCTCGCGGCCGGCGCCGCCGCGAATCCAGAGCTCGCGGCGCTCGCTCACGAGGTCGAAGGACGCACCGACGCGCTCGAGCTCGCGCGCCTGCGCCGTCTGCCGGACGTCAACCCGTTCGTGGCGTTCACCGGCAGCGCGTCGCAATCGATCGGCGCCATGCTGTCGTTGCCGCTTCACCGCGTGAAACTGAATGCGGAGATCGAGATCGCGCGCGCCGAGCTGGACCGCGCACGCGCGCTCGCGCGCCAGGCGCGCGCGGATCGCGGGGCCGAGCTCGTCGCACGGCTCTTCGCGCTGCGCAGCACGGATACGCTCGCGGCGTACTTCGATCGATCGTTGACGCCGGCGGCCGCGCAGCTCGAGCAGAGTGCGCAGGACGCCTACGTCGCGGGGTCGACGGATCTGCCGGAGTGGATCGAGAGCCGCACGTTCGCGCTCGAGCTGCGCGTCGCGCGAGCGGAGCTCGCCGCTGAGCGCGCGCGCATCGTGGCCGCGATCGAAGAGCTGATCGGCGACGAGCTCCAGAACGTCCGCCGTCGCGCCGAGACCGACGAAGCGGATCCGGCGCGGATCTCGATGACGACGACGATGGAGGTGAAGCCATGAGCCCGTCCCCCCGCACGTCGTTCGTCGTCGTGCTCGTCGTCCTGGCCGCGTTCGCAGTCGGCGTGCTCGCCGCGCCGCGGATGCGGGCGACCCTCGGCCTCGACGCGCCTCGCGACGACGGCGCGACCGCTGCCGCCGAGCAACTGTGGACGTGCGGCATGCATCCGCAAGTCATCCAGAACACGCCGGGCGATTGTCCCATCTGCCACATGAAGCTCACGCCGATCTCGGCGGCGCCCAGCACGAGCGAGAACCGCCTCACGATCGATCCGGTCGTCGTGCAGAACATGGGCGTGCGCATCGAGACCGTGCGCACCGGCGCGCTGAAGCGCACGCTGCGACTCGCCGGTTACTTGAAAGAGCCGGAGCCGACGCACCTCGACATCAATCTGCGCGTCTCCGGCTGGATCGAAGGCTTGTACGCGAACGCCGACGGCATCGAGGTGATGCAAGGCCGGCCACTGTTCGATCTCTACAGCCCGGATCTCACGCTCGCGATCCAGGAGCTGATCGCCGCGCGGCGTGCGCGCGCGCAATCGGGCTCGAGCGGAAGCGACGCGACGTCTCCCGGTGACGCGCTGTACCGCGCCAGCGCGCGCAAGCTCGTGTCGCTCGGCCTGACCGACGATCAGATCGAAGCCTTCGCACGCGCCGAGAGCGCACCCCGCACCGTGACGTTCGTCTCGCCGATGACCGGTCACGTGACGGAGAAGAACATCTCGATCGGGTCGGCTGTGAAGGCCGGCGACACGCTCTTCCGGCTCGCGAGCTCCGCCACGCTGTGGCTCGAGATGCAGGTCTTCGAACAGCACGTGCCGTTCGTCAAGCTCGGACAGACGGTGCGCGCGCGCATCGCCGCGGTGCCCGGCCGCGCGTTCGAGGGCCAAGTGCTCTTCATCCACCCGCACATCGATCCGATGACGCGCTCCGCGATGGCGCGCTGCGTGATCGCGAACCCGGACGAGGTGCTGCGACAAGGCATGTACGCAGAGGCCGAGATCGACGCGATGCTGTCGCCGAAAGCGACGATCGTGTCGCGCAGCGCGGTGATCGACACGGGCACGCGTCAGATCGCGTTCGTCGCGCTTGGACAAGGCGAGTTCGAAGCCCGCGAGCTCGAGCTCGGCGCGTCGTCACCGGACGGCGATGTCGAGGTCTTGGCCGGCCTCGCACCCGGCGACAGTGTCGTGACCAGCGGTCAGTTCTTGCTCGACGCGGAGAGCCGCATCCGCGAAGCGATCGACAAGCATCGCCGTGGCTCGCTCGCGGTGCAGCCCGCGCCGGCGCCGGCTGCGCGCGCGACGTCGCGCGAGGCCCCGCAAGAGGCGCTCGACGCGCTCTTCCGCGCGTACTTGGCGACCGAGACGCCGCTCGGCGTCGAGCAGATGTCGGACGCGCCCCTCGACGTGCGTCCGGTGTCCGCCGCGGCGGCGACGCTGGCGCAGAGCGCGACATCACAGACGCGCGTGATCGCGATGCGTGTGCAACGCGCGGTCGATGCGATCGCTGCCGAGCCACTCGACGAGCAGCGTGCGCGCTGGCGCGAAGTCGCGGACGCGATCATCGCGCTCGCCGATCGCTCCCCGCCGTCGGAGGCCGTCGCCGCGAAGCTGTACGTGCTGCACTGTCCGATGGCGCCGGGGAGCTGGCTCGCGGCGGACACGCACATCGCGAACCCGTTCTACGCGACGACCATGAAGGAGTGCGGCGAAGTCGTGCGCGCGATCGAGCCCGCGCGCGAGCCGTGACATGATCGCGCGCATTCTCGCGTACTCGGTCCAGAACCGGGTCCTCGTGCTCGTGCTCGCCGCGATCCTCGTCGCGCTCGGCATCCACGGCACGCGCAACTTGCGCCTCGACGCGATCCCGGATCTGTCGGACGTGCAGGTGATCGTCGTCACCGATTTTCCCGGCCAGAACCCGCAAGTCGTCGACGACCAGGTCACGCAGCCGCTCGAGAGTGCGCTGCTATCGGTTCCCGGCGCGACGGTCGTGCGCGGCTACAGCATGTTCGAGCTGTCGTTCGTGTACGTCCTCTTCGACGACGCGACCGACATCTACTGGGCGCGCAGCCGCGTGCTCGAGTACTTGAACTCCGCGCGCGGCCGATTGCCCGCCGGTGTCGAGCCGCGCCTCGGTCCCGATGCCACCGGCGTCGGCTGGGTGTACCAGTACGTGCTGTTCCCGGGCTGGTACTGCGCGGAGCACGCGGGCGGCGTTTGGCGCGACGGCGAGGGTCGCTGGTTCGCGCGCACGGAGGATGCGCCGGAGGATGAACGCGCAGCGCTCGTGCGCGTGCGTGCGTTCGAAGAGCCGGGTCGCTGTCCGATCGACGAGAGCGAGCTCGCCCTGTGCGCACAGGATCTCGCCAGCTTGCGCAGCCTGCAGGACTGGTACCTGCGCTATCCGCTGAGCTCCGTGAACGGCGTGTCGGAAGTCGCGTCGATCGGCGGCTTCGTCAAGCAGTACCAGGTCACGCTCGAGCCGCACAAGTTGCTCGCGTACGACCTGCCGCTCGCGGAAGTCGTCGACGCGATTCGACGCTCGAACACCGACGTCGGGGGCGCCACGATCGAGCTCGGCGAGACGGAGTACATGGTGCGCAGCCGCGGCTACCTGCGCGGGCTCGACGATCTCGCGCAAGTCGTCGTCGGCCTGGGCGACGGCGGCCTGCCCGTTCGGCTCGGCGACGTCGCGACGCTCACGATCGGCGGCGAGATGCGCCGCGGCATCGGCGAGCTGGACGGCCGCGGCGAAGCCGTCGGCGGCGTCGTGATCGCGCGCTTCGGCGAGAACGCGCTGCAGGTGATCGGAGACGCGAAGAGGAAGCTCGCCGAGCTCGAGAGCGGACTTCCGGACGGCGTCTTCGTCAAGACGACGTACGACCGCTCGGCGCTCATCGAACGCTCCGTCGGCACGCTGACGCGCGCCGTGATCGAGGAGCTCGTCGTCACGGCCGCGATCTGCATGCTCTTCCTCGCGCACGTGCGCAGCGCGTTCGTCGCGATCCTCGTCCTTCCGATCGGCTTGCTCGTCTCGCTGCTCGTGATGCAGCTCGCCGGTATCAACGCGAACATCATGAGCCTCGGCGGACTCGCGCTCGCGATCGGCGTGATGGTCGATTCGGGCGTCGTGATGATCGAGAACGCGCACAAGCACCTCGAGCGCGAGCGGGAGCGCGTGCGCGCCGGCGGTGTTCCGCGCGAGCGCGCGCAAGTGATCCTCGCCGCGGCACAAGAAGTCGGCCCGAGCCTCTTCTTCTCGCTGATCATCATCACGGTCGCGTTCCTGCCGATCTTCGTGCTCGGCGGTGAATCGGGCCGCCTCTTCACGCCGCTCGCGTACACGAAGACGTTCGCGATCGCAGCCGGCGCGATCCTCGGCATCACGGTCGTGCCGGTGCTGATGGTGTATTTGATCCGCGGACGCATCCCGAAAGAGGACGACAACCCGCTGAATCGCTGGTCGATGCGCCTCTACGATCCGGCCTTCCGCTTCGTCATGCGCCACCCCGCGCTGACTCTGTGCACGGTGCTCGCGCTCGGCGCTTCGACCGTCTATCCGATCTCGCGCCTCGGCTCGGAGTTCATGCCGGCGCTCGAGGAGGGCGACCTCTACTACATGCCGACGACGGACCCGTCGATCAGCGTGACGAAGAGCAAGGAGCTCCTGCAGCAAACCGACAAGCTCATCAAAGCGTTTCCCGAAGTCGTCAGCGTGCACGGCAAGATCGGCCGCGCCGAAACCGCGACCGATCCCGCGCCGCTCTCGATGATCGAGACGGTGATCCAGCTCGAGACGGATCGCTCGAAGTGGCGCACGAAGCGCGAGCGCCATTTCTTCAGCGACTGGCCCGACTGGCTGAAGTGGCCATTCGTGAAGACGTGGTGGCCGGAAGCGCGCCCGATCACGTCGCAAGAGCTCGTGTACGGCTGGGCCGACGCGGACGGCACCGTGCACGATGGGCTCAACGCGGCGGTCAGCTTCCCCGGGCTCGCGAATGCGTGGCCGTATCCGATCGAGAGCCGCATCAGCATGCTCTCGACCGGCATCAAGACGCCGATCGGCATCAAGATCATGGGGCCCGATCTCGCGGTGCTTGCAGCACTCGCCGAGCAGAGCACGGAAGCGATCCGCGCGATCCCCGGCACCGTGTCGGCGTACTCGGAGCGCGTGTTCGGCGGCTACTACCTCGACTTCGACGTCGATCGCGCGCAGGCCGCGCGCTACGGGCTGAACACGGGCGACGTGCAGGAAGTCGTGCAGACGGCGATCGGCGGCATGAACGTCACCGAGACGGTCGAAGGCATCGCGCGCTTTCCGTTGAACGTGCGCTATCCGCGCGAGCTGCGAGACGACTTGCCGGCGTTGCGGGAAGTGCTCGTGCCGACGCCGAGCGGCGTGCAGATCCCGCTCGGTCAGATCGCCGATCTGCGCATCGAGCCCGGCGCGCCGATGATCCGCAGCGAGAACGGTCAGCGCACGGCGTGGATCTTCGTCGACATCGCCGGCCGCGATCTCGGCGGCTACGTCGCCGACATGCGACGCGCGCTCGACGCGGAAGTGACGATGCCACCCGGCTACACGCGCGTTCTCTCCGGCCAGTTCGAGTACCTCGAAGCCGCGAACGCGCGCTTGAAGGTCGTGATCCCACTGACGCTCGCAGCGATCGCGATCCTCCTCTACCTGTCGAACCGGAGCTGGTTCCGCGTCGGCGTGATCGCGCTCGCGGTGCCGTTCAGCTTGATCGGCGCGTTCTGGTTCCTGTGGGCGCTCGACTACCACATGAGCCTCGCCGTGTGGGTCGGGATCATCGCGCTGCTCGGAATCGACGCGGAAACTGGGCAGGTGATGCTGCTCTACCTCGACACCACGTTCGACCGCTTCAAATCGGAAGGCCGCATGCGGAACGAGCAGGACCTGTTCGAGGCCGTGCACGAAGGCGCCGTGCGCCGCATCCGCCCGAAGACGATGACCGTCGCGACGGACATGATCGGCCTCTTGCCGCTGCTCTGGGCGACAGGGACGGGCGCGGACGTGACGCGCAGACTCGTCGCGCCGCTCATCGGCGGCATCACCGTCAGCTTCGCGATGGAGCTGCTCGTGTATCCCGTGATCTTCTACTTGGTGAAGCGGCGTGAGGTGCGGCGGGATTCGATGACGACGAGCGAGCGATCGCACTGATCGCGAGTCACCGCCACCGACGTCCTACAGACGCAGCCAACTGGTCATGGGCCAGCACGCAGGATCTCGGCGCTGCATGAACTCGTGTCGGTAGCGCGTAGCGCTCGTGGTACGCCGTGCTCGGGGAACTCGACGCGAGGCGCGTTGGCGACGAGCGACGTCTTGAACGGACACGTGTCGAGAGGACGCCACGAGCGACGACGCGTGTCGTACCGCGAACAGTGCTTCTCGCACCGAGGGCGAGCGAAACTCCACGCCGTCAGCGGCCGCGATCGTCACACGCACCTCCTGCTTCGGACCGAGGTCGACGCTCGTGACGTGCCAGCGACCGATGCCCAGGCTCGTCGCGTAGAGGTCCTTGTTGCGCCTGGCGCGCGCGGCATGACGACCCGCCCGCTGCGCCGTGCGCGACGGGCCGGACTCCAGCTCACTGCCCACACGAAAGCCGGAAGCGCCTATTCGGGCGCGCGTTCGTTGACGGTTCGGTGAGATCAGGGGAGGATCTGAGTTGGGATCAACGTGGCGTCACGCGGGTGCGAGCCACGCGAGATCGGCGCGCGCCAACGCAAGCCTGGCGTCGCGCGACGTTTCCGACCGTTCGACCACTCCTTCCACTCACGAGCGCTTCCATGTCCTCACGCTTCCTGCGCGTGTCTGTCGTCGCCGTCATGGTCTCGAGCGGCATCGGTCTGGCCGCCATGCTGGGTGCACTCCCGCTGCCGACCACGCTGAATGACTTTCTTCAACCCGGCACCCAGCCGCTGAGCCTGGTCGATGCGGTGATCGACTCGAGCAACTGCGCGTCGTGCCACGGCAGCTACGATCCAGATCAAGAGCCGTACACGCGTTGGTCCGCGAGCATGATGGCGCAAGCGGGACGCGATCCGGTGTTCTATGCGGCGCTCGCGATCGCGGAGCAGGATTCGAGCGCGAGCGGAGACCTGTGCTTGCGCTGCCACGCGCCGGGCGCGTGGCTCGACGGACGCAGCGTTCCGACCGACGGCTCCGCGCTCGACCCGTTGATGGGCGACCTCGACGGAGTGACGTGCAATCTGTGCCACCGACTCGTCGATCCGGACCACACGCCGGGTGTGGATCCCGCGATCGACGCCGGCATCCTCGCCGCATTGGCCAGCGTTCCCGTCAGCAACCACAACGGGCAGTACGTGGTCGATCCGTACGACCGCCGCCGCGGCCCGTTCGATCTCGGCCCGGGGTTCTTCTATCACGCGTGGGAGGAATCGCCCTATCACCGTGACTCGCGCTTGTGCGGCACATGCCACGACGTGAGCAACCCGGCGTTCACGAAGCAGCTCGACGGGTCCTACGACCTGAACACGCTGAACGCAGAGCATCCCACCCACGACAAGTACGACGAGTTCCCGGTCGAACGCACGTTCAGCGAATGGGCACAGAGCGCGTTCGCGGACGGCCCGATCGAGATGGGCGGTCGCTTCGGCGGGAACATCACGGCTGTTAGCACCTGCCAGGATTGCCACATGCCGAAGACGACCGGCACGGCGTGTCAGCCGGTGCTCGGTGGCGCGATTCGTCCGGATTTGCCGCTGCACGACTTCAACGGCACGAATAGCTGGGTGCTCAATTCGGTGCGCGCCTTGTATCCCGACAGCGAAACAGGCCTCACCAATGCGTCGGTCGCGGCCGCGCACGCGCGCACCCTCGCGCTGCACCAGAGCGCTGCGGATCTGGAAGCCGCGGTGGTCAGTGGCGCGTTGCGCGTGCGCATCGTGAACCAGACCGGGCACAAGCTGCCGACCGGTTACGGCGAAGGCCGTCGCATGTGGATCAACGTGCAGTTCTACAACGTGGCCAACACCCTGATCGCCGAGCGCGGTGCCTACAACCTGGCGACGGCCGCGCTGACGAGCGGCGACACGAAGGTGTACGAGCA
This sequence comes from Planctomycetota bacterium, assembly GCA_046160865.1. Classification (GTDB taxonomy): domain Bacteria; phylum Planctomycetota; class UBA1135; order UBA1135; genus JBJXHG01. The sequence goes on along the minus strand of JBJXHG010000154.1, from coordinate 30,988 downwards.
CAAGGCCGGCGTCGACGCCGATCAGGCCGCAGCCACCGGTCTGCCGGTCGGTCCGACGTTCCACTTCGTGTTGAACAACACGGTCACGAAGGACAACCGCATCCCGCCGCGCGGCTTCACGAACGCCGGCTTCGAGGCGGTGCAGAGCGAGCCTGTCGGAGCGACGTTCGCGGAAGAGCAGTACTGGGACGACACGACGTTCGCCATCCCGCCGGGCGCGACGCGCGCGGAGATCGCGCTCTACCACCAGACGACTTCGCGCGAGTACATCGAGTTCCTGCGCGACACGAACACGACGAACGGCGCGGGCTTGCTCGCGTACAACGAATGGGTCGCGCATGGCAAGAGCGCGCCCGTGCTCAAGGAATCGGAGACGGTGCTCCTCGCCAGCGACGTGTGCCTCCCGCCGATCGCGTACGGAAGTGCGAAGAAGCTCGAGGACGGCACCCTGCCGAGCCTGGGATGGAGCGGCACCCCGAGTTTGTCCGCGAACAACTTCAAGCTGGAGATCGAAGACTGCTTCCCGTCGGGTCCTGGCGCGTCGCTCGTACCCAGGATGGGCGCCGTCTACTCGAGCCCGACGTCCGCGAGCACGCCGTTCTCGGGCGGGACGATGCTGCTCGGAGGCTCACCCACGTTGGTGGGCCGATTCGCTTTCCGCGCGACGGGCGATGCGACGTTCCCGATCACGGTGACCGCGCCGATGGTCGGCACGGCACTGAACTATCAGGTGCTCTACCGGATGCGGAGCATGGTCGATCCGAACGGAATGACGAATGCGGTGCACGTGAACTTCTGCCCGTAGACGTCGCATCTGACGGCAACGCGCGATCTGTGCGGGAAGAAGGAAGTTCGGGTGCTCCGCGCGACCGAGCGCTTCGGTCGCGGAATGTCGACGTGCCCGATCGGCGACGTTCGGCGGACTCGATGCACGTCGCGTGATGAGAGCGATTGCACCGTGCGCGCGAGCTCACGGTCGAGTAGGCCGTGCGTGTCGTGGGGTTCGATGGAGACGCGTGAGCTCTGCACGCTCAGCGCATGAGCCTCGTCTTCGAAGTCCGGAGCTGCTCCACCTCGACACCACGTTCGACTGCGTCACGTCGGAGGGCCGCATGCGGAACGAGCAAGACCTGTTCGGGCCCGTGCACGAAGGCGCCGTTGCGCCACCGCAGCAGGAGGTGGTGAGAAATGCGGGCTACTCCTCTTAGAGCCAGTTTCAGAATGAAGCGTGCCGTCGAAGGCCGCGACGAGCCGCGGCGAGCAAGGTGGGTAAGCCCCGGTGCGCGCAGCGCATCGAAGCGCGCCAGCGGCGCGCTTCGAAGGGGATCCCGACGATGCGTATTCGCCGAGGAATACTCAGAGGAGGCGCAACGCAGCGAGCCCGAATCGGCGCGGCCTTCGAAGGCACGCTCCATTTTGAAACAGGCTCTTAGTCTTCTTCCTCGAAGGGCGGCAAGTTCAGGAACGTCTTGAGCGGCCCCATGCCGCTCCCCGCACGTCCTTTCGCACCGACCGCGCGGACGTGGACGAAACCGTCGCACGCCTGACCGCCGCTCACGCAGCTGAGCACGGAGTGATCACCTGGATGGCCGTGCGGGACGAAGAGCTCGGGATGATCGAACGGCTTGAGCTCGCCGCGCACGCGCCGGTCCGTCAACGCCATCAGGAATTCGACGAGCGGCTCCTCGTCGGCCTCGCCGATGTCGATGCGCGCCATGTTGCGGTCGAGGTTCGCGATGTTGACGTCGCCGAAGTCGCCGCGACGGTCGTAGAACTCGACGACCTGCTGCAGCGTCGCTTGACCGCCGTTGTGGAAGTAGGGTCCGGTCAACGCAACGTTGCGCAGACCCGGAACCTTGAACGCGCCGTCGACCGCGACTCGATCACCGTCGGGACACTCCTCTTCGTCGGGTGCGCCGCAACCAGGCAACTTCGGCGCAAACGACAGGCCAGCGAGCGCTTGGCGCGCGAACGAGAGCGGTTGACCCAACTCTTCTCCGCCGCGGCCGAGGTCGTCGCCCGTCGGACGCACGCCGATGTTCGAGAAGCCGTTGTCGAGGAAGCCGGTCTCGTCGCCGACCAGCAGCTCTCCGAGCTCGAGCTCGGACATCTCCTCGACCTCGAGCAGCTCGAGCTCGTCGCCGCCTTCCGCGAGCGCGGTGAATCCCGCATCGGTGAACTCCGGCCCGCCGTGACACGCGACACAGTTGCCGACGCCGACGTCGGGCGTGAACAGCGGGCCCTTCGAGTCGGGCTGACGGATGAACGCGATCAGACCGCGTAGCTCTTCTTGGCTCAGTGCGTCGTCGTCGCCCAGCATGAACGCGTCGAAGGGCGTCGCGTCGGACACGAGCGTGGCCTCGTACATCTGGATCGCGAGGCCGAAGAACAAGCTGAAGTTGAGCTCGATCTGGCTGAAGCCACCGAGGGTGGCCGTCGAGCTCCAGTACTTCGGCCGGAACGCGTCCTGGATCAGCGCCCGGTACGAACGCGAGATGCCCGGGAATCCGTGTAGCTCTCCGTTCGGCAACGCGAACGCGAACGAGTACGTTCCGAGCACGCTGTCTTTCGGATGCACGAGCTGCACGCCGAGCGGACGCAGCGCGAGCAGCTTGCGTCCGATCAGCGGGAAGCTGCGGTCGAGGAACGACATCTCGTCGAACGAAAGCGGCGGACCGACGGCTTGGGAGGCGAGACTCGAGTCGGGCAGCGACACCTTCTCTGCGACGAGCGCGTTGCCGACGGCACGGTAGACCACCGCGCTCTGGTCGAGCGGGCCGACGACGCTCACGCCGTTGAACTCGTTGTGCGCGCGGCCGTCCCAGAAGTTCGCGAAGTTGAACACGGCATTGATCATGCTCGGCGTGTTGCGCGGCTCGACGCGACGCACGTTGCCGGCACCCACGTGGAACACGCTGTCGGGCGAGACGAAGCCAAGGTCCTTCGCCGCGCCGGAGATGCCGACGAACGTCGAGCGAAACACACCCTGCGACGACACGACGTCGTCGCTGTCGAACAGCACCTCGCGCGCCGAGTAGTTCTGATCCTCGGGATCCAAGAGCTGGTGGAACGGGAAATCGTCCGGACCGAGCTTGTAGTTCGGCCCGCCGTCACCGGACGGAGTCGGGTCGAACAGATTCTGCAGGGCGGCGTCGACCTTGCGCGTGCCGGGATTGATCTGGTTCTTGATGCGCGTGTCGACGCCCGCATGGAAATGGCACGTGCCGCACGCTTGGCCGTCGCTACCAACTTGCATGTCCCAGAACAGCGCCTTGCCGAGCACGATCGCCGCGCGGCGCGCAGCGTTACCGGTGCGCAGGTAGTCCGTGAGATTCTCGGGCTCCGGGATCGAAACCGTGGACAGCGAGTGCAGCCCGGCCTCGAACGCCGCGTCGCGCGCCGCTTCTGGATCGATGAACTTGCCGTCGCCGGCCAGCGTCGCCGCCGACGGTCGCGCGGCCCAACCGAACCCTAGGAACAGAACCGCGCACCACGGCGCAGCTCGTGCAACACGACTCGCGTGGCAATGCTCTCGATGTTTCATGGCAACCCCTGTTGTGTGACTGGTGTGCGACCGCAACGTCGCAACCATCAGCGTATTCGGAGCTGCTTAGGCGCCGCTGAGGGGGAGATTAGAAGTGGATGAGCGAGCGTCGGTCTCGCCGGCTGCTCACCCGCGTTTCGGCAGGGTGAGGACGAGACGCGCCCCGTGCGGTGCATTGGCTTCGACCACGACGTCGCCGCCGTGCGCGCGCGAAATGCCGCGCACGATCGCGAGACCGAGCCCCGCACCGTCGTCACCGCTACGCGAGTTCGAGCGCAGGCGAAAGAAGCGCTGGAACACGGCCTCGCGCATCTCGTCGGGAATTCCCGGACCGGTGTCGGACACGACGACCGCCGTGTGGGTCGTGTCGTCACGGATGGTGACGCTGATACACCCGCCAGTCGGGGTGAATCGCACGGCGTTGTGAAGCAGGTTGAGCAGGGCTTCCGTGAGCAGAGGTTGACTGCAGCGAATCGTGCTCGCGGACGTGCTCTCGCACTGGATGCGCACGCCTTTCTCGCGCGCGAGCGGCCCAATCTCTTCCACGAGGTCCGACGCCACTTGCCCGACGTCGACATGATCGCGCAGTAGCTCCTGCTCGAGAGCGCCTTGATCGAGGCGCGCGAGCAAGAGCAGCCGCCCGCACGTACGCGTCAGGCGCTGCACCTCGTCGCGCACACCTTCGAGGTGCGTGCGTTCTTGTTCCGACAGGCGCGAGCCACGCTGCAGCAGCAAGTCGAGCTCGCCGCGCATCCGCGTCAGTGGTGTGCGCAGCTGGTGTGCGGCATCGGACGTGAAACTCTCCATCTGCACCCACGAGCGCTCCAGCCCGTCGAGCATCGTGTTCAGCACGGCCGACAGCTCGGCGAGCTCGTCCCCGCTCGTGTGCACGGGCAGTCGTTCGCGCAGGCTCAGGTCCGTGATCGTCGCCGCACGACGCGAGATCTCCGACACGCGCCGCAAACTCGAACCGACCGAGAACCACAGCGCTCCGAAGAGGAATGCGACGCCGGCCGCGGTCCACCCGCACAGTTGCACGAGGTTGCGCCACAGCGACTCGTCGAGCGGCTCCAGTGTCACCGCGACCTGCGCGACGAGATCGCCATGTCCGCGCAGCTGGACCGGTCCGGGTAGGCGCTCGCTGCGCGACAACAGCCGGCGAGTCGCGTCGCGCGGATGCACGACGATATCCATGCGCGGTGCACGCGCGTCGTCGGGTAGCAGCACCTGCAGGCCGAAACCATCGAGGTTCTGGCTGCGCGCGACCGGCGCTCCAGCGCCATCGAGGATTTGGAAGAAGTACTCGTACGGCGAGTCGCGGTAGCTCGTCTCCGCGCGAAGAAACGTGTCGACGCCGGACTCACCATGCCGCGACGTGAGCAGCGTTACCGTCTCGTCGTACTTCTCCTCCAAGCTGCGCTCGAGCTCGTCGGTCAGGTGGTCACGCGTATGAGCGTGAACGACGCCCGCGAGCAACGCCGCGATCGCTGTCGCGAGCGCGGTGGTGGTGAGGCTGAGGCGCCAGCGCAGCGACGGAGCTTTCACGAATGCCGCTCCGACAGCACGTATCCGACGCCGCGGACGGTGTGGATGAGCTTGACTTCGAAGTCGTCGTCGACCTTGGTGCGCAGATAGCGAATGTAGACCTCGATCACGTTCGAGAACGAGTCGAAGTGCTGGTTCCATACGTGCTCGGCGATCATCGCGCGAGTCACGACGGTTCCGCGACTGCGCAACAAGTACTCGAGCAACGCGAACTCCTTGTGCGTCAGCTGGATCGCACGTCCCCCGCGCTCCACTTGCCGAGTGCGGAGATCCATCTGCAGATCGACGATACGCAGCGTGGGCCCATCTAGCACCGGCGGCCGACGCGCGAGTGCGTGGATGCGCGCGCAAAGCTCGTCGAAGCTGAACGGCTTGACGAGGAAGTCGTCGGCTCCTTGGTTGAGCACGAGCACGCGATCGCCAACGCCATCCTTCGCGGAAAGCACGAGCACGGGAACGGTGGAACCGCGCCGGCGCATCTCGCAGAGCACGTCGCCCCCGTCCATGTGCGGCAGGAGCAGATCGAGCACGACGACGTCGTACGTGCAGTTCATGACGAGCTCGAAGCCGCGCGCCCCGTCGCTCGCGACCTGCACGTGGAATCCGAGCTGATCGAGCCCGCGCTGCACGAAACTCGCAACGCGCGGATCGTCTTCGATCAACAAGATCTTCATGGATCGGCGGGCCGCGTCCGGTCGAGCCGGTTCGCTATCGACCGACCACGGGCGCGCGAGCTCGCCGATCAGAATCTACTTCCGCTCGCGGAGTGCGGCGGGCTCGCGCTCGCCGAACACTCGTGACGACCAAGCGAGTGGAAAAAGCTTCGCTCCGCGCCAGTCGGCACGCGGCGCGCACCGCTCATCCGGCCGTCGGATTCCACTGGTACAACACCAGGTACACGAGCACGCCCGTCACCGACACGTACAGCCACATCGGGAACGTGATCTTGGCCAGGCGCTTGTGCGCGTCCCAGCGCTCCTTCTTCGCGAGCACGACCGTCGCGATCACGAGCGGCAAGTTCACGATCGCGAGGATCACGTGGCTCGCGAGCATCACGTAATACGCCGTCCTCGCCACGCCGGTGCCGTTGAACTTCGTCACGCCGACATCGGCGATGACGACGAAGTGGTAGTACAGATAGCTCGCGAGGAAGAGCGTGCTCGCCGCGAGCGCGCCGAGCATGAAGCGCTCGTGTCCGAGGCGGCGGTCGCGCTTGATCGCCGCGAGCCCGAGCACGAGCAGCACGAACGACGTCGCGTTGAGGCACGCGTTGGCGAGCGGTAGGACCTCTTTGAGGTTCATGCGCTCAGCGCGCGTCGGGCTCGCGCTCGAGGAATGCGAGACGCGCGACGATCGCGTCGAGGTCCTTGTCGGTTTCGCCTTCGTAGTAGCCGCGGATCCGGCCGCGCTTGTCGACGACGACGATTTGCGTGCGATGGCTGACGAGCATGCCGACGTCGGTGCCTTCGGGCGCGCGCTCCACAGGCAGCAGGAAGCTCTTCTGGATGAGCGAGTAGATCGCGGCTTCGTCGCCCGTCAGGAACCACCAGCGGTCCGCGACGGCGCCGGCGTTCTGCGCGTACTCCGCGAGCACGGCCGGCGTGTCCCACTGCGGATCGACCGTCAGGCTGACGAGGCGCGACGTGTGTTTCGCGAGGCGAGCGGAGAGCGCTTTCATCGTGCTCGTCACGCGCGGACACGGACCCGAGCAGCGCGTGAAGATGAACGAAGCCGCCCACGGCCGGCCGAGCAGGTCGTCGCGCGAGACGCTCTTGCCGCTGCGCTCGGTGAGCTGGAACGGCGCGACTTCGCCGAATTGCTCGGTGGACTCCGGCGCTTGCGCGAGGACGAGCCCGCCACCGCTCTCGACGTCGCGCGAGCAACCGCCGCTCGCGCTGGACAGCGCGAGCACGAGCAGCAGCCCGGCGCGCGCGTTCACGTCGAGCAGTCCGTGGCGAAAGTGCTTCGAGCGTGAAAGCCGTCCGTTCGTGTCGGAGCAAGGAGCGCGACCGCAGGCGAATCCTCGCGATTCGCCGAGAATCGCGCGACGCCGATCCGGCGCGAACGGGCGACTTCCGCGCCGAATGACTTTCACCATGGGCTGCTGGTTCAGTGCCCGCCGCCGGGCTTCGTGCCCGGCGCGTCGTGCATGTCGACGACCTTGCCGGGTTGGTGTCCCGTCTTGTCGAGTTGCGACCCGACCGGATACACGAGCTTCGAGTTGAGCGAGATGTCGGGCATCAACGCGAAGATCACGATCGCGATCAGGATCGGCGTCGGCGCAATGAGCGCCTTCACGAGCCAACCCTCGAACTTCATGTGCATGAAGTACGAGTAGATCAGGATCCCCTTCCAGAAAGCGAAGACGAGCAGCCCGCCCCACTTCAACCAGTGCGGTTGGTGTGCGAAGACGAGGCTCCACGCGACCTCGACCGCCGTCAGGATGAACAGCGTGATGAAGATCTTGTTGGCGTTGAAGTGTCCGGTCTCGTGTCCAGTCGACATGGTGCTCTCCTCTACATCAGGTACACGATGGTGAACAGCAAGACCCACACGAGGTCGACGAAGTGCCAGTACAAACCGGCCAGCTCGATGGGCAGGTAGCGCTGCGCGGAGTACTTGCCGCGGATGGCCCCGATCCAAACGAAGATCAGCCAGATCACGCCGCACAGTACGTGGAAGCCGTGGAAGCCGGTCATCGCGTAGAACGTCGACCAGAAGATGTCGACGTTCGGCAGCGAGCCGTGCTTGATGAGCTCGAGGTACTCGTAGACCTGCACGCCGACGAACACGGCGCCGCCGAGGATCGTCAGGCCGAGCCAGCGCACGAGCCCGCCCTGGTCGCCCTTCTGGATCGCGTTCAGCGAGCGGACCATGAACCACGAGCTCGTGATGAGCAAGAACGTGTTCGCGGCGGTGATGTCGACGGCGAGACGGTGCTCGGGATTCGGCCAGGTCGTCGTGCCCATGCGCAGCACGATGTAGGTCCCGATCAAGCCCGTGAAGAACATCACTTCCGTTGCGAGGAACAGCCAGATCGCGAACTTGCCGCGGTCGACCGGCGGGCCGCTGTCGTAGTCGTAGATCGCGTGGTGCGGCGCCGCGGTGTCGGTCACCGGATCGAAGTCGGCGGTCGCTCCGTGAGCGGCATGGGCGTGCCCATGGGCGGGAACAGCGGGTGCGTGACTCATGATTTCAATGCAGGGCTGCGACGCCCACCACGGGGTCGAGCAAGATCGAGGCGAAGAGGAGCGGCAAGTAGGCGAGCGACACGAACAAGAGCACGCGCGCGCTGCGCGCATCGGCGCGCCATGCGAACCAAGCCGAGGACAGCGCGTAGCCGAGCGTCAGCGCGAACGCGCACACCGTGTACACGACCCCGGCCGTGCTCCACACGCCAGGGAGCAGCGCGACCGGCAGCAGACAGAGCGCGTAGAAGAGTGCCGCGCGCGCGGCCATGCGCTCGCAGCCGCCGACGGCGGGGAGCATCTTCATCCCGGCGCGCGCGTAGTCCGCGCGATACAGCCACGCGATCGCCATGAAGTGCGGGAACTGCCACACGAACAGGATCGCGAAGAGTGCGAGGCCCCAGCTCCCCGGTCCGCCGTCGATCGCGACGTGCCCGAGCAGCGGCGGAGCCGCTCCGGCGACGGCGCCGACGACCGTGTTGAGCGTGCTCACGCGCTTGAGCGGCGTGTACACCGCGACGTAGACGAACAGCGTTGCGAGCGCGAGCAGCGCCGAGAGCGGATTGAACGACGCGGCGAGCCCGATCACACCGGCCGTCGCGAGCGCGAGTCCGAACAGGATCGCGTTGCGGACGCACATACGACCCGCGGCGAGCGGACGCGCTTGCGTGCGCGTCATGCGCGCGTCGGTGTCGCGCTCGAGCACTTGATTGAAGACGCTCGCCGCACCGGCCGTGCAGGTGACCCACAGCGCCGCCTCGGCGACGCGCACGAGATCGCCACGCGGTCCCGCAGCGAGCAAGCCGCCGACGAACGCGGAGAGTGCCACGAGGCTCGCGATGCGCGGCTTGGTGAGCTGCAAGAGATCCGCGAGCGCGTGCGGGCGCTCGATGGCTCCAACACGCTCGCCCGTGAACTTCACGGTGCGCCTCCGAGGCTCGCGCGCAGAGCGACCGGAGCCGTCGTGGATGCCGGACGCCCGAAGCGACGCACCCACAGCGCACTGCGCACGCTCGCGAGCAAGAGGCCCGCGCCCCCCATCACGTGCAGTGTCGGCACGAGCGATTGCTGGAACTCGGTTGGATTCTTGCCAACCCAGAGGTACACGCTCGCGAACGCGAGCACGCCGAGCAACCACTGCGCGGCCAGAGCGCCGACGAGCCAGTTGCGCAACGAGAAGAAGCGGCGGCGAGCCTCGCCATCGTTCGCGGCGTGCGCCTCGGCACCGAGTTCCTTCGCTTGAACGATCGCGATGATCGCCACGACGATCGCGAGCACGCCGTGCAAGAGCAGCGCACCGACCGCGCCGCCGTGTCGCAGCCAAGCGCCGACGACGATTTGCACGTACACCAGTGCGCACGTCCATATCGAGAGGCCGCGCAGCGGAGTGCGTGTCAGCGAGTGGACCTCGGCCTGCTGCCAGCGCGGCGCAAGGAGGATGACGCTCGCCCCGAGGAGCGCGAACGTCGCCTGCGCGAAACAGCCATGCAGGAACGCGAGGTCGTCGCTCTTCTCCAGTACGCGCAAGCCGCCGAGCACTCCTTGGAGCACGACGGCGAGGAGCGCGAGCAACGCGGCATGCCGCGCGATGCGCACGCGCGTGGCCAGGAACGTCGCGACGACGGTCGCGATCGCGAGCAGGCCGACGAGCGAACCGATCTGGCGGTGCGTGTGCTCGACGAACGTGCCGGTGTCCCGGAACCACTTCTCGATCGGATAGAACCACAGGAAGTGATCGCCGCGCCCGGGCTCGAGAACGAGCCAGCCGTCGATCGCGAGCCCCGCGCGCAACGTCGTCACCGCGCCGCCGAAGAAGATCAGCGGCACGGCGGCGAGGCACGTGAGCAGCGCCAGGCGCGCAGGCCAGGTGCTCGGAGCTCGTTCGCGAACGGATTCCATCGTCGTCGCGAAGGCCTCAGATCGAACGCGCTTGCGGAAGATAGTCCTCCGCGACTTCGGGCGTGCCGTACTCGTACGGACCGCGATGCACGGCGAGCTGCCGGTCGAAGTTGCCGTGACCGGCGGGCGACGGCGCCTCCCACTCGAGCGAGCACGCCTGCCACGGATTCCGGCCGACGCGCTTCCCGAAGAACATGCTGTGGAAGAAGTTGATCACGAAGAAGATCTGCCACACGAAGAGCGCGAACGCGCTGACCGAGATGAACACGTTGAGCGGCTGCAGGTGGGCATACACGTCGTACGCGTACGGGTCCGCCGTGCGGCGCATCAGTCCGGCGAGGCCGAGCTGGTGCATCATGTAGAAGACGCAGTTCGTGAAGATGAACGTCCCGACGAAGTGGATCTTGCCGAGCGTCTCGTTCATCACGCGGCCGAACATCTTCGGGAACCAGTGGTAGATGCCCGCGAAAATCGCGAACACCGACCCGGCGAACACCACGTAGTGGAAGTGCGCCACGACGATGTACGTGTCGTGGATGTAGACGTCGACCGGCGTCGCGGCCATCCAGATGCCGGAGAGGCCGCCGATGATGAACATCGCGACGAAGCCGAGCGCGAAGAGCATCGGCGAGTTGAGACGGATGCGCGAGCCCCACAGCGTGCCGAGCCAGTTGAACACCTTGATGCACGACGGGAGCGCGATCATCACCGTCGACACCATGAACGTCATGCCGAGCGCGGGGTTCATGCCCGAGATGAACATGTGGTGACCCCACACGATGAACCCGAGTCCGGCGATCGCCGCGATCGAGTACACCATCGGCTTGTAGCCGAAGATGGGTTTGCGTGCGTGTACAGCGATGATGTCCGACGCCATCCCCATCGCAGGCACGACCATGATGTAGACCGCGGGGTGGCTGTAGAACCAGAACAAGTGCTGCCACAGGAGCGGCACTCCGCCGGCAGCTTGGCCAGCGAGCTCCGGGTTCATCTGGTTCACGAGCAAGTTCGTCGGCGTGAAGAACCCCGTGTGGAGCATGCGGTCGAGCAGCTGCATGATGCTCGCCGCGGTCAAGATCGGCAGCGCGAAGAGCTGGAGGAGCGCCGCGATGAACAGCGACCAGATCGTGAGCGGCATGCGCATCATCGTCATGCCGGGCGCACGCATCTTCACGATCGTCGTGACGTAGTTGACGGCGCCCATCATCGACGAGACGCCGACCCACGTGAGCGCGAGCAGCCAGCAAGTCTGGCCGTTCATGCTTCCGGGCGCAGCAGTTTCGATCGTGGAGAGGGGCGGATACGCGGTCCAACCCGCCGCAGCTCCGCCGCCTTCTAGCCCGAAGCCGAGCAGCGCGAAGAAGATCGCCGGGACCATCGCCCAGTACCCGAACATGTTGAGCTTCGGGAAGGCCATGTCCGGCGCGCCGATCATCAGCGGGATCAAGAAGTTCCCGAACGCTCCCGTCAGCAACGGAATGATCACGAAGAAGATCATGATCGTGCCGTGCATGGTGAAGAGCATCGTGTAGAACTCGGGCGAAATGACGCGCCCGGTCTCCGGGAACAGCAGACGGCCGACGATCGGCATCTCCGTCCACGGCCACGCGAGTTGCCAGCGAATCGCCATCGCCATCAAGCCGCCGAGCACGAAGAACACGAGCCCGGTGAACATGAACTGGATCCCGATCACCTTGTGGTCGACCGAGAAGATGTACTTGCGAATGAACCCGAGCTCGTGGTGATCGTGGTTCTCGTACACCGTTCCGGGGGCGCCGGTGCCGAGCGCCGGACGTACGCCGTGGCCAGTCGTGCGCGCGGGATGAGCGGCCGGCGCGCCGGCCGGGCTCGCGTGTGCGGGTGCCTTCACGAATTGTCCTCCTGACCGTTGCTGAACATCTCGCGCTTCGCGTTGTCGAGCCATTGCTGATACTCGGCGCGCGAGACGACGCGCACGCGGCCGGCCATCTTGTAGTGACCCCATCCGCACAGCTCGGCGCAGATCAAGTCGTACGTGCCGGCCTTCTCTGCCTTGAACCACACGGGAATCATCATGCCCGGCATCGCGTCCTGCTTCAGACGGAAGTACGGCACGAAGAAGCTGTGGATCACGTCGCGCGAACGTAGGTGGAAGACCACCTTCTCGTCGACCGGGACGACGAACTCGAACGGGCTCTCGATGTCGTCCATCGTCCCGAACTTCCCGTCGTCACCGGGATAGCGAAAACGCCAATCGAATTGGCTGGCGTACACCTCGGCGAGCGGCAGCGCGTGATCGGTCTCGTCGGCCGACTTGATGTGCGCCCAAGCCCCCATCTGCGAGAACGCGATGAAGAGCAGCAGGACGGCCGGAACCGCGGTCCACAAGAGCTCGAGCTTGTGGCTGCCGTGCGTGTACGTCGACTTCGTGTCGCGCTTCGCTCCGTACACCCAGATGCAGTACACGAGCAGCCCTTCCGTGAGCACGAGGAAGAACGCGACCATCCACAAGATGAGGAAGAACAGATAGTCGATGTCGCCGCCGTAGCTGGAGACGTTGGGCGGCAGCCACCAACCGTACTTCGGTGCTTCGACGAACGTCCAGACGCTCAAGACGAGGAGCGCCAAGAAGAGGAGCGTGGCGATGAATCGCATACTTCGTGCCTGTGCGGCGCAGCCTTTCCTTGAGCCTTGTTCTCGACTGAGGAACGGATCGTGGATCCGCGCCTCAGTGTCCTCCGCCCGTGCCGGCGCCACCGTTGGAAGCACCGCCGTGCGACGCGGCGCTCATCGAGGCCGCATCGAGCACGCTCTCGTCGCGTTCCGCCAGCGAGCGAACGTAGTGGACGAGCGCCCACATGTCGGTGCTCGACAAGAGCGGATTGCCTTGCGCATCCTTCGATTCGCCGATCGCGGGCATCGGGCCGCCGTTGATGCCGGCGTAGATGCGTCGGTAGATGTCGATCGGTCGATGGCCGCCGCGGTAGAGCCCCTGACGCAAGTTGCGCGGAAGGATCGAATGACCCCAGTCATCCACGTACGCGGACACGCGCTCGCCGTGATCGTCGAGCTTGAATGCGGCGACGCCGTCGCCGAGTCCGCGCTCGCCGTGACAGCTCGCGCAGTTACCCTTCTTCGCGTCGTTGAAGAGCTCGCGACCGCGCGCCAGGAGCGCTTCGGTCGGAGGCGGGATCTCGCCCTCGAACGCGACGACCTTCGTCTTCGCCTCCTGCCACTTCTCCCAGACGTCGGTGTACGCCTCGGAGAAGGCGTCGATCGAGAGCGTCTCTTCCTCCTCGTACGTGGAGACGAGCCGGTGCTCGATTTCGCCGCGCACGGCGAGAAGCCGGACGTAGTCGACCAGGCCTTCACGCTGCGCGATCGAGAACCGCTTGAACGACGGCATCGCGGTCGCATACACGCCGACCTCGAGCACGCGCGCGATGTCCTGACGGCGCGGACGCGCCTTGTCCTTGACCGCGGTGAACTTGAAGATGCCCTTGCGGTAGTCGCGCGGCCGCGGATCGAGGAACGCTGCCGTCGGACCATCCCCGCCACCTTCGACGCCGTGGCAGTGGAGACACTGCTCGCGATAGAGCTCCGCGGAGTCGGTCAGGCTCGGATAGTAGTTGGCGAAGAGCTCGGTGGCTTCCGTCTTGAAGTCCGCTGCCGTCAGCTCCCCCGCCACCTGGCGAGCGACGAGGTCCTCGTACGCGCGAGTGAGCGCCGGCGCCGCCTTCACGCGCGGCACGTCCGCCGTGCGACCCTGTGCGATCGCCTCGAGCTGACGGGCGAACGCACGCTGGTTGTCCGCGCGCATGGCGGCGAGGTGCTCGTCCGTGAACTCGCCGCTGCCGCCATCATCCGCGGCCGAATCGGGGTAGTTCGGGTCGTACCCGTCGTCTTTCCAGTCGGGAAGCAGCGCATAGCGCGGGTGCGCCGGCGTGCCGAAGAGCATCTCCAGTCCGCCGAGGATCTGAGCGCCAACAGCCGGCTCGTCGCTGAGCGCTTCGACGGTCTTCGCGTTCAGGTGGAAGCGCATCGGAGCCGCCGTCGGTTCCGTGTAGCTGCACGACGCAACCGCGCTCGCGAGCGCGGCACAGGAAAGTCGGGCGATGGATCGGCGGTGCCGGTGCTGCCGGACGGGGGCAGGCGTGGATTCCATGCGTATGCGAAGGCCGCGTGACAGGTCGTGCAGATCGATCTCGAGGCGACGCCGCGCGCGCGGCTGGTGCGAAGATCTGCGACGTCCCGGACGAGGACCTTATTAATTGGTGAAGACTGCGCGTGGCAGAATGGCGCCACAGTCTGCCGCCCTGCGAGGGCGTGTCAAGCCGCTCTCCAGCGTCCTCAACGACCGTCGACCGCCCCGTGAACCGATCTCCGCTCCTCGAACTCCACGCTTCCGCCGGCGCACGCATCCAGTCGCAGTCGGAGCCGCCGATCCTGCTCACGTACGGCGATGTGCCAGGCGAATACCGCGCTGCGCAAGACGGCGCCGTGCTGTTCGATGCGACCACGCGCGGCCGCTTGTCGCTGCGCGGCGCGGACGCGGTGATGTTCTTGCATCGCATTTTGGCGAACGACGTGCGCGCGCTTGGCGGAGGTCAAGGTCAACGCAACCTGCTGCTGTCGAGCAAGGGCAAGATCCTCCACGAGCTCGACTTGTTCCGAGGCGCAGCCGTGATGCCGGACGAGGAACTGTGGATCTCGACGCCGCCGGGAGCGGCCGCGGCGCTCGCGAAGGCTCTCGACGGATACTTGTTCTCCGAGAAGGTCTTGGTCGCGGACACGAGCGACGATCACGCACCGCTCGAGATCGCTGGCCCACGTACCGACGCGATCGTGCGCGCTGTCGTAGGAGTCGACGTTGCCCCCAGCGATCATGCGTGGTCGCGCGCGCCGTTCGCGACGGGCCATGCCGTGAGCGCGCGCGTAGCCGTGGCGGGCTCTACGGGCGTGCGGATCGACGCCGGGCGCGAGCTCGCGCCGCTCTTGTGGTCGCGCCTGCGCGAAGCCGGCGCGCAGCCGGCCGGCCGGATCGTGCACGACTCGCTGCGCGTCGAAGCGTGCGCAGCGGAGTTCGGAGTCGACGTCGACGAGAACGTCTACCCGCAAGAAGCGCGTTGGGAGTCGGCGTTCAGCCTCTCCAAGGGTTGCTACGTGGGGCAGGAAGTCGTGGCGAAAATCGACACATACGGTGGGCTCAACAAACGCCTCGTCGCGTTGAAGATCTCGCACGACGATCCCGTCGCGCGCGGCACGCGGCTCTACCGCGACGACGACGGCGAGTGGCGCGATCTCGGTGTCGTGAGTTCGTGGGCGTATTCGTTCGCGCTCGACAGCGGACTCGTGCTCGGGTACGTGAAGCGGCGTCACCAGGCGATCGGCACCTTGTTTCGCGTCGGCGAGAGCGACGCGACCGCGACGATCGTGTCGGTGCCTGCGCGCGTGAACGCGCTCGCCGTCACCGGTGAGTTCGAGTGACGCCGCGAGCGAGCGAGCGAGCGCACCGGATGCGGGCGAGCGACCGCCGTCACTTGACCTTGCGGAATGCGTCGGGCGTGCCGCGGTAGCTCGTCAGCTCGACCCGCACGTCCAGCGCACCGAGCACCGGCACGGGGAACTCGCCGCGGATGAGGATCGGCACGCCGCTCTCCGCGTCGACCCAGACTCGCAGCGACCCGCGTATGCCGAAGAGCCCCTCGAATCCGGCATCACGCGGCTCGCCGGCAGGAAACTTGGTCGACAGCACGACTTCCTGTGCGAGGAATGCCCCCGCAGGCGTGGCGATCCGGCTCGTGTTGCCGCGCTTCAATTGAACGACCCACAGTTTTTGCCTGTCGATCAAGTGGAACTGCGCGGACTCGCGCTTCTCGCGCATCAGCGCGCGCGTGAGGTACACGGCGCTCAGCATGTCGACCGCGTCGCTCGGGACCGTCCGCGTCTGCAGATCCCGCCACACGCGGTGCTCGGGTCGCTTGCACTTTTCGCAGTGGAACGGCTTCCCCCACAGCCACTTCGACTCGATGAAATGCTCGGGGTTGTTGCAGCCCTTGCAGTGTCCGTCGGCGCGATACCACGCGCGGCTCTCGTCGTCGCGCACGCCGATCTTGAGCTCGCGCCGGCGGTGCTCGCTGCCACTCTGCGTGTCCGTGTAGAAGACGCGCGGCCAAGTTTGCGGCAACACGCGCGAGATCAGCTCGTGGTGGAGCGTGTACCCGGCGTAGCCACCCGTCGCCGTGCTGCGCACGCGGCCCATCACCGCGTCCTTCGCCGGCGCGGGCTGCGAACCCGCCGCTGGAAGTCCGGCGACATAGCGCTCGACGTTCGCGGCGAGCTCGACATCGCCGGCGTGGATGTCGCCCAGCGCGCCGAGTTCGAGGATGACCGCGAACTCGAGCCGCTCGTCGCGCGGAAGCACGAGCGGCAACGTCCCGCCGCTGTCGAAACGGACTTCGTCGGCGATCGGAGCATCGCTCGGGACTGCGGGATCGACGAGCGGCGCGGGAACCTGCGCCGCGCCCGCGAGCTCCTCGTGCGCCGACACGAATTGCGGGACGACGCGCTGCGACTCGCACGGCAATGCGAGCGGAATCGTGCACACCGCCGTAGCGACGAGCGGCACGAGAAATGTCCAAGCGCGAATCACGGACGAGGCGGCGATACTGCCGGAGACGAAATGGGTTTGGAAGTGACGCGCCGCGCGTCGGCTCCCGCGCGCCACGCCGCGATGCGCGCTTCGGCGGAGTCGACCGCGACGCGCGCGGGCGGCGCGTGCTTCTCGCGCGCGTCCTCGAGCAGCGCCGTCACCGTCGCTCCGACGCGCGCTCCTATCGCTTCGACCGGCTCGCGACGCCCTTCGAGATGGAACAAGGCGCCGCGAATCAGAGCGCCCGCGCTGAGCGCGATATCCGGCACGTAGAGGATACCCAGCGCGTGCAAGCGATCGGCGTGAACGGAGCGCACGAGCACGTTGTTCGCAGCTCCCGCCACGATGCGGCAGTGCAAGCGCGTGATCGAGAGATCGTGCAAGATCCCGCCGAGCGCGCAGGGCGCGAAGATGTCGCACGGTTGATCAAGCTCACAGGCGGCATCGACGAGTTCGACGTCGAGCTCGCGCGCCACACGTGCCGCGCGCTCGGAATCGAGCTCGGCCGCTAGCACGCGCGCTCCTTTCTCCCTCAGCCGGCGGGCGACGCGCTGGCCGATCTCGCCGAGCCCTTGGACGACGACCGTCCGGCGGCTCCAGTCCTCTTCGCCGTCGAGATGCCGCAGCGCGGCCGACATTCCGGCGATCACACCCGCGCACGTCGAATCCGCCAGCGAGCCGGGACCGTGCGGCTCCGGGCGCGTGACGAAGCGCGTGCGCTCGGACACCCATTCGAGCTGCTCGCTTCCGGTTCCGACGTCGGGCCCAGCGTAGACCCGACCAGCGAGCCGTTCGAGCACGTCGCCAAGGTGTGCGTACGCGCCCCGCAACTCGAGCTCGGGTCGGTCGAGCAAGACGATCTTGGCTCCCCCGGCCGGCAGCCCTGCGAGCGCGCATTTGTGCGTCATCGCGCGCGAGAGGCGCAGGCAGTCGCGCAGCGCTTGGTCCTCGTCCTGGTAACTCCAAAGTCGGATTCCGCCGAACGCGGGTCCGTGTACGGAGTCGTGGATGCCGAGGAAGCCGCGCAGTCGTGACGCGCGATCGTGCAGTGCCACGACCTCTTCGAACCCCTCGCGTGCCAGCGCATCGAGGATGTGGATCCCCATCGTCCTGCCGTTCTTCTCGCCTTCCTCGACAGGCAGTAGCCTACACGGAGGGCGCGTGCGCGCACCTTTCCGCCGACGTGCGCGGAAGAGGTGTAGGACGCGCGCGTCCTACACCTGCATGAACTCACTCGCTCCCCGCCGCAATGCGGTGTCGCTTCGCCGGATCTCGTGCTGCGGGCTCATGCTGATTTCCGCGGGCTGCGCGAGCGCGACCAAGCGATCCGGGCCCGAAACGACGGAGCCGAAGCCGATCGGGGAGCTCGTCGAGTCTACGCGCGTGCCGGAAGCGACCGGCAAGTTCCTCGCCGACCTCGATGCCCGCATTCGCGCGTGGACGACGCTCGCTCTCTCGGCGCAGTCGCTCGAAGACCGCCGCAAGGCGAGCCTGCTCGAGCAGAACCTCATGTACGTCACCGTGAATCGAGTCGACGAGCTCATCGAGCAGCTCGAGACGGGGCCGGAGCAGAACCAGATCGTCGCGGCGGCCGGATTGGGCTTCACGCGCGATCCGCGAGCGCAGAGTCCGCTCATCGCCGCGCTCGACAGCAAATCCAATGCGGTGGTCGCCAATGCGCTGCTCGGCCTCGCGATCCTCGGACGCGCGGATACTCCGCTGGCTAAGGTCTGCGTGCACCTCTCGGCGTCGACCGACTCATGGGTTCGCAGCAATGCCGCGTGGTGTGCCGCGAACCTCGTGCAGACCGGTCAGCGCGACGGCTGCATCCTCGACGCGGCGCGGCGCGGGCTCGCGGATCAAGAGCCCGCCGTTCGTTCGCAATGCGCATTGGTCCTGGCGAGTCTCGTCGACGCGGCGTCGCTTTCGGATCTGGCGGAACGGCTCTACGATCCCGTCCTGCTCGTGCGGAGCGCGTGCGCGCGCGCAATCGCGTACATCGGCGTAGAGAGCCCGCCGGACAAGGGCACGGCTGCGCGCGCTCTCGTGCAGGCTTACGAAAAAGCACCTGAGAAAGAGCGCGAGCCGTTGCTACGCGCGATGGTGGAGCTCGCGGGCACCGCCACGTATGGCAAAGAGCCCCAGGAGTGGATCGAGTGGTCCCAAAGGTTGCCCTGATCCTCGCGCTCGTTGCGAGCGTGCCGGCGGCGAGCGCGGCGTTCGGCAGCTCGACCGGATTCCAGATCTCGTCGAAGGTGACGTTCGCAAGCATGCCCGACCGACCGCACATGCTCGACGCGACGTACTCGTCGACGGCGCGCGCGCGGCTGTGGGTGGGTCGAGACGAGGCGGGTGTCCGGAAGGGGTCGAGCTTCTATCGCAGCGGCGACTCGGTGTGGGAATGGAACCCGAAGGAGTCGAAGTCCACCGAGCTCCAAGGCGACGCGAGGGTCGCGCTCCTGCTTTCGCTCGAGCTGCGGCGCGCCGCATTCCTTTGGCCCGACGCATTCGAGTGGAAGGTGGAGGGAAACGAACGATACGTCGAGCTTCCGTCCGTCGGCAGCCTGCGAGCGGCCTTCGCGCAACCAACGGATCGCGCGCCGCGCGAAATCGCGGCGTTCAACGTGAGCGGTACCGCCATCGAAAAGATGAAAGTGGTCACGCGCCGCGAGCTGCACGGCCGAGCGTGGCCCGCGCGAATCGAGCTCTGGCAAGGTGAGGCCTTGCTCTGGACGGAGGACGTCGAGTCCGTCGACACGGCTGCGCGCTGGATCGATTCGGCGTTCTTGCCGCCGGATCGACGGCCCACGCCTCGGGAGCCCGCGACACCGACCCCGATCCAGGAGCGTGAGCTGCCTTCGTACTGCGGCCGGCAGTTCGACCTCCCGGCCGGGTGCGACTGGGAGAGTGCGCTCGACAGTGAAGCGCGCGAGCGCGCAGCTTGGGACAAGCGCCTCCGCGACGCCGGCATGGAGCTGGAGCCGCGCGTGACGCTGATCCTCTCCGCCGACGCTCGGCCCGCCGCCTTCGTGCTCCGCCTGGCGAAGATCCCCGCGTCCGCCGTGGAGGGCTTCGTCGTGAAAGAACCTCAGCGTGGCGTCGCCTCGCTGGTATCCGCGTTCGGCGATGTGACGAAGGCGAAGCTAGCCGAACTCGGTACGCATCTGCCGGCGGGCGCGCGCGCGGACACGGCGTACGTCCGGCTACCGTTCGGAGAACGGCCACCGAAACAGGTGCTCCTCGTCCTCCCGATATCCGCGCGTCGCTGAGCTCCTCGGTGTCTCCAGCGGAGACCACCCGCGCGCGATCACGGCCTGCGCAGGCGCCGCGAAACGCATCCCGTCAGCGGCACCGTTCTTGCCATTTTCGGGCTAGCCGGCATTTCTCGTGACGTCCGCCGCGAGGGCGCGGCAGCTCGCTTCGGGCGAGGCGTTCGATCGGAATCGACCAGAGCTGACCTGTCGGGCAGCGAGGATCGATTCCGGTCCAACAAGGTCGACCAGAGCGAGTTGGAGCGACCGCAGCAGGACGTGGTGGGAGATGCGGGCTAGGTTTCCCCTTGCGAGGTATTCGTATGCGACGCCCCAATTCGGACGCTTTCGTCTTCTTGTTCTCGCTCGCATCCATCGCGCTGCCCCCCAACGTGTCCGCGCACCCGATGTCCGCCGATCGTCAACGTCCTGGGGCGGGTGCGTCGCAAGGACGTCCGAGCGGCGGTGGAGGATCAGGATCGAGCCGTCCGTCGCCCGCACCGGTATCGCGCCCGAGCGCACCCGCACCCCAGTCGCGCCCCGCGCCCGCCCCAGTGAGCCGGCCCTCCGCGCCTCAGTCACGGCCGGCCCCGACGCCCGTCAGCCGGCCTTCGGCGCCGGTGTCACGTCCCGCGCCCGTGCAATCGCCAGGATCGGCGAGCTCTCCGCGAGCCGAACCGACCCGAAGCGGTCCCACCCGGGTCTACCAACCCGCCGCGCCGCGGGCCGAATCGGGTCCGGGACGCACGGTCGACCGCGGAACGCCGGTCGACCGTGCCTCTTCACGTGGGCAGCCGGGTCGCGCAGGCAGCGAGGGATCGCCAGGCACGTACCCGACCGGGCCGTCGCCGGATGGAGGCCGCCCACCGCCTCGCGTTTACGGCCGAGGCGACGTCGTCGATCTCAGCGACGCCCCACGCCAACGATCGACTCCGTTCCCGCGACCCGCCGCGCCCGCATCCGCGCGCACCGCGGCCCTCGAACGCGCACGCACTCGGGTCACGCCCGATTCGCCGGCGCTGGGCGAGGCGCGATCACGCATTCGTACCCAACCGCACTCGCGCGCGTCGGTGCTGGAGCGCTATCGGGCGTCGTCACCGGACGCGGTCCGCGCTCCATCGATCGATCGCGACTCGAAGTCCGTCTCACGGTTGCGTGGCATCGACCCGAGCGTGAATACGCCCACGCGCGTCGAACGGAACTCGACGACACCGTCACGACGAACCGCGCCGGATGGCGCGAGTGCGCTCACGCGGCGTGAAGCCCGCGGGCTCGAGCGGCTCGCGCGCATCAACGATGACGATCCGGAGCAGGCGCGCAAGATCCTTCGCCGCGGCGAAGCAATGTCGACCGGTGTCCACGTCGGCGTCGGAGTCGGCATCGGAACGACACTGACGGTCTGCGGGGTCGGCAACGGCTGGAACTACTGGGATCCCTACTACAGCTGCGGAACGTCGCAGTGGAACGAGTGCGGCCCGTGGGTCTCGTGGTGCTCGCCGAATTCATGGTGGTGGTGGGGAACGTGCAGCTACTGGTTCCCGTATTGCGGTCCGTCGTGGAGCCTCAGCTACTGCTACAACCGGTTCGGCGGCTACTGGGGCTACGGATCGTCGTACTACGCATCGCCGTACGTCGTGTACATGGCGCCTCCGCCGGCCTACTACGCGGCGTACGAGGTCTACCAAGAGCCCGTTGCAGAACCGGTCGAAGTCGCGGACGTCGCACTTGCGCAACCGGGCGAAGTCGTGATCGCGCCACCTCCGGCGCAACAATCGGACGCACGACCGAGCGCGAGCACCGATGCGCTGTCACGTGCCGCGGGTCACTACCTAACACTCGGCGACCGCTCTTTCCGCGACGGCCGATACAGCGACGCGGTGCACTTTTACGCGAAGGCTGTCGAGTACGCGCCAGCCGAAGGCGTGTTGCGATTGATCTTGTCCGACGCACTGTTCGCAACGGGCGACTACCACTACGCCGCACAAGAGCTGCGCCGCGCGTTGGAGCTCGATCCGGGGTTGCTCGACTCGATCGTCGACAAGCACGGCTTCTACGGCGATCCGGGCGCGTTCGACGTGCAGCTCATGCTGCTGGAACGGTACGTTCAGGATCATTTCCTCGACGACGACGCGCGCCTGCTGCTGGCCGCCAATTACCTGTTCGGCTCCCGCGGCGCCGCGTGCCTCGAAATCCTCGAAAGCCCCTACAGCGTCGACGTGCGCAAGTCACCAGCGGGTCGGATGCTCGCGGAGCGTGCCCGCGCGCTGCAGAGCGACGCGGCTACCGGAAACCGGTAGCCGCGCGCGAGGCTCCGCGCCGAAGCGTGTGACCAAAGGTTGTGGCGACGCGGGCATGCTCAGCTCGGTGACACACGTCGCGACCGAGACGTCGCGATCATCCCGTGATCCGGTGTCAGAATCCCGTGACTTCGCGAGGGCCCGAATCGCCGCCGAAGATCGCGAGCGCAGGGTCGCGATGGAAACGCCGCACGTAGTCCTCGGTGATCCGCGCTCGCACGCGCTCCTCCGCACCTCTCTCGAGTAGCACGACGACGCAGCCACCGAAACCGGCACCGGTGAGGCGCGCGCCGAGTACACCCGCGCAAGCCGATGCGCTCTCGACGAGCTGATCGAGCTCGGGAACAGACACCTCGAAGAGATCGCGCAGCGAGGCGTGGGCGCGCAGCATCTCCGCGCCGAAGCCACTCGGATCCCCGCGCAGTAACGCGTCGCGCGCACGGAACGTGCGTCGGACTTCGTCGACGACGTGTTGCGCACGGCGAGCGAGTATCGGATCGAGCTCGGCGCGATGCCGATCGAGCACTTCACGCGAGATGTCACGCAGGCACGTGGCGGACGGCTGATGCCGTCGAAGTGTCGAGAATGCCTGCGCGCACTGCTGAACGCGCTCGTTGAAGGCACCCTGCGCCAACTCGCGCCGAACGAGCGAGTCCGCCACGGCGATCGCATGGTGCGCCGAGTCGAGCGGCAAGTAGGCGCTCGACTCGTCCTTGCAGTCGAGCCAGAGGATGTGTCCCGTCCGTGCGAGTCCGATCGCGAATGGGTCCATGATGCCGCACTGAACGCCGACGAACCCCCGCTCCGCGGCGAGCGCCGTGCTGACGATCTCCTGCCGCGACAGACCGATCCCCCACACGCGATCGAGCGCGAACGCGGTGCCCACGCAGATCGAGGCCGACGACGACAGCCCCGCACCGATCGGTAGGTTCCCGCCGAACAGGATCTCGAGGCCCGGCGCGTCGTGCGGCACGCGCGTGCACAGCTCGCGCAAGACGCCGATCGGATAGTCACTCCAACGGCCCGCGCGGACGGCCGGCAGCTCGTCGAGATCGAACTCCAAGACGCGCGCGTCGAGCACCGAAGCGATGCGCAGCCTGCGATCCCGTCGCAATCGAACGGCGACGAACGTGCCTCGATCGATCGCCGTCGGCATAACGGGCCCGCCGTTGTAGTCGAGGTGCGCGCCCATCAAGTTGACGCGGCCGGGCGCGAAAAAGGCGCGGGGCGAAGCGCCAGCGCCGAAGCGGTCGACCAGCGACAGGCAGTGCCGCTCGAGCTCCTCCGCGATCGATGAGTCGCTCGACGTGGCCATCCGTTTCCGTAGTGTCGCGTCTCGCCGGCGAGGTCGCCACGGGCTATGTTTGGCCGCCATGAGAGTTCGCCTCCACCGCGTGTGCGGCGGCATCGTGTGCGCGCTCGCCGCGTTGTCGGGGACGAGTTGCGCGAATCTGTCCTTCACCCGCGAGACGGAAACGTCGGGCACCTTCACGTCGTCCGGCTGGGCCGTGACGATCTTCGCGGTCGACATCCCGAAGGGCGCGTTGCAGATCGCACGCGAGAACGCATCGGACGCGAACATGCCGAATTTGGCCATCGACGAAGTGAAAGTGATCCCCGATCTCGGACCCGTCGACTGGCTGCTCGACGTGCTTAGCATCCGCTACGCGCGGATTCGCGGTACGTGGGGATTCGAGCAGCCCTGACCGCTGGCGCGCTTCCGCGCGCGCGTCGCTCACCTTTCGCGCCGCAAGATCAGGTAACCGACAGGACTCGTACTCGGCGCCGTCGTGCCGCCGACCGGCAACAGCGCCGCCTGCCGCAGGGCTGCGGGGAGCGATGCCGCATGGCGGTAGATCCAACCGAGGTCGCCGCGACGCTCGCGGCCGCCAATGTCTTCGTCGAACTCCGCAGCCAGTGCGGCCATGTCCTCGCCCGTCGTGATCCGCTCGGAAATCGCGTCCGCGAGCGCCTTCGCCGCCGCTTGATTGCGATTCGTCGCGAGTGCGCCGCCGCCCGCGGAATCGAAGCGAATCAGGATCCCGCGCACCCGCACGAATGAATTTTCGCGCAGCGCCGCGTCGACGGCCGACTCCGCCACACGCTGGATCACGTGCCAGCCGAGCGGCGACGCGATTGGACCCGCCGTCTCCCCTACCGACAGGCGAAACGCAGTCGCTTTCAGGAGCGTGTCCCTCGGGCCGCGCTCGTAGATCGCGAACTGACCGCCGCGCGCCGCCGACTCCGCGTCCTCCGAATGCTCGCGCGCGATCGCCGCGAAGTCTCCGCCACCGCGCACTCGTTCCAGCAGTGACTGCGCGCGCTTCCGAGCGGCGTCGTCCTGGCCGCGGACGAGGATCTGGCGCACAGCGGCGTACGTCTCTACGCGCTGGAGGATCGTCACGCCGCGCTCCAGCGCAATCGGAGCGCTGACGGCCTCGATCTCCGCGCCGAACAGGAACCGGTCGAGTTCCGGCGCGAGCATGCCGCGCGCGAACGTTCCGAGGATCGCGCCGTGGCGCGCAGCGTCGTCGCCCGCGTGCCGCCGAACGATGGTTTCGAACTCGGCGCCGTCGCGCAGGCGAGACTCGATCTCGGCAGCCGTTCGAAGCGTCGACTCGCGCGCGCGTGCCGCGTCCCCCCCCGGCTCGTCCGCGATCACGATGTGGCGCGCGGTGCGCAACTCGGGCGGCGCGTCGTCGAGGTACATCGGCCGCGCGACGAGCGATGTTTGGAGGAGCAGTGCGACGAGCATCGGTGCAAGTATAGGCGGGCGAGATCACGCATTCATGCTGCGCGCGGACCACTACAACGCGTCCGTTGCGCGCAGGTGCGCGATCGTGTCGCGCAGCACGCGGTCGAAGGGCTCCGGCTCGAACGCGAGCTCTCGGCGCGCCTTGCGGGCGTCGAAGCGGAGCTTCACTCCGAGCATCTTGAGTGCCTGCGGCGTCGCGAGCTTCATCGGGAACACGCGATCCCAGGCCGTCGCTGCCATCACGAGCGCGGACCAGATCGCGCGCGGGACAGAGTGTCGAACGGGCGGAACCGAGAGCTCGCGCGCGATGCGCTGGAAGAGCTCGAGCGCGCTCGAACTCGACTCGACGAGGAGGTAGCGCTCGCCGCGCCGCCCGACGGCGAGCGCCGCAACGATCCCGCGCGCGACGTCGGCAACGCCGACGACGGAAAGGTGTCCGGGCGGCGCGAGCCGAGGCCCGCGTCCGCGCGCCATCTGTTGCAGGAATCGCACCGTGTTCGATTCGCGGTCGACGGGTCCGAAAATCGCACCTGGATTGACGACGACGACGTCGAGCTCACGCGCGTGGGCGAGCACCAGGTCCTCTGCCGCGCGCTTCGTCGTCACGTAGTCGACACCTAGCTCCGCACTGTGGAACGGAGCCGACTCGTCCAGCACCGACCCGTCGGGGGAGTGGCCAACGGTGACGACCGAGCTGACGAACAGGAATCGATCGATCCGATTGCGCAGCGCCGCCGCGAGAAAACGCCGCGTGCCTTCGACGTTGAGCTCGCGTGCGAGCTCTCCATCGCGCGTTCGATAGCTGATCAGCGCCGCGCTGTGCACGATGCGTGCGGGCAGGCTCAGTGCGTTCGCCCGATGCCGCAGCGCGAGCACTGCCGCGTCGATCGAACGGGCGTCGGAGAGATCGCCGACGTGCCACGTCCGGACGTGATTCGCGAGGCTCGCGCGCTCCGAGCCGGCGCGCACGAATGCGTGCACCTCAGCTCCCGCCGCGACGAGTTCGCGCGCGGTCTCGCGACCGACGAAGCCGGTCGCACCTGTGAGCAGCACCGGCCCATCGAGCCGCGCCGACGGAGGTCGCGCGCTCACGCGGCCGGCTCCGGCAGCGTGATGCGGGCGATCGTGCCGGGACCGTCCGTGTTCGGCTCCAGCGCGATCTTGCCATTCATCTCGTCGACCAGGCGCGCGGCGATCGCGAGACCAAGCCCCGTGCCGTGAGTGCGTGTCGTGAAGTACGGTTCGAAGAGCCGGCCGCGCACCTCGCTCGACAGGCCGACGCCGGTGTCGCGGATCTCGATCACGACCTCCGGGCCGGCTTCGGATCGCTCGCGACGCACGCTCACGGTCAGCAGGCCGCCCTTCGGCATCGCTTCCAGCGCGTTCGAGACGAGGTTGATCAGAACGCGACGCAGCTCGGTTCGATCGACGAGCACGCGCGCGCTTTCGACGCGGCGCTCGACCCGCACGTCGAGCTCGCGCGCCCAAGCCGCATTGAGCGCGAGCACTTCGTCCAGAACCGCGGTGGCGTCCAGCACCTCGAACTTCGGCCGGCGCGTCCCCGCGAACGCCGAGAAGTCGGCCGCGATGGCGCGCATGTGCTCCACCTGGCGCTGGATCAGGTCGATCGTGCGATCGAAGATCGCGTCGAACTCCGGGCTCTTTTCGTCGCGCGCGCGGCGCAAGAGATTCGCGGACAGACTGACCGGCGTCAGCGGATTCTTGATCTCGTGCGCCACTTGCCGGGCCATCTCGCGCCAGGCCGCATCCTTCTCGGCCTTGACGAGCTTCGTGCGGCTGTCGCCGAGCTCGCGCGTCATCCTATTGAACGCACGCGCGAGATCTCCGAGCTCGTCGCGGCTACGCGCTTCGATCTGCGTTTCGAGATCGCCGGCCGCGATGCGCCGAGTGTGTTCCTGCAGCGCGAGAATCGGACGTGTCGTGCGGCGCGCGATCAGGATCGTGCCGACGACTACGACGATCAGCACGAACACGGTCGCGCGCAAGAGCACGCGCCGAAGGTCGTCCACGGTTGTCGTGACGTCCTTGTCGTCGATGCCCACGCCCACGATCCATCCGAATCCGCCCTGCTCGCGCGTCGCGCAGCGCTTGAACGCCGCAGTCTTCGCAACGCCGTCGAAGGTGTACGACGGGTACATGCCCCAATCGCTCGCGCGCGCCGCGCCGACCATGTGCGGCAGTCGCACGTCCGGTCCCGAGACCTGCTTCGTGTAGAGACCCGCATTCGGGTGCCCGATGATCGTGTCCGCGTCCGCCATCCAGAGCCACGCATAGCACGACGCGTAGATGTCGGGAGCTGCGAGTCCGCGGAGTTGCGGGCGGATCGGCTGCAGCACCAGGTTCTGGATGTGGCTCCAGTTCATCAATGCGTAGACGACCCCGACGACCTCCGTCGTCGCGAGCCCGCTCTTCACCGGGACCGCGAAGCCGACGTGAAAGTTCTCGGGGCGCGGCGCGCCGTCGTCCGCGTGCTTCGGCACGAGATCGGAGGCGTGGTGGTCGACGCGGAACACCTCGCCCTTCAGCGCTTCGCGAAACCAAGCCTCGTCGCGAAAACCACGCGCGAGGCTGGCGCGATACGCATCGCTGAACGGCACCCCGCGCGCGTCGCACGTGTTCGATGCCGTGAGCTCGCCGTTCGCGTTCACCGCGAGGATCAAGTCGTAGACGCCCATGCGCTGCACGAATCGATCGAACTGACCCTCGAGCATCGGACGGAACGTGGCGACGTCGTCGCCGTCGTAGTCGCCGATCGTCCATTCGGTGAGCGGGGTGTCCGATGCCCACAGCTCGATATCGAGCTGGCGTTCGCGGATCTCGTCGTCGACGCGCGACGTGAGCTCACCTGCCATGCTGAGCAGGTAGTAGCGCACCATTTGCCAGTGCCGCTCGGCCATGGCCTCGTCGACGAACCACGCGAAGCCGAGGAATGGCACGACGACGGCGGCGAGCACCGTCATCACCCATTTGGTCGAAATGCGCCGGATCATGAGCCCGCAGACGGGCGCGGGATTGTAGCCGTGGCGCGTGCGCAGCCGAGCGAACCGTGGCAGTGCGCCGTGGCGCTCCGTACAAGGGTCACCCGCAAATGGTCATGAGGATGGTGCACTACTTCACGGCGGCGGCACTCGTCGCGATGCCGGCCCTGTGCGCGACGATCTGGACCGGAGCGATGGGTTCGCCCCGCCACGTGGGCGTCGGCTTGTTCAGCGCGGTGTACATCGCGGGCGTCCATTCGCTAGTGATCTTGTTCATGATCGTGACCGGTCGCGTGCTGAAGGAGGCGATGCTCGCGCGGCCGCTCGCGCCGGAGTTCCTGACCGAGCTGAACGCATTCTTCGCGCGCAAGGCTGCATACCCCGCCGCGCTCGTGGCGGTGCTCTCGGTCGTGGTCGCGGCTGTGCTCGGGTTCGCGCATCGCGGCTTCGGCCTCCCGAGCTACGTGCACTGGATCGCCGGACTGGTCGCCACCGCGACGAATTTCTGGGCCATTCCGCTCGAGTACCGCGCGCTACGCGAGAACCAGCGGCTCGTCGATCGCGCCGCGAACGAGCTCGATCGCATCGATCGCGAAGCGGCGCCCGCATTCGCCGACGCTCCCGCTCCCTACGACCCGCGCGCGATCGCGCGCGCTGCGTGGATCGTCGCCGTCAGTGCGTGGCTCCCGTACCTGTACTGGGGCCTGATCGTGTGGAAGGGCCAGTTCTCCCGCCTGCCGTGGGGAGTGCATCCCTGGCTCGAGGCCTCGCTGCTCGCCGCCGTCGTGTGGTGGATCGCGCGGCGCGAAGTGCGATCGTGAGCCGCGCGGCTCCGCGGGTCGAGCCCGCCATTCGAGCGCAGCAGGACGCGGTGAGAAATGCGGGTCAGCGCACCCCGCGGAGCTGGTCCTGGATGTCCTTGTACTCGGGCCAAAACACTTCGATCTGCCGCAGCAGGTCGACCTTCTCCTCGCTCGATCCCGCCGCGGCCGCCTTCGCGTAGAGCTCGTCGGCAAGCTGGATGTAGCCCTCGAGCGTCTCCTTGCGCGTGATGACGTCCTTGTAGTACTGCGTGATCTCCAGGAGGTCGGTGTACTTCGCGACCGCCTCGGAGAACAAGAAGTCGCGTTCGAGCGCGATCGCCTCCTCGTACATCCGATCGTGCCGCGCGGTGACGAGTTGCTCGCGCGCACCGCGGAACACGTCGGCTTGCACGACGGACATCGCGGCGCCCTCCGTCAGCATTCGATCCGCGTCGTCGAACCGCCCGCGCAGGACGGCCATGTCGGCATCCCGCAGCTTCTCTGCTGCGCGTGCCTCTTGCTTGGTGCGCTCGCGTCCTTCACGCGCGTCGCCGTTCTCCGGGTCGAGCGCGAGCGCGAGCCGAAACTCGTTGCTCGCCGCCGCGAAGTTGCCGTCGGCTTCGAGCGCCTTGGCGATCGTGACGCGCTGCGCGGACAACAGTCGGTCGGTCTGCGCGCGGCGCTGCTTCGCGCGCTCGTCCTTCTCGTCGTACTTCGTCGAGTACGAGAAGCGCGAACGCGCTTGCTCGAGCCAGTGCTGCGACAGCGCTTGCAAGCCCTCCTTGAAGTACTTCTTGTTCAATCCCGCTCGGAAGTTCAGTTGCAGCACGGCGGCCGCGACGCCGTTGATCGCGTTCAGATCGCCAGGCACGTAGCGCAACGCGTTCTCGTAGGACTCGAGTGCGGCATCGAGCTCCTGCCTCGCGAAGCACTCCATGCCGCGATCGCTCCACGTCGTCGCGAGCTTGCGGTTCGTCTTGTCGATCCACATCGCCGTCTCGGGCAGCGCGGGATCCATCTCACGTGCACGATGGAAAACGGCGAGCGCGTCCTCGTCGCGGTCGTCGAGCGTCAGGCGTCGACCCTGATCGAGCAAGTAAGCGACGCTGGCTCCGCGATGCATCGTCTCGGCCTTCGAACTCCCCGGGTTCTGGCGACGGTGCTCGTCGGCGAAGTGCACGGCCTCCTCGAACTGGCCATGCACGATGAGGTCGTTGAGGCGCTCGTCGGCCGAGCGCTCGACCGACGCGCACGAGGCGACGGAGAGGCACAGGACGAGAGCGGGGAAGGAAACGCTGCGGCAGGCGGGGCGGGTGCGGGAGTGAGACGTCATGGGATGGACCCGGCCGTGGACGCCGGAGGCGGACCATCCTTCCAACTTCCTTCCGTCGCGCGCAAGGGCGCCGGACTCGGTACCGGCGGCGCATGGGGCGAACCGCGCCGCGTCGGTGTCGACCGCGGCGCAGCGGCCGTCGCGCGGCTCAGGCCGGCTTCTTGCTCGTGCGGTTGAGCTGCTTGATCACCAAGAAGATGCAGAACGCGACGATCAGGAAGTCGAGGACCGTATTGATGAACACGCCGTAGCGCAGCAGCGGGGCACCGGCCTTGGTGGCTTCCTCGAAGCTCGCGTAGGTCTCGCCGTCGAGCGGCACGTAGAGCTTCGAGAAGTCCGCATTGCCCATCAGCAGTCCGATCGGAGGCATGATCACGTCGTTGACGAGCGACGTGATGATCTTGCCGAATGCGCCGCCGATGATGACGCCGACCGCCATGTCGACGACGTTGCCCTTGACGGCGAACTCCCGGAACTCTTGCAGCATCCCCATGACCGACCTCCTCTGTTGTTGAGTGCGAGCACCCGCTCTCTCGAGCCGTGGACTCCGAGAGCGCCCGGCGCGTCGGTCGTCCTCGCTCGAAAAAACCTGGCGCGGCGAGGGAGAATCCTACGCGGAACGACCGCTTCGGGCCGGCTAGCAGCCCGTGGTGAAAGTGCTTCGAGCGCGAAAGTCGTCCGTTCGTGTCGGAACCAGGAGCACGACCGCAGGCGAATTCTCGTGATTCGCCGAGGAGCGCGCG
>JBJXHG010000153.1:0-11904 GCA_046160865.1 Planctomycetota bacterium | reverse complement strand
CTCGGCGAATCACGAGGATTCGCCTGCGGTCGTGCTCGCCCTTCGATGTACGGGGCCGACACGAACGGACGACTTTCGCGCTCGCAGCACTTTCACCACGGGCTGCTAGCGTGATTCCGCGCGCCCGTTTCGTGCTCCTCGGAGCGAGCAACGTGACGCTCGGCTTTCCGTGGGTCGTCGGTTGGATCGCACGCGCTGCACGCGAGGCGGAGGTGCTCGGAGCGTTCGGGCACGGCCGCTCGTACGGCACGACGACGCGAGTGCTCGGGCGCGAGCTCCCGAGCATCGCCGCTTGCGGCGTGTGGCGCGCGCTCGAGCAGGGCGCCCCGTCGCCGACGTTCGCGCTCGTGTGCGACGTCGGCAACGACATCATGTACGGCGCGGATCCCGCGACGATCGCGACGTGGGTCGACCGCGCGTTGTCGCAGCTCGACGACGCCGGCGCGCGCATCGCGCTCGCGGGACTGCCGCTCGCGAGCCTGTCGGAGCTCTCGCCCGCGCGCTACGAACGGCTGCGGCGCGTGCTCTTCCCGTCGCGTCACCTCGCGTTCGAAGACGCGCTCGCGCGCGCTCGCGATCTCGACGCACGTCTGGCCGAGATCGCGCGCGCGCGCGGTGCGACGCGGCTCGTTCCCGAGCGCGAGTGGTACGGGCTGGATCCGATCCACATCCGTCGCCACGCGCGCGAGAGCGCATGGCGCAGCTGGATCGGTGCGCTCGCGCCCGTCGAATCGCCGACCGTGCGGCGCGAGCGGCGCGTCGCAGCGTGGCGACTCGTCCCCGAGCGGCGGCGCCTGTTCGGGCGGTTGCAGGAGCGCACGCAGCCGTCGATCTGCTTGGACGGCCGCATCCAAGTCGCGTTGTATTGAAGCACGGCTCACACCCGCCGCCGTGCCTGCGTAAGCGCTGCGCAAACCCTGGTACCATCGCGCACAACTACCCGAGTCCGCCATGAACTCCACCACTGCATCGAAGACGACCTTCGCCGTCTGGGCCGTTCGCGTCGCCGGATTCTGGCTCTTGCTCGGCGCCGCCGCGAAGCTGTTCGTGGGCACGCCGAAAGACTTGCCGCTGCTCGTCCACGACCTCACGCCGTTCGACATCGACCTCACTTTTCGCCTCGTGATCGGCGTCGAGCTCGCGCTCGTGTGCCTCGCGTTCTTCAAGCCGCGCGTCGCTTGGCTGCCGCTCGCGGCGTTGTTCGTGTTCTTCGACTTCATCCTCATGTCGCAGCTCGGCGAGAAATCGTGCGGCTGCTTCGGCGGCTCGATCACCGTTCCGCCCTGGGTGATGCTCGCGATCGACAGCCTCGTCCTGCTCGCGTTGCTCGCATCGATGCCGTGGAAGAACCTCACGCGACCAGGCGTGCGGCCGCCGCTCGTGGCGTCGGCCGTCGTCGCATCGCTCGTCCTGCCGTGGCTCGTGATCGACGTTCCGTACTGGCTCGAGTCGCGCACAGCCGACGCGCCGTCGACCGCGGCGACGAACGCCGCCGGCGCGCCCGCGCTGCCTGCCGGCACGCAGAAGGCGCGCCCGCGCAACTTGTCGATGAAGCCGGACAAGTGGGTCGGCAAGTCCGTGTTCGACATCCCCGAGCTGACGGACTGGCTCGAGAGCGAAAAGCTGCCGATCGAAGGCAAGCTCGTGCTCTGGCGTCAAGGCTGCGAGCACTGCCGCGATCACTTGCGCGAGATGGCGCAACGGGACAAGGGTCAGACGCCGATCGTGCTCGTGCAGCTCCGCGACGACTTGAAGTCGACGTCGCTCATCGAGGCGATGCCCGACGGACCGCACGTGACGAAGATCCAGTATCCCGACGACTTGCAGATCGTCGTGCAGACACCGTGGGACTTCGACGTGCAGGGCGGCGTGATCCAGACCGCAGTGCTCGACAACAAACCGCACTGAGCGCGCGGGCGACGACGTCCTCGCCCGCGCGCGCGTTCAGCGTGTCGCGATCATGTACGCGATCCAACCCGCGCAATCGCGGCACGACTTGCCGGTGTCGTCGCGCAGGAATTGGCCGTTGCCTTCGCCGTCCTTGCCTTCGCCCTGCTCGAAGTAGCTCATCACGCGACTGAACCCGGCTTCGCGGAGCATGTCCTTGATCTCGGGCATGGTCCAGTAGCGCCACTCGTACGAGAACGCCTTCTTCAGCTCCGTTCCGTCGCGGAACCGGAAGTGGATGTGGCAGAGATAGTCGCCGGTGCCGGGCAAGAAGCGCGCTTGATCCCACACGTAGGTGAACCCGCCCTCGATACGGCGTTCCTCCTCCATCTCCGCGGTCGATTCGTAGCCACCGTAGAGATCGAGCGCGAACATCCCGTCGCGCGCGAGGCCGTCACGCACCTTGCGGAAGTAGTCGATCATCTCCTCGCGCCGCTTGAAGATGCAGTAGGAGAAGTTCTGCGCCACGCACACGTCGGCCTTCTTGTGACCGGGCGCACGCACGTCCTTCATGTGCAACGTCACGCGCTGGCCCTTGTCGCCGAGCGGCTCGAGGTTGTGCACCTGGCCCCACGCGAGCGCGTTCGGATCCAGATCGAAGCCTTCGGCCGTGTTGCGCCGGTCGCGTGCGACCCACGTCGCGCACAGGAACGCCGTGCCGCAGAAATCCTCGCGCAGATGCCGCGGCGCGCGCCCGAACAGCTTCTGGTAGACGCGGTTCAGGAACATCAGGTCGTCTTCCGGCGACTGGACCGAGAGCTGGTAGAGCTCGTACGGGTCCGCAGTCTTCGCGGTGTATTTGCTGCGCTTGCGGGGCTTCGTCGGACGGCGGGGCATCGGTTCCTTCCTATCGAAACGAGCGGCGCATCCTAGCCGGCAGCTCTCACCACGTCGCGAGCGAAACGGTGCAAGTGTCGTTGGATGCAAGCCGAGCAACCGAGCACACCGGCAGCGACATGGAGCGGTCGCTGAGGGGTAAGCCTCGGTGCGCGAAGCGCGTTGCAGCTTCGCTGCGCGAGCCTGCAACGAGGAACCCGACGGAGCTCGGCGCCGCAGACGCGCGGCGTGGTGAGAAATGCGGGCGAGCGGCGTGTCGATCGCGATCCCAGATCGCGGTCGCAGCCCACGCATCAGCGCGGCTTCGGCTCGAAACCCGCGCTCCATTGCGGGCGGAAGCCGTCGCTCGCGAGGAGGCGCACCGCGTCCAAGCCGGCACGCGTGCACGCGCACAGGTGCGCGTAGTCGATGCGATCGGGCTCGTCGTCGACCGTGTGGTAGTCGGCGTGCAGGTTGTAGCTCGACAGCGTCTGACCGACGATGCCCTTGCGCACGAACGCGATGTTGTCGGAACGCTGGTAGAAGTTCTGCTCCGGCCGCGGATCGACGTGGATCGCGAGGCCCTTCTCCGTGAACGCCGGACCGAGGTTCGTGCGCTCGTAGCCGGTCAACCAGAGGATGCCCGCGCCGCCGACGAGCGCGTCGGGCCGGCCGATCATCTCGAAGTTCAGGTTCGCGACCGTGCGCTCGAGCGGCACGACCGGTCGATCGAGATACTCGCGCGTCCCGAGCAAGCCGATCTCCTCGCCCGTCGCGAGCAAGAACACGATCGTGCGCGCCGGCGGCGGCTCCGTCGCGAGCGCGCCCGCGATCTCGAGCACCGCGGCGACGCCCGACGCATCGTCGTCGGCGCCGTTGAAGACGAAATCGCGCTCGGGGTCCGGCGACGAGGACGGCGCGCCGTCGGGAAGCTCGCCGAGGTGGTCGAAGTGCGCGCTGACGACGATCGCCTCTTCCGCCGCACCGTCCGCCGCTTTGCGCGCGGGGATCTTGCCAACGACGTTGAAGCTGTCGAACGGCTGCCACTCCGCGTTGCTCTCGAAGCGCACGCGCGCCGCGCTGCCGCTGCGCACGTGCTCGAGCAGCTCGCCCCACAACCCGACGCGCGCGGGCAACGCGCCGCTCGGCTTCTCGCGCACCACGCGCTCGTCGTGACGCTCGCGCGGCGCACTCGGCGCCTGCGGGAGCGGCGAGAGGATGAGGCCGAAGCCCGCGCCGTCCGCATGTCCGGCAGCCGCGAGCCAGGCCCGGCGCTTCGAGAGCGGCGCGTCGATGAACAGCGCGAGCTCGGCGCGCGCTTCCTTAGGCACGTCGCCCTCGGCGCTCACGACGCGAACTTCGAGATCCGCCGTCGTCGCGCCGTCGGCGCCGACTTCGAAGTCGACACCGCGCCGCGCGACGCTCGCCGTACCCGACTTGCTCGTCCACGAGAGGACCGAGGGCGCTTTCGCAACGTGCCGCCACAGCGGCACCCGCTGCAGGAATGTTCCGTCGTCGCCCGCCGGCGTCACCTTCTGCGCCGCGAGCACGCGCGCGAGATAGTCCGCGGTCGTCCGTTCGCCGGCGGTCCCGGTGGCGCGGCCGTCGAGCGCATCCGACGCGAGCGTGCGCACGTGCGCTTCGAGCTCCGCGCACGCGACTCCGGTGGACAGCGCCGGAAGCGGCGGCGCATCGACTGCACGCGCGAGTGCGAGGACAGTGCTTGCGACGGCGGGCCAGAACGCAAAAACGGGCGGCAGCATGACGGCGAGACTACCACTCACCGCGGCTTCCGGCGCCCGCGCGCTGATGACCGAGCCCGCGTCAGGCGACGAGCTCGCGCAACGCGCCGAGCAACAGCTCGTTCGTCTTCGGGTCCGCGACTTGAATGCGGACCGCGCCGTGCACGTGCCGCGGCACGCTGACGACGCCGGGCGAAAGGCGGCGATTCACGCGGCGCGCGAGCTCGTTCGGATGGCGCACTTGAAGCAGGATCCAGTCGCCCACGGACGGCATTGGCCGAACGCCGGGAATCGATGCCAGGCGCGACGTGAAGCGTTCCTTTTCTTCGACCTGCATGTTGCCTCCTGCCCGCGTCGAGCGAGCAAGTTCCGCCCGGCCCGCTGCTCGGAGCTCGGCAGAGACCGAGCCGGCGCGGCTCCCGGGGCCCTTGATTCCGGGGCCCACCCCTCGAGAGGGAGACTGGCCCCAAGCGAGCGCGATACAGAGGTCGTCCCTCCGCCGCGCTTCATCCCAAGTTCGATCCCCTCCAGGCGAGGCGCACGCTATCTAGTGGTCTCAGGTGCTACAAGCGCAACATCATCCATTCGTTCACAGCTTGCACAACTTCCCGCGCGTGGGACGCGACGCGCGAGACGGCGCTCGATCGCAAGCGTGAGTGCAGTGACAATCGCCGCACATGCACACGCTCACGGAACGCGCTCGTTCGATCCCTTGCGAAGTTCGCGTCCCCGCATCGACATCGAATCTCGGCCCGGGATTCGACTTCATGGGGCTCGCGCTGTCGCTGTGGCTGCGCGTGCGCATCACCGCTCGGGCGGGCGGCGCGACGCACGAAATCGGCGAGCTGCAGGGCAGCGCGCGCGATTTCCCGCGCGGCGCGGACAACCTGATCCTGCGTGCGTTCGATCTCTTCTGCGCGCGCCACGGCGTCGCCGCATCGCCGTTCGTGTTCGAGGCGCAATCCGAGATTCCCCTCGCGCGCGGTCTCGGCAGCAGCGGCGCCGCCGTTGTCGCGGGTCTCTTGCTCGCGCGCGCGATCACCGGCGCACCGTCGACGCGCGGCGAGTTGCTCGCTCTCGGACTCGAGCTCGAGGGCCACCCCGACAACTCCAGCGCGGCGCTCGTGGGCGGCTGCACGCTCGCGGTGCCGAGACCGGACGGGTCCGTGTGCGTCGTCGAGCAGGCGCTCCATCGCGAACTCGCGTTCGGGCTCGTGTGGCCGACCGCCGCGCTCAGCACGCGCGATGCGCGGCGCGCGCTGCCGAGCCAAGTCAAGTTCCATGATGCCGTCGAGAACCCGCGCCGACTCGCGCTCTTGCTCGAAGGACTGCGCACGGCGGACCCGGAACTCTTGGCTCTCGGGGTCGAGGATCGCCTGCACGTTCCCTACCGCCTCCCGCTGATCGCGGGCGGTGCCGCGGCACTCGCCTCGGCGCGCGAAAACGGCGCGCTCGCCGCGACGATCAGCGGCAGCGGTTCCGCGCTGCTCGCGATCGGACGCGCGTCGACGATCGCAGCCGCTCTGGCGGCGATGGCGCGCGCGATCGAGGCGGCAAGTGGTGAGCCAGCGACGAGCCGGATCGTGCAGCCGGTGTTCGGCGCTCCCGAAGTCGTCGAGTGCTAGCCCGCATTGCTCACCACGCCGCGAGCGAAACGGTGCAAGTGTCGGTGGATGCATCTCGAACGACCGAGCGCACCGGAGGCGACCTGGTAGGTCGCCGAGGGGTAAGCCTCGGTGTGCGAAGCGCAGCGCAGGCTCGCGGTGCGAGCCTGCGCAGAGGATCAGGGCGGAGCTCGACGCCGCAGACGCCGGCAATTGCGCCGTTGCAGCCGCGGTGTGATGAGAAATGCGGGCTCGCAGACGCTCGAGGCGCAGTTCGGCCGAGCGGCTCTCTCGTCTCACGGCAGACCGGCCCTCGGGCAGCGCCGATTCGATCCGCGCGCCGATTCCGAAACGCACGAGGTTCGCCGGCCGGGTTCCCAATTCTTGGCCCCGCGCCAGGTGCAAACCCACTTCTCGGGGCCCTCCAGGGCTCTCGGCGGACGGTGCCCGTACATTCAGTGAACACGGAAGCGGTGCGCTGCGTTCTTCACATGGCCTCCTCCCACGACGCGACGCCATGGTTTCGACTCGTCCGTTCCCTGTCCCGACCCAAGTGCGGCGTCGCGAGCTCCAAGCGACACTGCACCTTGCGGCGGAGGTCTATCCGCAGCTCTGTGAGCTCGCCAATCAGTTCCTGCGGAGCGAGCGGGTCGAGCCCTCGACCCAAGCCACGGCGCTCGTCCACGAGGCGCTGCTCCGTCTCGGAGTCCACGATCGGCCGCGCTCGAGCCGGCACCTCGTCGGAATCGCCGCGCACGTCATGCGGCGCGTGTTGATCGACCGCGCCCGTCGTCGGCGCGCGTGGATGCGCTTCGCGGACACGCACCGTGCAGTCGACGACGCGCAAGGTCGCGATCCGCGGACGCCGCTCGTCGACATCGATTCCCTGGCATCGGCGCTCGGAGAGCTCGAGCGCCAACATCCGCGCGCCGCGCGCGTCGCCGAGTTGCGGTATCTGCAGGGCTGGAGCGTCGACCGGACCGCACAGTTCCTCGGGGTTTCGCGCCGCACCGTCAACTCGGACTGGGCGACCGCGCGCGAGCATCTCGCTCGCCGACTGGCTGGCGAGATCTAGCCCGGAGCATCTCGCGCCACCTGCCGGCTAGCGCCAGAGCTGGAAGTCGTGTGCGCGATGCAGGAGCTCGCGTGCATCGACGAAGAAACTGTTGCGGCGCAGGTGCGAGCGCAAGCGATCGAGAAAGTCGAGCGGCAACAAGACTCCGTAGAGAATCACGAGCAGGATCTTCGCGTCGGCCACGAGGCCGAACAGCGGAATCGGCTCGAGGAACACGTCCGCGACCGCCGCCGCGAAGAACAAGAGGATCGCGAGGTCGAAGTTCGTCGCCGCCGTGCGGAGGAGCGGCAGAAAGCCGCGAAAATGCTGCGGCTCGGAGTCGGCGTCCGCGTCGCCCCCACCACCCGCGCAGCGTTCGGCGGGAACGATCTGGCTCACGTAGTGCTCGCGCTCGACCTTGCCGCGCAAGAGCACGTAGCGGCACGTCAGGATCAGGCTGACGTCGTAGAGGAACTTCGTGAAGAGCGACGCGAGCAACCCGCTCAACGCGAACAAGAACACCCACGGCTCGCCCGTCGCACGCACCGCGTAGATGCCCAAGCAGACGAAGAACGCCGACTTCACGTACAGGTGGAACATGAAGTCGTGAAAGCCCCAGATCAGCTTCTCACGACCGTAGTAGCGCGCGACTTCGCCGTCGACGCAATCGAAGATGTAGTAGAGAAAGAGACAGCCGAAGCCGGCCGCGGCGATCCAACCGCCGAAGAGGAGCAGGATCGAGCCGAAGAGCCCGAAGAACAGGAACGAGAGCGTCGCCACCGTCGGGCTCAGCTTGCACGCGACGAAAACGCGCGTGACGTGGATCGAGACGCGGTCGCCGACCAGGATGCCCGCCACGTCGTTGTAGCGGCGGACCGGCGCCTGCACCCGCTTGCGGAGCTCGCTGAGGGAATCCATATCCCCTTCTCTCAGACCGTCCGCTGGCGACGGAAAACGAGCTCGCGAACCGACTTCGACATCTGCTTGATCTTCTCTTTTTCCAGCGGATCCAGATAGCCTCCCCACCACAGCGCGGCGGGGAGCGCGAGCACGAGCGCGCTTTTCACGAGTGCGACGGCTGCGATCGGCGCGGCGGGAAGCTGGATGCTCGCCAGGTACAACCCTACAGCAAGGACGATCGGGACGACGACCCGTCCGATCTCGTAGCGGACCGGGAAGAGGCGCTCGGCGAACCAGCCGCCGACGCCTGCCAGCGCCGCAAACGTGGCCAGCGTCGCCCACGCAGCGCCGACGAAGCCGACACGTGGAGCGAGCCAGGCGTTGAGAGCGAGGTTCAACACTGCCGCGGCGGCGACGAGGAACGTGATGTGGACCGTCTTCTGCCGCACGAAGAACACCGTGTGGACGATCTGGAAGATCGCCCAGAACACGTAACCGGCCGCGATGATCGGCAGCGCGCGGTGGCTGTCGAAGTACTCGGGTGCGGCCATCCAGCGCACGATCTCGGGGGCGAACACGGCGAGCGCGAGCGACGCGAAACACATGACGAGCGTGAAGTACGTCAGCACTTTGCGGCAGACGAGCCGCACGTGCTCCTCGTCGCGCAGCCCGAACACATAGTTGAACCAGATCATCCCGAACGCTTCGAGGATGACCACACTCGCCATCGAGCCGAGCTTGTAGCCGAGCGCGTACTTGCCGACCTCGGAGAGGTCGAGGTAGTGCTTCAAGACGAACCGGTCGGCCTGATGCAGCACGAACATGCACACGCCCGACAAGATCAACGGATACGAGTATCGGATCAGCCGTCGCGCCATCGCACCGGAGAACGACAGCCCCGCGCGGCGCGCGATGAAGATCCACAGCGCGCATGCGACGAGCGCCTCGCCGACCAGCACGCTGTAGATCACCCCCATGTAGAGCAGGCCGAGACCGACGAGGAACCAGAGCTTGAGCCCGACCTCGCACACGAGCTTCGTCGTCGTGACAACACCGTAGGCGACCGAGCGCTCGAGGATCTGCAGATAGCGCAACCCGACTTGCGTGGATGTTTGGAAGAACAGGATCCCGCCGACGGCTACGAACGCGTCCGTCGCGTTGCGGTCGTCGAACAAGAGCTCGGCGCCTTGCGCCCGGAAGATGTACGCGAGGATCCACGCGATGCCCGTCGTCGCGACGAGCAGGAATCCACACGTCGTCACGAGGCGGCCGCGCTCCTCGTCCGTCGCGTACTCGGGATAGAAGCGCGACAGACCGTGCAGCAGATTGATCCCGAACAGCTGCCCCGCGACACCGAGGCTCACGGCGGCCATCTCGGTGATGCCGTAGTTCGCGGTCGTGCCGACGTAGACCGTGACGAGCGGCAGGAGCGCGAATCCGATCGCCTTGTGCACGGCCGGGCCGAGCGCGTACAGCACCGAGTGCTTCGTCAGCCGCTTGAGCGCATCTTCGAGCACCAACAGAAACTACGCGAAGCCGCGCGCAGGTTCGAGGCGTTTGCGCAGCGCGCGTGCTTCCGAGGGTGATGCCGCATCGATGGCCACGACGAGTCGCCGGGAGCAGGGCACGCGAGGCGAGCGAGCCCTCGGCGCGCATCGACCGCAGCTCTCCGGGTTGGTCAGCGAGCATCGATTCCGGTCCAACGACGCCGCTCCGAGCGAGTTCGCGCGACCGCGGCAGGACACGCCGAGAGCTGCAGGCTAGTCGGGGTCGCGCGGATGCGCTTCGTGCGCGAGTCGCGCGGCCTGCGCCTTGCCGAGCCACAGCTCGACCGCTCCGTGCACCAAGTACAAGAGCGGAGTGATCGCGACGGCGATCGCGAACTTGTACACGTAGTTCGTCAGCGACACCTGCGTTGCTTCGGATGCGCTCATGCGCACGAAGTCGCGCGCTCGCGCGGGGTCCATGTGCTCGACGTCGAGCAGGGCCGGAATGACGACGAACGCGAGGAAGATGACGACGAACGTGTCGAGGATCTGGCTGATCGCGGTGCTGCCCTGAGCGCGGAGCCACAAGAGTTTGCCGCCGGTCCGGTGCCTGAGCCACGTGAAGACACGCGCGTCGACCATCTGCGCGAGCAGGAACGCGACCAAGCTCGCGACGACGATCGTCCACGTCTGTCCGAGCGCGCGCGCGTACGCGAGCTGAATCTCCTCCGCGGACACGCCCGGCGTGAAGCTGACGGCTGGCACGCGTGTCGCGATCTGCACGACGGGCTGCAGGAGCACGTTCACGCCGATCGCGATCCACGTGAACCGCCGCACGATGCGCCGACCGAAGTACTCGTTGATGATGTCGGTCAGGACGAACGTGAGCGGGAACGCGATGATTCCGGCCGAAGCGACGAAGCTCTCCGCGCCTCCGAGTCCGAGATCCCTTGGCCGCAGCCCGAACAGCGTGAACGACCAGAGCTTCGCGCCGAGCAGTTCGGCTGCGACGAAGAAGCCGACGAACAGTCCGCACAGCGCGAGCAGCAACGTCTCACGTCTCGCATCCGGTCGAGGTGCATCCATGCGGGGCGCCTATCTAGCCCGCCCCGCCCGGCGCGCTGCAAGCGAATCGGAGCAAATGACGCGCGCGCGGGGGGAACCCACTCGTTCGCGTGCAACCGCGGATCACGGAGCGCATGGCCGTGCGCGTGTGGTGCCGCGGCGACGCGGGGACAAAGCGATCGGCCTCCCGAAGTTCGGGAGGCCGATCTCGGCGACGAGCAGTCGCCGTTCCTCGAGCTTGGAAGCTCCGCCGCCGCGACTCGCGGGGTGTGGGTCCAAGGTGTGTGATCAGCGTCCCGTCGAAGGATCTCCCGCACTCGAGGAAGTTCTTCGTCCGCCGGCGTGAGCGGTCGTCGCGCCGGCATGTGCATACAGGGAGCAACCGTCGAGTACGGATGAGTAATGAAAGTGCTCGTGCGCCGAGCGAAATCGACGACCGAGCGCGGACGACGAACGTCCCTCGCAATTCGACAAGGCAACCCCCTCTGCGATTCGTGCCGATCGCGGCTCGCGCTCGCCACCCGGATCGCCGGACAGCGCGCGAATCGCTCCGCGGATGACGCCGCCGACTGTACCGAGCGACGCGCACCCGCGGGTGTTCTTTTTCGCGCGGAATCGCCAGCGCACGCGTGCTTTCCAGCGGGCGAGCGCAAGTCCAGTTGGAGCGCGACCTAACCCGCATCTCTCACCACCTCCTGCTGCGGTCGCGCCAACTCGTTCGACGCTGCGTTGTTGGCTCGGAATCGATCCTCGCTGACCAAATAGGTCAGCTGCGGTCGATTCCGATGCAACGCCTTGTTTCGAACGCCCTGGCGC
The DNA here is from genome assembly GCA_046160865.1 of Planctomycetota bacterium. Classification (GTDB taxonomy): domain Bacteria; phylum Planctomycetota; class UBA1135; order UBA1135; genus JBJXHG01. The sequence continues at coordinate 473 of JBJXHG010000153.1, read as the reverse complement.
AACCTCGCGACGGACGTGGTGAGAAATGCGAGCTAACCCGCATCGCCCATGACACCGCGCGCGAAACGGTGCAAGTTCCGGTGGATGTCAGCGGAGTGACCGAGCGCAGCGGATGTGACCCGGTCGGGTCGCCGGGAGCGCGACACAACTCGACGCCGCGAACGCCGGCGGTTGCACCGACGCGGCCACGGGGCGCCGCGTGCGCGCGGGTGCGCAGCGACGCCGTGGAGGAACCGCGGCGAGCAGCACGTGGTGAACGCGCCTCGGTCCGAGAGTGGTCGGTTCGAGCGACGCAGCGCCGGCGCGAACGGGCCGATTTCGGACCGAATGACTTTCACCACGGGCGGCTAGCCCGCATTTCTCACCACGTCCGTCGCGAGGGCGTGGCAGCTCGCTTCGGGCAAGGCGTTGCGTCGGAATCGACCGGAGCTGACCTGCTAGGTCAGCGAGGATCGATTCCGATGCAACAACGC
>JBJXHG010000152.1:0-3488 GCA_046160865.1 Planctomycetota bacterium | reverse complement strand
CCTGTGCGGCGATAGCGATCCCGGCCCTCGTCGCGTCGTTCGCGTTGGGAGCCTGTCACGCACCACCCCGCAGCGAGGTCGCGCCCGAGACCGCGATCGAGCAGGCCGCGCAGCTACCGGCTCCGCTTGAGTTCCGAGTCGTCGGCCCCGAAGGCGGCCCGCTCGACGAACCCGATGCAGCCGACGGCGCGCTCTCGGTCAGCGAGGCGGTTCGACGCGCGGTCACATCCGACCCTGGCCTCCAGGCCGCACTTGCCCGCGTGCGCGTCGCGCTGGCGCAAGCGGATCAAGCGCGGCTGCTCCCCAACCCCGTCCTGAGCGTTGTCTTCCGCGCCGGTGAGGGCAGCCCGCAGTTCGAGGCGTCGTTCGTGCAGGAGTTCGTCCAGGCGCTCCAGCGCCCGACCCGTGCGAGCGCCGCCGACAACCGGCTCCGAGCTGTCGCAGCGGATTCGGTCGTCGCAGCGCTGGACGTGATCAGCGAAGTCCAGGAACGCTACGTGGATGCACAGACCTCCGCCGCGCTCCTGCCGTTGCTCGAAGAACGACTTGGCCTCGTCGAGCGTCTCGTCACCACTTCGCAGGCTCGGCTGGACGCAGGCGAGGGCACGCGCAGCGATGTCGTCACGCTTGAAGCCCAGCGCGTGGAGCTGCAAGTCTCCATCGACCGCGCGCGGCTCGATGAGCGAACGAGTCAGTTGCGACTGGCGCGGTTGATCGGCGAACCCTCCGCCACCGCGACCTGGACGCTCGACACGTGGACTGCGCCGGAGCTGCGCCGCCGATCCGAGCGTGACTGGACCGACGCGGCGCTGATCGCGCGTCCGGAGATCCAGGCACTCGCTTGGAGGCTCAGGGCTCTCGGCGACGAGGCCGCACTGGTTCGACTCCTGCCGTGGGAAGGGGCCAGCGCCGGGATCGACGCGCAGAGCGGCGACGGTTGGCAAGCCGGGCCGTCGATCTCTGCCCCGCTGCCCATCTTCGATTCCGGCGAGGCCCGACGAGCGGTCAACACTGCCGAGCAGCTCGAAGCCCGGCATGAGCTGACGCTCGTGAAGCGACGGGTGGTCGAGGACGTTCGAGTTGCCTACCAAGGGTTCGCGGCGAGCACCGCGAACCTCGCAAGAATCGAGCGCGAGCTGATCCCGCTGCAACGTCAACGGCGACAACTCGCCGAGGACGCTTACCGCGCCGGTCAGACGGATGTGACCCCGCTCTTCCTCGCCGAGCAGGACATGCGCGTCGCGCAGACTCAAGCGATCGAAGTCGAGGCGCAAGCAGCACGTGCCCTCGTCCGCTTGCAGCGTGCGGTGGGCGGCCCTGGCGTCGCCGAGCAACTCGCCGATGCGGGCTCGGCCACTCCTCCCTCGATGGAGCTCGCTGCCGATCGCGTCGTCCCTCTACCGCACAAGCCGTGATCCGATTCGCCATGAAAAACAACAACACCCAAGACGACACGACGACGGGTTGCTTCTCAGCCCGCCGCGTGACGAATCGCGCACGCCTCGCCGCGTCAGCGTTGCTCGTCTCACTCGCACTGCTCACCTCCTGCGATGGACAGGGCAAGGACTCGCACAGTGCCGTGCCGCGCGTGGATGCGGCTGAGCAGGACGATCACTCGCAGGAGGATGGTCACGCACACGCTGCCGAAGGCGAATCCGAGCACGCCGACGAGGTGATGCTCACGAGCGACGCGGTCGCCCGCTACGGGATCAAGACGCAGGCCGCCCAGCTTTGGGTGCTGCGCCCCACGATCACGGCCCCTGCGCGAGTTGGCTTCAACACCGAGGCGATGGCACACGTGGGGTCGCCGCTTCGCGGTCGCATAGCCGAGGTCAACGTGCGCGTCGGCGATCCCGTCAAGGTTGGACAGGAGCTAGCCGTGATCGAAAGCCCCGAACTGGGCGAAGCTCAGGCCGACTACCTGCAACGGGGTGTCGCCGTCCAGACCGCAGGTCCGGCCGTGAATCTCTCCAAGGTCGCGTGGGAACGCGCACAGGGCCTGTACGAGAAGTCGCAGGGCATCTCGCTCACCGAGGTCCAGCGGCGGGAGGCCGAGCACAAGGTTTCGATCGCAGCGCTCAAGGCCGCCGAGTCGGCTCGCACGGCTGCCGCGAATCGGCTGCACCTGCTCGGGATGGACCACAACGCGATCGAAGCCCTCGCGACCACGGGCGAGGTCCTTCCGCGCTACGCGATTCGCGCCGCGATCGACGGTGTCGTCGTGCAGCGCGAGGTGACCCTCGGCGAGTTGGTCGGACCCGATCGCGAATACCTCATGGTCCTCGCGGATGCCACGAAGTTGTGGGTGCTCGCCGACGTTCCCGAAGCGAAGCTCCTCCGCATCCACGCGGGAGCGAAGGCGTGGATCAGCGTCGGCTCGCTCAGCGAGGCCGGTAGCAACCGCTTCGAGGGCTCGGTCGCGTTCATCTCGCCGTTCGTCGATCCCACGACACGCACGGCGCAGGTTCGCATCGAGGTCCCGATAGCCGAGCTTGGCTTGCGACCGGGAATGTTCGCACAGGCAGAGATCGTCGAGATGGACCCTGGCGAACCGTCTCCTGCTCCGGTGGTAGCCGTGCCGGAAGACGCGATCCAGACCGTCGAGGGCGGACCGGCGCTGTTCGTGCCGGTCGTAGGCGAGCCCAATACCTACGCGAAGCGCGCGGTCACGATCGGGCGTGCCGTGGGAGGGCTCGTCCCCGTGTTCTCCGGCCTCGTCGAAGGCGAACTGTTCGTCAGCGAAGGCACGTTCATCCTCAAGGCCGATCTGGGCAAGGGCTCTGCGGCGCACGAGCACTGAGACTCGACGGAGACCATCCCATGCTCGAATCCCTGCTTCGTTTCTCGATCAAGAACCGCTGGCTGATCGTCGTGCTCACGGCGGTCGTCGCTGCCGTCGGCTTGTTCCAGCTCCAGCGCCTGCCGATCGACGCCGTCCCGGACATCACCAACAACCAGGTCCAGGTCAACGCGGTCGCGCCCTCGCTCTCGCCCTTCGAGGTCGAGAAACAAGTCACGTTCCCGATGGAGAACGCGCTCGCCGGCATTCCCGGCCTCGAGTACACGCGCTCGCTGTCGCGCAACGGCTTCGCACAGGTCACGGCCGTCTTCGAGGACGGCGTGGACATCTACTTCGCGCGGCAGCAAGTCGGCGAACGATTGCGCGAAGCGAGCGGCAGCCTGCCGCCCGGCGTCGAGACGACGATGGGACCGATCGCGACGGGACTCGGCGAGGTGTACATGTACACCGTCGAGTACGAGCACCCGCGCGGGAAGGGTGCCGTGGTTCGCGACGGTGAACCGGGATGGCAGTCCGACGGCGCCTACCTGACGCCGGAGGGCACGCGCCTCGTGACGGACTTGGAGCTGGCCGCCTACTTGCGCGAGGTGCAGGACTGGATCATCCGGCCGCAGCTCAAGGGCGTGAAGGATGTCGCGGGCGTGGACGCGATCGGCGGCTACGTGAAGCAATACCACGTGCAGCCGGA
>JBJXHG010000151.1:0-18812 GCA_046160865.1 Planctomycetota bacterium | reverse complement strand
TCCGCGCAACGCACGGCGTCGAGCGGCGTCGAGTCGCGGAAGTCGACGGTCAGGCTCGCGCCCGTGCCGGCCGGAACGCTGAGGGGGCCCGGGAGGTCCGAGCAGTAGCCGACCGTGAACGCGTCGACCGTGTAGCTGTTCGCGGTACCGCGCGCCGAGCCGACCGCCGAGGCCGGGCCTTCGGGGCACTCGTTGTTGGCACCGACGAACGTCGCGACGGCGAGCTGGTTCTGGTCGTACAGCTTGTCGGGCGAGTTGCGGGCGTTGAACACGTTGGCGGTGCTGAGCGGCGTGGCGCCGCCGGTGGGCAGACGACCTTCGTCGGTCCACGTCTCGTTCGGGTAGATCGAGCCGAAGAACGGCGACGAGCACGTGTTGTTGTAGATGGTGCGGAACGTCGGGCCGAGGTGCTCCTTCAACGCTCCTGCGCGCGTCCAGGTGCCGGTGCCGACGTGATAGATACCCGCGTTCTTGACCTGGCTCTTGAGACGAAGTCTCTGGCTCAGATCTTGACGCTGGGCGGTGGCGCCCGTGCTCAGAAGCACGGCCGCAGTCACACAAATTGAGAAACGTAGCATTGCAAGAGTCTCCTGAAAAAAAACGTACAGCTGAGTTTGGCGGCGTCACGCGAGTTCGAGGTTGCAAGCACACGAACCGGAACGTGACGCGTGCGTGTCGCGACGCACACCGATGAGGCGGCCGCAAGGGCGGACGCGGCGACAATCGAATCTACCGACCGGCCGTCACGAGCCACAGAGCACTCGGTGTCGGCCGTGGTGAGGAATGCCCGGAATCTAACAACATCGAGTCCGCGCGGGGAGTACGTACGCGCACAATTCGACCGCGATATTCGAGTACTCGCGCGTGCTCTGCGAGTAAGCAGCGGCGGACCCAACCCGCGGAGAATTTGGTGGCGGGCGCGCGCGAGAGATGGATCTAGAGCTCGGCGCAGGAATTGAGCGCGACGCGGCGGGGAGACTCGAGGTTTTTGGCAAAAACTGCTGCGCATTCCGGCGCTAGCAGTCCGTGATGAAAGTGCTTCGAGGGTGAAATGGGTCCGTCTGGGTCGGCGCAAGGAGCGCGGCCAAAGGCGAATCCTCGAGATTCGCCGAGGATCGAGCGACGCCGGGCCGGCGCGAACGGGCCCTTTTCGGGCCGCATGACGTTCACCGCGGGCTGCGACCTGCCCCCATTCTCCAAGTACCGGCGAGCGCGTTGCCTGACTCTCGGGCGGTCGGGTCGGAGCGCACGGACGCGGAAAGCGCAGCGCGTCACAGTGGCGCGCGCGCCTGAACCGAGCGATCGGGACCGAGCGATCGGAGCGTCGGCTCGGCCCGTACCGCCTCAGCGGCCGGCCGGCCGGATCTCGATGTCGCCAAGGATCCGCAGCTGACAGCCCAGTCGGGCGCCCGGCGCATCGGTGCACATCTCGATCGTCTCGCGCTCTTCGTCCGTGAGCGGGTTGACGTGGTCGGCACCGGTCTCGAAGACGAGCACGCACGTGCCGCAGCTGCCGACGGTGCATCCGAAGTCGTGCGGCGCGTCGTTCTGCTGGCAGAATTCGAGGAACGAGGTGCCTGCAGGCACCTCGAATACATCGCCGGTCTTCAGGAACTTGATCTTGGGCATGGAGGTGGCACCGAGGCGTGGCGAGCACTCTAAGCCTGCGCGTCGGTTGCGCAAGCACGCGTCGCCGCCGCGCGGCCCGTCGGTGCCCCGACTCAGGAGTTCGCCGTCACGAAGACCGATCTCCCCCCCCCGCGCTGGTCTTCCGCCGCCGCGCGACGCACCGGGGCTCACCCACCTTTCCAGCAGCACCGATCTCGACCTGCATGACGGCGAGCTTCTGCATCGGGAGGCTAGCGGGCGGTGACAGTGCTTCGTGCGCGAAAGTCGTCCGTCCGTGATCGCCGTGTGCAGCGAACGGGGAACGCGTCCGCAGGCGGATGCCCGCGACTCGCCGGGGATCGCGCGACGCCGGGCCGGCGCGAACGGGCGACTTTGCGCCGAATGACTCTCACCACGGGCTGTTAGCCTGCGCGCACATGCCGGCCCGCATCATCACGCCTCCGGACTTCCTCGCCGACCCCGCGGCACAGCTCGAGCCGGCACCAGCGCCCGGGCCGGGATCTCAGAGCGCGGTGTGGCTCGTGCGCCACGGCGAGGTGCACTCGGATTGGCACGGGCGCGCGTACGGCGACCACGACGTGCCGCTCTCGACCATCGGGGAAGAGGACACGCATGCGATGGCGGCGGCGTTCCGCGGCCGCGAGCTCGCGGGCGTCCGCGCGAGCCCGCTGCAACGCGCCTTGGCGATGGGCCGCGCGATCGCGGACGCAGCCGGAGCACCGCTCGTCGTCGACCCGCGCATCAAGGAGATCTGGCGCGGCGAGTGGCAGGGCATCGCCGCACCCGAGTTCCGCAGCCGTTGGGAGGAAGACCGCGTGCGCTTCCTCGCCGATCCGTGGAACTGGAAAGCGCACGGCGGCGAGAGCGACGCCGACGTGTTCGCGCGCGCGTGGCCGGCGCTCGTCGAGTCCACGCGCGCGGCCGCGGGCGCGACGACGGTGCTCGCATGCCATTACAACGTGATCCGCGTGCTCGTCACGCGCGCGCTGCGACTGCCGCTCGCACGGAGCTTCGCGTTCCGTTGCGATCCAGGTCATGCGGTGCTGCTCGTCGACGAAAAGGACGGCTGGCAGCTCGAGCGCGCGAACGTGCGCGGGCCGACGGCGCAGTGATCGGCGCAACGCGGATCCCGCTCACCCGAAGTCGTCGTCTGCGGCACGCGCGACCGAGTGCCGCGCGAAAGCGCCCCTACCGACCTCGAGACGCGGCGCGCGGCGGACGCGCGCCGGCGTGAACGGAACTTGCCCGAGCCCCCCCGGCACGCCGTCCCGCGGCGCCTACATCTCCGCGATCAAGCCACGCTTGCGCAGCTCCGCGAGCGTCGCCGCGTCGGCCCGCGCGCGCAGCTCGCCGCCCTGCAACACATCGCGCGCGCGCAACATCCACGCGTACCAGTCCTCGCCCGCGGCGTGCAGACGCTTCGCGATCTCCAGGTCGGCGACGCCCGTGTGCAAGTGGCCGCTGCGCGCGTCCGTCGTGCGATCGTGCAGCGCACGGCGGTACTCGCCGCGATGGATCCGTGTGTCGCCGTACCAAGACGCCGCGAGATCGCTCGGATGCGAGATGCCGGGCGAGCTGTACTCGTAGCACCAGCGCGCGTCGATCACGCAGAAGCCTTGTTGATATCCGCCGCACGCGAACGCGAGCGAGCGCACGTCCTCGGTTTGGCCGCGCAGCACGGGCAGCTGCGAACGCCCGTGCATCCCGTTCGGCCGCGCGAGTCCGGCCATCTCGAGCAACGTCGGCGCGAGATCGGTCATGCTCACCAGCGCGTCGAAACGCCGTTCGCGCGCGAGCTCGACCGACTTCCCCGGCCGCACGACCAGCGGCACGCGCAAGTCGCAATCGGACAGCGTGCCGCTGTCGAGCAAGAGGCCGCTCTCGCCGAACGAGAGCCCGTACGTCCCGACGATCACGATGGTCGTGTTCTCGAGACGCCCGATCTGCCGCAAGCGCTCGAGCAGCCGGCCGAGCTTCGTGTCGAACTGGCGGATCGCGCCGTCGTAGCGCGCTTCGGACTCCCCCATCGAGCGCGTCGCACCGGTCCAGCGCGCGCGCGGCACCGCGAAGAAGGTGCGCTCCGCTTCCGCGACGGGCGGAATCGCCGACAGCTCGGCGCGCGGCGCGAAGAACGAATCCCACGCGGGATCGGGCGTCGTGAGCTCCCACACGCGCTCGAGATCGTTGACGTGCACGTACGCGAACCAATCGTCGTCCGCGCTCTGGTTCGAGATCCACGCGAGGAAGCGCGTCGCGACCTCGTTGAAGCGGTAGATCGTCTTCTCCGGCGTCAGGTCGACCTGGAAGTCCTGGAACTCCTGGAAGCCCGCGCCGAACCCGCGCAACGGCGAGAGCCACGGATGGTCGACGAACGCGCCGGTCTCGAAACCGTTCGCGAGCAGCTCCTGCGCGAGCCGCGGAACGCTGTCGGGGATGTACCAGCGCGTGAGCAGCGGCGCCGGCACGCCGTCGATCTGCATGTCGCGGTCGGCGACCGTCGGATCGCAACCCGTCAGCAGCGACGCGTGCGCGGGCATGATGTCGGGCGACGTCGTGTACGCCTTGTCGAACACGAGTCCCTGCTTCGCGAGCGCGTCGATCACCGGCGTGGTCGGCCGGTCGTACCCGTAGCACGACAGGTGATCGGCGCGCAGGGCGTCGACCGCGATCACGAGAATCCCGCGGCCGTGCGAGCTCGCGGCCGGCTCGCCGCCGCAGGCGGCGAGCATGTACATGGTGAGCAAGGTGACCGCGCGGAACATCTCGCGCAGGATCGTCATTCGACGGCGCAACGACAAGTGCCCGAGCGGCAGATGCGAACCAGAGGCCCCACCGATGGATTCGCACTTCGCGCTCTTCCCGCGCAGCGGGAAGAGCGCGAAGTGCTCAGCGCCGCAGATCGAACACGGCTCCCGCCTTCACCCAGCCAACCGCACCGGACGCCGACTCCACCTTCACCCACTCGGGCAGCGCGTCGAGCCGCTCGACTGCGTCGCCGGGAGCGAGCTCCCCGACCGCCGCCGCATCACCGCGCGGCTCGCTGTGCAGCGCGACGCGCTCGGACGAGATCACGAGCATCCGCTCCGCGCTCTCGCGCGCACGAACGACGACGAGCGGCAACGCGCCGAGCACCACGAGCGCCGTCGCGACGATCGAGATCAGTCGCCACGTGCGTCCACCGCGCAGCGCTTCGACGGCGAGACACGCCGCCCACACGAGCAGCACGCCAGCGAACAGCCGCTCACTCTCGGACGGCGTGAGCGACGTGAGCAAGCGTTCGAGCGTCGCCGCGAGATCGCCGCGGTCGGCGGGGTCGAGCTTCGCCGCCGTGCGCGCGTGCTCGAGATTGCGCCATGTGTCGCCGTCGCGCGGCCGCAAGCGCAAGGCGGCGGTGTACCAGCCGACCGACTCGAGCACCTTGTTCTGCCGGAACGCGACGTTGCCGAGGTTGTACAGGACGCGCGCGCGCTCGGCCGGCGGCTGCGCGACCGATTGATCGAGGTACGCGAGCCACTCGCTCGCCGCCTCGTCGAGATCGCGGGCGCGATAGGCCTGCTCCGCGCGCTGGTTGCGCTGCATCGCGTCCGCCGCAGCGCGCGTGGACGAGCTCTCGGCACGCGCGCCGATCGCGCTGGCGATCGTTGCGAGCAAAAGGAGCATCCACGCGCGCATCACAGCCCCCCTCCGCGCACGCGGTCCGCCGCCGCGAGGATGCGCGCGTCGTCGACCTTCTCGCCGCCCTTCGCCCAGATCTTCTCGTCGAGCTCCGCGACGAGTGTCGCGAGCGCCGCCGCGTCGTCGTCGGAGAGCGTGCCCTGCGCGCGCGCCCACGCGCGCACGTCGCGGCCGACCCAGGCCTCGCGCGATTCGCCCGAACGGTCCGCGAGGAACTCGTGCAGCGCGCGTGCTTGATCCGTCGCGTTCTGCGCGCCGTCCAGATTCTTCGCGAGCTTCTTGCGCGCCGCTCGCCGCGCTCGCGCGCGCGGCGAATCGGGATCGCCGCGCTTGCGCACGACGATGCGCGTCGAGAGCCAGCCGATCGGAACGAGCGCGGCGCCCGCGAGCAAAAGCCCGAGCGGCACGCGGCCGGGCGCGCCCTCGCGCGCGGATTCCGTTTGGATGTCTTGGATGTCGAGCACGGTGTCGGGCGTCGACGGCGTCGCGTTGAGCGCCGACGTCTTCGCGAGCGCGCGCACGCGGATCGGAATCGCCTCGGTCGCGACACTCGTGTACGACTTCGTCACGGGGTCGAACACCGGAAGCACGATCGGCGGGATCGCTTGCGCGCTCGGGGAGATCGGCGCGAGGTCGTACACCACGGTACGGCGATCGACCGCCTTGCGATCCGTCGTGCCGTAGATGCGGAAGTCCTTGAACTGTGGCGTGCGCGCGGGATCCGGCGGATCGAAGAACTCCAGGTTGCCGTCACCGGACCACGTGACCGAGAGCTTGATCGAGTCGCCCGCGTCGACGTCGCGCCGGTCCGCGCTCGCGGTCGCGACGATCGAGCCCACCGCGCCGGTGAACTCGATCGGCTTGCCTTGCTCCGGGAGCTTCTCCACCGCGACTTCGAACCCGGCCACGCGCTTGTAGAACGTCTCCTTGTTGCGGCTGACCATGAAGACGTCGTTCTCGACGTAGCCGAACTCGAGGTGACTCGTCGAGAACTCGAGCTTGCCCGAGCGCGACGGCAGGTAGCGCCTCTGCCAGCGGAACATCTGCACCTTGCGCCCGTTGATGTCGACGCTGCCTTGGTTCTCGACGCGCAGGCGGCTCTCCGAGTTGAGCATCACGCCCTCGGTGAACGTCGCGCCCGGATTCGGCGGCGGCGGATCGAGCTCGACCAAGCCGGGCAGCGCATCGACCCAGGGCAAGTTCAGGTTCGCGTAGAGGTTGTGGTAGTTGCGCGACGCACTGAACGCTTCGTCCCAGCCGAAGCGCATGTCGAGCGTGAACGGCTGGCCTTCGACGACGCTCGTCGGGTGGCGGATCTCGAAGAAGCCGAGCTCCTCGCCGCGCATGTCCTCGACGACCCTCAGCGAGAGCTCGCGCGTCGTGTACTCGCGCCCGCCGGCACGCACCGTGACGGGCGGAATCTTGTATTCGCCTTTCGCCTCGGGGCGGATCTCGATCTGCCACGTGAGCATCACGGTCGTGCGCTGGCGGCCGCCGCTGCGCTCCCAACTTTGCACGACGTCCGGCGACGAATCGGGCACGAAGCGCAGACCCGCAACCTCCGGCAGAGCGGCGATCGCAGCGTCTTTCGCGCCGACGACCTGCACCGCGAGCACGACGTTGCTGCCGAGCTTGACGACGCCCGTCGACAGGCGCGCGCCGACTTGCACGTCGCTCGCGGCCTGCGCGAACGACGGCGCGGCGGCCGCGAGCACGCCGAGGAGCGCGAAGAGCCAAGTGCGCAGCGTGTGCATCACCAATCCTTCTTCACGGTGACGCGACGCGCCTGCCGGATCTTCTCGAGCAGCGCTTGCCCCTCTTGCTCGCGCTGATTCAGGATGTCGAGGAGCCGCGTCATCTCTTCCTTCGTCAGCACGCGCTCTTGCTCGGTCGGCGCAGCCGGCGATTCCTGCGGCGGCTTCTCTTCCGGCTTCTTCTCTTCCGGCGGCTGCTCGGGCGGCTTCTCCTCGGGCTTGGGTTCATCGGGCTTCGACGGCTCGTCCTTGTTCGCGTCCTTCTGATCCTCGGGCTTTTGCTGCTCGTCCTGCTTCGGGTCCTGCTCGCCGTCCTTCTGCTCCTGATCTTTCTGGTCCTTGGAATCCTTCTCGTCCTGCGACTCTTGCTCTTCCTGCTTCTGCTGCTCCTCTTCGCGCTTCTTCTGGATCTCGTCGAGCTCCTTGAGGCGTCGTGCGACGAGCTCGAGGTTCGCGCGCGTGTCGCCGTCGCGCCAATCGAGTCGCACGCGCTCGACGAGGTGCTCGCGCGCCTTCACGTATGCAGCACGCGCGAGCTCGAGCGGATCCGGCTCTTGCGGTTCCGCGCCGCCCGGTAGAGCGGGAGTTGCCGGCGGTTGTGGTGCTTGCCCACTGATCTCCGGGATCTTCGCGCGCAGCACTTCACCTTCTTGCAGCACGAGCACGCCGAGGTCGTACGTCGCGGCGAGCCTGAGCTCGCTCGGACCGGCAAGCGCACGCGCGCTCTGGAACGCGAGCTCGGCCGGCACGCTCTGCTGCACGGCGCTCGCTGCGAGCCCGCGCGCGTAGTGCACGGCCGCGCGCTCGCGCGCCGACACGTCGTCGAAGCCGAAGAACGAGAACGCGGGCTCCGTCACGTCGAGCGCCCGCGCCACGAAACCGGCGCGCGCGCGCTGCTCGTCGCGCCAGCGCGCGAAGCGGCGCGGTGCGAGGATCCGCTCGCCGAGCGCCAGCGCTTCTGCGCCCTTGCCGGCATCCGTGAGCGCCTGCATCTGTGCGAGTCCGTCTGCGAGCGTGCCCGGATACGGCTCGATCGGCGGTGCTTCGGTGGTCGCGCTCGGGGGCGCGTCCGATGCGACCTGCGCCGGTGGCGTGGGCGGCGATTGAACGAGCGCGAAGAACCAGTGCGCGATCATGTGCGTGTCTCCTGTGAGCGCCGCTCGCGCAGCGCCGCCTCGCCGAGCATGCACACCGCGGCGAGCACGAGCGGCCATTGGTAGCGGTCGTGCGGGATGCGCTCCTTGCCGGCGAAGAGCTCGCGCGATTCGAGCTTCGAAATGCGCTTCTCGAACAGCTCCTCGAGCGGGATCGGCGAGCTGTCGGCCGCGATGTACGCGCCGCCGCTCGTGTCCGCGATCGCGGAGAGGCTCTCGCCGCCGAGCACCGACACGACTTCCTTGCCGGCTTCGTCGCGCACGAATCCGCGTCCTGCATCGGGAATCTTGCCGCCCGCGGAGGTCGCCATCCCGACGACGAAGATCCGGATGCCGCGATCGCGCGCCTTCCTCGCGACCTCCAGGCCGCGTCCCTCGAGGTCCTCGCCGTCGGTGATCAAGACGACAGCCTCGTGCGAGCCGCTGCGTCCGTCGAAGAGCTTCAATGCGGCCTCGAGCGCGCCGCCGATGTCCGTGCCGCCCTTCAAGTTGTCGTCGGGCGTCAGCGTCTCGACGAACGATTCGAGCGTCGGACGGTCGTGCGTCAGCGGCGCCACGTGGCGCACGTCGCCGGCGAACGCGATCAGCGCGACGCGGTCGCCTTGCAGCTTCTCGAGCAAGCCATTGATCTCGCGACGCGCGCGCGTGAGCCGGTCCGGCTTCAGGTCCTGCACGAGCATGCTGCGCGACGTGTCGAGGCAGATGACGAGGTCGATCCCGCGCCGCTCGACGTCGCGCAGCGTGTAGCCGCGCACGGGGCCGATCAACGCGAGCGCGCACAGCATCGCGCCACACGCGGCCAGCCACACGCGCAGGCGGGCGCGATTCTCGGAGAAGCCCGGCAGGAACTTGGCTTGGTTGCGAGCGGCGACGAGCTTCGCACGCGCGCGTGCTCGCGCGCGCAAGCCGGCGTACGCGATGAAAAAGAGCAGCGGGCCGCACACGAGGAGCGCCGCGAGCTCCGGCCGCAAGAGATCGAACCCGAGCCAGCCCGTCGAGCTCATGCGAGCCTCCGCAGCCACGTGGCCGACAGGATCCACGACGCGACGTACGCGCACAGCGCCGGCACGAGCAGGAACACGTACAGGTCGTACGTGCGGCTGTAGCGCTTCTCCTCGCGCGGCGTGCGCTCGAGCTTCTCGATGTCGGCGTACGCGCGCTCGAGCTCGTTCCCGTCGCGCGCGCGGAAGAAGCGCCCGCCCGTCACCTTCGCGATCGACTCGAGCTCGGAGGTCTCGATCTCGTGCTCCGTCGCGATCGCGTTCCCGAAGATGTCGATCTTGTAGACGAAGCGCCCCGCGAACACCGTGTAGACCTTGATCCGCTCCTCGGCCGCGAGCTGCGCCGCCGCGGCGGGCGTGATCACGTCGATGTTGTTCTCGCCGTCGGTCAGCAGCACGACGATCTTCGACTTCGCGCGGCTCTCCTTGAGCACGGCGACGGCCTTCGCGAGCCCGATGCCGATGCCCGTGCCGTCCTCGGCGCGGTTGTCGACGGGCTTCAAGGCTTCGATGAAGCCCGTGATCGCGTTCACGTCGAGCGTGAACGGACACAGGATCTGCGGATACGACGCGAACGTGATCAGCGCGACGTTGTCCGCCGCGGCCTCGCGATCGGTCATACGGCGAACGGCGAACGCGCGCACGACTTCCTTCACCACCTCGAGCCGGTTCTTGTCCGGCGCGAGGTCCTTGTGCTCCATCGAGCCGGAACGGTCGATCACGAGCGCGATGTCGACCCCTTCGGAGTGCGTCGTCGTCTCGACACTGCCGCGCAGCGGACGCGCGAGCGCGAGCGCCACGAGCACGACCGCGACGACTTGCAGCGCGGGCACGAGCCAGCCGCAGCGCTGCGCGAGCGAGCGCGCGACCGCTGCGTGCGGGAGCACCGGCATGCGGCCGCGCACGCGTCCGCGACGCGCACGCCCGTACCACACGAGCGCGATCGCGACCGGCACGAGGCACAGGAACCAGGGATCGCCGAACGACAGATCGCCCCACACCTTGAGGCGCTCCTCCGCCGCGCTGCCGACGGTCTCTTGGAGCTCGAGCAGGTCGAGCGCGCTCACGCGACCTCCTTGACCGGCAGCGCAGGCGACTGCGAGAGCGCGCCGAGCGCCGCTTCGACGTCCTTGAACGTCTCCTCGAGCGCGAACGGCGTCGGCGTGTGCATGGCGTACTTCACGGACTCCGCGCTCGCGAGCACGCGCGCGGCACTCGCCTTCACGCCCGCGGGCACGCGCTCGTCGTGCTCGATGCGCTTCAACCACTCGGGATCCGTCGCGGCCGCGTCGCGCACGCCGCGCTGCGCGTCGACGCTCGCGCGCAAGAGCTGCGACGCGGCGTACACGCTCGCGCGCGCGACCTCTCGATCACCCGGCGCGCTCGCGACGCGCGCGCGCAGCGTTGCGAGCCGCTCGAGCGGCGCCGGCTCCCGCGCGACGGGCGCGGCTGGCCGCCGGCGGCGCAGCACGACGTACACGATTCCGCCGAGCACGACGACGCCGGCGAGCCAGCGTCCCGGTGCTTCGCCGAAGAGCGGGCCGAGCGGGAACTCCGGCTCCGGTGGAGGCAACGGTCCGCGCATCGGACGCGGCGCATCCTCGCCGGGCGCGAGCGCCGCGCGCACGCTGAGCGGCACGCCGTCGGCGGTCACGTCGAGCGCTCCGCTCGCGTCTTCGCACTGCACGACCCACGACGGCAAGGTCCTCTCGCCGGGCTCGAGCGCGATCACCGTCCAGCTCACGCGCGTGATCGCGCGCGCTGGATCCGCGGCGTCGCGCTCCTTGCGCACACGACGTCCTTCGACGTACGTCCACGAGAGGTCGAGCTCCGGGTCGCTCTCCGGAAGCTGCACCTTCGCTCCACTCGCGTGCTCGATCGTGAGCGTCCACACGACGGGCTCTCCGATCTCGACCTCGCGCGGCTCGACGTCGAAGCGCGCGCTCGCCGGCGACTGCGGCAGCGCGAACGCGACGAGCGTCACGAGCAACGCGATCATCGCCCCCCTCCGTGCACGAGCGCGCGACGGCGGAAGAACGCGAGCACGGGTCGTCCAACGTCCTGCGCGGTGTCGAGCTCGATCTTGTCGACGCGCCCACGCGCGAGTGCCGCGACCAGTGCCGTGCGCCGCGCCGACGCGCGCGCCTGCCACTCCTCGCGCACCGCGCGCGAGCGCGTGTCGAGCGACAGCTGGCGGCCGCTCTCGATCTCCTCGAGGTCGATCCAGCCCGCGGACACGAGCTCGGACTCGAGCGGATCGTGCACGCGCACGGCGATCACGTCGTGGCGCATGTTCAGGCGCGCGAGCACGTCCGCGAAGCGCGTCGCGGTCGCAGCGCCCGCCGCGGCTTCCGGCTCGACGGCACCCAAGAAGTCGCTGATCACGAACACGACCGAGCGGCGCCGCAGCGCGCGCTCGACGTTTTCGAGCGCGTGCACGAAGTTGCTCGTTCCGGGCGAGACCGGCGCGGCGATCACCTCGCGCACGACGCGCAAGACGTGCTGCCCGCCCTTGCGCGCGCGCAGCGAGAGCCCCGGCTCGCCGCCGAACAGCGACAAGCCGACGCGGTCCTGGTGACGCATCGCGATGAACGAGATCAAGGCCGCGAACTGCGCGGCGACCTCGCGCTTCGTGAAGTGCCGGCTCCCGAAGTCCATCGACGGGCTCGTGTCGACGAGCAGCTGGATCGTGAGCTCGCGCTCCTCCGCGTAGTTCTTGATGAACGGCTCGCCGGTGCGCGCGGTGACGTTCCAGTCGATGCGCCGCACCTCGTCGCCCGGCTGGTACGCGCGCACTTCCTGGAACTCGATGCCGGAGCCTCGAAAAGTGGAGCGGTAGCCGCCCGACAAGGCGGTGTTGACGAGACGGTGTGTGCGGACCTGGATCTGGCGCACGCGCGCCATCAGCTCGGGCGCGAGCAAGCTCGGCGAGTTGGTGTTGCCCGCCGCAGCTCCGTTCGTGCTCGCGCGCGGCGTGCGTTCGTTCGTGCGACGTGCGAAGAGGGCCATGTCGGATGCGCGGGTTTCGGCGTGGCGTCTCGGCTCACGGAACCGGCACGGTCTCGAGCACGCGCGTGACGAGCAGATCGGAAGTGAGCCCTTCCGCTTCCGCCTCGTACGTCGGCATGACGCGGTGGCGCAGCACCTCGAGCGCGATCGCCTTGATGTCACCGGGCGTGACGTAGCCGCGTCCGGCGAGGAACGCCTGCGCGCGCGCGGCGAGCGCGAGCCAGATCGTCGCGCGCGGCGACCCGCCGTAGTGGATGCGTCCGACGAGCTCGGGCAAGCGCGCGGCTTTCGGATCGCGCGTCGCGAGCACGAGGTCGACGATGTACTCGCGCAGGCGCGTGTCGATCACGATGCGGTCGATGACCTCGCGCGCGTGCAGCACTTGCTCGAGCGTGACGACCGGGCGCACTTCGGTGCGCGGGCGCGTGCTCGCCATGCGGCCGAGGATCTCGAGCTCGTCCGCGCGGCCGGGGTAGCCGACGATGACCTTGAGCGCGAAGCGGTCGAGCTGCGCCTCCGGCAGCGGGTAGGTGCCCTCTTGCTCGAGCGGGTTCTGCGTCGCGAGCACGAGGAACGGCCGCGGCAACGGAAACGTCGTGCCGCCGATCGAAACTTGGCGCTCCTGCATCGCCTCGAGCAGCGCCGACTGCACCTTGGACGGCGCGCGGTTCACTTCGTCGGCGAGGATGAAGTTCGCGAAGACGGGTCCCTTGCGGACGGTGAAGCTCGACTCCTTGGCGTTGTAGATCTCCGTCCCGACGAGGTCGGACGGCAGGAGATCGGGCGTGAACTGCAGGCGCGCGAAGCTGCCGTGCACGCCCTTGGCGAGGCTCGACACGGCGAGCGTCTTCGCGAGGCCCGGCACGCCTTCGAGGAGCACGTGGCCGCCGGTGAGCAAGCCGATCAGGAGACCGCGGACCAGGTTCTCTTGACCGACGATGACCTCGGACAGCGCGCCGCGCAGATCGACGGTCCAGTGCGCCGCGCGCTCGATGTCTTCGTTGGCCGGGATGGGGGGAGTCGTGAGCGTCATGCGGAAGGGTGTGGGGAGGCGCGCTTACGGAAAGTGCCCGCGTCGAGTTGGGCGGGCCAAGAGACTACCTCACGCGAGCGCGCGGCGATCCGCGCTGCACGCCGTGGCTGTCGCTCTTACGCCACTATTAATCGCGGAAGGCGCCACGCACGCGACCGGCGAGCCCGCAGTTCTCACCACGTCCGTCGCGAGGTTGCGCCAGCGCGGTCGATCCGACAACGCCGCTCCGAGCGAGTTGGCGCGACCGCAGCAGGGCGTGGTGAGAAATGCGGGCTAGCAGCCCGTGGTGAAAGTCATCCGGCGCGAAACCCGCCCGTTCGCACCGGCGCGGCGGCGCCGACGTGGCGCAATCCCGCGCACCCACGGATAATCGCCGACGGAGCGCGAGTGAAGGAGCACGAGATGAAGAGCGTGATGCCGTATCGAATCCTGACGGTGTGCGTGCTCCTCTCGGCGCGTCCGGCGCTCGCGCAATGCCCGGCCTGGGGCGGCGCGATCCACGGCTCCGGACTGGCGGGCACCGCCGTCCGCGCGATGACCGTGATGCCGTCCTGTGCGGGCGGCCAGCCCGAGTTGTACGTCGCGGTCTCCACGGCGCTGGGCTCGACGACAGCGCGCGTCCAGCGCTGGAATGGAAGCGCTTGGTCGGCGGTCGGCAGCGGCACTGCGGAGGTGTACTCGCTCGCGGTGTACGACCATGGCGCGGGCGCGGAACTCTACGCCGGCCGCAATGACGGTCCGCACCGTTGGAACGGATCCGCGTGGGTGCCGCTCGGCCCGTGGTTCGCAGGTGACGGCGTCCACGCGATGGCCGTGTTCGATCCGGGGACGGGGCCGGAGCTGTACATCGCCGGCGCGTTCAGCGTCGGCTCGAACGTGAGGCGCTGGGACGGAACGACGCTCGCGATCGCGGACGGTCCAAGCACGGTCGGCGGCGCGTTCGTCAAGGCGTTGATCGTCTACGACGACGGCGCGGGTGCCGATCTGTACTGCGGCGGAACGTTCCCGGAATCCTTCCCTATAAACGTGGCGCGGATCGGAGGCCCGGGAACGCCGGTCGGTGCGCTCGGTTCGAGTGTCGTGTCGCTCGGCGTGTTCGACGACGGAAGCGGAAGCGCGCTCTTCGCCGGAATGGCAGCGAGCCCGTTCCTCGCGAAGCGCACCGATCCCGGATGGACGACCGTGACCGGTGCACCGAACGGACCCGTGCACGCGCTGCTCGCGTACGACGACGGCACCGGCGACGCGCTCTACGTCGGCGGCTCGTTCACGACGGCGGGCGGAGTCTCGTGCGCGAACATCGCGCGTTGGGACGGCGCGACTTGGAGCGCGCTCGGGAGCGGCGCCGACGAGGAGGTCTTCGCGTGCGCGCATTTCGACGACGGCAGCGGAGCCGGCGACGCGCTGCACGTCGGCGGCCGATTCACGACGATCGACGGCATGCCGGTGTCGCACGTCGCGCGTCGGACCGGTTGCTTTGCACAACCCGGCGACCTGTTCTGCTCCGGCGACGGATCGCTCTTGACGCCGTGTCCGTGCGCGCCGCCGGACGTCGTGCCTGCGCCGCCCGCGGCGCCCGGTCACGGTTGCGCGAACTCGTTCGACCTCGCCGGCGGCAAGCTGATCGGCGCGGGCAATGCGCTCGCGGACACGGTCACGCTCACGGCAACACACGTCTCCCCCAGCGGATACGCGCAGTTCTTCGTCGGCACGGCCGCGGACTCGTTCGGTGTCGCGGTCGGCGACGGAGTGCGTTGTGCCGGCGGAGCGTTGACGCGCTTCGGCGGTCAGTTCGCGACGTGCGGAACGGTGCGCTATCCGAATCCGGCCGCGGGCTGGACGCTGCCGCTGTCCGTCGTGAGCGGCGCGACTCCCGGCAGCGGTGCGTCGCGTCACTACCAGGTGTCGTACCGCAACGCCGCGGCGGGCTTCTGCAGCGCGGGCACGACGAACCTCACGAGCGGCTATCGCATCGCGTGGTGAGTGCGCGGGCGGCAAAGGCAGTCGAGCCGCACCACGAGTTGCACGTCGCGGAGCGTGAACGCAACGGCAGCAACCGTATGTGTGCCTCCGCCGGCGCGAGGCGCACCTGCTGCGGCACTCATGGTCCCCACGCCACGATCAACCCATTGCTGTAGTTCGTCGTCTCACTCGTGCAGAACAGCATCGAGTTGCGGTACCAGGTCTGGTAGTAGCGCGTGCCCGGCGATCCGACCGCACCTTTGATCGACACCGAGAGATCGGCGCCGACTGGATAGCTCGAGCTTCCGCCCACCACCGTCGTGCGAATGCCGAGTCGCAGTTGCGTGCCGCCGGCACAGCGCAAGCCGTCCGCTCCGGGAGTCCCGAGTCCGCCGTTGATCGGCTCGGTGCCTTGGAAGTAGAGCGACAACGTGCCCGACGGCATGTCCGTTCCGTTCAGCGACAGCGTGTCGGCGCTCAAGCTCGCGGTGCCCGTGCTCGCGAGTCGCGCGCTGAGCCCGAACGAATGTGCGCAGCCGTGTCCCGGCGCGCCGCTGTTCGCACACGGGCATGCTGCACCCGTTCCGTCTCCGAAGCAGTACGCGGTCGGCGTCGACACGGGCACGATTTTGTAGAGCTCGCCGCCGTTGTAGTCGCAGATGTAGAGCTCGCCGTCTGCGTCCTCGCCGAACGCCGCGGGAGTGCCGAGCGTCAGCGCGCCGGCTGGGTCGAGCTGCGCGGTTCGATCGGTGAGCTCGCTCGCCGTGACGCCGTCGTAGCGCAGCGAGAAGAGCTTGCTGAACTGGAACTCGGCGAAGAAGTACGTGCCTTGCAAGCCGGCGATCGCGCTGCCGCGATAGACGTAGCCGCCGGTGATCGAGAGACCGACCGCGTGGTTGTACTCGTGGATCGGCGGCGTCAGCGTCGGCCCGTTGCACGTGCAGCCGCTGAGACCCGTGCAGAACGTGCCCTCCGTGCAGCGCCAGCCATAGTTCTGTCCGCCGCTGCTGCTCGCCGCTTGGAAGTTCAGCTCTTCGCGTTGATTCTGTCCGACGTCCGCGACCCACAAGTCGAAGGTCTGGCGATCGAACGAGCAGCGCCACGGATTGCGCAAACCGTAAGCCCAGATCTCCGGCGCGGCACCCGCGACGCCGACGAACGGGTTGGTCGGCGGGATCTTGTAGTTCTTGTTCGGATCCGCGGGGAAGTCGTCGCCGCTGACGTCGAGCCGCAGGATCTTGCCCTGCAGGAGCGCGAGATTCTGCGCGCGGTTCGACGGATCGTTCTGTCCGCCGCCATCACCTTGCGAGTCGTACAGGTAGCCGTCGTTGCCGAACGCGAGCCAGCCGCCGCGGTGATTCACGTTCGGCTGCGCGAGGAACAGGATCGTCTGGCGCGAGCCGAAGTCGGCGACGTTCGGGTTCGCGGTCACGGTGAAGCGCGCGATGTTCGTGTCGCCGCCGGGGCCCGAGTTGTAGTTGACGTAGAAGAAGCCGTTGGTCGCGTAGCTCGAATCGAAGCACAACCCGAGCAGTCCCCACTCGAGCGTCGACGAGTTGACCAAGCTCGACATGTCGAGGAACGGCGTGCCGAGCACGCTGCCGCCCTGGATGATCTTGATGCGGCCCGCTTTCTCGACGACGAAGAGGCGCGTCGAATCGCCCGGCGCGTGCGTCACATAGAGCGGCTGCGTGAAGCCGTTCGCGACGAGCTGGCTCGCGACGGGGATCTGCGCGTGCGTGTGAGTGGCGAGAGCGGACGTGAGCGCGAGGGCGCCGAGTGCGGTGCGAAGGACGGTCATGGTTGTGCTGCCGAGGTGAGAGTGCGATCCGGGGTGCGACGCTGCGATCGTCGCGATCGTAGCCGAGGCCGCGCGAGGTCGACAGGACGCCGCTTGTGCGAGATGCACGAGTTCGCGCGGAAGAGGTCGCTCCAGCCGCGCCGGCACTGCGGATGCGACGTCCATTGTCGCGCGAGCACGATCACACGTCCGTTGCAGGGCACGCGGCTATATTGAGTTCAGCGCAGTCGAACGCGATCGGACGGCTGCCAGAGGATCTCGCGATGAGAACGACGAACGTCTTGGGTCGTGTGGCGCCACACGACCGCCGAGATCCAGCGCATCGGCGATGTCGGTTCCGTCACCTCCCGATCTGGCCCGCGCTGTGCTTGGCGTTGATCGCGCACGCAGCTCCGATTCGCGCGGCAGTGCCGCAAGGGGCGATGGTCAAGCTGGAGACGACGCTGGTCGGCAGCGATCTCAACTTCGTGCCGCCGCACGCGGGCGACAACTTCGGCTACAGCGCGGGGTTCTCCGGGAACACCGCCGTCGTGGGTGCCTCGACGCACGATCACAGCTCGATGTTCGCGGCCGGCGCGGCGTACGTCTTCGTGCGCTCCGCAGGGACGTGGTCCGAGCAGGCCAATCTCATCGCGAGCGACCCAGAATCTCTTTCCAGCTTCGGACACAGCGTCGCGATCGACGGAGACACGATCGCGGTCGCAGCTCACTTGAAAGACGAGCCTGGCATCGTCAACGCCGGAGCGGTGTACGTCTTCGTGCGCAGCGGCAGCACCTGGACGCAACAAGCCAAGCTGCTCGCGAGCGACTTCACGCAGCAGGTCGGCTTCGGTGACCCGCTCGCCCTCTCCGGCGACACGCTGGCGGTCGGCTCGCCACTCGCGCCCGGTCCGATCGCCGCGGGCGCGGTCTATGTCTTCGTGCGCAGCGGCACGACGTGGACGCAAGAAGCGAAGCTGACGAGCAACGTCGGCCGCCTGGCGGAGAGCGTCGCGATCCGCGGCGACACGATCGTCGCCGGAGCGCCGACGCACACGATCACGTCGTTCAGCGAAGGCGTCGCGCGCGTCTTCCGCCGCAGCGGCACGAGCTGGAGCGAAGAGGCGCAGCTCCAAGCGCCCGATCCGCAGTCGAACGACCTCTTCGGCCAGTCGTGCGCCGTGTGGGGCGATTGGTTGATGGTCGCGGCTCCGCGTCAGGGCAACACCGGCGGCGCCGTGTACACCTTCGAGCGCGTCGGCGCGACCTGGACGTGGAGGCAGAAGCTCGTCTCGCCGATCCCGGAGTGGCACACGACCGCCTACTTTGGAGGCGCGTTGGCGTTGCGTGGCAATCGCGTGATGATCGGAGCTCACATTGCGGATATCGCGCCGCTGGGTAGTGTCGGTCGCGCGCATTTATACGAGCGCAGCGGCAGCAATTGGCGGCCCGTTGCGTCGATGACGGTGACGGACCCGCGCAGTGGCACGAGTTTCGGTAAGGCGGTCGGCCTCGACGGCGACGTGCTGTTCGTCACCAACGAGCACGGCCAGGGTGCGCGTAAAGCCTACGCCTACCGCGTCGAGCCCGAAGTCGCGTTCTGCTTCGGCGACGGATCGCTCGCGACGCCCTGCCCGTGCGCACTGCCGGACTTCGTGCCGATCCCGAGCGGAGCGCCCGACGCCGGTTGCGCGAACTCGTTCGACCTCGGCGGCGCGCGCTTGAGCGCGGGCGGCTTGCTCGCGCCCGACTCGCTGCGCTTCTGGGCCGACATCGGGCCCTCGTACGCGGCCTTCGCGTTCCTCGTCAAAGGCG
>JBJXHG010000150.1:0-14530 GCA_046160865.1 Planctomycetota bacterium | reverse complement strand
GCGCTTCTTCCTGTGCGGGCGTGATGTAAACGATGCGGCTTGTGGGCTTCGGTGTTTTGTAACCGCGAAGCGGGCTCTGGTCGATGAGCCCCGACTCGACGGCGTAGTTCACCGCTCGCTTGATCGCTTGGATCCGCGACCGGATTCCCCCTTTTGTCCATTTCGGATGAGCTTGCAGCCATCGGTCGACATGAAAGGGAAGGAGGCCTGCGACCGACAGGGCGCCATAGCCTTCGTGGAGCTTGTCCGACTTCTTGGCGGCTTGGACAGGGTTTCCATCCCGAGCGCGGAACTTAGGTGCAAGCCCAAAACAAAAATCGAAGAGCGTGTCGCAACGGCTGCGATAGGTGGCCTCGGCGCCGTCCTGCTTGGCCTTGGCCAGATAGGCCAGGCAGACGTCGAGGACCGTCGCGTCTGTGGCGGCGGGCTTAACGAGCTCGGCTTCCTCTCGCTGTCGTTTCTCGAGACGGAAACGGGCATATGCGTCCTGGACGGTCTCTGCGGGACAAGTGCGGTCGCGGAGTCGGCCGCCCTCGGAATCAGCAAGGGGAATGAAGCGTCCCGCATCCTTGGCGAACCAGCCGCGCCCGGTGCGGTAGAAGTAACCTCGGTTCCGACTCCCTTTGCGGCGCCCAGGAGAGGCTTTGCTCTTTGCCATGGCGAATTGCTAGAATGCATGTCGAGCCACCAACGAGCTTGGCCCGGGATCGGCGGCCGTTTAGTGACAGAGTTTGGTGCCAAGCACTCGTTTAGACCAATGATCGCCCGAGAAATCCGGTGGTCAAGTGGCACACGCGTCCGTAGCTCAATGGATAGAGCATCGGTCTTCGGAACCGAGGGTTGCAGGTTCGAGTCCTGCCGGGTGCGCCACCGCACTGACTAGCGATTCGTCGCACAACGTCGCAGCGTGACGTTGGGTGCGCTGACTGCGGGTGATCTGCGGGCGACGGGCGCGCGTCGCATCCGTTCCCGTCGCGCGTGCTTCGCCGCGCCGTGTAGCACGGCAGCGGCGAATTCGTCCTGAACCGAGAAGCATGCCGGCTCCGCGCTTCCTCGTGGTAACCATCCGGGCCGCGAATCGTCGGACGTCCGGCGCTGGCACCCTCCGTGGACCACCAGTAGCTTGTTCCGCCAGCACGGAGGAGAGATGGCAAAGAGAGGTCGAAAAGGCGCCGTCGCAGCGTCGGGCAGCGGCGACGCAAGCTCAAACGATGGCGCCGGCAACGGCCTCACCGACCTCTCGAAACAGCTCTGGCAAGCGGCCGTCGAGATGCGCGGGACGATCGAGCCCGCGGACTACAAGCGCTACGTCCTGCCGATCATCTTCCTGCGCTTCTTGTCGCTGCGGTACGAGCGGCGCCGCGCAGAGCTCGAGCGCTTGATCGCGGACAAGAAGAGCGAGTACTTCGGCGACAAGCGCGTGCTGAACGACGCGGACGAGTATCGCGCCGCCGGCGCGTTCATCGTGCCCGAAGTCGCGCGCTGGGAGGTCCTCGTCAAGGTCGCGCAGCGCGACGACTTGAAGATCCGGCTCGACGACATCCTCGACACGCTCGAGAAGACGTATCCGACGCAGCTCCGCGGGTTGCTGCCGCGCATCTACGCCGGCTCGAACATGACCCGCGACAGTCTGGCGGGGTTGATCAACCTCTTCTCCAAGGACATCTTCGCGCAGGATCACGGCGGCGCGGATCTGCTCGGCCACGTCTACGAGTACTTCATCGGCGAGTTCGCCTCGTCCGAGGGCAAGCGCGGCGGCGAATACTTCACGCCGCTGTCGATCGTGCGCACGCTCGTCGCGATGCTCGAGCCCGAACGCGGCGTCGTCTTCGATCCGTGTTGCGGCTCGGGCGGCATGTTCGTGCAGTCCGACGTGTTCCGGCACCACGACGGACAGCTCTCGTTCGTCGGCCAGGAGTCGAAGGAGTTCACGCTGCGCCTGTGCCGCATGAACCTCTTCATCCACGGCCTCGATGGAAAGATCGAGCCCGGCAACTCCTACTTCGACGACAAGCATCCGAAGCTGCGGGCCGACTATGTGCTCGCGAATCCGCCGTTCAACGACGGGGCCAAGGGCGAGAAGGGCTGGGGCGCGGACAAGATCGCGGACGACGATCCGCGGCTCGAGATCGGCGGCACGCAGCTGCCGCTCTCCGCGCGCAACGCGAACACGATGTGGATGCTGCACTTCCTCCACCACTTGAAGGACGGCGGCACCGCGGGCTTCGTGATGGCGACGGGCGAGCTCTCGAACTCCGAACTCGCGCGATTGGAAGTGCGCAAGGCGTTGGTCGAGCACGGCTACGTCGACGCGATCGTGCAGCTCACGGGACAGCTTTTCGCCAACACGCAGATCCCGTGCGGACTGTGGTTCCTGTCCAAGAACCGCGACGGACGCGGCGGTTATCGCGAGCGCAAGAACGAGATCTTGTTCATCGACGGACGCAAGCTCGGACTCTTGATGCCGGGCTCGCGGAAGCAGAAGCAACTCGCCGAAGAAGAGATCGAGCGCATGGCGGCCGTGTACCGCGAGTACAAGCGCACGGGGCGACCCGCGGATCAGCCGGGCTTCGCGAAGGTTGCGACCCTCGACGAGGTGCGCGGACACAACTACGCGTTGACGCCCGGTCGCTATGTCGGTGCAACGGAAGTCGACGAGGACGACGAGCCGTTCGAGGAGAAGATGCCGCGGCTCATCGCGACGTTGCTCGAGCAGCAGGCCGAAGCGGCGAAGCTCAATACGTTGATCGCGGCGAACCTGCGGGAGTTCGGGAATGGCCGCTAGGAAGAAGAGAAAGACAGCCGCGATTGTCCGAGCTGAAGTCGCTGCGCGCGTGCCCCGCTCGCGCGGACGGATCCGCCCGGAGGGCGCTTCGTTCCCGCTGCCGCCGGCCTCGAGTGGGTTGCCCGCCGACTACGCGGTGGTGCTTGCTCGGCTGAAGCGACGCATTGCCGCGGCGCAGACTCGCGCTTCACTGGCCGTGAGCCGCGAGCTCGTCGCTCTCTATTGGCACGTGGGCGCGACGATCGTGCAGCGTCAGAGGAGTGCGGGTTGGGGGGATGCCGTCGTCGAGCGCCTCGCGCATGACTTGCGCAGTGCGTTTCGTGACCTCGCGGGGTTCTCGCCGCGCAACATCTGGCGCATGCGCGCCTTCTATCTGGCGTGGTCCGGGGTGCCGAAGAAACTGACACAGGCTGTGGCAGAAACCGGCGCGAGGCGGCCCACGGAGAAACTGCCACAGGCTGTGGCAGAAATTCCTTGGGGGCACAACATCGCCCTCCTGGAGCAGCTCGATCGTCTCCAAGACCGCCTCTGGTACGCCGAACAAGCGCGTGCACAGGGCTGGAGCCGCGCGGTTCTTCAGGCGCAGATCGCGAAGAAGGCCCACGCGCGGCAGGGCAAGGCCGTCACCAACTTCAGCCGTGCGCTCCCGCCGCCGCAGTCCGAGCTAGCCCGTCAGGCGCTCAAAGATCCGTACACCTTCGACTTCCTGACGATCGGCCGCGAGGCGCACGAGCGCGTGACCGAGCGCGACCTGCTCGTTCACGTGCGGGAGTTCCTGCTCGAGCTCGGGAGCGGCTTCGCATTCGTCGGCAATCAGGTGAAGCTCACCGTCGGCGATGCGGACTCGTTCATCGATCTGCTTTTCTATCACGTGCGCCTGCGCTGCTATGTCGTCGTGGAGCTGAAGGCGACTGCGTTCAAGCCGGAGCACGCCGGCAAGATGAACTTCTACCTCTCGGCCGTGGACGACCTGCTCAAGCACGAGGACGATCAGCCGAGCATCGGGCTCTTGCTCTGCCGTTCGCGCAACCGGGTACAGGTGGAGTACGCGCTGCGAGACATCCGCAAGCCCATTGGCGTTGCCCAATGGAAGACCCGCATCGTCGATGCGCTGCCGGAGAGCTTCAAGGGGAGCTTGCCGACGGTTGAGGAGCTCGAGGCGGAGCTCGGCGGGAGGAAACGGCGGCGATGAGGCGGCGCACGGCGACGTTGCGCGAGCAGCAAACGGAGTACGTGACGCCATGCCGACGTTGACCTCTCGCGGCACCGAGTCGGAGTTCGAGCTCACGACGATCGAGCGGCTCGAGCGGCAGGGCTACCGCTGACGGACGACGAGAAGGCGGTGATGCTCGAACGCGTGATGGCGCAGGCGGAGGCGCTGTACGCGGATTGGCCGCAGGCGGCGTAGCGTTCGTAGAACGATCCTGCGTTCCAGCACCGCGCACCTCGCGCGCGACGCGCAGCAGGAGGGCCCGTAGAGCCTTCCGATTCTCGAGCCCCGCTTCGTCGTCCGGTACACCAGCCGGGCAAAGGCTGGACTTTTTCGCGGCGCCGCGGTTGTATCGGGCTCGCCCACGCGTCGTGGGCGGTGGATCGTGCGCAGCCGTGCGAAGGTCGCAGGGCGCGACGCTCCGGTCGACGAATCGGAATACATGCCATGAAGATCCACGCTCGATTGCTGTCCGTCCTGCTCGCCCTGTTCGCTTCGCTGGCCGCGGGGTGCGCGGCGTCTTCGAACCAAGTCGTGCCGTTCCCGCCGCAGGACGTCGCGCTCACGCGTCCCGATCACACGCGCATCTACTTCGTGCGCCACGACAACGCGCCGTTGCAGAAGCGCGCGTTGCGCGTCCTCGAAGGCGACACGGAGATCGGCAAGCTCACCGCCGGTACGTACCTGTGCTGGGAGCGTCCCGCCGGCCGAACGATCGCGCGCGTCTTCTACGAAGCGGTCGACCCGAGTCGGGGCAATGTCGACGGCATCGGCGACCTCGATTGCGCGGCGGGTCGCGTGTACTTCTTCAACGTCGAGGTCGGCCCCGAGGACGGCAAGCCGATCATCAGCGCGCTCACGCCGGACGAAGGGCGGGAGCTCGTCGCGCGGCGCAAGGCCGCGGGCGAATAGAGAACGCGCCCGCTCTCACTGAGCGTGCGCCTCGACGTGCGCGCGCCAACCGCTCTCGATCTCCTTCGCCGGACGTGCGAGCGCTTGGCTCAAACCGTTGAGCGAGACTTTTCCGCGCGTGCCTTCGCGCAGGAACTTGCCGAACCCCGCGCGCAAGGCCCCGTTCTCACCGAACACGAGGTAGTGCACGAGCGTGTACGCGCACGCCTGGATCGACTGGCTCTTCGTCTCGCCGACGAAGTCGCGGGGTGATGCGTCGAACACGCGCTCGAGCGCGACGTCGGCCATGCTCGCGGTCGCGAACGCGACGCCGTCCGGCGCGCCGGGCTCGTTCCAAGCACCGAAGCGCTCGCGCGGAGCGGCCACGGCAAACACCTGCGCGATCCCTTCGGCGGTCCACAGCGGCAACTGCGCCGTCGCGCCCGCGCTGCGCCGCAGCGCCGTGGACATCATCATCTGCGTGACTTCGTGGACGATGCTCGCGACGCTCGGGTTCATCGCCGCGTTCACGTGCACGCGCGAGATCGCCGGCGCGAACCAGATCGAAGCGCCCTCTTCGGGCGCGGCCGGGAAGTCCTCTTTGCGGCCGTACACGTACAGCTGCGGCGCGTCGTCGAAGACGTAGAGCTCGAGCGGCGCACCGAGCACGGCGTAGAAGCGCTGGTGGAAGCGCTCGAGCGCGAGCGCGAGATCGAGCGCCTGCACGAGCGGCACGTCCGAGCGCACGACGAAGTGGGTGGTCTCGATCTCGTACGCCTTCTTGAACGAGGGTTGCGGCTGTGCGAGCGCGCTCGCGTTGCGTTGGTCCCTGCCGAGCGCGACCTTCACGTCCTTGCCGACGCGGCGGGCGCCCGCGCCTTGCACGGCCGCGTCGTTCACCGGATCCAGGGCGAGCACGCGCAGCCAGAGGTTCTTCGCCTCCGCCGCGAGCCCGGCCTGCTCGCACTCCTTGGCGAGCGCTTGCAGCGTCGCCGCGTCAGCGTTCGGGATGTCGCGCTCGACGATCGTGGCCAAGCTGCGCTCGAGCGAGCGGATCTGTGCGATGTCCTTGCGCGCGATGCGCTGATCCTTGCGATCGATGCGCACGACGATGTCGTCGACGCCTTCGAACACGACGCGGCCTTCGAGAACCTGGCCGCCTTCGACGAGCGTGACGCGATCGGGACCAGCGCTCTGCAAGACGAGTGCGCTTGCGACGAGAAGCACATGGAGAGGGCTCATGCGCGGCATTGTGCGCGCGCATCCGCGGCACGCAACTTCTGGGCAAATGCCGCGGGCGCTCGACTCAGCGCAGTGTGACGTCGACCGTCGAGTCCGCGAGCGCTGCGGTCACTTCGACGTCGACCTGTGCCTGCCGGCCGGTCGAATCGCGTGCGTCGATCGAGTAGCGGCCGGGCGCCAAGCACACTGAGTACGTGAACGGCTCGGCGCGCGGGTCGATTCGGGGTCGAGTCGCGCGCCCAAACACGGCGGGAATCCAGGCCGCGGCCGCGCAGGGCCGAAAAGGCGCTCACCGCGCCGGCCGCGCGCTCGGACCGCGATCTGCCATGCGAAACGCCTTCTTCTGCGCACTCCTCGCCGTGCTGCCGCGACCTGTGGACGGTGAAGCGCAACTCGTCGACGCGTTGAAACGCGTCGAGCGCACGCTGGCAACGCAGCGTTACGTCGCCGCGCGCGAGGAAGTGCTCGCGTGTCTCGCGCCACACGCAGGCGAGACGTACGTGCTCCATCACTGGAACGCGATCGCGAGCGTGCTCGAGCGCGCGACGTTCGGCGCACGGTATCCGGCACCGGATCCCGCGCAGCTCGTCGGCGGCACTGTGCGCGCGTACTCGGCGAGCCGCGGTACGCTCGAGCTCGAGTACACGACGCCGCGCCAAAAAGGCAAGGCGGGCTCAGGGCTCGATCTCTCCGACTTCCAGCGCGCTGGCGAGCTCGTCCTGCATCCGGTCGTGTTCGACGGGCCGTACACGATCGAAATCGAAATAGGCGCGGCGCCGGCGCTCGCGAGCGGAACGACGCCGCCCGCGATCCTGTGCGGAATCGAGTTCGGCGAGAGTCTCGTCGTCTCGTTCGGTCTCGCGAGCGGTGCGTCGGACTCTCCGAGCGCGCGCGTCTCGTCGCGCAGCGCCGCCGCGCACAACCAGGGCGGCGTGACGACCGCGCTCGCGAACTCGGCCGTCGCGCTCGCGCCGGGCGTTCCCTACGCGCTCAAGGTGGTCGTCGACTCCGCGTCGATCCAAGCCTTCGCGAACGGGGAGCTCGCGCTCGCCGCGAAGAAGCCCGAGGGTCTCTTCGGTCGTTTCGGTTGGACGGGGCTGCCGGACGTGCGCCGGGTTCGAATCCAGGGCAAGGTGCAGCCGTCGTGGCTGCAAGGCGTCGCCGATGCGGCGGTGCAGAAGCAGCGCGCGACATTCGAAGCGACGTACGACGCGGTCGCCGACGCGCCGACTTGGCTCCGAGCACGGCTTCTCGAGCACAGTCCCGCGCTGCCGTCGTTTGAACATGTATTTCCGGCGCCGGATCACGAAGCGCGGCAGGAGACGCTCGCGCGCGTGCGCGAGTTCCTCGACACGCACGATGCGACTGGAGGACTCGCGTACGTGCGCTCGATTCCGGACGCGCGGACGACTCCGGCGCTCCGCGCATGGACGGAGGCCGCGCTGCTCGAGGATGCTGGCGCGCTCCAGGGTGCGCTCGATGCCGCGCGCAAGGTGCTCGCGATCGACGCGCGCTTCACTCCGGCCCGCGCGCTCGCCGTGCGCGCGCTCGCGCAGTTGCAGCAGCGCGCGGCTGCGATCGAGGACTGCCGCACGTGGCTCGCGCAGGAGCCGGAACGACCGGAGCCGTACGCGCAGCTCGCCGCGCTCTACCTGTACGACGACCGTGCGAACGAGGCGCGCGCGACGCTGCGTGCCGCGGTCGAAGCGGGCATTCCGCCGGGCGATCTGCTGGAGGTCGATCGCGTGATCGCGCGAGCGGAGAACGGTCCGCCGTGGCTGACGAGCTACGTGCACCGCTCGGCGCACTACGAGGTGCGCTCCGACATGGGACAGCGCGTGTGCGTGCTGGCGGCGACCGAGCTCGAGAAGTTCTACGTCAAGTACTCGGCCCACTTGCGCCGCGCGCCGCGCGGCGAGCGCCGGCTCTTTCGCGTGTACATCTTCTCGGGGCAGGCCGGCTACCTCGCGTACACGCAGGATCTGCTCGGCGAGCAGCCCGAGCACACCGCGGGACTCTACAGCCCGTCGCTGAAACAGCTCCTGATCTGGAACGTGCCGACGTTCGACGAGCTCTTGCGCACCGTGCGGCACGAAGGGTTCCATCAATTCCTCGACCGCTTCGCGAGCGACGTGCCGCGTTGGCTGGACGAAGGGCTCGCGCAGTATTACGAAACGTCGAAGCCGGTCGGCGGAGGATGGGAGGACGGCGCGCTCGCTCCGCTGCACGTCGCGCGGCTGCGCAAGCTCGCGCTCGCGCCACTGGCCACGTTTCTCGCGCAGGACGACGCGCACTTCTACGCCGATGCGGAGCGCGACCGGAACTACGCGCAGGCGTGGGCGTTCGTGCACTTCCTCCAGCACTCGAGCCACGAGAATCGGCGCCTGCTCGAGCGGCTCCTCGACCTCATCGTCACGGGCACGCGGCCGGGCGACGCGGTCGCGCGCGTATTCGACGCGCGCAACGTCGCGGTGCTCGAGCGCGACTTCGCCGCGTACGTGCAGACGCTGCGCTGATGCGCGCGCGCTCCTACTCGCTCCAGCGCAGATCCTGCTGCGCGTTGATCGTCGAGCGCTCGACCGGCGGAAGGCCGAGCAGATCGAGCACGAGGTTCGCCGCGTCGCCATTGCGGATCGGTGGCAGGCCCTCGGCGTCGTGCGCGACCTGCCACAGGCCCGGGTCGCGGCGCGTGGTGGTGTTGAGCGCGTAGAGCTCGCGCGCGTCGTTGCCGCCCGTCCACACGCAGAACGGGATCACGTAGTCGACCCACATGTGCGGTTGATCGTGCGACTTGAACGGCGCGCCACCGCCGTGGTCGGCCGTCAAGACGAGCGCGGTCTTGCCGCGCAACGAGTCCGAGGCTTCGATCGCGTCGAGCAGGCGCCCGAGCTGCACATCCACGCGCGCGAGCGACTGCAAGTACTTCGATCCCGGCGTGACATCCCAGCCGTGCGCGTGCGCGGTCACGTCCGGCGCGCCGTAATGGAGGAAGAGGAAGCTCCGTCCGCTCGCCGCGCTGAGCAGCTCGAGCGCGCGGCTCGTGACGCCCTCCGGCTTGCTCTCGAATGCGTAGCGATCGAGCTTGTCGCGTCCGTCGTCCGGGCCCGTCGTGTCCGGTGCGCCGGCGGCTTCCGCGTAGCTCTGGTCGTACAGCACGAACTTCGTCTTGCTCGCCACGATGCCCGTGTGGAGGCCGTGGTCGTGCGCGACGTCGAGCACGCTCTGGACGTACGCTCCGCGCTGGCGATGCAACGTCGCGTCCGGCTCGGGCTCGTCGTTGTGCGTCCAGCCGTGCCCGCCGTCGCCGTGCACGAGCCGGCCCGTCAGCATGCTCGTGTGGTTCGGGAGTGTGACCGTCCAGTCGGGATCCGTGCGCGCGTTCAACGTGGATGCGCCGCGGCGCAAGCGCGCGAAGTTCGGCAACGCCGCGGGCGGCTCGGCGATCAGCGCGTCGCTACGCAAGCCGTCGATGCTGACGAGGACCACGTGATCGAAGTGCGCGGAGCGTCGCTCACCGTACGGCGCGGGCGCAGGATGCGCGGCGCAGGCGGCGCCGAGGAAGAAGAGCCACTGCTTCATGTGGAGCCGGACGGCCGTCGGCGGGTGAGAGGGATAGCACGCTGCGCCGCGTGCGAGAAGGGGCTCGATCGCAGCGCCGTGCGCGTGCACTCGCGCACGCCGCAGTGACGCCGCTCAGCGGAATGCGGATCCGTGGACGGATCCGTGTCACGCCTTGAGATCGCCGCGGCGGAGCGGTTTGCTGTGCGACCGGATCGCAGACCCGCGGCGCGCCAGCGCGCGTTCCGTAGCGAATCATGTCCTCCACGCCGAGCGAATCCGACGGACCGCGACTCTCGAACGCGGCGGTCGCCGCGCTGCTCGTGGCGGTTGCCGCGACGCGCGTGCTCGCTTTCGGCGCGTGCTCGATCTACGACGACGCCTTCATCACGTACCGCTATGCGCTCAACTTCGCGCAAGGCGACGGGCTCGTGTTCAACCCCGGCGCTGCTTGGGAGCCGGTGCTCGGGACGACGACGCCGGCGTACGCGCTGCTGCTCGGCTACCTCGCGCACTGGTCGCAGGACGTCTCGATGGTGTCGCGCATGGTCAACGTCGCCTGCGACGTCGCGAGCGCGGGCGCCCTGATCCTGATGTTCGATCGCCGCGTGCGTCCGGCGACGCTCAGCGTGCTCGGCTACGCGTGTCTACCGCAGCTCCTGCGCATCAGCGACGGTGGCATGGAGTCGCCGCTCTTCGGGTTCCTGGCGCTGGCTGCCTCGCTGTGCACACTGCGCGGGCGTCCGCTCTCGGCCGGCGTGCTCGCGGCCGCGTGCTGCACGGTGCGGCCCGAGGGCGTGCTGCTGCTCGTCGCGCTGGCGTTCGAAATGCGCCGCAGCTGGCGCGATCTCGTGCGGTTCGCGATCCCGGTCGGAGTGATCGGCATCGCCTCGCTCGCGGCGATCCACTCGGCCTATGGCGACGTGATTCCGCAGTCGGTGCGCGCGAAGTCCGCGATGCCGCCGCCGGCCGGTGGCGGTGTGTTCGTGAAGCGCTGGCTCGAGATCCTGGGCCAAGCGTTCTTGCCGCACGTGCTCTATCTCCCGCTCGTGCCCCTCGTCGCGTGGGGGCTCGTGCGCACGCTCGCGCGGCAGAGCCCGCTGCGCGCATTCTCGCTCTTCGCGCTCGCGATCACGGCGAGCTATCTCGTCGCGCGGCCGCACCTGTGGGGTTGGTATTTCTTCGTGCCGCTCGTCGCGTGGAGCGCGTGGCTCGCCGAAGGCATCGACGCGGCGCTCGCCGTCGTCGAGCGCTGGCGCGGACGCGCGTTGGTCGCGCCGCGACTTCTGCGCGCGGCTCCGATCGTGCTCGCGTTCTGCGCGGCGGCCGGTGTCGGCGTCGCGGCGTGGGTGCGTCCTTCGCCCGTGCCGACGAACGTGTACGGACCGTTGCAATCGTGGGCGCGCGAGACGTCGACGCGCGAGCCGCACGCGCGCATCCTCGCGTCGGACATCGGTGCGATCGGTTACGCGTGGAAAGGCGTCGTGCTCGACAGCGAAGGGCTGACGTGGCCCGCCGCGCTCGCCTACCGTCTGCCGAATCGGATGATCGCTGAGCTGCAGCCCGAGTACTTGCTGCTCGTCGCCGAAGCGCCGCGCATCGCGCACTTCTATCGCCGACCCGACATCTACCAGCTGTACGAGCCCATCCGGCGCTTCAGCGTGGTGAGCGAGACGAACCTCGAGCCGAAGCTCGAGGAGCTGCCGCGCACGTGGCGGCAGGACTACATCGTGTACAAGAAGCGCGCACCGTGATCGCGCGCGCAGCGCGTCACCACAGCTCGATCTCGCGTCGCTTGCGCCAGAGCAGGATCAGGAAGAAGGGTCCGCCGAGCAGCGACATCACGACGCCGGGCTGCAGCGCGACATCGCGCAGGAGCGCGCGCTGTGCGACGTCCGTCCCGACGAGGAACACGGCCCCCGCGAGTGCCGAGAGCGGCAGGACGACGCGATGGCTCGATCCGCTGAAGAAGCGCACGACGTGTGGCACGACCAGGCCGACGAACGCGATCTGACCAGCGACGGCGACGGCGGTCGCGGCCGCGATCGACGCTGCGCACAGCGCGAGCAAGCGGACGCGGCCCGTGTGCACGCCCAGGGCTTGCGCGTCTTCGAGGCCGGCTTGCATGAGATCGAGCTCCCACGCGAGCCACGGCACCGCGAGCGAGGCCACGAAGACACCGAGCCACACGACGAGCGCATGCCAGCCGGTGCGGTCGTCGAGCGAGCCGAACGTCCACGCGAGGATGCTGCGCGACACTTCCCAGTCGCCGATCACGAGCACCTGGAGAAGCTGCTGAATGCCTCCGGTGATCGTGTTCATCGCGATGCCGACGAGCAGCAAGGCCGGAATCGACACGCGTCCGGTGCTCGACGCGAGGGCCCACACGAACGCCCCGACGACGAGCGCGCCGAGGAACGCGGACAGAGGCACGATCAAGAGCCCCATGTCCGCGCGCTCGGCTAGCATGCCGGTCCGCGCGCCGAATCCGCCGAGCCACATCACGGCGAGCACGGCGCCGAGGCTCGCACCGCCGGTGATCCCGAGCACGGACGGCGACGCGAGCGGATTGCGGAAGAGACCTTGCACCAGCGCGCCCGACAATCCGAGCGCGGCGCCGACACCGGCCGCCGTGAGTGCGCGCCAGAGGCGTAGCTCGACGATGTGCTGGAGGCCGGAATCCGCGAGCGCCGGGGCGAGGTGCAGTGCGCCGAGGCACGCGCGCGCGACGGTTGCGTAGTCCGCGATCGCGCTCGTGCTGCCGAACCGCACCGAGAGGACGAGCAGTACCGGCAGGAGCGCGGCGAGCAGGACGCCCAAACGGCCCGGCCGGCGCAATCTGCGAGGGGAGGCGGGCATGGAGCCGACGGGAGCGCGCGTGCGCGGCGCGAGGGATAGCCCTCGCGTCGGGGACTGTCAACGCGGGCATACTGTGCACACCTTGAGCGATGCACTCCATCTGCGCTGCGAAGATCTGCGCGCGATCGACCGCCTGGCCGTCCTCGAGTTCGGGATCCCGAGCATCGTGCTGATGGAGAACGCCGGCCGGGGCGCCGCGGAGGTCGTGCTGCGGGTGCTCGGGGAGCGGCGCGCAGCGGGCCTCGCCGCCGATCGCGTGGCGATCGTGTGCGGGCCGGGGAACAACGGCGGCGACGGCGCGGTCGTCGCACGCCACCTCGCGAACGAGGGTGTGACGGTCGAGATCGTCGCGACGCATCGGCTCGACGCGCTCGCGGGCGACGCCGCGATCATGCGACGGATCGCCGAGCACATGGAGATCCCCGTGCACGAGCTCGCGACGGCCGAACCGGTGCTCGCGCGCGCCGACGTCGTCGTGGACGCGCTCCTCGGAACCGGATTCACGGGCGAGGTTCGGCCCGCGCTGGCGCGCGTGATCGAGTGCATGAACGCGGTGCGGTCGCGCGCGCCCGAGCGGGCGACGATCGTCGCGCTCGATCTGCCGTCTGGTCTGGACGCGGACGGGGGCCATCCTTCGAACGCGACGGTCGTGGCCGATTGGACGATCACGTTCGCGGCACGGAAAGTCGGGTTCCGAACGCCGGAGTCCGCGCGCTGCCTGGGTCGAGTGGTGGTCGCCTCGATCGGCGCGCCACGCTCGCTCGTCGAGCGTTTCGCGCGCTAGCACGCTCGAGCGCGCCTCCGACCCTCGCCACGCACGGTCCGGAACCGCCGCGGCAGTCCCGAGCCCGCATTTCTCACCACTTCCGTCGCGAGGGCGTGACAGCTCGCTGCGGGCAAGGCGTTGCACCGGAATCGACCGGAGCTCTCCTGTCAGGTCAGCGAGGATCGATTCCGATCCAACAACGCGGGCGGAAACGAGTTGACGCGAACGCAGCAGGACGTGGTGAGAAATGCGGGCTTGCCCGGCGCGCGCGGTGGCGCGGGAGGGGCACGCGATGGCGCCCGCTTGGGCGAGAACGGCATTCCTAGTCGCGGGGCTCGCCCCAAAATGCAACTTCGAGAAGAATGGGAACCTGGCGGTGCCGATCGACGTCGAACGCTTCGACAAGGTTCATGGCGTGTTCAGTGGAGGTGATAAGCTTCCCCGGATTCGGTCGTGACGGGCTCGGACGCCGGGAGGCGGCGGGTTCGCCCACGGGACCTGCTCCGCTCCCGCGATCCTTGCGGCGTGCGGCCTGGTAACCGGGCCGCCTGCCGCGCGGCGGGTGGAGGCATCGACCTAGACTAGGTTTTCTCCACACTCTGATCACTTTTCAGGAGTTCGTAATGCTACGTTCCTCGATCTACACAGCGAGCGTCGTCCTCTTGGGCGCGACCGCGTTCGGCCAGCAGGACCTGAGCCACAGACTTCGTCTGAAGAGCCAGGTCAAGAACGCCGGCATCTATCACGTCGGTACCGGCACCTGGACGCGCGCAGGCGCGTTGAAGGAACACCTCGGCCCGACGTTCCGCACCATCTACAACAACACGTGCTCGTCGCCGTTCTTCGGCGCGATCTACCCGAACGAGACGTGGACCGACGAAGGTCGTCTGCCCACCGGCCCGAGCGGACTGCCGGTGCTTGGCGCCGGTGTGCACAACAATCCCAACACCCGCGACGGTCGGCTGTCCCCGGACAAGTTGTACGACCAGAACCAGCTCGCCGTCGCGACGTTCGTCGGCGCCAACAATCAGTGCCCCGAAGGCCCGGCCTCGGCGGTCGGCTCGGCGCGCGGTACCGCGACGAGCTACACGATCGACGCGTTCACGGTCGGCTACTGCTCGGACCTCCCGGGCCCCCTCAGCGTTCCGGCCGGCACGGGCGCGAGCCTGACCGTCGACTTCCGCGACTCGACGCCGCTCGACGCCGTGCGTTGCGCGGA
>JBJXHG010000149.1:0-26316 GCA_046160865.1 Planctomycetota bacterium | reverse complement strand
ATCCTCGGCGAATCTCGACGATTCGCCTGCGGTCTCGCTCCTTGCGCCGGCGCAAACGGGCCGATTTCAAACTCGAAGCACTTTCACCACGGGCTGCTAGCGGCGCGAGTGCACGACTCAACGGCTCACGCGCGCGCCGGCTCGTTCGAGGTCGCGCCAGAACGAAGGCCAGGACTTCGCGACGCAACCGGCGTCGCGCACGCGGACACCCTCCGCGCTCAGACCGACGAGTGCGAACGCGAACGCCATGCGGTGATCTGCGTGGGGATCGAGCACGAGCTCACGCGCGCGCCGCTCGCCGGTGCCGGGACGGATGACGAGCTCGTCGTCCGTCGCTTCGATCGCGAGCCCGAGGGCGCCGAGACCTTCCGCGAGCACCGAGATCCGTGCGCTCTCCTTGCCTTGCAACGTGGCGAGGCCGCGGAGCCGCGTGCACGCGTCCAGACCGTGGCCGCCGAGCGCGACGGAAGCTGCGACGGCGGCGAGGACGGGCGCGAGATCCGGTTCGCCGGTCAAGTCGAGGTCGGCTCCGTGCGTCGGACGTCCGCTTGCGCCGATCGAGCTCGCGTCGGCGTCCGCGTCGCATCCGAACGCGCGCAGATACGACACGATTCGAACGTCACCTTGCCGTGAGTCGCGTGTGATCCCGGGCACGCGCAGCGCACCGCCCGCGAGGCACGCGGCTGCGAGTGCGACGGCAGCGGAGGACGCATCGGCTTCGATCGTGTACGGCTCGGCTGGCGGCACGAGGGGGCCGCGAACGCGCCAAGATTCGCCGTTCGTGTTCGCGACGCGCTCGATGCTCGCTCCGAATCTCGCGAGCACGTCGAGAGTGAGCTCGAGATACGGCCGGCTGGGGATCACGCCGCGCACGGCGAGTTCGACCGTGTCCGGGTACGCCGCGAGCGCGAGCAGCAACGCGCTGACTTCTTGGCTCGAGCTCGGATCCACGATCGAGAGCGACGACGGCGGACCGATCGGCACGACGCGCACGGGCCAACGCTCCGTGGCTTGCGCGCCGTCCGCGGTCTCGATTGCTCGCAATCCGACGCCCGCGGCCGCGAGCGCGCGAAAGAGCGCGGGACTCTTGCGCGTGCGCAGTGACCCGCGCGCGCTGATCTCGAACTCCGTACCCGCGTGGCCGCAGAAACCGATCGCTGCCGTGGCAAGGCGCGCGAGCGTGCCCGATTCGCCGACGTCCACCGCGCCGCGCGGCTCGAGACCGCGGTGCGGCCCGGGGGGACGCCCGTGGACGCGCACGGCGCGCGGCGCGAGCCGCTCGACGCGAGCGCCGCAGGCCTCGACGAGCGCGAGCGCGCTCGTGACGTCGTCGCCGTCGGGCAATCCGGCGATCGACGTCGCTCCGCCCGCGACTCCGGCGGCGATCAGCACACGCTGCGCGATCGATTTCGAGCCGGGCACGCGCAACTCGCCGCGCAGCGTGCCGCCCGGGCGCAACCCGAGAATCGACGCGGTGGATTCGGGCGCTCGGCTCACGTGCGCTCCGGGCGGCACCCGGGGCGGCGCGGATTGTAGCGGCCGTGCGACGCGGACATAATTCGCGCCCCTTTCGTCCGGCAGCCCCCTACCCGGCGAGCAACCACATGAACGATCCGAACGTCTACCTCGGCAAGGACGAAGCTCCGCCGGGACTCAAGCGCGTCGCGTCCGGCAAAGTGCGCGACATCTACGAGCTCGGCCCCCGGCACCTGTTGTTCGTCACGACCGATCGCGTGTCCGCGTTCGACGTCGTGATGAAGGAAGGCGTGCCGAACAAGGGCCGCGTGCTGACCGCGATCTCCGCGTGGTGGTTCGAGCACACGCGCGACGTCATCGAGAACCACTTGGTGAGCACGTCCGTCGACGAGCTCGATGGACTCGACGCGCCGTGGAAGGAACGGCTGCGCGGTCGCGTGATGATCGTGCAGCGCGCCGAGCCGACGCCGGTCGAGTGGGTCGTGCGCGGCTATCTCGCCGGGTCGGGATACAAGGAGTACCAGACGTCGCGCACGATCTGCGGCATCCGGCTCCCCGAAGGCTTGACGCTGTCGTCACGTCTGCCGGAGCCGATCCTCACGCCGACCACCAAGGAGGAGACGCACGATCTGCCTCTTACGCCCGCTGAAGCGCGCGCCCGCGTCGGCGCGTCGGTGTTCGAGACGGCCGAGCAAGCCGCGCTGGCGCTCTTCCGCCGCGGCACGGAAGTGCTCGAGCCGCTCGGTGTGCTGCTCGCGGACACGAAGTTCGAGTTCGGCCATCTCGGCGGCAAGCTCGTGCTGATCGACGAGGCGCTCACGCCCGACAGCTCGCGCTTCTGGCCGACGGAGTCGTGGAAGCCCGGCGCGAATCCGCCGAGTTACGACAAGCAGATCTTGCGCGACTACCTCGAGAAGCTCGCGTGGAACAAGAATCCCCCCCCGCCGCCGCTCGACCCGGCCGTGCTGCGCAAGCTGAGCGCGCGCTATCTCGAGATCTGCGAGAAAATCACCGGTGCGACCCCGGTCGGAGCGACGGCATGAAGGTCGCGATCTTGATGGGGTCGGATTCCGACTTGCCGCGCCTCGAGCCGGCGATCGCGCAGCTCGCCGAGCTCGCGATCGAGTACGAGGTGCGCGTGCTGTCGGCGCATCGCACGCCCGCACAAGTGATCGAGTTCGTCGAGAAGGCGCGCGGGCGCGGCGTGCGCGTGTTCTTGTGCGCTGCCGGTGGCGCGGCGCACCTCGCGGGCGTCGTGTCGGCGCACACCGATCTGCCCGTGATCGGCATTCCGCTCGACAATCCGCCGCTGGGCGGCCTCGACGCGCTGCTCGCAACGGTGCAGATGCCGGGCGGCGTGCCGGTCGCGACCGTCGGCGTCGGCGCGGGTGGCCCGGTGAACGCGGCGCTCCTCGCGGCGCGAATCCTCGCGATCGAGGAACCCGCGCTCGCCGAGCGACTCGCGCGCTTCCGCACTTTGCAGCGCGATCGCGTGCTCCAGAAAGACGCGGCCGTCCAAGCCAAGTTCAAGAAGGCCTGAACGGCGCGCGCGCACGTGCTTCGCATGAACTTCGAAACGCTGCGCTGGGAAGGCGGGCATCCAGGCTTCGTACGGATGATCGAGCAGACGCTCCTCCCGGAGCAGAAGGTGATGCTCGACGTCCGCACGGTCGAGGCGATGCGCGACGCGATCTATCGGCTCGCGGTGCGCGGCGCGCCCGCGATCGGCGTTGCCGCGGCGTTCGGTGTGCTGCTCGGCGTCCAGCACCTCGACACGGATGAGCCCGAAACCGTCCTCGGTGTGACACGCGAGACGGCCGCGGTTCTAGGCAGCGCGCGACCGACGGCGGTCAACTTGTTCTGGGCGCTGTCGCGCATGGTCGCGCGTGCGGAGGCCGATCAGGCGCGCGGCTTGCGCGGTCGAGCGATCGTCGCCGGGTTGTTCGAAGAAGCACACGCCGTGCGCGCGGAAGATCGCGAGGTGTGCGCTGCGCTCGGGCGGATCGGCGCGGAGCTGATCGAAGACGGATGGACGGTGCTCACGCACTGCAATGCGGGCGCGCTCGCGACGGCCGGCATCGGCACCGCACTCGCACCGATCTATGCCGCGCTCGCGAGCGGAAAGCGCGTCGCGGTCTTCGCCGACGAGACGCGTCCCTTGCTGCAGGGCGCGCGACTCACCGCGTGGGAGCTTGCGGAAGCCGGCGTCGACGTGACGCTCATCACCGACAACATGGCGGCGCGCGTGATGTTCGAAGGCAAGATCGACGCGGTGTTCGTCGGTGCCGACCGCATCGCGCTCAACGGCGACGTCTGCAACAAGATCGGGACGTACGGCGTCGCGGTGCTCGCAGCCGAACATGGCGTTCCGTTCTACGTGGTCGCCCCGCTCTCGACATTCGATCCGAAAACAGCGCGCGGCGAGGACATCCCCATCGAGGAGCGCGCGGCCGAAGAGATCACGCACGGCTTCGGGCGGCGCACGGCACCGGAAGGCGTGCGCGTGTACAACCCGGCATTCGACGTCACGCCCGCGCGCTGGGTCACGGCGATCGTGACGGAGGCCGGCATCGTGCGTCAGCCCGATCGCGAGCGCGTGGAAGCGCTCCTGCGGTCCGCGGGACGGATGCCGGTCGGCCCATCGGGCTAGCCCGCACGTCCTGCTGAGGCTGGGTCACCGCTCGCGTAGCGGCGTGGTCGGACCGGCGACGAAGCGCGGGGACGGTCGAGATCGGACGCAGTCGATTCCGATCCAACGCCCCGCGCTGCACGCGCTGACGCGACCTCGGGGCGGAGCCCGTTCGACGGCCAACGGCTGTTTCGCAGAACTCGTCGTCGAGGCGCCCGTTGCGAGGTGCCGGAATCCGCGTGGCGAATTCGCCCGAGGCCGCAGGCTCCGTGCAGGAACGGCAGCGCACCGGCTCGCGGTTGGCGTGCACAGCGTTCACGCGAATTGCGATCTCGCGTACCAGCCCATGAGAGCCGTGTGTTCTGGACCAGATCGAGGGTTTGCGTCAAGAAGCGCCAGGCGGCCGACCGATGGCTGGCCCACGCACGTTCCGCGCACGATCGCCGGGGTGCACGGTCCATTGCAAGCACCGAGAACGACTCCATGGCCAAGACCCGCAAGAAGTCCGAAGTCCCCACCGCAACGCCGCGTTTCGAGCCCAGTGAGCCGCAACGCAACCCGTCGCCCCGCCCCGATGAGATGTCGCCGGAGGTGCTGGAGTTCATCACCGCGATCGACGAGTACAAGCGCGCCAACCGGCGGCCGTTCCCGAGTTGGAGCGAAGTGCTCGAGATCTTGAAGACGCTCGGCTACTCGCGCGCTCGCTGAGCGCCTTCCCCGGCGCAGTACGTCCCCACGTCGCGCGCTCCGCGCGCGCAGCCATTCCCCGCCGGCGCATGCGTGCGCGGCCAGTTTCCTCCCCGCTTCGGCGTTCCGCGTTCGCCCGACTCCGCCCAAGGTCGCCGCGTCGGTGCGCTTCCCGGCCGAATGCGAAAACTAGGAAATTGCTAATCGAGGCGGACGGTGGCGGCCGAGAGGAGCCCCGGATACCAGCCGACCGGGTACGAGCCGTCGCCCGGTCGACCGCGCAGCCACGAGGGACAGGGCCCTCCGCAGCGCGGGCAGGCAGGCCGGCCGGCACACAACTGGGGAAGAGAACTTTGAAGATCAAGGCAGCGTCGATGTGGCAGTCGTTTGGGGTGATCGCCGCGATCACTGCGGTCTTTGGCGCTCCGGCCGCGGCGCAGACATCGGGCGCGAGCTTGGTGTGGACCTACGCCTCCGGTCAGGAGTCGTGGGTTCCGCGCGTCGTGACAGTCGGAGATCAAGGAAGCAACGTCTTCACGAATCTGGACGGCTGGGGAGGCGCGCCGCGCATGCTCTCCACGAACGACCAGAATCCTCCCACTCCGGTGTGGACGGGCAGCGGACCGTACATGTCCTCGAGCGCGCGCGTCGACTCGGCGAAGGACGCCAGCGTGTACGTCGAGATGCACTTCGCGCAAAGCTCGAGCACCGCGCCGAAGACGCCGGTACTGAGCAAGTACTCGTCGGCGGCGTCCGCGCCGCAATGGACGTACACCTTTCCGTTCACGGTGAACTCGGGTTCGAACGGCGTGCACGTGTCGCGCGACGGTCGCACGATCGTCGGTTGGGTGTTCGATTGGTCGACGCAGAAGACGAACGTCGCGGTGTTCGACTCGACCTCGAGCCAGCCGCGCTCCTACACGGCGGTGGAGACCGCCGGCGAACCGCGCGCCGCGGTGCTTTCGAGCGACGGCAACACGTTGCTCGTCGTCGCGCAGCTGCGGACCGTCGTATTCGACGCACGCGCGGGTACGACCGCGTACACGGGCACGAACTGGGGCGGGATCGGCCCCGGCCACGCACTGTCCGGCGACGGCGCGGTTTTCGCGAAGAGCTTGCCGGACCGCCGCGTCGAAGTCTGGCGTCGTCAGGGCACCTCGTTCACGCTCGATTTCACGCACGAAGCTCCGTCGCTGCATCAGTGCGGACGGATGGCGATTTCCAACGATGGCAGCAAGCTCGCGATGGCGTTCGCATCGCTCGAGAACTTTCTGACCGTGCGCGTGCGCGTCGTCGATCTCGCGAACGCACAGCACGCACTGCTCCTCGACGACGTCGTGACGGGCGCGGGCGGTTATCACAATGTTGCCAGCGACGTGGTTCTCTCGAGCGACGGCTCGCACCTCGGTGTCGGTCTCACCGGCGACCAAGCTGGCCAGGCCCCGGAGGTACTCGCCTACTCGTTCGGCGGATCGACGTACGAGCGCGTGCTGGCGCACGATCTGCCGGGTTCGGTCAACGACCTCGACATCTCGGCGGATGGTCGGCGTCTGGCCGTCGCGAGTAAGGCGACGCACAACATCGTGGGTACCGGCGGCGGACGCATCGATCTATTCGACCTGCAAGCGCCGACGCTGCCGCAGAGTGACCTGACGCTGACCGGCATTCCGCATGCGGGTGGCACCGTGAGCGTGACGCACTACATCACGCCGGGCACGCCGGCGTTGCTCCTGCGCGCGCCGGCAGCGGCCGCCGCTCCGCAGATCTTCCCCGGCGTTGGCACGCTCTATCTCCAACGTGCGACCATGCAGGCCGTGCACTCGGGCGTCGCGAGCGGCAACGGCACGCTCGCGAGCGTGGTCAACGTCCCGACGACTCCGGGCACGACGTACTACTTCCAAGGCTTCAGTACGTTGCCGCGCCGACTGTCGACGGACTGGGTCCAGATGACCGTCGTCCCGTAGCTTCGATCCCGCGCGTGACGCGCGGGATCGGAAACGACGCGAGCCCAGTCGTTCGACGACCGGGCTCGCGTGCTTGTCGAACAGCTGCTGCGTCGACTACTGATCGTCACCCAAGATTCCGGCCGGGAAACCGGGGCGCGGGTCGCCGAGCAAGTTGTTCGGAAGCAGGTCGGCATTCTGCTGCGAGCAGTACTCGAACGGCAGGTCCGCCGCCCAGCCGTACGTCCAGTGCTCGACGAGCACGGCGTACACGGCCGGGTCGTCGATCGTTTCTTGCGGTGAGTGCGCTTGGCGACCGTTCAAGCGGAACCAGCCGGCCTCGCGCGCTGGCCACCCAGCGGGCTCGTCGGGGTCATCGATCGGCGAAGCGAGGAAGCTGTTCAAGAACGCGCCGCTGATGTCTGTGAGCAGCGGCTTCTTCCAGCAATAGAACTTGTAGGTGGCGGAGTTCGCGTTCTCGTTGTCGTCGTAGATGT
This sequence comes from Planctomycetota bacterium, assembly GCA_046160865.1. GTDB lineage: Bacteria > Planctomycetota > UBA1135 > UBA1135 > JBJXHG01. The sequence goes on along the minus strand of JBJXHG010000149.1, from coordinate 19,084 downwards.
TGAACAGCACCTCCGTGCCGCCGTTGAAGTTGAACGCGGTTCCACCCGACATCGCGACCAGGATCAGCCGGCTCTTCATGCCGATGGCGCCCGAGTCCTGACCCAGGAAACGCGGAATGAGCAACTCATCCGGCGCTTCCTCGTACTCCAGGCCGTCGAGATCGAGCACGCCGTCCTGGTCCTTGTCGGTGAGCGAACCCTCGGGACCGATGCCGCGGAACGAGACCGCGTTCATCCCGTAGTTCAACGTCTCCCAACCGCTGAAGAAGAGCAGGTTGCCGACCAGGTGGTTGAACACTTTCGGCGCCGACCCGACGTTCTGCGATACCTTCGCGTACGCGTAGGCGTAACCGCGTTCCTTGTTCGGCACGGCAGCGCTCGTGAGCATCGTCAGCGTGTCGCACGGCGTGAGGAAGAATGTGCGGTTCTCCTCGAGGCACGTGTTCTCGCGGATGAAGATGAACTCGACCCACGTGCTCTGACCAAAGTCACAGCACGCATCCGTGATCGTGTAGATCGTCATCTCGCCGGGACGGTTCGAGTACTCCGGATAGAGGAGCAAGCTGCCACAGATGCGGCGGTTGCGCTCGATGCACGTGGGGTCCGGCTCGACGATGCGGATGCAGCCTTCGTCGAAGCAACCGCAGCTGTTGAAGATGCGGTAACAGAAGAAATCCTCGCCGTCGAATGTCGGGCTCGGCGTGAACGTGAATGTGCAATTGGGATTGATCGTCACTTGCCCCTGAGTCGGCTGCGAGGTCAGCACGACCGAATTGCACGCGAACGTGCAACCTTGGCCGGGGTCCGCGTCGGGCTCACCGCAAGTGAGGAACGGGATTTGGATCGGCGCGTCGCTGTTCGGATCTTTCGTGAAGGAGCAGTCGACGACCTCCGGCTTCGGCTTCACTGCGATCGTGACTGTCGCTGTGTTGGAGATGCAGCCGTTCTGGTCCCTGACCGTATAGGTGAACGAGTCCGAACTGAAGAACGCGTTGTCCGTGTAGGTGTACCTGACGCGACAGCCCGTGCACGGCGCCGTGCCCACACAGCCCGTGAGCACCGCGGTGCCGTGATCGGGTGCGTTGACGATCACGATGGAAGCGCAGCTCAGCACACCACAGCCCTGGGCGGTCGTGTCGTTCCCGAGTACGTTGATGTCGACGGTATCGCCTTCGCACAGTTCCGCGTTGTCGTTGACCGTCGTCGGCGCGCAGACGCGCAGGTTGACAGTCGCGGTGTCCTTGCAGCCGTTGTTGTCGGTGATCTCGTACACGAATGAGGTCGTGCCCAAGAACGACGGATTCGGCGTGAACACCACGCGGCACGTGTTGATGCACGATTGAGCCGTCCCGGTGCAAGCCGTCGGGACCGCCGTTCCGGCGTTGTTCGTAGGGCCGCTCAAGATCGCGAGCGTATTGCACACGAGGAAGCGGCCGTCCGCGGGAACGTCGTTGGCAAGCACGTCGATCGTGATCGGAGTGTTGCGGCACGTCAGCAGCCCGCTGTCGTCAGCCGCGTTCGGCGGCGGCTTCACGGTCACGGCAACGGCTCTCGGCAGCGAAGCGCAGCCGAAGCTGTTCTGCACCGTGTACGAGAAGCTGGTGTTGCCGACGAAGGCGCCCGGGTTGTACTCCAACACGCACTGCGTGCAGGTCGGTCCCGTGCAATTGACCTTCGTTACCGTGCCTTGACCCGCAGGCGGACCGGTCACGGTGAGCGAGTTGCAATTGAACGACGCGCCCGCGCCGGGCGTGTCGTTCGCCAACACGTCGAGTTGCTTGGCCTGCCCCGCGCACGTCGTGAGCGAATCCGGTCCCGTGTTCGGGTTTGGCCGCACCGTCACGTTCACCGTTGCCTGCGCCGGACACCCGAAGCTGTTCAGGAAGGCGTAAGTGAACGTGGTGTTGCCAACGAAGGCACCGGGACTGTACTCGAGCACACACTGCGTGCATGTCGCGCCCGTGCAGTTCACTTTCGTCACGGTGCCCTGGCCGGCAGCCGGTCCGGTCACCGTCAGCGAGTTGCAGTTGAAAGTCGCGCCCGCGCCCGCGCTATCGTTCGCGAGCACGTTGACTTGCGCGGACACGCCAGCACACGTTGTGAGCGCATCGTTCACGGCCGTCGGATTCGGATTGATCGTGACGTTGACCGTCGCCTGCGCCGTGCAACCGAAGCTATTCAGGAAGGAGTACGTGAAGCTCGTATTGCCCACGAAAGCACCGGGGTTGTACTCGAGCACGCACTGCGTGCACGTGGCACCAGAGCAGCTCAGCTTCGTCACGGTGCCCTGACCAGCAACCGGCCCGGTAACGGTCAGCGAGTTGCAGTTGAACGTCGCGCCCGCGCCCGGCGAATCGTTCGCAAGCACGTTGATCTGACTCGTGACCCCCGCGCAGGCCGCCAGCGCGTCGTTGACGGCGGTGGGATTCGGGTTGACCGTCACGCTCACCGTAGCTTGCGCCGGACAGCCGAAGCTGTTCAGGAAGGAGTACGTGAAGCTCGTGTTGCCCACGAAAGTGCCGGGGACGTACTGGAGCACGCACTGCGTGCAGGTCGCACCTGTGCAGTTGAGTTTCGTCACCGTGCCCTGGCCAGCGGCCGGTCCGGTAACCGTCAGCGAGTTACAGTTGAACGTTGCACCCGCTCCTGCGCTGTCGTTCGCGAGAACGTTGATCTGCGCCGTCACTCCGCCGCATGTCGTCAACGTGTCGTTGACGGCGGTGGGATTCGGATTGACCGTGACGTTCACGGTGGCTTGCGCCGGACAGCCGAAGCTGTTCAGGAAGGAGTACGTGAAGCTCGTGTTGCCCACGAAGGTGCCGGGGACGTACTGAAGCACGCACTGCGTGCAGGTCGCGCCCGTGCAGTTGAGCTTCGTCACCGTACCCTGGCCGGCAGCCGGTCCGGTCACGGTCAGTGAGTTACAGTTGAACGTCGCGCCCGCGCCCGCACTGTCGTTTGCGAGGACGTTGAGCTGCGCCGTGGCGCCCGCGCACAACGTCAGCGCGTCGTTGACGGCCGTCGGGTTCGGATTGACCGTCACGTTCACCGTCGCCTGGCCCGGGCAACCGAAGCTGTTGAGGAACGAGTAGGTGAAGCTCGTGTTGCCCACGAAGGCACCGGGGCTGTACTCGACGACGCACTGGGTGCAGGTCGCGCCCGTACAGTTGATTTTAGTCACCGTACCTTGACCGGCAGCTGGTCCGGTGAGCGTCAGCGAATTGCAGTTGAACGTCGCGCCCGCTCCCGCGCTGTCGTTTGCGAGCAGATTTATCTGCGCTGCGACGCTGCCGCACGTCGTGAGCGTGTCGTTCAAAGCGGTCGGGTTCGGGTTCACCGTGACGTTCACAGTCGCCGAGGCTGGGCAACCGAAGCTGTTCAGGAACGAGTACGTGAAGCTCGTGCCGCCAACGAACGCTCCCGGAGCGTATTGCAGTACGCACTGCGTGCAAGTTGCACCCGTGCAGTTCAGTTTCGTGACGGTGCCTTGACCGGCCGGCGGCCCATTGACCGTCAGCGAGTTGCAATTGAACGTCGCACCGGCTCCGGCGCTATCGTTGGCGAGCACGTTGACCGTGCCGTTCGCTCCTGCGCAGACCGCGAGTGTGTCGTTCAGCGCCGTCGGATTCGGATTCACCGTCACGTTGACGGTCGACTGCGCGGAGCATCCGACGCTGTTCGTGTACGAGTACGTGAAGCTCGTGTTCCCGATGAATGCGCCGGGGTTGTACTGCAGCACGCACTCGGTGCAAGTATCGCCGGTGCAGTTCAGCTTCGTCACCGAGCCTTGCCCCGCCGGCGGGCCGGTAACCTGCAGCGAGGAGCAGTTGAAGCTCGCTCCCGTGCCGGGCAAGTCGTTCGAGAGTACGTTGACCGTCCCGGTTGCGCCGGCGCAGACCGTGAGCGAGTCGGGGTTCGCGGTCGGATTCGGCGCAACGAGCACTGACACCGTGGTCGTCGAGGGACAGCCAAGGCTGTTCTGTACGGTGTAGCTGAAGCTGGTGTTGCCGATGAACGCGCCCGGGTTGTAGGAGAGCACGCACTGAGTGCAAGTCGCACCCGAGCAGTTCACCTTCGTCACGGTGCCTTGCCCCGCCGGCGGTCCGTTCACCGTCAGCGACGCGCAGTTGAACGTTGCGCCGTTGACGCCCGGATTGTCGTTCGCGAGCACGTCGATCTGCTGAGGGATGCCAGCGCACGTGCGGAGGGAGTCCGGGTTCGCGACGGGGCTGTTGCAGTACACGTACGTCAGCTGGACCGTGTAGCCGACGCGCACGCGGAAAGCAGTGATGATCTTGCCGCACAGGCTCTCTTGAGCCTGCGCCGCGACGTCGTCGAATTGAAACGTGACCGTCGGACCCGTCGTGGTGCTCTTGTACGTGTTCAGACCGGCGGCGCTCGTGATGCAAACCGTCGAGCACGCCTGATCAGGAACCGCCTCGCAGTTCTGCGTGAAGCCCGATCCCGCGATGCACGTCGCGGTCTTGCAGCGCGTTCCAGCTGTGAGGCCGAAATCGATCGTGCCGTCGAACACGGGGAGCGGCGGGATGATGTCGTCGCACGTCACCTGCACTTGGCAGAACGGTGTGCCCGGCGACGGATTGCTGGGATCGAAGATCGCGCCTGCCGCGGTCAGCGTCCACGCTGTCGGGCTCGTGCTGCCCGGACAGCCGGCGTTCGGATCGAGGTTCTCGAACTGGAAGCGTCGGTCCCGGAACTTCACGGTCCCGCTGAGCGAAACCCCGACCAGCGTGCCGAGGTTCGTGTCGAACGACGGCAGTTCGCACGTGCGCAATCCGGCTGCGGGAACTTCGAACGGAAGCTCGCAGCTGAATGTCTGCGTCAGCGCGCATCCGTTACAGGCACCGGCCGGACACGCCACTTGAGCGACGGCCGTTCGAGCCCAACCCAGGATCGCCAAGAGCGCGAATCCAATCCGAAGCCACGCGTTTTCCATGTTCGTCATCCCAGAAGCACTCGCCCGTTGTTCCAAACCTGCCCAGCGGTTCTCGCGCGCAACGAACGCGGCGAGGACGGTCGAACTCGAACGCACGGTGCAACTTCCGGCGAGCTGCGCAATCGGATCCCTCTCCGCGAGTTGCGAGCTCGAACCGTCTTCGTCGCGATGCCTTGCCGTGGGCTCAGTTGCGGTCCGCCACCGTTCCGCTGCACGTGATCCAGCGTGCAAGCTATCCAGCGTTCAAACTCTGGACAACGGAGGATCCTCAGTATCTGGCGGGCGCACGAATGCGCATTGTGGCCGTGCCGCTGGTCCGAGACGCAGAGCACGGTCGCGCTCGGCTGGTTCTCCCATTTGCACGATTCTATAACTGAAGCCAGATTCGCCATCGAGCTGAGCATGCGCGCACGACTCGATCGTCGCGCTCGCGCGGCGGCACGGGACACGTCGCCCTAAGCTCAGTGCCCGCGTGTAGATCAGGATTGGGATCTGGTGACGCTCGATTCTCGCGCTGACAGCTACCGGACAGCGCTCGGGGACTGCAAATGCACCTTCTTGAATATTCGCGAAAGGACGGGCCACGGCGACGCCAGGCTCATACTGCGAGCGTCGCCCCACGGGCCCAGAGGTAGGAGCCAACCTCGCTACTGATTGTCGCCGATCTCGCCTCCCCGGAATCCGGCGGTCGGATCTCCTGCGACGTTGGTAGGCAGCAAGTCGCCGTTGGGTTGCGAGCAAAGCTCGAAGGGAAGTTGCGCCACCGCGACGGGACCTCGGCGTTCGATCAGCACGGCGTAGATCGCCGGATCGACGATGGTCTCGACATTCGAGCGGGCAACCACGCCGTCGATCGTGAACCACCCCGCGCTGTTGCCCGCCGGCGCGCCGAAGATCTCATCGGGGTCGTCGTTCGGGTTGTTCTGACCGCTGATGCTCGACTGCAGGAACGCGTTGCTGATCGTCGCCAGCCTCTCTCTCTGCCAGCAGAAGAAGTTGTAGCCGACCGAGGTCGCGCCTTCGTTGTCGTCGAAGACCGAGAACAGGACCTGAGTTCCACCGTTGAAGTTGAACTCCGAGCCACCCGAGAGCGCGATGAGGATCAGTGTGCTCTGCGAGCCGCGGAGGGCGTCCTGACCGAGGAAACGGGGCACCAGGATCTTGGACGGCGCTTCCTCATACTCTTGCACGCCGTCGAGATCGCGCACACCGTCGGCGTCTTCGTCGTTCGGGCTCCCGTCGGCGCCAATCCCACGGAACGCTACCGCGTTCATCGAGTAACTGAGCTGCGCCATGGCGTCGAACGTGATCGAGTTGCCGACGAGTCGGTTCGACACGATCGGCGTACCGCCGGTCTGGGCAGACTTCGCGAAGGCGTACATGTAGCCCTCGTCTCCGCCCAGATCCTGCGTCGCGCCGAGAAACGTCAGCGTGTCGCACGCCGACAGATAGATCGTGCGGTTCCTCTCCGTGCAGTCTTCGCCATTGATGAACACGAGTTCGACCCAAGTTCCGCCCACGATCTCGTCGCAGCAAGCCTGCGTGATCGTGAAGATCGACATCATCCCCGCTTGGTCCTGGAACTCGGGATAGAGCAGCAAGCTGCCGCACGTGCGACGATTGCGCTCGACGCACGGCGTCGGGCCTAGGATCGCGACACACGCTTCCGCAGTTCGACCACATGCATCGGCGACACGGAAGCAGAACACGTCCTCGCCTCGGAACGCTGGTCCGGGCACGTAGTCGATCGTTCCGTCCGGGTTGGCGTGCGCACTGCCGTGCCTCGGCCCGGAGCCCGCGAGCACCGTCAGCGTCGCCGGGACCAGCGGGCACGCGCTCGAGGCGACGGCATTCTCGAGCACCGGGATCGCTCGGATCGCAGCCTGGCTCGCCGGATCTTGAAACACGCGCCGGTCGCGCACGATGGGCATTCCCTCGTCGACCGCGGACGCTCCGGCGACTCCCGCGCCAGCAACCGGAGTCACGCCGGCGATTGCAACGAAGACGAGCCCGACGACACCCCACGAACACGTACTAGCCAGCGCGTTGGTCCGCATCCCAGTTGTCCTTCCGAGTGAAGCAGCGAGCCGGGGTCTCGACGACTCGCGCGTTGACGCGGCGCGATCGTGGAATGCGATCGTTCCGCGGCAGCGTCGATGCGCGGACACGCTCGACGCTGGGAGACCGCGCGAGCGCCCGTATATCCAGCCCGTGCAGTCGCGGCAACGCAGGAGTGCCTCATGGAATGAGAACTCGTCCGCGCTGCGAATGCTGCGCGTTGCCCCATGCAGCGCGGCGCGTCGGGGGCTCCGCATGCACGCTCGTAGTTCGAATGCGATGCACGACGGTGCACGTCGCGCGACACGAATTGCAACGCATGACAATTCGTTGTCGTTGCGGCTTCTCCCGAATGCTGCAAGACATGAATCGATCCTCCGGCGATCCGCCGTGCTATTCGAACTTCCTGGATCGAGCGCGCTGAGGAAAGGCCGCGTGCAGAGAGTCAGGACCGTTCTCGTGCCTCGCGATCACGTCTCGTTTGAGAGAATGAACGAACGCTATCGGCCCGACGGCGAGACCTGAAATGCAGCGAGGCCGAGTGGTACTCCACTCGGCCTCGCTGCTCACGGCCGTTGGCGCGGCCGCTTCAGCTCACTGGTTGTCGCCCGCTTGTCCACCCGGGAAACCCGGACGCGGGTCGCCGAAGACGCCTTCCGGCAGCAGGTCGCCGTTCGCCTGCGAGCAGAACTCGAACGGCAGGTCGGCGACGGCCCACACGCCGCGGCGCTCGACGAGCACGGCGTAGATCGCCGGGTCGACGATCGTCTCGGCGAACGAGCTCGCGCGGATGCCATCGACGATGAACCAACCCGCATCGCGATTCGGCAAGCCCTGAATCTCGTCCGGGTCGTCGATCGGCGCCACGACTTGGTGGATCGTCGACTGCAGGAACGCGCCGCTGATGTCCTTCAGACGCGGCTTCGCCCAGCAGTAGAAGCGGTAGTTGGCGGAGAAGGCGTTCTCGTTGTCGTCGAAGATCGCGAAGCCGACTTCCGTTCCGCCGGCAAAGTCGAACGCGGTTCCGCCGGACAACGCCACGAGGATCAGTTCGCTGTTGAAGCCTTGCGTCCCCGGGTCCTGCCCCATGAAGCGCGGGACGAAGATCTTGTCCGGCGCCTCTTCGTATTCGACGACGCCATCGAGATCCCGCACACCGTCGCCGTCCTCGTCGTTCAGGCTGCCCTCGGTACCGATGCCTTTGAACCCGACGGTGTTCATCGAGTAGTTCAGCGACTTCAGGCCGTCGAACACCATCAGGTTGCCGATCAGGCGATTGAACACGATCGGCGTGGAGCCCGGCGAGGACGCGGACTTCGCGAAGGCGTACATGTAGCCTTCGCTGCCGGCCGGCGCGTGCTGCGTGGTCAACCACGTGAACGTGTCGCACGGGGTGAGGAACACCGTGCGATTCTGTTCGGTGCAGTCGTCACCGCGGATGTAGATGAACTCGACCCACACGCCCGGCGCTTGGTCCTCACAGCAACCGTACGTGATCGTGTTCACCGTCATCATGCCGGGACGGTTCTGGTATTCCGGATAGAGGAGCAAGCTCGCGCATTCGCGACGGTTGCGCTCCACGCACTCGTCGGGCTCGTTCACCTCGACGCAGGCCGTGTCCGGACAGCCGCAGCTGTTCTGGATCGAGAAGCAGAAGACGTCGGAGCCCGGGAACGCAGCATCCGGATCGTAGTTGACGGTGCCGTCCGCATTGACGGTGACCGTGCCGAACGACGGTTGCTGCGTGATCGTCAGCGTATTCAAGAGCAGCGTGCAGCCGGTTCCGGGCGTCGCGCCCTCGAGCACAGGGATGTTCGTGATCGGAGCGTCGTTGCCGACTTCCTTCACCACCTTGCGGTCGAGCAGCGCGGGCGACGGATTGATCGTCACCGTGACCGTGGCCGGATTCGAAACGCAGCCGTTCGCATCGCGCACCGTGTAGGTGAACGAGTCGACGCCGACGAACGTCGGGTCATTGTTGCAGTAGCGGACGCGGCAGCCACCCACACAGCCCGGCGCGCTGCCCGTGCATTGCGCGTTCGGCTGAGCGGTGCCGTGATCAGGCGGATCGACGATGACGATGGTGCCGCAGTTGCCAACCGTGCAGCCGGCCGCCGTGCTGTCGTTGCCAAGCACGTTGAGATCGACGCACTGACCTTGGCAAACCGCACCGTTGTCGTTGTTCGCCGTCGGCGCGCACACACGGACCGTGACGGTCGCGGTGTCCTTGCAGCCACGGCTGTCCGTGATCTCGTACACGAACGACGTCAAGCCGAGGAAGCTCGCGTTCGGCGTGAACAGCACGCGGCACGTCGCCGTGCAGCCCGCGTTCGGGTTGTTGCAGTTCGACGGAGCGGCGGTGCCACCGTTGTTCGTCGGACCACTGATGATGGCCAGTGTGCTGCAGTTCAAGAAGCTGCCCGCGGCAGGCACGTCATTGGCGAGCACGTCGATCGTGAGCGGCGTGTTCCGGCACGTCGTCAGCGCCGGATCATCGACCGCGTTCGGCGGAGCCGTGACGTTGATCGAGACAGTCGCGACGTTCGACAGGCAGTTCTCGTTGTCTTCGACCGTGTACTGGAACGAGTCCGGGCCGGAGAAATTGACGTTCGGGGTGTAGCGCACGAAGCAGCCCGGACAGTTGTTGGCTTGCGGGCAGCCCGTCAGCCCCGAGACACCCGAACAGCCGACGATGCTGAACGCCCCGCTGTCCGGCGGATTGGTGATGACGATCGAACCGCAGTCGATCGATCCATCGGCGTCGCAGTCGTTGCGCAGGATCGGGATGTCGATGAAGCCCGACTGACCTCGACCGTTGGTGCATGCCGTCGCGCTGTCGGGATTCGCGGTCGGCGGCGTGTTCGTGCAATAGGTATACGTGACGGTCACGACCGCTCCGACACGGATGCGGATCGCGGAGATGATCTTGCCGCAGCCGCTGGCTTCGGCCTGGTTCGCGACGCTGCCGAAGCTGAACGTGACCTGCCCGGGGCCATTCGTCGTGAACGCAGCCATGCGCGCGGGATTGGTGATGCACGTCGCGGGGCAGATGAACGGCGCCGGAGTCGTGCAGTTCTGCGTGTAGCCCGAGCCGACGAGGCACGTCGGAGTCGGGCAGTCACCACCACCCGGGACACCGAAGTCGATGACGTTGTCGAACGTCGACACCGCCGGGATGCTGCCGGAGCAGCTACCGTAATTGAGTTGCTGGCAGAACGGGGTCGCCGAACTCGGCTCGAACAGCTGCACGTCGGCGTTCACGAACCACGCATTCGGATCCGCGTTGCCCGGGCAACCGGCGTCGGTGTCGAGATTCTCGAACCGGAATCGGCCGTCTTGCGCGGTGAACGTCGCCGTCAGCCGGACTCCCAAGAGTTGTCCGAGGTTCGAGTCGAACGAGGGCGCCTGGCACGTCCGCAGCTGACCGCTAGGGACTTCGGGAGGAATCGTGCACGTGAACGTCTGCTCGGCGAGCGGACATCCATTGCAGTTCGGGTTCGGCGGGCAGGTCTGCGCCCCCGCGTTTACCGATGTCCACGCAGTACAGACGACGAGCACGAACAAACGGAACCAAGCCCTCAGCGTCGTATTCATCCCAGAAGCCCTCCTCACGGCGTCAAACTCGATGCAGGTTTCAGCTCGTGAGAGCGCGACGACGGCGCGGGGCTTCCGAATGTCTCGGGCCTCGATCATCCGGTGCGAGCGTCGGCCGACACTGCGGCCCCGCGCGCCGGAAGGCGCTTCCCCTCGATCCATCGTTGTCTCTCACGTTGCGGGAATGCCGAGAGCACGCGTGTGATCCCGGCGTCCCGCACAGTACCCGTGGAATGCGCATTCAACAAGGGTCTGCGCGGGGCCGACTTGGGGCGAACTTGCAAGATGCAACGACCTGTCAATCGAGCTCACGGCGGATTCGTTCGGCGAGCGGACAATGCAATCTCCTTGTTTGCAATCTCGATCGAGGCGGCTCCGTACCGGCGTGAATGCGCCAGCAGCGCATCGGCGGCGCACAGACTGTGATCCGAGCCCGCGCGGCTACACGAACCTGCGTACGCCGCCAGCTGAGCACGATGAAATGCACGTTCCTTCATATCGAGATGCGCACTCGTCCGCTTTGGGCCCACCGCTTCACTTTCGGAGGTCGAGTTACGTCGATCCGCCGGGCGAGGAAGATTCCGCGTAACGATCGCGGAGCACGCGCTTCGCGATCTTGCCCGAGCCCGTGCGCGGCAACTCGCCGAGGAAGATCAGCTCGCGTGGAACCTTGTACCCACCAAGCTTCTGCCGGCAGAAGGCTTGGAGGTCGCGGGCCGTCGCCGCCGCGCCCGCGCGCAGTACCACCGCCGCGCGGACGCATTCCCCGTAGACCGAATCGGGCACGCCGAACACAGCTGCCTCGAGCACTGCCGGATGCGCGTGCAGCGCGTTCTCCACCTCGGTCGTGTACACGTTCTCGCCGCCGGTCAGGATCACGTCCTTCTTCCGATCGACGATGTTCACGTAGCCCTCCGAGTCGATCACCGCGAGATCGCCTGTCATCAGCCAGCCATCGTGGAAGGCTCGCGCTGTTTCGTCGGGTCGGTTCCAGTAGCCCGCCGTCACGGTTGGACCACGCACCCAGATCTCCCCTACCGTCGAGTCGTTGCGCGGCACGTCGATGCCGCAGTCGTCCACGACGCGCAGTTCGATCGTGGCGAACGGCCGTCCGGTCTTGCACCGATACCGCATCTGCTCCGGTTCCGACAGCGACTTCAAGTGCGCGTGGAGCAAGCTGAGCGTGAGATACGGGCTCGTCTCCGTCATGCCGTAGGTCTGCACGTATTCGCAGCGGAATCGATCCACGACCGCGCGCACCGTTTCCGGTGCTATCGGAGCGCCGCCCGACAGCACGAGCCGCATCGCGCTGCAATCGACTTCGCCCGCGTGCGGGTGTTTGACCATCAAGTTGAGCATCGTCGGGATCAAGTTCGTGACGCTGACGCGCTCGCGGGCGAGGAAGTCGAGCGCCTCGACCACTCCGAACTTCGGGAGCATCGCGTGTCGCCCACCGACGTGGGTGATCGCGAACGTCGCCCACGCATCGGCGAGATGGAACATGGGTGCGACGTGCCCCCACACGTCGTCTTCGCGAAGCGACAGCTCGCGCGCGGCCGCGATCGCGTGCATCTCGACGTTGCGCTGCGAGAGCGGCACGCCCTTCGCCCGGCCCGTCGTTCCGCTCGTGTAGTACAGGTGCGCGACGTCCTGCGGTTGGGCGTCGTGCGCTGCGAAGCGGTCACCCGACGGCTGCGCCAAGCACTCGTACGCGAGCGTGGGGAGCTCGAGATCGCGCGGCGGCGGCGAACCGAACCACACGAGCGAACGCAGCGGCGTCCTACGCGCGACGATCTCGCGCGCGAGTGCGTCGAGCCGTGCGTCGACGACGAGCCAGCGGCACTCCGCGTCCACGAGGATCTCTTCGATCTCGCCCGCGGAGAGGCGCACGTTCAGCGGGCAGAGAATCGCGCCGGCGCCAGCGGCAGCGAAGTAGCTCTCGAAGAACTCGAGGCCGTTCCATGCCAGGATCGCCACGCGATCACCCGGCCGCATGCCGTGCGCGACGAGCGCGGAAGCGAGACCCGCGCAACGCACCCGCAGCTCGCGGTACGTGACCGAACGCGGCCCGTCGACGACCGCCGTGCGCTCGCCGAACGCGACGGACGCGCGCTCCAATATGCTCCAGAGGCTCACGCTGGCAGCTGGTCGTCAGGTGTCGTCGTGCTCGCGCAGCTTGGCGAGGATCGAGTAGTCCTCGAGCGTGCTCGTGTCCTGCACGGTCTCGGTGCCGGAAGCGATGTCGCGCAAGAGGCGCCGCATGATCTTGCCGCTGCGCGTCTTCGGCAGCGACGACGTGAAACGGATCTCGGCCGGGCGCGCGAGCTTCCCGATCTCCTTCGCGACGTGTTCCAGGAGCTCGGCGCGCAGCGCGTCGGACGTCGCCTGGTCGGACGTGACCGTGACGAACGCGCAGATCGCCTGTCCGGTGATCTCGTCCGGACGACCGACGACCGCCGCCTCGCACACGACGTCGTGCGATACGAGCGCGCTCTCGATCTCCATCGTCGACAGGCGATGGCCGCTGACGTTGATGACATCGTCGATGCGGCCGAGGATCCAGAAGTAGCCCTTCTCGTCGCGGCGCGCGCCGTCGCCGCAGAAGTACACACCCGGGATCTTCGACCAGTAGTTCTCGCGGAAGCGCTCCGGGTCGCCCCAGATACCGCGCAGCATCGACGGCCACGGGCGGCGGATGACGAGGTACCCGCCTTGATTCGGCCCGAGCTCGCGCCCCTGCTCGTCGACGATCGACGCGTCGACGCCGAAGAACGGTCGCGTCGCAGAGCCGGGCTGCGTCGCGGTCACACCGGGCAGCGGCGTGATCATGATGCTGCCCGTTTCCGTCTGCCACCACGTGTCGACGATCGGACAACGCTCGCGACCGATCGTGCGGTGGTACCACATCCACGCTTCCGGATTGATCGGCTCACCGACACTTCCCAGCAGGCGCAAGCTCGACAGCTTGTACTTCTTCGGGTGCTCGTCGCCCCAGCGCATGAACGTGCGGATCGCCGTTGGCGCGGTGTAGAAGACCGTGACCTTGTACTTGTCGACGAGCTCCCACATGCGGCCCATGTGCGGCGTGTTCGGCGCGCCTTCGTACATCACGATCGTCGCGCCGTTCGCGAGCGGCCCGTACACGATGTAGCTGTGCCCCGTGACCCAACCGATGTCGGCGGTGCACCAAAAGATGTCTTCCTCGCGCAGATCGAACACGAACTGCGTCGAGAGGTACGCGCCGACGAGGTAGCCGCCCGTCGTGTGCACGATACCTTTCGGCCGGCCCGTCGAGCCGGAGGTGTACAAGAGGAACAGCAAGTCCTCGCTGTCCATCGGCTCGGGTTCGCACTCGAGCGAACCCTCGGGAAGCGCTTCGTGGTACCAGACGTCGCGGCCCTTCACCCACTCGACCGGACACTTCGCGCGCCGCACGACCATCACCGTGTGCACTTGCTTCAACTCGCGCAGCGCCTCGTCGACCTGCACCTTGAGCGGGAGCACCGCGCCGCGCCGGAACGAGCCGTCGGCCGTGATCACCGCCGTGCAGCCGCCGTCCTGGATGCGGTCGCGCAATGCTTGCGCGCTGAAGCCGCCGAACACCACCGAGTGCGCGGCGCCGATGCGCGCGCACGCGAGCATTGCGGCCGCCGCTTCGGGGATCATCGGCATGTAGAGCGCGACGCGATCGCCGCGTTTCACGCCGCGTTTTTTCAGCGCGTTCGCGAGTCGGCACACTTCGAGATGCAGCTCGGCGTACGTCAGCCGGCGCGTGTCGCCGGGCTCGCCCTCCCAGATGATCGCCGGCTTGTCCGAGCGGTGCGTCGCGACGTGCTGATCGAGGCACACGACGCTCGCGTTGATCTTGCCGCCGACGAACCACTTCGCGACGGGCGCGCCACTCCAGTCGAGTACGCGGCGAAACGGCTGCATCCACGGCAGCTCGTTCGCGATCCGGCCCCAGAAGCGCTCGGGATCCTCGATCGATTCCTTGTACATCCGCTCGTAGATCTCCTCGCGCGACAAGCGGCTCTTCGCCTGGAAGTCGCGCGGCGGAGGAAAGAAGCGGTTCTCGTGGAGGACGTTCTCGATCTGCGTCATGGGGAATTCGCTCGCTCCGCTCTCCGAGTGAACGCGAAAGCGTAGCGGCTCGCTGCGGCAGAACAACCAGCGAAAAGCCGTAACGCGCGAGGCGTCCGCGGTCCGTTCGAACGCGCACTCGTCGGTGTGACTCGAAAAGTGCGAGAAGTCGTGCGCGACGAAACGTCCGGCCGGTGTGGACGCTACCGGTCTCGCTCCCGGTGGACGAGGTCGACCGCTCGTTCACGCGCGTCGGCGTCGTCGGCACGCGAGAAGCGCCCGCGCAAGTTGGGCAAGCTCGACATCTCCGCGCCGGCGACGACCGCGGTCACGTCGTCGCGTGTCTGCCGCAACAACGCCGTGCACGTGCGTTCCTCGACGGCGGTGACCCGCGCGCACAAGCTCGGCCGGCTGTGTGCATCGAGCCAGAAGCGATCACCGATCTGCACAGCGTGCGCGGTGCCGACGTCGAGTTCGAGCGTCGTCTTTCGGTAGAACTGCAGCGGGTCGTCCAGTACGGCGAGCACGTGAATGACACGTGCATGCACACTCGCGCGCCATGTTTCGCGGAACGCCTCCGGGATCTCGAGCGGCTTCTCGACGATCGTGCGCTCGTCGCCCTCCCGCAAGTAGTACTGGCCGGACGTCCCGCCACGCGGCTCCGCGCCGCTTTCGACGGAGCACACGAATTCGAGCAGGTCCGCGGCTCGCACCAGATAGCGGCGATCTCCCCATGCAATCGGC
This sequence comes from Planctomycetota bacterium, assembly GCA_046160865.1. Lineage (GTDB taxonomy): Bacteria > Planctomycetota > UBA1135 > UBA1135 > JBJXHG01. The sequence goes on along the minus strand of JBJXHG010000149.1, from coordinate 3,651 downwards.
ACGAGCGGTGAAAAGTGCCGAAGGATGTCGATGTCGCACGGCATCGCAGGATCCAGCCACAACGCGCCATCGCGCTCCTCGACGCGACCCCACTCAAGGTCTGTGCAATCCAGCGTGTCGGAGTCGTTCGGCATGTGCCCACTCTCGTGGTGCGCGACGAAACCCAGGTCCGGCGCGACGTGTAGCGCACTGCCCCAGTTCCTGCCGCTCGCGACGTACTTGCCGGCCCAACCGCTTTTCCCCGACCGTGAACCGATCGATGCTTCGATCCGCTCCTCGAGCTCCTCGCACGTGCGTAGATCGCGCGTGGCCAGCGGTGGCCGCTGTGGCATGGACGCGACCTCGTCCGATCCCCCGTGTCGAGAAGGAATGACGAGGTCCGTGAACTCCGGCGGAGTCGACGGCGCCTTCGTCGCGGTCTCCGGCCGCAGCGTGATCCACGCCGCGAACACGACCGCGTGCACCGTCGCGGCCCATGCGACGAATCGCAGCACGGGCACGCGCTTCGACGTCATGCGCGCTTCGCGAACAGCGTGAAGTAGCGCGCCACCTTGCCCATGAAGCGCACCGGGCTCCTCATCTCGCGCACGATCCGCTTCGGACGACGGTAGAAGCGCCGGTAGCCCTCGCGGATCTTGGCTTCGATCGCTTCCTTCGTCATGTGCTCGTTACCTTCGAGCGCTTGGAAGCCCGTCATCGTCGCGTAGTCGAACTCGCGCGTGCCGTGCAGCATCTTGAAGAGCGGCGTGCCGGGATACGCCGTCACCGCGCAGAACTGCACTTGATCGGGATCGCAGCGCTCGACGAGGCGAAAGGTCTCCTCGACCATCGCCGGCGTCTCCTCGGGGAATCCGATCATGCAGAACGCGCGCGTCTCGACGCCGTTGGCACGGCACGCATCGAAGACCTCGTCGCAGCGCGCGAAGTCGAGCTCCTTCGTCTTCGGATCGAGCAGCTTCGAGCCGCAGTGCTTCTTCTGGATCTCGGCGTTGCCCGACTCCACGCCGAGCGAGATGTGCTTGCAGCCCGCCTTCGCCATCTTCTCGATCACCGCGCGGTCGAGCGTCTTCACCGCCGTCTCGCACTGCCACTCGAGGTCGAGCTTCTCGGCGAGGATGCCGTCGCAGATCGCGTGGATGCGATCCTTGCGCGTCGTGAAGATCGGGTCGCGAAAGACCACGTGACGCAGGCCGTGATTGCGGTGCAGATCGACGAGCTCGCGGACGACGTGCTCGGGCGAGCGAAAGCGGAAGCGCAGTCCTTGCGCCAGCGTGTACCCGCAGAAGCTGCAGTCGAGCGGACAGCCGCGCGAGCTCTTGACCGTCGTGATCGCGCCTTCGACGCCCGGGAAGTGGTACGCGTGGTTGTCGAGCAAGTGGCGCGCGGGCAGCGGAAGATCGTCGAGCGCGCCGATCTTCTCGCGCTCCGGCTCGTGCACGATCTCGCCGTCCTGCTTGCGCCAGCTCGTGCCTTCGACGCCTTCGAGCGATTGCTTCGCCGCGACGCGCTCCGCGATCTCGCGCACGGTGAACTCGGGCTCGCCGCGCACGACGACGTCGACGTTGTCGCCCGCGAAGATGTCGCCCGGCGTGAACGTGACTTGGCTGCCGAGGATCGCGACCGGCGCGCCGGTTTTCGCGCGCACGGCGCGGCACAGCGCGAGGTCGCGATCGAGCGACGTGCTGCTCGAGTCGACGCACACGAGTCCGGGTTGCTCCTGCGCGATCGCGTCGAGCGCGCCCGCGGAGTCGAGCCCGCGCGCATCGCTGTCGTGGATCACGACTTCGTGGCCGGCCGCCTCGAGCACCGACGCCACGTGCGCGAGCTCGATCGGTGGATAGAGCAGGCCGGGATTCACGGCCATGCCGAAGCCCCCCATCAAGCCGCGGCTGACGCGGAACTCGGGCGGGCTCGGAGGATTGACGAGGACGACCTTCACGCGTGTGGTTGTAGCCCGTTCCGCGCCTGCGGCAACCGGGCGGACCCCGAGCGCGTGCGCCTGCCGACGAGCGGCCCAAGTCTACCCGCGCCGTCCACAGCATGGCTCCGACGAGCCGTCATACATCCCCGCCACCCTCTTATTAATAAGTCGGGCACTCGGTTCGGCGGCGTCCGCGGCGCCGAACCGAGTGCCGACTCCCGCCGCCGAAGGCGGCGGAATCTTGTTCGTCGCTTGCTCGCAGAATTCCTGCCACGAAAGCGATGACGATGACATCGTGTTTGCACGGCCTCGCTTCCGCACTCTGGAGAATCACTATGCGCCTCACGCCCCCGCTCCACCGCACGTCTGCCGCACTTGCAGCAGTCCTCGCTTTGATCACCGCGCCCGTCCGCGCAGCGGACGTGACCCACACGACGACGATCCTCGAGCAGCCCGTTCCCTGGAGTCAGTCCGCGGTTCTGCCAGCGTTCGATCCGGATCTCGGCATCCTGCGGCAGGTCGAGATCACGGTCTCCGGCTTCGCCTACGGCTCCTTCGGCGTAGAGAACTCGAACGCCTCGCCAGGGTTCACACAACTCAACGTCTCGTCGCTCGTGTTCGTCACGCTGCCGAACGCGTCGATGCCGGCGCCGAATCCGGCGTTCGAGTACCAGTCGCCGTCGCTGGCCGCGTTCGACGGCGCGCTCGACTTCAGCGGGGCTTCCGGCGTCTCCGGCAACTTCGCCGGCGAGACCGGCACCGGCGCGCCGAGCATGAGCGTGACACTGTTTCAAACTCCGCACGTCGCCTTCTACGTGGGTCCGTCCGGAGCTCCAGGCACGTTCGACGTGGGCGTCGCACCGCAGGCCGGAACAGCGTCCGGCGCGGCGCCGGGATTTCAGCACACGCACACGCTCGCGATTCGCGTCGTCGTGCGCGTCAAGTACACCTACGACCCGCTGCCGACGACGTTTTGTTTCTCGCAGTCGTGGGACGGCTGTCCGTGCGGCAACACCGGCGACCCGGGCCACGGTTGCGCTCACTCGCTGAGCGCCGCGGGCGGGCTGCTCGGCTTCGCGGGAAAAGCGTCGCTCGCGAACGACACGCTCGTGCTCCAAGGCTCCGGGATGACGAACGGTGTCGCGCTCTACTTCCAAGGCTCGGCGATGCAGTACGTCGGCGCGATCTACGGCGACGGCTTGCTCTGCACCGGCGGCTCGCTCGTGCGCCTCGGGCTCATGTCGAACTCGGGTGGCGCATCGAGCGTGCCCGGCATCGGCGCACCGCCGCTGTCCGTGCACGGCAGCGTCGTCTCACCGGGCACGCGTCGGTACTACCAAGTGCAGTACCGCAACGCGCTCTCCTTCTGCACGAGCGCAACCTTCAACGCGACGAATGCTGTGGCAATCGAGTGGGCGCCGTAGTGCCCGCTCGATTGCCACAGCCTGCGCGTAGCGCGCCTTGCGCGCGTAGCGCTTTAAACGCGGGGCCCCGTTGCAGCTGCTCACGCCCAACTGTGACCGCGCAACTTGCCGTTGATCCACACTCGCGAGTTGCGCGACGCGCAGACTGATGACGGTGCGGCATGCTGAGCCCAAGCAGCTGCTCGGCAACGGCGCGCTGCACGGTCACAGTTAAGCGCAGGAAGCTGCAACGGGTCCCCGCCGTTTAAAGCGCTCCGTGCGCGAAGCGCACTACGCGCATGAGCTGCGGCGCGAGTGACGCGCGTA
>JBJXHG010000148.1:0-19036 GCA_046160865.1 Planctomycetota bacterium | reverse complement strand
CTGACGCCCGCTTCGCGGGCTCAGTGCCCGTCTTCGAGGTAATTCATGAACGACATGCCGATGTCGTCGAACTGGTGCTTCCTCGGCACCTCGATCGCATCCTTGATGCAGACCTGCTCGCACAGCTTGCACGAGACGCAGTTCTTCTCGATCACGACCGCGATGCGGTTGAAGCCGTCGTCGCACATCTGCATCTCGAGCGCCTCGAAGGGACACACGTCGACGCAGAACTCGCAACCCGTGCACAGCTCCTCGTGCACGACGGCCTTCGGCACTTCCTTGGGTGTGAGCTTCGGCACGACCACTTCGCGGCTGTCGTCGATCGCGTCGAACGGACAGTACACGCCGCACACCGAGCAATTGATGCACAAGTCCGGGTCGATGTAGAAGCGCTCGCCGGACGAGATCGCGTTCGTCGGGCAGACGCGCTCGCAGATCGTGCACGCGGTGCACTTCGTCGTGATGAAGTGCGCCTTCCACTGCCAGCTCTCCATCACCTTCGCGTCGGTGAAGAGGATCACCTCGATGCGGCCGTGCGCGTCGTGCCGGTGCTTCGCGCCGATCACGTCGCGCTGCACTTCGATGGACGTCGTGAAACGGCCGGGGAACGAACTCGACGTGTGCGTCAGCGCGCGGATCTTCGGGTCCTTCACCCAGGCCGTGACGTGCAGCGTGTTGCCGATCACCCACACGTGGCTGCCGTACTCCGGCATGATCTCGGGCAGTCCGTAACGAAACCGGTCGCGCACGGCCGGCGTCTTGGCGGGCAGGTTGAGCGTCGCGCGCACGTAGCCCTCGTGCTCCTCGACTTGGTAGTCGCGACCGTAGCGGCGGTCGCGCTCGAGCGTGTCTTCCTCCGCGGTGCGCCACTGCGCCCACAAGAGCTCCCAACCCGGGACTTCCTCGAGTTTCGAGAGGTCTTCCGCGGGCGGCAACTCGCCCGAGAAGAGGATCGCGTCCGTCGGGCAGACGTCGACGACCGCGCGCGCGTTGTAGAGGTCGGCCTTCTGGTCGTCGAGTGCGTGCGCCTTCTGGTCCGCCCCCATGTAGAAGACTTCGGGGAAGTCCTGGCAGCACGCATCGCAAGCGATGCAGAGCACCGGGTCGACGCGGAACGTTCCGGCGGCCTTGATGGTCTCTTGGATGGCGGTCTCGGTCATCGTGCCTGGCTGTTCTCGGTTGGCGTGACGGGTCGGGCCGGCTGCGGGCCATCGGAAGCGCGTCCGGGCGGGGAGAGTCGCGCGCGCCGCGCGCAATCCCACGGACTGGGTCCGATCGGCTTGAGCCTAACGCACGCTGGAGGATTGGGCGAGAACGACGCGTCGTTCCAGGTGCCTGCCAAATAGATCGCGTAGACCCCGCCGGACCGATCGAGCCCGGACCTCGAATCGATCTCGGCGCCGCAACCGGTGTTGGCGTGGCCGCGACCGGTGTCGGCGTGGCCGCAACCGGTGTCGGCGTGGCCGCAACCGGCACTCAGTACGTCAGCGCGATCACGCGCTTGCGCGCCGCCGTGTCCGGGAAGCTCCAATACGCGAGCGGAACGGGGTCGAAGCCGCTGCCGAAGTTCGGGAGCGTCGGGTCGTACGTCAGCGGGTCGGCTGGGATCACGCCTTCGACGACGACCTCGACCTTGTCACCCGCCGCGAGTCCGCTCAGCAAGAACCGCAAGCGCGCCACGCCGTCCGCCCCGCTCGGCAACGACATCGCGAACGGCCCGTTGATCGACGGCGCGTGCCCAAGGACGGTGAAGTTCTGCGGCAGCGGCGTGACGAAACTGTGCTGACGCACGCCGTTCTTCAGGATCGAAGCCACGACGACCTGGTCGCTCGCCATGCGCGTTCCGGCGGCCTCGATCTTGCGCTCGATCTTGACGAGCGCGGAGGCTTGGATCGTGTCCGGCGTCGGGCGGACCCAGCTCTCCCATTTCATGTCGGCCACGACGACCGTGTAGCCCGGCCCGGGCAGATCGCTGATCGCCTCCGCGAAATCCATCGAGCGGAACGCCGGCAGCGGCACGACGGTCGCCAGTCCGGACGCATCGGCTACGCGCAGCGTGCCGCCGTAGATGCGCGAGTCCTGCGCTCCGCTCGACGGCGTCAGGCCGGTGACGAGCACGCGACGCACGCGCTCGAGATCGCCACCTTGCACGAGGTGAGCCGGCTCGCCGGGCACCGCCGCCTCGATCCGGAACGACGTCGGCTCGTTCGTCTCCCACGCGAGTGACGCAACGCGCGCGGAGACCCACTGCACGCGCAAGTTGCTGACCGACGGCGCGGTCGTGTCGCTCGGGAGGCTCGTCGCGTCGGTCGGAAGGCTCGCGTGCGCGACCTCGTAACCGTCGCTGAAGCCGTCACCGTCGAAGTCGACGGTGAACGGGTCCGTGCCGAGCCGCAGCTCGTCCGCGTTGAAGAGATCGTCTCCGTCGGAGTCGATGCCGAACGTTCGGCCCATGCCGACCGGCACGCCGACGACGACGAATGGACCACCGGTCGCGCTGCTCGCCTGCCCGACGAAGAACTCGACGGGCACTTCCGCGCGCAGTGCGGTTTCGGGGGTGAACAGCCCTGTCGCGCGATTCCACGACCAGCGCATCGGAACGGTGCCTTGACCGAAATCGGCGCGGCCGTAGACGACGAGATCGATGTTGCGCTCGCGCGCTTGACCGACGAAGTAGTTCTGCAAGCGTTCGCCGGCGGCGGGCAGTGTCGTGCGCGCGACGAGCAGCGCGCGGTGCACGCCGGGCGCGAGACCTTGGTCGATCTGCGACACGAACGCGAGCAAGTCCGCTTTCTCCTGATCCGGAACGAAGCGGAAGATCTCATCGATGAAGTCGAACAGCGAGTTCGACCGTCCAGCGTGCGTGAGCCCAGCGCCGAGCAGGGGGTACGGCTTCGTCCCGCTGTGCAGGAACGTCACCGGTACGATCGGTTGTTCCTTGCGCCACATCTCGAGGAAGTGCGGCACCTTGAGGTGCGTGCGCTTCGGCAGCGGGTCGAGGTTGCTCGTCGCGGTGATGTCGCCGCTGGTGCCGGTCGGCAGCGCGTGGCAACGATTGCACGCGGCGCCGCCGTCCTGGTGACCTTCGAAGAACGCGGTCTGTCCGCGCAGCGCCGAGCCCGCCGCGACGCCGAAGCCGGCCGGCGGCTTGAGGCCGCCGTGATCGGCGACGACGCGCTCGGGATGCTGGAGCGGATTCGCCGCGTTCTGGATCGACATGACGAACGCTTCGAACTTCTCGAACTGGCCACCCGGCGTCGCATCGAGTTGTGCGCCGCCGAGCAGCTTGTCGAACGCAGGATTGAAGTCGACGAGGCGCGCCTTTTCGCCGCGCCAGTGCAGCGGGCCCGTGCGGCCGATGCCGGCCAGCGTCTGCGTGATCATCGGACCCTTGTCGTCGCGCAGCGGGTCGGACAAGTTCCACAGGAGCATGTCCGTGCGTCCCTCGATGTGGCAGCTCGCGCACGAGCTGTTGTTGTGCATCGAGAACCGCGCGGAATAGAAGAGCTCGCGGCCCTCCTTCACTTTCTGCGGCGTCGGATCGAAGCCGATGTCGAGCGTCCCGACGTGCACGAGGTCGGTGAGCAGGCGGTAGATCTCGATCTTGTTCGTGCCCCAGCCGTACACGTAGAGGAAGCGCTCGAGCACGTCGAGCTGGAGTCCGCGCGGGATCGTGCCTTGCGGCAAGTCGATGTAGCGCAGCACGCGGCCGTTCAGATCGAGGATCGCGACCTCGTCGGTGAGCAGTCCCGCGACGGCTGCGAGCCCGCTCGCGCCGAACACGATCGCGCACGGTTGCCCGATCGTGCGCTCCACGTCGAATTGCACGCCAGGCGCGTTCACGTCCGTGTCGTCGAGGTCGACGAAGGCGTGCTGGGTGGCCGGCGTACCCGGCGTGGCCGGCAGCGTCGTGATCGTCACGCGGTTGCGCACGAAGTCGCCGCGCACCGACGCTTCGGTCTGCCGCGCGGGGTCCTTGTTGATCGCGTCCGTGTTGAGCTGCCAGAACTTGCCCGTCGCCGGATTGAGGCCGTGCGCGAACAGCACCGAGCCGGTCGCCTTCGCGACGGGATCGATCGTGCGCGCGACGGGGTCGATGCGGAACAGGTCCTCGTCGGGGAGGCCCGTCACGACTTGCGGGCTCGCCGCGAAGTCGACGACGCCCGCGCCGCTCGCCGAGAGCACGGTGGGAGATTGGCTGATGGCGCCGGAGTTGTTGCCGGACAGTTGCGGCGCGACGAGCACGCGGCGCTGCGCGTCGAACGAGAGGAACACCGGGTTCTTGCCGCGCACCGTGTACGTGTGCTCGATCTGATTCGTGGCGAGATCGATCTGCACGACACTGTCCGCGCCCGCGCACGACACGAAGGCTTTGTCGGTCGCGTTGTCGACGAGCAGGTCGCGCGGTTCGGAGGGCAGATCGAGGACCGACTTCGTGATGCCGCTCGCGAGGTCGATCCGCACAAGCACGTGACTTCCGCCGCACACGACGAGCAACTCGTCCGAGCTCGTGCGTCGCCCGAGCGCCGTCGGACCCCACGGAACCGGGATGGTCTGCACCGGCGTCGACGTGCCCGCGTTGAAGCGCACGACCGATCCCGCGTGCGCGTTGACGGCGTACAGCGCGTCGCCGACCGCGAGCAGCGGTCGCACGGGCACGACGTTCAAGTTGATCCACGAGCCCTCGACGTTGTCGAGCTCACGGAACGACGCTTTCGATTCGCGCGTTCCCGCGCCCGCCGAACTCGTGGCGGCGCTCGCCGCGGGAGCGGTCGTCGATTGAGAGCTCGCCGAGGGAGCGGAGAGCGCGACGGCCAAGGCCGTGAACGCGCTCGTGTAAAAACAGAGCCGGGGCGGTTTCATCCAGTGCACCGTCAGTCGCTGATCGAGGAGGTGGAATCTAGCGGCTCGCACCGCGCGTCGTGCGATTGGGCCAGCGTAGCCGATCCGTGCGCTTTTCGCTTCGCCTTCATATTGGGTGAGAACAGGTCCAGCGAACCTCTTCCACGCACCCGGACGTAGAACTGGGTCATGAAAGCCCGAGCTACCTGGATCCCCCGACTCGTGGGCACCGCCGCGGTCCTCGCCGGAGCGCCGCCGGCGCCTGCTGCCCAAGGCGTCTGTGGCGCGTGGTCGCACGATTTCGGCACGACGAACGTTTTTCCGGCCCCGACCGAGCTGCTCGCCTTCGACGACGGCAGCGGGCCGGCGCTCTACCTGGCCGGCGTGGTCGGTGCCGGCAACGTGCGCGCCTACGGCCTCGCGCGCTGGGACGGGACGCATCGGACGCGAGCTCACGCCGGTCGGCTTCACGTTCTTCTTCGCGGGCACGGCCGAGATCTCGAGCGGCGTCGCGGTGAGCGACGGCGTGCGTTGCGCGGGCGGATCGCTGACGCGCTTCGGCTCGCCGTTCGCCGCGCGCGGTCGCGTGCGCTATCCGAATCCGGATGTGGGTTGGACGTTGCCGCTCTCGACGGTCAGCGGCACGGCGCCCGGCAGCGGAGCGACGAAGCACTACCAGGCGTACTACCGCAACGCCGCCGCGGGCTTCTGCAATCCGAGTACGGCGAACTTGACCAATGCGTACCGGATGGTGTGGTGACGGGAAGCACCTCAGACTCGTGGCCCGCGTGTGCAAGCACGACCGAGCTCACGCGCACGATGAAGGAGTGCTCATGAGTTGGCTCTCCACGTTGCTCGCGATCGCATCTCTCGCGTCGGCGGCGGACGCGCAATGCGCGGAGTGGGCGGACGGATTCGGGCTTCCCGGAACGATCGGAGTGCCGTGCTTTGCCGTGTTCGATGACGGCACCGGCTCCGCGCTCTATGCAGCCGGCAATCTCGGGTTCGTCGGCGAGTTGCCCGTGCAGAACATCGCGCGCTGGACGGGATCGACTTGGCAACAGATCCCGCAACCCACCGGGCCGATCTCGACGCTCGTCGTGTTCGACGACGGGACCGGCCCTGCGTTGTATGCGGGCGGATACTTCGCTCCCTCGGGCTCCGTCGGCGCGGTCGTTCTCGCGCGATTCGATGGAGCTGCGTGGACGTATCCGGCGCCACCGCTGCAGGGAACGCCATCGCTCCTTCCGATCGTGTACGACCTGACGTCGTACGACGACGGATCGGGAGCCGCGTTGTACGCGGTCGGTGCATTCCAAGCGGCCGGCGCGATTCCGGAGAGTGCGATTCCGACGGTCGGCATCGCTCGATGGAATGGAGCGAGGTGGTCAGGCGTAGGCGGCGGACTCGCACTTCACACCGTGTTCGCGGCCAAAGTGTTCGACGACGGCAGCGGTCCTGCGCTGTACGCCGCCGGAAAATTCACGTTCGCGGGTGCAGTGCCGGTGCGCCGTATCGCACGTTGGAACGGCGCGTCATGGTCCGACGTCGGCGGCGGAATGAACAACGACGTCGCGGCGCTCGCCGTGCACGACGACGGAAGTGGCGCGGCGCTGTACGCAACGGGTCGATTCACGAGCGCGGGCTCGGTCGCCGCGTCGCGCATCGCGAAGTGGAATGGCGTGCAATGGTCGCGCCTCGGCGCGGGACTCGACTGGGAGAGTTGGGTCTTGTCGAGTCACGACGATGGGTCAGGGCCCGCCCTCTTCGTGGGCGGCGCCTTCAAAAAGGCGGGCGGAATCGCCGCCGCGGGACTCGCCAAGTGGACGGGCAGCCACTGGTTGGCGTCACATCCGTGCGGAGTCGTGGGAATCACGCCGACGACGACGTTCGCGGTTGGATCGCTCGCGAGTTTCGACGATGGAAGTGGCGCCGAGCGACTCTTCGTCGGCGGCCGCTTCGCGTTGGCCGGGTGCACGCCCGCATCGAACATCGCGCGCTTCGACGGCAGCAACTTCTCCGCGCTGGCGACGGGCCTCGGGTTCGTTGACGGCGCGCAGGGCAACCTGCCGTACTGCATGACGGTGTTCGACGACGGCCGAGGACCGCAACTGTTCGTGGGTGGCGCGCTCACCAATGTCGCAGGAATTCCGGCGCGTAACGTCGTTCGCTGGGATGGCTCCGAGTGGTCGACCGCAGACGGCGGCGCCGATGGTCCGGTCCACGCGCTGCTCGCGTTTGGCGACGGTAGCGGCTGTCGTCTCTACGCCGGCGGTGATTTCACGGTGGCCGGCGGGACGAAGGCGAAGTTCATTGCGCGGTGGACGGGAGAAGTATGGGAGTTGATGCCCGGCGGCGGGCTCGACGGTCCGGTTCACGCGCTCGCGCGCTTCGATTCCGGTTCCGGGCCGCGTCTCTATGCCGGAGGAGAGTTCACGTCGACAGAGTCCGGCGTTCCGTGTCGCGGACTGGCAAGTTGGGACGGAAGCGCTTGGACTCCGTTGCACGCGAACGACGAGGTCGACGCCTTGCTCGTGCACGACGACGGTTCCGGCGCGCGCCTCTACATCGGCGGGAAGTTCACTCGGATCGGCGGCGTGGCTGCGAACCGCATTGCGTGCTACGACGGAGTGCAATTCGTTCCACTCGCGAGCGGAGTCGACGAAGCGGTGAAGTGCCTCGCGTCGTTCGACGATGGCAACTCGTCGTCGCTCTATGTCGGAGGCCGCTTCTCCACGGCAGGTGGAGTCGCCGCGAACCGAATCGCGAGGTGGAACGGAACCGCGTGGAGCCCGCTCGGCAGCGGCGTCGCGATGTCCGCGCCGATCGAATCTTCCGCCGAAGTCGCAAGCCTTGCGGTGTTCGACGATGCAACGGGCGGCGGTCCCGCGTTGTATGCCGGCGGTCGATTCTTCACGGCGGGTGGCGCGCGCGCTCTCGCGATTGCCAGATGGGGTGCGAGTGGCTGGAGTTCCGTCGACCACGGCATGCGGCCCGCCGCCCCGTCCTCCTACGGAGCCTACGTGCAGACCCTCGCTGTCGCGACGCTCGGCGCGGCGGGCACACCGACACTCTTCGCCGGCGGCGAATTCACGGTCGCCGGCAGCGCGGCCTCGATTCACTTCGCCGCATTGCGTGCGTGCGGCGTTGCGCCCGGCATCGCGTACTGCTTCGGCGACGGCTCGCTCGCGACTTCGTGTCCGTGCGCACCGCCGGACACTGTTCCGAATCCGCCTGCGGCGATCGGTCACGGCTGCGCGAACTCGTTCGATCTCGACGGCGCCGTGCTCTCGGCGCGCGGCAGCGCTGCGAGCGACGACGTCGAGCTCATCGGGCGCGAGCTCACGCCGGTCGGCTTCACGTTCTTCTTCGCGGGCACGGCCGAGATCTCGAGCGGCGTCGCGGTGAGCGACGGCGTGCGTTGCGCAGGCGGATCGCTGACGCGCTTCGGCTCGCAGTTCGCCGCGTGCGGTCGCGTGCGCTATCCGAATGACGAAGCGGGTTGGACGCTGCCGCTGTCGGTGGTGAGCGGCACGAGTCCCGGCAGCGGAGTGACGAAGCACTACCAGGCGTACTACCGCAACGCCGCCGCGGGCTTCTGCAATCCGAGCACGGCGAACTTGACCAATGCGTACCGGATCGCGTGGTGATCGGCGCAGCGCGCTTCGGCGATTCGTCGTCGCGCTCGCAACGCCTTGCTCGGCGGCCAAACAGGCCGCCTCCGCCGCCGTTGCATCGCGCTCCTAGACTCGCCTTCCCGCGCTGTGCCGATCGGCGCCGCTGTTGCGCGCTGGAAGGCTAGTGAGCCTCTAGCCAATTCGCGCCGTGGCCGAAGTCGACGTGCAGCGGCACGGCTAGGGGCACCGCGTGCTCCATGCACTCGCGCACGAGGTCGCGCGTCAGGTCGAGCTCGCGCTCCGGCACCTCGAGCACGAGCTCGTCGTGCACTTGCAAGAGCATGCGGCCCGCGAGCGTCGACTCGCACAGGCGCCGCTCGAGATCGATCATCGCCCGCTTGATGATGTCGGCCGCGGAGCCTTGCACCGGCGTGTTCACCGCCGCGTTCTCGGCGAACACGCGCATGCGCGGATCGTCGGAGTTGATGTCGGGGAAGCGTCGCCGCCGGCCGAGGATCGTCTCGACGTAACCGTCCTTGCGCGCCTTCTCCAAGGTCCCGTCGATCCACGCGCGCACCTGCGGGAACGACGCGAAGTAGCGCTCGATGAACTGGCGCGCTTCGACGACCGATAGGCTCGTCTCGCGCGCGAGCCGCGCCGGCCCCATGCCGTACAAGAGGCCGAAGTTGATCGCCTTCGCGCGGCTGCGCATCTCGCGCGTCACCTCGACCTGCGCGACGCCGAAGATCACCGCCGCCGTCGACGCGTGGATGTCGCGTCCTTCCGCGAACGCGTTCACGAGGCCGGGATCGCCGGACAGGTGCGCCATGACGCGCAGCTCGACCTGGCTGTAGTCCGCCGACAAGAGCACCCATGCGCCGCGCTCGTCGGGATCGCGCGGCACGAACGCACGGCGCAGCTCGCGCCCGCGCGCAGTGCGGATCGGGATGTTTTGGAGGTTCGGATCGCTCGACGCCAAGCGTCCCGTCGCCGCCGACACTTGGCTGAACGAGCAGTGCACGCGGCCGGTGTTCGGGTTGACGTACGTCGGCAGCGAGTCGAGGTACGTGCTCTTGAGCTTCTGGATCTCGCGGTACTCGAGCAGCGTCTGCACGATCGGCACGTCCGCGTAGTTCTGCTCGAGCGTCGCGTGATCGGTCGCCCAACCGGTCTGCGTCTTCTTCGGTCGCTTGACGCCGGCCTTCTCTTGGATCTTGAGCTTCTCGAACAGCACCAGGCCGAGCGCCTTCGTGCTGTTCACGTTGAACGTCTCGCCGGCGAGCTCGTGGATGCGCGCGAGCGCCGACGCGATTTCGCCCTCGAGCGCGCGCGATTGATTTCCGAGCGCGTCCGTGTCGATGCGGATGCCGCGCTCCTCCATCGCGGCGAGCACGGGCACGAGCGGCATCTCGAGCTCGCGGAACAAGCGCTCCGAGCCCGTCTCGACGAGCTCCTTCGCGAGCGCCTCTTTCAGACGCCAGGCGACGTCCGCGTCCTCGCAGGCGTACTCGCCGACCTTGTCGATCGGCACCTCCGCCATCGTGATCTCCTTCTTGCCGACGCCGATCAGCTCGCTCGTCGGGATCTTCGTGAGATCGAAGTACGTCAGCGCGAGCTCGTCGATGCCGTGCCTGCGCGTCGTTCCGGCGATGCAGTAGCTCGCGATCATCGTGTCGAACGCCGGCGGCGGCACGCGCACGCCCGCGGCGACGAACACGAGCCAGTCGTACTTCGTGTTCTGGCCCGTGCGGTCATAACGCGGCGACGTGAGCAGCGGCTCGAGGGCCTTGAGCAGCGCCGCGCGTCCACCGGGAAGGACCGGCGGATCCGCGTTGAACGGCACGTAGAACGCGCGCATCGGTGCCGCGCTGAACGACACACCGACGATCTCCGCTTGCAGCGGCGTGAGGCTCGTCGTCTCCGTGTCGAGCGCGAAGCACTTCGCGCGCATGAGTTCCCCGATCATCGCCGCGAGCTCGCCGCCGTCGCGCACGATGTGGTAGTCGCGCTCCTCCGTCTGCCTCACTCCGCCGGAGACCTTCTTCAAAAGGCTCTGGAAGCCGACGGCATTGAAGAAGTGCGCGAGCGCCTTGAGGTCGGGCTCGGCCGGCACGATTCCCGCGAAGCCCGGAGCGAGCGGCACGTCGGTCGCGATGTTCACGAGCTCGAGCGAGAGCAGGAGCTGCGCCTTGTCGCGCTCGATGTGCTCGCGCACCTTGCCCTTCACCTGGTCGAGGTGCGCGAGCAGGTTCGCGACGGTGCCGAACTCGGCGATCAATTTCACCGCGCCCTTCTCGCCGATGCCGTGGACGCCGGGGATGTTGTCCGACGCATCGCCCATGATCGCGAGCACGTCGACGACGTGGTCCGGCGTCGTGCCGAACTTCTCGCGCACCGCGTCGAAGCTCTCGATCACGACGTCGGAGTCGGCTTTGAAGACGTTGTACAGGGAGACGCGCTCGTCGACGAGCTGCATGAAGTCCTTGTCGCCCGTGACGATCGACACGTCGAAGCCCGCCGCGGACGCTTGCTTCGCGAGCGTGCCGATCACGTCGTCGGCTTCGTAGCCCGGCACCTCGAAGATCGGCACGCCGTGCGCTCGCGTGACTTGCCGCAACAAATCGAGCTGGCTCGTCAAGTCCTCCGGCATCTTCTGCCGCGTGGCCTTGTAGTCGCTGAAACGCTCGTGACGGAACGTGAGGCCTGGCGGATCGAATGCGACGGCGACGAGGTCGGGCTGCTCGTTCTCGAGGATGCGTCGCAGCGTCATCGTGAAGCCGTACGTCGCGCCGGTCGGACGTCCGTCGGGGGCGGTGAGGCCCGAGCGCGCGAGCGCGAAGTGCGAGCGATACGCGAGTGCGGTTCCGTCGAGGAGGAAGATGCGCGGCATGGGGCGGAGACTATAGGTTCGGGTGTCGCGAACGCGCAGCGTGCATCGAGCTCCGTCGGGAAAAGTTCCGAACGCCTCCCACGCTCGTCCGCTGGGTCGGACGAGCGTCGGTTTGCGAATCGACGGACCGCTTCGATGCTCTGCGACAATGCCGCGCCCGCGTTCTGCTCGCCCGGCACGACGAACTGGACGAACGGCGTGCGCATCGATTGGTGATCGCAGGCGAGAGCGGCGCTCCGACGCTACGCTCGCTCGACTTGGAACTCGCTCACGTACATCTCGCACCCGAGGTCCGCTCCCTCGCGTCGCTCGGCTTCGCCGACGCTGCGGCCGTCTTCGCGGCGCCGCGCGCGCGTGAAGACGCGGCGGGTGCGCGCGTGGACTCCGTGCGCTGTGCGCATCCGACGGGGGGAACGTTGGTCGTGCGGTGCTTCCGCGAGGCGAGCTTCGGCGAATGGCGGCGCGCACGCTTCACGCCGCCGCGCAGCTTGTCACTCGCCGAGCGCGAGTGGAATCTCTTCTGCCATCTGCGCGCGCACGGCATCAGCACGCCGGAGCCGCTCGCCGTCGGACGCGGCCGAGGCGCGCTTTTCGCGCGCGAGTCGTTCCTCGTGCTGCGCGAGCTCGATCACCTGCGGCCCGTAACCGAGTGGGCTCGAGCTCCGTGCGAGCTTCGTGCGCGCGGTGGCGTGCGCCTCGCGCAAGCGCTGGGCGAGCTCGTCGCGCGCGTGTTTCGCGCCGGTGTGTGGTTGCCGGACTTGCACATGCGCGCGCTCGCGGCCGCGGCACCGCGCGAGCGGATCCGCGGCACGGAAGCGTGCGCGCTGCACCAGATCGCGGAGCGTCGAGGGCTCGCGCCGCGTGCGCCGTTCGACGACCATCTCGCGTGGAACGAACTCCCCGAGGCGGCCGTCATCGACGTGGCCGGCGGGCGCGTCGTGCGCGGGCTCGGCGCGCGCGAGAGAGAGGCGACCGTGCGCTCGCTCGCGCGCTCGCTCGGCGCGATCGATGCGCGCTTGCTGGCGCGCGTGGAGCGGCACGCGCTCGCGACACGAGATTCTTGAGATTCTTGCCACGCGCGGCGGCGCGCGGCGTTCGATTCCCCGCGCTGGCGCTGCGCCACGATTCGGACAGTCGGGTGGAACCGTCGCGCTCGCAGCCGCCGTCGAACAATCGGAGAGCACCGGTCCCGGCGCCTGCGCACGCGGCGACCAAGGAGATACCCCCATGCACGCACGATTCGAGAGCTGGCGCGCCTGTGGCGGTCGGGCCCACCGCATGACTGCCTTCCTCGCACTCGCGAGCCTTCCACTCACGGCTGCTGCGGTGCACGCGGGGTCCCATACCGTCTCGCTCGTGAGCCAGAACGATCAAGGAGCAGCCGGCAATCACGTGTCGTCGATCGGCGCGGTGTCGGCGGACGGACGCTACCTCGCGTTCGTCAGTCAGGCGGCGAACCTCGTCGCGGGCGACACGAACAGCATCGCCGACGTGTTCGTGCGCGACATGGTCGCCGGCACGACGGCGCGCGTGAACGTGAGCTCGACCGGCGCGCAGGCCGATGGCCCGCTGCACGCCTCCAGCACGATTGCGATCTCGAGCGATGGCCAGCGCGTCGCCTTCGCGTCGCTCGCGGCGAACCTGGTCCCGGGGGATACGAACACCGCGGCGGACGTGTTCGTCCACGATCGCACGGACGGCAGCACGCGGCGCGTGAGCGTCGGCACGGGCGGCGTGCAGACGAACGCCCACAGCCATCGCCCCGCGATCTCCGGGAACGGACGCTACGTCGCGTTCGTCAGCGATGCGGAGATGCTCGTGCCGGACGACTCGAATGCGCACACCGATGTCTTCCTGCACGATCTCGTCACGGGCCGCACGGAGCGCGTCAGCGTCGGCAGCTCCGGCCAGCAAGGCAATCTGAGCTCGGACTCCGAGATCACGATCAGCGGCGACGGTCGCTTCGTCGCGTTCGGTAGTCGATCGACGAACCTTGCCCCCGGCGACGGGAACGCGTCGATGGATGTGTTCCTGCGCGACCGCGCGAACGGCGTGACGGAGCTCGTCAGCGCGAACGCGCTCGGCTTTCCCGCCAATCGCGGCGGCTTCGGGCCGGACGTCTCGGACGACGGCCGGTACGTGTCCTTCGTCAGCACGGCGACCGACTTGGCGGCGCCGGACGAGCTCGTGACCGCGGACCTCTTCCTGCGCGATCGCTCGAGCGGCACGACGGCGCGGATCAACGTGGACGCGAACGGACTTCCGAGCCCGGCCGTGCGTGCCGCGACGATCGCGGGCGATGGTCGTTTCGTCGCGTTCTGGTTCGAGTGGCCGCCGGTCGGGCAAGTGTGGCTGTACGACCAGCTCGTCGGGCACACGCAGCCCGTGAACGTGAACCTGAACGGTGCGCAGAACAACAACGCGAGCGGAGCGGCGATCTCGGCCGACGGCCGCTGGGTCGGCTTCTCGTCCACCGATCTCTACTTCGACGCGAGCGACACGAACGCAGGCCTGCGCGACGCATTCGTGTGGGACCGCTGGAGCCTGCCGCGCACGATCTGCGCCGCTGACGATCACTTGATGGTCGCGTGTCCGTGCGTCGCGCCGAACACGGTCCCGGCGCCACAGGCGGCGCCGGATCACGGCTGCGCGAATTCGATGAACGCGGGCGGCGCGGTGTTACACGGCGAGGGATCGCTCGTGCCCGACGAGTTGCGCTTCCGCGCGGAGATCGCGCCGCTGTACGGGGGCTTCGCATTCCTGATCCGCGGTGATGCGTCGAACGCGGACGGCCTCGGCGCGGGCGACGGCATCCGCTGCATCACGGGCAATCTCGTGCGCTTCGGCAGCCACATGGCCGGCACGAACGGCGACGCGCTCGGCGAATGGACGTATCCGAACGCCGTGCAGACGACGCCGGTGTCGGTCGTGACGGCGCAGAGGATCGCGAGCTCGGCGTACTACCAGGTCGTCTACCGCGACGTGGCCGCTAGCTTCTGCAATCCGTCGACGTTCAACGTGACGAGCGGGCTCGCGGTCGGCTGGCCCTGAACCCGCCCGCATGATCATGCGTCGGCCGGCGTGATCGCGCCGGCCCAGCGACGCATTCCGGCTGCTGCGCGCGCTTGTCCGAGCGCGGCCCGTCGTGACAATGCGCCGATGCTTCGCACTCTGTGCACGCTGAACGCGTGCGGCATCCGCTCCGCAGATCGACGCGGCTTCACGCGCTGGCTGAAGCGCACGCAGCCCGACTACCTGTGCTTGCAGGAGCTGCGCGCGACCGAGGCCGACGTCGACGACGCGCTGCGCTCGCCGCCCGGCTACAACACGCGCTGGTGTTGCGCGACGAAGAAGGGCTACTCCGGTGTCGCGCTGTACGCGCGCGACGCGGCCGACCGCTACGTCGTCGGCCCGGGCTTCGATCACTGCGCCGACGAGGGCCGCGTCTTGCGCGCGGACTTCGGCCCGCTGTCCGTGCTCAGCGTGTACGTGCCGTCGGGCTCGTCGTCGCCGGCGCGGCAAGCGGTCAAGTTCGAGTACCTCGAGCACTTGATGCGCTTCACGCAGCGCTTGATCGACGAGGACCGCGCGGTGTTCCTGTGCGGCGACGTCAACATCGCGCACACCGCGCTCGACATCGCGCGCGCGAAGCCGAACGAGAAGAACTCGGGCTTCCTGCCGGAGGAGCGCGCGTGGCTCAGTCGCTTGCTCGAGCAAGGCTGGACCGACTGCTTCCGCGCGCAGCATCCGGGCGTGCCCGGCTTGTACTCGTGGTGGTCGAACCGCGGCCGCGCGCGCGAGAAGGACATCGGCTGGCGCATCGACTATGTGCTCGGGACGCTGCGCGCCGCATCGATGGTGAAGCGTGCGTGGATCGAGAAGAAGGCCGGCCTCAGCGATCACGCGCCCGTCTGGATCGAGTTCGACTCGTGACGCGACGCGTGCGCGCGCGGTTTCTGCGTGCGCTTTCCGCCGGCGCGACCCTCGTGCGCGCGGAAGGATTGGCGCCGTGCCTCGTGACTTCGATACGCTCCGCTCGCTCGCGTTCTCCGATGCTCGCCCTACGTCAATGCGTCGCGGCCGCGCTGTGTCTCTCGTCGTCCGCTTGCACCTCGCTCAGTTGGACCGATTCGAGCGGAGATCGGCACCACCTCGGTCTCGTGCTCGTGCGGCAGACCGAGAGCGACAGTCATTCGGTCATCGACCGCTGGTCGCTCGGGGCGGATCTGCGCGTCGACGGCGACGAGGCAGGCTGGACGCTGGGCCTCGCGCGACGGCGCCACGTCGACGTCCCGGTTCGAACCGCACCGGCGGACGAAGTGTGCCGGGAGTACGTGCGCTTCATCGAAGGCTGCGACGAATCGCCGCCCGTCGAGACGACGCGTTGGCGCGTGCTGTACTTCCATGAGCCGTGCTCCGCGCGCGCGCAGATCGAGCATTCCTGGAGCACGGGCGTCGACGTCGCGTGGGGAATGGAGCCGCGCGGGCTGGTCGTGCCGTTCGGCTCTTGGAGCCGGATCCATCCGTCTGCACTCGGCGACGATGCCGTCCTCGCGGCGCGCGGGTGCGCCGACCGAGTCGAAATGCGCTGTTGGAAGCTGGCGTCGCACATTGGCGATCGCGCACAATCCGACAGCTCGCGCTCGCCTGACAAATAACGAGAAGGAGAGATCTTCCATGCGTTGGATCGGAGTCGTACTGGCGTTCCTGTCGCTCTTTTCGTGCAAGGTCGGCAAAGACAGTGTCTTGTTCGTCACGCGGACGAACGTCGCGATCGACCTCGACACGCAGCCGGCGACGCTCGACATCGGATACAAGCGTGACGAGCTCGTGCTCGCGCCGATGGACGACGAGGGCAACGTGCTGCCGGTGATGACCACCGTCGGCGTCGACGCCAATCCGTTCAGCTTCGGTGCGAACCATTCCTTCGCGACCGGGGACGCCGCGCTCGTGATGTCGCGCTTCTTGCTGTCGGAGGCGCATCCTCCGACCGTCGGGACCATCGACGCGACGGCGCTCGCCGACGCGCTCGCGGGCGGCACGATCGCGGAGACCGGCAAGCGCTACTACTTCGGCACGAACACCGTGCTCGGGCTCGGCGTGCAGTGGAACGCGGAGTACATCCCGAATGCGATCGCGCTCGGGTACAAGCGCAAGGAGCTCGCGCTCGTTCCGCTCGGCAAGGTCGACGCCGAGATCGATCCCAAGACGAACAAGCCCGATCCCAGCAAGAAGGGCGGTCTGCGCCTCGCATCGCTGATCGCGACCGCGCACTCGGGCACGGACGTCGGTGACGCGCAGTCGACCCGCGCGGTCATCGGCCAGACGTTCGCGACGGGGAAGGCCGCGACGAACCTCGCGATGCACCCCGAAGTCCGTCGCGCGATCGGCCCGAGCGTCGTGCCGAACTACGACAAGGCGCGCGAGGAGATGAAAGTCATCCAGGACGCGCAGCACACGCAACGAGGCTACGACGATCAAGCAGACCTCGAAGCGGCGGCCATCCATCGAATCGTGGCGCGCTACACGTCGACGAGCGACGCGCAGAAGCCGCAGTTCCTGGCCGAAGCCTCCAAGCTCGGGCTGTTGCTAAGGCCGCCGACCGCCGGCACACAGGCGCCCGACGAGTTCAAGAAAGCGATCTCGCCCAAGGCGAATGGTCGCGACCCGGCGATTCTCGAGAGCTTGAGAGCGCTCGAAGGATTCCAACCCACGTCCAACTGAAACGGGAGAGACCAGCTCATGCCGAAGAAAAAGACGACGAGGCCGCCGACACGCCGTGCGACGGCTGGTGCAGCTCGAAAGGCTCCGAGCACGACGAGCGCGACTCGACCCGCGACACGCCGGAGCGCGGCGCGCTCACTTTCCGCAGCGGCGCCGGCGGAAGGCATCGACGATCCCATTGCCGTCGGCAGCCCGTGCTATCCGTCGGTCCAGTCGGTGCTCGACGACATCTTGCGCCGCAAGGACCAGGGCTGGGCGTTCACGGGTTATCGCGTCGGTCCCGAAGCGAGCACGGTCCACTTGTTCTTCGAGTGAGTCGGACCGTCGTTGCGCGGCGCGCAGCGCGCGCGCTCAGCTGCGTCCGAGTGCGCGCGCGATCCGCTTGCGCAGCCGCGCCCGCCACGGCTTGCGGATCGAGTACGTGAGCTCGGCGAGCGACTTGCGCGTCGTGCGCAAGCGGAGCTCGAGCTCGGCGACGCGCGCGGCGTCCGCGCTGCGATCGCACGCCGCGAGCTGCCGGTCGAGCATCGCGATCTCTTGCTCCGCGCGCCGGATATCGCGCCGCAGCGCGAACTCGGGCTCGTCCGTCGCCGTGCGCGCGAGCGCGCGCACTTTCGCCGCGAGCGCGCCGGTCTCGATCGTGCCGCGCGCCGGGCACTGCACGCAGTCGGTCGGGAGCGCGCCGCTGAGCACTTGCTTGCGCAGCGTGAGCGCGAGCTCGCCGGCGACGATCTCTTCCATCGTGTTCTGCTTCAAGTTGCCGATCGGGCGCGCCCAGCAGCACGGCGCGACATCGCCATTCACCTTGACGAACACGGTCGTCCAGGGATCGGTGCAATCGCGCGTGGTGGCGGCTTGCTTCACGCGCTCGCCTCGCGCAGCGCGTCGGTCAGGCCGCCCATCGCGTTGAACTCGAGGCCGAGCTCGCGCGCGCGGCGCCGCGCACGCTCGACCGCGGCGTGTGCGCCCGCGACCGTGCTGGGATGATTCGGCACGATGTCGGCGAGCTCGTCGTACGTCTGCAGGTTCGTGAGCGACACTCCGCCAGCGCCGTTCGCCTTGGCCCAATCGACGAGCTTCTCGAGGTCGGGCAAGTTGAGCTCGGTCAGCACGCAGTTGATCCCGACGTACGGGCGGTGCCGGCCGCTGGCGTCGGCCGCTTCGAGGATGCGGCGCAAGTTGCCTTCGAGCTTCTCGAGCTTGCCGCCGCGGCGCAGCGTCGCGAACGTCTCCGGATTCGCGCTGTCGCAGCTGACGGTCAGGCCGGCGAACTGCGACATCACGTCGACCTCTTCGTCGGACAAGCGCTTGGCGAGGTTCGAGATCATCGTGACGGGGCAGCCCTGGTCGAGCAGGTCGCGCGCGAGCTCGACCCAACCCTTGACGAGCGTCGATTCCCCGTGACCGCTGATCTGCACCTCGTGCGGTCGCATGGCCGCGATCGAGCGCACGAGCGCGCGCGGGTCGAGCTCGTGGTCCTGACCGACGTAGTCCGGCTTGCTGACCGCGCAGTACACGCAGCGCAGGTTGCAGCGCGTCGTCAGCTCGAGCACGACGATCCGCGCACGCGGTACCAGCAGGTCTTCCGTGAACTCCATGCGCGCATCGAAGTATCCCGCGGATCCGCGCGGCGCGCAATTCGCGATTCCAAGCAATGCGCGCACAGCCCGCACGTCTCACCCCGCCCTGCTGCGGTCGCGTCAACTCGCTTCGGGCGGCGTTGTTGGATCGGAATCGATCCTCGCTGACCTTCTAGGTCAGCTCCGGTCGATTCCGATGCAACGCCTTGCTCCGAACGAGTTCGCACGACCTCGCGACGGACGTGGTGAGAAATGCGCGCCAGCAACCCTCCGCACTCGCTGAATTGCTGGCCGCATTCGCCGAGCCGCGTCCTTCGCAGTCACCTCCGCCGCTGACGGCGACGTACGTGTTGGTTACCGTGAGGAATCAGGGTTCGGCTGTC
>JBJXHG010000147.1:0-10000 GCA_046160865.1 Planctomycetota bacterium | reverse complement strand
CGGCGTCGCTCGATCCTCGGCGAATCACGAGGATTCGCCTGCGGTCGCACTCCTTGCTCCGACACGAACGGACGACTTTCGCGCGCGAAGCACTTCCACCACGGGCTGCTAGCAGCCCGCACTTCTCACCACGTCCTGCTGCGGTCGCGCCAACACGCTCGGGCGGCGTTGTTGGATCGGAATCGATCGTCGCTGACCTTCCAGGTCACCTCCGGTCGATTCCGATGCAACACCTTGCTCTGCACGCGCTGACGCGACCTGGCGACGAACGTGGTGAGAAATCCGGGATAGCCCCGGCCGTCGATCGCGCGCGCCGGAAGCGGGGCGGTGTCTTCCCACGGGAGCCGGTACACGCGATCATGTTCCGCACAAAGGCGCGTCCGCGCCGATCGATCGAACGTCCAACGAAGCGAGCATCCATGGGAAGAGGTGATGTGAAGTCGCGCCAAGGCAAGATTTGGCGCGGATCCGCCGGCAAGCGCCGGCCCAGCTTGAGCAGCAAGCGCCGCACGCAGAAGGAGCGCGCGAAGGCGGCGGCCAAGGGCTGATCTCACCGCGGCGGCAGCCGCGCACGTCACGGACGGATGTCGGAGCGCGCTCGCGCTCTCACGCCGTCCGCGCTTGTTTCAGGATCCGTTCGAGCGCTTCCAGCTCGACGGGCATCGACAGCGCGGCGTCGAAGACGGCCGGGTCGAGCTCGCGCGCGCTGCGGTTCGTCAGCGCGACGACGAAGAGCGAGAGCTGATCCTCACGCAGCGTTCGCGACAGCGCGAGCACGTCGCCGCGCGCGCGCTCGAGGTCGATGACGAGCAGGTGCGGACGCGCTCGCGCGGCAATGGCCTGCGCCTCGGCCGCGTCTCTCGCGACGTGCACTTCGTGTCCTGCGCCGTGGAGCGTATCGATCCAGCTCTCCGGCTCGGCGACGACGAGCACGCGCAAGCGCTCCGCGGCCGTTCGCACGAGTTGCGAGAGCGACTCCTGGATCCAATTCACGACCGCTTGGACGCGGATCGGCTTCGGCATGTACGCGTCGAAGCCCGCGCGCCGGCTGCGCCGTAGATCGTTCGGGTCGACGCGACCGCTGATCGCGATCGCATGGATGTGCGGCGCGCTGCTGTTCCGCTCCAACTCGCGCACGCGCACCAAGAGCTCGAAACCGCTCATGCCCGGCATCATCAAGTCGCTGATGAGCACTCTGGGCCGCAGCGCGGTGATCGCGCGCAACGCGCTCGGCCCGTCGTGTGCGACGCGCACTTGCAGTCCGCGCATCTGTAGCGCGAGCGCGAGCGCTTCCGCCGTGCCGGCTTCGTCGTCGACGACGAGCACGTCGGCTGCGAGCGGCGCGACCAGGTTCGCGAGCGGCGCGCTGCGCGCGGCGGACTTCGACGAGCGTGGCACCGTCGGCAGCGTCACGACGAACGTCGAACCGTGGCCGACGCCCGCGCTCTCCGCGCGCACGCGGCCGCCGTGCCGCTCGACGATCAGCTTGACGATGCTCAATCCGAGCCCGAGTCCGCCCTTGCGCCGGCTCGAATCGCTCGCGGCTTGCCAGAACTGATCGAACACGTGCGCGAGGTCGTCCGAGTCGATCCCGGCACCGTCGTCGCGGATGCACAGCTCGACCTCGCCCGCGAGCGCCGCGATCCCGAGCTCGATGTGGCCGCCGCGCGGCGTGAACTTCAGCGCGTTCTCGAGCAGATTGCGCACCACTTGCTCGACGCGCACGCGGTCGCCGTCGATGGCGACGTCGCCCGCGAGCGCGGTTGCCGTGAAGTGCACGCCGCGACGTTCGGCGGCCGGTCCGAACTCGGCGATCACCTCGTCGACGACGGTGCGCAGATCGAGCTCTTCGCGCTCGAGCGCCATCCGTCCCGACGCGATGCGCGAGACGTCGAGCAAGTCCGCGATGAGACGGCTCTGCGTCTCGACGCTCGACTCGATCTGCAGCAGCGCCTTCTGCACGGTTGCCGGGTCCGCCGACTGGTCGGCCTGCAGCACGGATGTCCACAGACGGATCGAGTTCAGCGGCGAGCGCAGCTCGTGCGACACGATCGCGAGCAGCACGTCGCGCGCGCGCGTCGCCTCCAACGCGCGCGTGCGCTCCTCCAGTGCGTTGCGCAGCGACGTGTCGATCTCGGCGGCGAGGCGGCGCGACTCCGTGATGTCCTTCTGGATCCCGATGTAATGCGTCACCAGGCCGCGCTCGTCGAGCACCGGTGAGAGCGACAGCTCGTTCCAGAACAGCAGGCCCTCTTTCGTGAAGTTCCGCAGGACGACGGTGCACGCACGGCCGGCGCGCAGCGCGGCACGCACCTCTTCGAGCTCGGCTTGGTCGGGAGCGAGCGCGCCGAGGAACCGGCAGTTCCTCCCGATCACGTCGTCGCGCGAGTAGCCCGTGAGCCGCTCGAACGCCGAGTTGACGTACACGATTGGATCGTCCGCTTCGCGCATGTCGCAGATCGTGATCCCGGTCGCGGCGGCTTCGAGGCTGCGCGCTTGGATGCGCAGCTGTTCGGCCGCGCGTTTCGCCTCCGTCACGTCCTGAACCACGAGGATGAAATGCTCGAACGTGCCGTCCTCGCCGCGGCGTGCGGTCGCGTGCGCGTCGAACCACAGCAAGCGGCCGTCGCGCGCGATCCAGCGCGCTTCTCCGGTGTGGACGTCCGCGCGGCCGTGCTCGATCGCAGTGAGCCGTTCGTCGAGCTCCGCGAAGTGCGCGGGATGCACGAGTTCGTCGAGACGCCGCTCGCGCAGCGCGTCCTCGCTGTACCCGAGCAGCGCGGCGAGGCGCGCGTTCACGCGCAACCAGTGTCGCGAGCGGTCGAGGTGCGCCATTCCGACGAACGCGTTCTCGAAAGAGACGCGGAACATGCGCTCGCTCGCGGCGAGCTCGCGCACCGCGGAGAGCAGCTTGTCGTCCGACGAGCGCACGCTGTGCACGGTCCACGCGAGGAAGCCGAGCATCAGCGCGGCGCTGCCGCTCGAGATCAGCGCGAGCGCGAAGCCCAAGTCGAAGCGACCCGCGCTCATGCCGCGCACCGCGATCCAGCCGAGCAGGAGCGGCGTGACGAGGAGCACGGGCAGCATGCGTCGCAAGAGCGTTCCACCGGGGCCGGGATCGGTCAGGACCGAACCGATGCCGCGCTCGGCCGACGCATGGAAGCAGGCGCACGCGAGCAGCACGAACGCGATCGCGGAGTTCAGCGCCATCGTCGTCGCCGACGGCAGGCGATACACCGAGTCGACGCCGTACGCGTAGCCGAACAGAGCGTGCACGGCGAGCAGCGCGACGACGATGACGAGACACTGGCCGATCGAAGCGAGGGTCGCGTACTTCGCGAGGCTGAGCAGATGACCGCTGCTCACGAGCAGGAAGCACAGCGCGGTCACGGTCGAAGCGCGTCCGCCTGTCGCTCCGCCAGCGGCCTCGAACTCGTCGCGGAACGCGAGCGTGCCGACCGGCAGCGCGAAGCCGGCGAGCTCGCGCGCGAGATGTACGCATGCGAGCACGGCCGCTGCTACGAGGAGCGACCGTCCGAATATGCGCGCGGCTCCGCGCGCGAGCGACAGCCAGACGCCGATGCCGGCCAAGCAGAATCCGACGGCCGAGTCGCGGTTCATGCCGACTGCGCCCGGCACGATCGACGCGAGATCGGAGAGCGCGCCCGCGCGGCCGAGCAACACGCTGGCCCCGAGCAACGCGACGACGGCCGCGAGGATGCGGGCGATGCTGCGCGCGCCGCGCACGGGGTGAGAGGAGAAGCGCTCGAACATCCGGAGAGGGCCGCCCGTGGTGAAAGTCATTCGGCGCCAGAGTCGTCCGCTCGCGCCGGCCGTCTGGCGCACTGGGCGTCGCGTGATCGGCGAATCACGAGGATTCGACTGCCGCGGCGCTCCCCGTCCGACGGACAGGGTCGACCCGAACGGACGACTCTCGCGCTCGCAGCACTTTTACCACGGCTCGCCCGGCATCACTCACCACGTGCTACTGGGGTCGCGGTGCGCACGCGACCACGGGCTGCGAGCGTCAGTTGACGAGTGCGGTGCGCTCGCGGAGATCGCGAATCTGGTCGCGCTGCTGGCGCACGTCGCGGTACTGCTTGCCGAGCAAACCCGCGATCGGATCGAGCGCGACTTTCATCAGCACGGATTCGTAGGCCTTCTTCATCGCCTCCTCGCTGCGCTCCGCTTCGGCGAGCAGCGAGCTCACGTGGTCGTGCTGCAAGGCTCCGCGTACGCGCACCCACCAGCGGTGCAACGTTCCGCGGATCGAGGATTCGTGCGCGGATGGCTCCGCGACGGCGACGTAGCGCTCGAGCTCTTCGGCGTTGTCGCGCCGCTGGATCGCTATCGCGCGAAAGATGAGCCCCAGGTTGTGCGCCTCGATCGTGCGCGCGGCTTCGTCGAAGCTCCTCGAGCTGTCGAGATTGGCGTGGACGAGCGACGAGAGATCGTGCGCGACCTCCGGGCTGACATGAACGCGTGAAACCATGCTGGGACTCGTGCTGATACTGACGTGGTGCGGCGCCGGGCAACGCGCTCGGCGAGCGCTGCGTGGCTCGCAACCGTTGTGCCAACGTCGATCGCGTCGAGGATCCTGCGCGCGTCACTCACCGCGAACGTGGTGAGAAATGCGGGCTGGCCTGCACGCGCCGCGGCGCGCCTACGTCATTCGGCGCGCGGCTCTTCGCCGGTGTACTGCTTCAGCCGGTTGTACAGAGTGCGCAGACTGACGCCGAGGACCTCGGCGGTGACGCGCTTGTCGCCGCTGTGGCGATCGAGCGTGGCTTCGATGAGGCGGCGTTCCACGTCGGCGATCGAGCTGCCCACCTCGACCTCGATGCGGGTGCTCGGGCTCTGCCCCGGTGAGCGCGACAGCGGCTGCTTCTCGGTGAGCTGTTCCGGCAAACACTCGGGCGTGATCGTTTGCGCGGCGACGACGTACGAGCGCTGGATCGCGTTGCGCAGCTGGCGCACGTTGCCCGGCCAGGCGTATGCGGAGAGCAGTGCCAGCGTCTCGGGTGCGAGCGGTTTCGAGCGGCCCGTCTGCGCCTCGATCTCCTCGAGGAAGAAGCGCGCGAGGCCCTCGACGTCCTCGAGCCGGTCTCGCAGCGGCGGCGTCACGATCGGGAACACGCACAATCGGTGGAAGAGATCCTCACGGAACCGGCCTTCCGCGATCGCGCGATCGAAGTGGCGGTTCGTCGCGGAGATGATGCGCACGTCGACCTCGAGCTCTTTCGAGCCGCCGACGCGCCGCACGCGGCCGGTCTCCAAGGTGCGCAGCAAGCGCACTTGCAGATCGACCGGCATCTCGGCGATCTCGTCGAGGAACAGCGTGCCGCCCGTCGCTTGCTCGAACACGCCGGACTTCGGCTTGTCGGCGCCGGTGAACGCGCCCTTCTCGTAGCCGAACAGCTCGCTGTCGATCAGGTTCTCGGGCAGCGCGCCGCAGTTCAGTGCGACGAACGGATGCGCGCGCCGCGAGCTCATCTCGTGGATCGCGATCGCGACGAGCTCTTTGCCGGTGCCGCTCTCGCCCTCGACGTACACGGACAGATCGAGCGGCGCCACCTTCGCGATCAGCTCGCGCAGTCGGCGCATCGAGCCCGAGTTGCCCAGCAAGCGCGTGAGACCTTCGAGCTTCTCCGGAGCCCGCGCAGGTGCCGCGGGTTTACAGCGACGTCGAATCGCCTCGAGCGTGCGTCCCAGCACCTTCACGTCGATCGGCTTCTGGATGAAGTGCACCTCCTGCATCGGGATGGTGGCGAGCGCTGTGCGCACCGATTCGTCACCGCTCATCAGCACGACTTGCGGGCGACGCTCCTTCGGAATCTCGAGCAGCAGATCGATTCCCGATCCGCCCGGCAGGAAAACGTCGAGCAGCACGACGTCGAGCGAGTTGCGCAGTAGCTCGGTTCGAGCATCGGCCCACGTGTCCGCCGTGATCGTCGAGAAACCCATGTTCTCCACGAGCACGGTCAGAGCCTCGAGGGCGGCTTTGTCGTCTTCGACGAGGAGTGCGTTCGGCATGTAGGGTTCCGAAAGAAGGTTGTCGATCGTGCGAGCGCTTTCATCGTCGCGTGCGCTCGGAAGAAGCCGCTCCGCGTCGAATACCCCACTTGCGCGAGTCGACATTAGAGCGCGGGGGGGCGCGGCGCGCCACGCGAGCTGCGTGCGAGCCGCTCAGTCGAAGCACCGCGGTGCAAACGAAGAAAGATGCGCCAGAGGCATGGCCGTCCTGCAGTCCAGCAGCCCGTGGTGAAAGTCATTCGGCGCGAAAGTCGTCCGTTCGCGCCGGCACGGCGTCGCTCGATCCTCGGCGAATCACGAGGATTCGCCTGCGGTCGTGCTCCTGGTTCCGACACGACCGGACGACTTTCGCGCTCGAAGCACTTTCACCACGGGCTGCCAGGGCGCATCCGTCATGCATTTGCTACGCGGTACTGAACCCATCACGAAGCCTTGACGAGCAGTTGATTGTCGACGCGCTGCACGCCGGGAATCGCTTTGACCAGCGACTCGACGTTGCGCTTCTCTTCCTCGCTCTGCACCAGTCCGTCGAGCGTCACCGTGCCGCCCTCGGCTTTCACCGTGATGGACTTCGCTTCGGTCGAGAGCGTCATGTCCGCTTGCAGCACTTGGCGCACGTGCTGTACGAGCGCGCGATCCACGCCGCCTTGATCGCCAGCGAGCGGCGCATCGCCGGCCAGCGGCGCGCCGATCAGTTCACGCGTCGTGTCCAGATCGGGTGTCGCTCCCACCGGCGGCGTCGTCGGAGGAGGAATCATCGGCGTCGTCGTTTGCACGGTCGGAGTCCGCGCCGCATCCGCCGCGTGGCTCGTGGATTCCTGCGAGCACGCGCACGTGATCGCCAACACACACAGAGAAAGAGTCCGTTTCATGAGCCTGCCTCCAAAAAGCTTCGAGTGATGGCGTGGCGAGTTCCCCCGAACTCGCCACGCGCTGCCCAGGCGCGTGCGCCACGTAGCCATTCCGCGCGGAGTGGTTCCCGCGCGACTCCGCACCTTCCGTGCCACCACATCCAACCGGCCGTGGCAGTACAGGCGATCGGTGACAAACCGTCTGGCGGGCACGAGAGAGCGGGTGCGTGCAAGATCTGCATCGCCAGACCTCCTCACGCTGTTCGGCTTGCCGCGCTCGCTGGCGTGACCTCACGATCGACTCGCGACGGACGCGGGCTCGCAGGTCACGCAAGTCCGGCCGACACGTCGTCGACCGAGAGGGCGTCGAGCGTTCGCCGGGAGATGCGCGCAGCCGCTGCGATGTTCGCTCGGTGGCGATGCGGAGGGCACGGCTCGAATCGTACGCCCACTATGACGCACGGGGACGCGTGCGAGTGCCCCGCACGGGGCGCGCTGCATCATCGATGCGCTGGCACGATTCGCAGGAATTGCACGTCGAAGAGTCGGCGAATGCGTGCAGGGCGCGTCGCGCGGCGCGGCACATCGCTTGCGGAGCTGCGCACTCACGAGGCCGAACATGAAGGCAGGCCGCAACGAGTTCGATTCGAAAGGAATCATCCCATGGCATTTCAATTTCACGCGATCGTGCTGCTGGCCAGTCTTCCCGCGGCAGCGTGGCAAGACGCAGGTACCACACGACCGAAGCAAGCTGCTCCGGGTGATGTCGCTGCGCGGCAGATGAATCAAGGCGCGCAGTACGTCTCTCTGGACGAGATCCTCAAAGCGGAGGTGATGATCCAAGGCGACATGCACGACACCGCCGCACGCACGCCGGCCGATCGCGAGAAGAAGGACGCGAAGCCCGAGCGCTCGAAGGGCAAGTTGAAGGAGATCGTCATCGCGCGCGACGGACGCATGCAGTGGGCCGTATTGTCGACGGGCGGACTCCTCGGCATGGGTGACAAGGAAGTCCTCGTGCCGTTCTCGTCGCTCGCGTACACGCTGCACGACGACAACAAGGCGATGTTCCATTTGAAGATGAGCGAAGCCGAGTTGAAGGCGCTGCCCGAGTTCGATGCGAGCAAGGCCGAGAAGGATCTCGATGCGGCCATCGGTCGCGTCAATGCCGCGACGAACGGGTCCGGCAAGGACGACACGAAGGACGACATGAACGACGCGCCGGCCAAGGAATCGGCGGCCAATGGCGCGATGGCGACGTCCGCGGGACCGCGTTACGTCTACAGCAGCCGCTTGAAGTCCGCGAAGCTCGTCGCGACCGACAAAGACTTCGGCAAGATCGACAACGCCGTGATCGACGTGCGGCGCAACCGACTCGACTACGTGGTCGCGTCGCACGGCGGCGCGCTCGGCATGGGCACCACGCTGGCGATCGTGCCCTTCCAAGCCGTGTCGTGGACGCTTCCGGCGAACGCGCGCGACAACGACGAGTGGGTGCTGAAGATCAACAAGACGATCGAGCAGCTCAAGACGGCGCCGGAATACAAGAAGCCGGAGAGCACCTTCGTGAGCGCCGATCAGCTCAAGCAATCCGACGCGTTCTTCGGGACGAACGGCACGCGCTTCGACTGAACGCTTCCTGAAGCATCAGTTCGGGAACGTTCTCGAAGGGAAGGCAACCGCCCAGAGGAAGCCTTCCCTTCCTTATTTGAATCGACAACGCGCTCAGACCGTCGACAGCGCGGCGCCAATCGCATCGACAGCGCGCGCGACGATGCGGTCGTCGTGCGCGCTCGACACGAACCACGCTTCGAACGGCGACGGCGGCACGATCACTCCGCGCTCGAGCAACGCGTGGAAGAACATCGTCCAGCGCACGCGGTCGGTGCGCATGACGCGCTCGAGGCTCGTCACGGGCTCCGTCGCAAAATACGGACAGAGCATCGAGCCTTGTCGATTCACGACGAGCGGCACGCCGTGCTTGCGCGCGGCCGCGGTGATGCCGGAAGCGAGCTCGGCCGCGCTCGCTTCGAGCTTCTCGTAGAACTCGGGCTCGTCGGTCACTGCGAGTGTCGCGAGCCCGGCCGCCACCGCGATCGGATTGCCCGACAAAGTGCCGGCTTGATAGACGTCGCCCGCCGGCGAAACGCGTTGCATCAGGTCCGCGCGGCCGCCGTACGCACCGATCGGAAGCCCGCCGCCGATCACCTTGCCGAGCGTCACGAGATCCGGGAACACGCCGCAGATCTCTTGATAGCCGCCGCGCGCGACGCGGAAGCCCGTCATCACCTCGTCGAACACGAGCAGCGCTTCGTGCGCGTCGCAGAGATCGCGCAGGCCTTCGAGGAAGCCGTCTGCCGGGAGCACG
Organism: Planctomycetota bacterium; assembly: GCA_046160865.1. Lineage (GTDB taxonomy): Bacteria > Planctomycetota > UBA1135 > UBA1135 > JBJXHG01. The sequence continues at coordinate 748 of JBJXHG010000147.1, read as the reverse complement.
CAGCCGATGTTGCCGGCCACCGGCTCGACGAACACACACGCGATCTCTCCGCGGTGCTGCGCGAAGAGCCGCTCGACGCTCTCGAGATCGTTGTACTCGGCGACGAGCGTCAACGCGGCGAGCGCCTGTGGAACGCCCGGCGAATCCGGCGCGCCGTGCGTCAGCGCGCCCGAGCCCGCCTTGACGAGGAACGAGTCGCCGTGGCCGTGGTAGCAACCATTGAACTTGATGAAGAGGTCGCGGCCCGTCGCGGCGCGCGCGAGTCGCAGCGCGCTCATCGTCGCCTCGGTGCCGCTGTTCACGAGCCGCACCATCTGCACGGCCGGGACGCGGTCGGTCACTTGTCGCGCGAGCGCGAGCTCGCCTTCCGTCGGTGCGCCGAACGCCGTGCCCTTGCGGATCGCGTGCTCGAGGGCCTCGACGACGTGCGGGTGGGCGTGGCCCGCGATCAGCGGACCGTAGCTCATGACGAAGTCGACGTACTCGTTGCCGTCGATGTCGGTGACGAGAGGCCCAGCGCCGCGTGCGATGTGCGGCGGCACGCCGCCCACGGATGCGTACGCGCGCACGGGGCTGTTGACGCCTCCGGGCATCAGCTGTCGTGCGGCTTCGAAGACCAGTGAGGAGAGCGCGGTGTCCACGCAGCGCAGTCTAGTGTCCTGAGTCAGAAGTTCGCTCTCACCAAGGTCGAGATCGTCGTCGCTGGCAAGGCGCGAGGGTGCAGGCAACCTGTCAGGTTTCCGAACCC
>JBJXHG010000146.1:0-46165 GCA_046160865.1 Planctomycetota bacterium | reverse complement strand
CGCTTCGGGCAAGGCGTTGCGTCGGAATCGACCGGAGCTGACCTGTTAGGTCAGCGAGGATCGATTCCGATCCAACAACGCCGACCGAAGCGAGTTGACGCGAACGCAGCAGGACGTGGTGAGAAATGCGGGCTACGCCCAACTGTGCGGCTGCAGTTCGCCGTTGCTGCTCGGCTGCCTTTGCGCAGAGCGCGACGCTCGACATGCCGTCCGCGCGTCACGAGCTCTTCTTCGACTTCTTCGTCGAGGGAGTGCCCTCGGTCTTTGCACTCGATTTCTGCGGCGCCGGCTTGCTCTCGGCGCCCGGCTTCGCGTCGCTCGACTTCGCGTCGCTCGCGGGCGTCTCGCCGCCCTTCGACTCGCTCGTCGACGAATCACTCGCGGGCGACGCACCCGAGTCTGCCTTCGCGGCCTTCTGGTACGCATCGGAGCGATAGTCGGTCTGGTAGAAGCCGGTGCCCTTGAAGAGGATCCCGGCGCCCGCGCCGATCTTGCGCTCGAGCGCGGACTTCTTGCAGAGCGGGCACTTGCGCTTCGGCGCGTCGGCGATCGAGTGGAAGATCTCCATCGTCTTGCCGCACGCCTTGCATGCGTAGTCGTAGGTCGGCATCAGCGCGTCTCGCTCTCGCTCGTTCGGGATGCGGCTGCCTTCGCGACGCGCACCTGCGCGGGCCGCAGCACTTGGCCGTTCACGGTGTAGCCGCGGCGCAGCGTCTGCACGATGTGACCGTCGGGCACGTCGCCGGCGTCGACGCTCTCGACCGCTTCGTGCAGCGTCGCGTCGAACGCGCCGGTCTCCGGCACCGTCTTCAATCCGTCGCGCTCGAGCGTGCGCACGAGCGTCGCGCGCGTCAGCTCGACGCCGGCGCGCAGATCCTTGCCGTCCTGCGTCGTCACGGGCGCGGACAGCGCCATGTCGAGGTAATCGAGCACGAGCAGGAGCTCGAGCAGGAGCTGCTTCTTCGCGCGCTGCACGCTCGCCTCGGTGTCCGCCGCCATGCGGCGTCGCAAGTTCTGGTAGTCGGCTTGCGCGCGTTGCCAGTTCGCGCGGAACTCGTCGCGCTCGCGCAGCACGTCCTCGAGTTCGCGATCGTGTCCGGTCGGCCCGGCGATCTCGCCCGTGGGCGCGGCGCCGGACTCTGTGGACGAGGCGCGGCCGTCGTGAGCGTCGTCGTCGGATTCGTGCGGGTTCGTCATGGCACTCAGTTGAAGTAGTTCGCAATCTTCTCGAAGAACGATTGGTTCCCGGTGCGCTTCGATTCAATGTCGGCGAACTCGCGCAAGAGCTCCTTCTGGCGATCGGTGAGCTTGCTCGGCACCTCGATGAACACCCGCACGAGTTGATCACCGCGCCCGCGTCCGTCGAGCTGCGGAAGCCCTTGATTGCGCAAGCGGAAGACCTTGCCGCTCTGCGTGCCGGCCGGGATCGCCATCTCGGCGCGACCGCGCAGAGTGGGAATCTCGACCTTGTCTCCGAGCGCGAGCTGCGCGTACGAGAACGGGAGCTCGGTCATGAGATCCGCGCCGTTGCGCTGGAAGACCTTGTGCTCCGTTTCGTGGATCACGCAGTAGAGATCGCCGCGCGGAGCATGTGCGTCTCCTGAGTCGCCCTGTCCGGGCACGCGCAGTCGAACGCCTTCTTCGATGCCGGGTGGAATCGAGATCTTGATCTCGCTCTTCTCGGACACCTTGCCGGCTCCCTTGCACGTGGTGCACGGCGATTCGATCACTTGGCCTGCGCCGCGGCAGCGCGGACACGTCGTGGCCATCGTGAAAAAGCCTTGATTGCGGTGCAGCTGACCGCGTCCGCCGCACGTCTTGCACGGGCTTGCGGACGTGCCGGGCTTCGCGCCGCTTCCGCGACACGCACCGCAGTGCTCCAGGCGCTTCACAGCGACGGTGCGGTCGACGCCCGAATCGATCTCTTCGAGTGTCAGATCGAGCACGATCTTCAGGTCGCGGCCGGGCTGCGGTCCCGCGCGCCGGCGACCGAACGCATCGCCGATCCCGCCACCGCCGAAGATGTCGCCGAAGGCGGAGAAGATGTCCTCCATCGACGTGTAGCGCTGGCCGTCGAAACCGCCCGGGCCGAACGCCGAGTGACCGAATTGGTCGTACTGCGCGCGCTTCTCCGTGTCGGAGAGCACGCCGTACGCCTCCGCGATCTCCTTGAAGCGTGCTTCTGCTTCGGCGTCACCTGGATTGCGATCCGGGTGATGCTGCATGGCCTGCTTGCGGAAGGCCTTCTTGATCACCTCGACCGTCGCCGTGCGCTCGACACCGAGGACTTCGTAGTAGTCGCGCTTCTCAGCCATGAATTCGTGCAGCGTGGAAGATCCGGAGCGACGCCGCCGCCATCCCGGCTGCGTCGCTCCGTGAATTCATCGCCGCGCCGCGGCCTGGATCAGGCGAGGCTACCTTCGACGCGCGGCTTCTCGTCCTTGATCTCCGTGACCATCGAGTCGGTGGTCAGGAGCAAGCCCGCGATGGACGCCGCGTTCTGTAGCGCGGATCGAACGACCTTGGCCGGATCGATGATCCCGTCCTTGAACATGTCGACGTATTCGCCCGTGAGTGCGTTGTAGCCGAAGGCCTTGCTCTTCTCGCGCACGTTCTCGACGACGACCGGACCGTCGGCACCCGAGTTCGCGGCGATCTGGAACAGCGGAGCTTCGAGCGCCTTCTCGATGATCTTCGCGCCGAACAGCTCGTCGCCCTTCAGCTTCAGCGCCTTGACGGATTCGGCCGCGCGCAAGAGCGCGACGCCGCCGCCGGGCACGATGCCCTCTTGGATCGCGGCGCGCGTCGCATTGAGCGCGTCCTCCATGAGGTCCTTCTTCGCCTTCATCTCGGCTTCGGTCTTGCCGCCGACCTTGATGACGGCGACGCCGCCGAGCAGCTTCGCGAGACGCTCTTCGAGCTTCTCTTTGTCGTAGTCGGACTTCGTGTTGCCGATCTGCACGCGCAGCTGCGCCACGCGCTCGTTGATCGCCTTCTTGGCACCGCTGCCGCCGATGATCGTCGTGCTGTCCTTCGTGATGCGCACGCGCTTCGCGGTACCGAAGTGCTCCGTCGTCACCTTGTCGAGCGGCAAACCGAGCTCTTCCGTGATCGCAGTGCCGCCGGTCAGCACGGCGATGTCGCCGAGATACGCCTTGCGACGCTCGCCGAAGCCCGGCGCCTTGACTGCGCACACGTTGAGAATGCCCTTGAGCCGGTTGATCACGAGCGTCGCGAGTGCTTCGCCCTCGATGTCCTCGGCGATGATCACGAGCGGACGACCCGCGCGGGCCGACGCTTCGAGCACCGGGAGGAACTCACGCACGTTCGAGATCTTCTTCTCGTAGATGAAGAGCAGGGGATCTTCGAACTCCGCAGTGAGCTTCGTGAGATCCGTCGCGAAGTAGGGCGAGAGGTAGCCCTTGTCGAACTCCATGCCCTCGACGACTTCGAGCTGCGTCTCGAGGCCGGTGTTCTCCTCGATCGTGATCACTCCGTCGTTGCCGACCTTCTCGAAGGCGTCGGCGAGCATCTGACCGACCTCGGGGTCGTTGTTCGCCGAGATCGACGCGACGCTGGCCTTCTCGTCGCGCGACTTCACCTTGCGCGATTGAGCTTGGATGTTCTCGACGGCCGCTGCGACCGCGGCGTCGATGCCGTTGCGCAGCGCGATCGTGTTGACGCCCGTCGCGAGGTACTTCAATCCTTCGTTGAAGATCGCGGACGCGAGCACCGTCGCGGTGGTCGTGCCGTCACCGGCGACGTCGTTCGTCTTGTTGGCGACTTCGAGCACGAGCTTCGCGCCCATGTTCTCGAACGGATCCTCGAGATCGATTTCCTTCGCGACCGACACTCCGTCCTTCGTGACCGACGGAGCGCCGAACGACTTCTGCAAGATGACGTTGCGGCCGGCCGGTCCGAGCGTGACGCGCACGGTCTTGGCGAGCTTCTCGATGCCGGCGCGCATCTTCTGGCGCGCCTTGTCGTCGAACATGATTTGCTTGGCCATGGTTCTTCTTCTCGTTGTGTTGGTGTGCTGTGTGTGGAGAGTGAGTGAGGACCGTCGCGATCAGAAGTCCATGCCTCCCATACCGCCCATGCCGCCCATACCTTCCATGTCGTCCATGTCGCCGCCGCCCCCGCCGCCGCCCTTCTTCTTCTTGGACTCCGGCTTGGTGGCGATCAGCGCGTCGGTGGTGAGCAGGAGGCTCGCGACGCTCGCCGCGTTCGAGAGCGCGGCCTTGGTGACCTTCGTCGGATCGACGATGCCGAGCGAGAGCATGTCGCCGTACTCGCCCTTGAGCGCGTCGAAGCCGTAGCTCTCCTTCTTCTCGCGCAGGATGCGGTGCGCGACGACCGTGCCGTCGTAGCCGGCATTGGCCGCGATCTGCTGCACCGGGCGCGCGAGCGCCGTGTACAAGAGGTCGATGCCCATCCCGTAGTCGTCGTCCGCGCTCTTGCGCAGCTTCTTGAGGACTTCGCGCGCGCGCAGCAGCGCGACACCGCCGCCCGGGAGCACGCCGCCCTCGACCGCCGCACGCGTCGCGTGCAACGCGTCCTCGATCAGCGCCTTGCGCTCCTTGACTTCGGTGTCGGTCGCGCCACCGACGTTGATCTGCGCGATGCCGCCCGTGAGCTTCGCGAGACGCTCTTGCAGCTTCTCCTTGTCATAGTCAGACGTCGTGATCTCCATCTGCGCGCGAATCTGCGCCACGCGGCCTTGCACGTCCTCTTTCTTGCCCGTGCCACCGACGATCGTCGTGTTGTCGTTGTCGATCACGACGCGCTTCGCGCTGCCGAGATCGCGCACGGTGAGCGCGTCGAGCTCGATGCCGAGGTCGTTCATCACGGCCTTCGCGCCCGTGAGCGCGGCGATGTCTTCGAGCATGGCCTTGCGGCGGTCGCCGTAACCCGGCGCCTTGACCGCGGCGCACTGCAACACGCCGCGCAGCTTGTTGACGACCATCGTCGCCAACGCCTCGGACTCGACGTCCTCGGCGATGATGACGAACGGCCGGCCGGCTTGCTTGAGCTTCTCCAGCAGCGGCAGCAGCTTCTGCACCGACGAAATCTTCTGCTCGGTGACGAGGATGAGCGGCTTCTCGAAGACGCACTCCATCGTGTTCGGTTCGTTGACGAAGTGCGGCGAGAGATAGCCGCGGTCGAACTGCATGCCCTCGACGACCGTGACTTCGGTCTCGAGCGTCTTGCCGTCTTCGACGGTGATGACGCCGTCCTTGCCGACCTTCTCCATCGCATCGCCGATCAACTTGCCGACGCGCGGGTCGTTGTTGGCCGAGATCGTCGCCACTTGGACGATCTCGTCGTTCTTGTTGACCGACTTCGACATGCGGTCGAGCTCGGTCGTCACGGCTTGCACGCCATCGCGCAGCGCTTGGGTCAAGCGCGCCGGCGCGGCGCCCGCGGTCACGGCGCGCAGACCTTGGGTGAAGATCGCTTCCGTGAGCAGCGTGGCGGTGGTCGTGCCGTCGCCGGCGACGTCGCTCGTCTTGCTCGCGACTTCCTTCACGAGCTGCGCGCCCATGTGCTCGTAGGGATCTTGGAGCTGGATCTCCTCGGCCACGGTGACGCCGTCCTTCGTGATCGTCGGCGCGCCCCAGCCCTTGTCGAGCACCGCGTTGCGTCCACGCGGTCCAAGGGTCGTGACGACGGCCTTGGCGAGCTTCTCGACGCCGCGGCGGATGGCTTCGCGCGCGTCCGACTCAAACACCATTTGCTTGGCCATGAGAGGAATGTCTTCTCGGTGCAGTTGTGCAGGTTGTGGTGCGCTCGTTTCGAGGTGCCGCGAGCGATGCTCGCGTTGCCGACCGTGAGCGCACGGATCCCGGGTCGGATGTGTCGGCGCGGTCGAGCAAGAACGGTGCCGCTTCGGCAGCTGCGCTCAAGTCATTGCAAGAGCGTGGCTTGTGTGCCGAATGCTGCGCTTCGTCTGCGCTGCCTTAGTGGCAGCGGACGCGCGCGCGGAGCCCGTCGGCTGTCAGCGTGGCAGCTGCGCCGCCGGCGCGCATGGCGGCCCATCGCGCCGGGAAGCTGTCCCCGTTGATTGTGCACGCGCTCGGCGTGGGACGTGCGCAGCCACACACTTGCGCCGTTTCCACGGCCAGCGCCGCTCCCCGTGAACGCGCACGGACCGAAGTCATGCGGCGGCAACGCCGCCCGCGCGCGCCATGCACACTCAAGTGGGACAGACTCCGCTGAAGACCGCGCACTTGCGCTGGTCTACGATCCGCGGCCCCGCATGCTCGCCGTCCACCAATTCCTCTGGCTAGCCCTCGCGTTCGCCGGTGCGCAAGACCCGAGACCGCGCGACGACGTCGCGAGCGGACCGCGCGTCGTGCTCGAGAGCGCGACCGGCGAGCGGAAGGCGCTGGCGCTCGCGACGCTCGACACACAGGACCCTCGGACGATCGGTGGGCAGCGGCTCCGCTTCGAAGGGCTCGGGGGGCCGCCGCGCGCGGAAGCGGGCGAGCAGCGCGCGCAGATTCAGCTCTCCGATGGCGATCGCTTGCGCGGTCGCGTGCGCGGGGGACGCGAGGAGTGGATCCAAGTCGAGCTCGCTGGCGGCGTGCGAGTCGAAGTGATCATCGACGAGATCTCGTCCATCGTTTGGCCCGCGCGCGTCGAGGGCCTGTGGACCGAGACGCCGAAAGCGCCGGCCGAAGGCGATCGTTTGTATCGCAAGACGCGCGACGTGCTCGACACGATCGAGGGCGGCGTCGAAGCGTTCACCTCCGAGGGTGTGCAGTTCCACGGCACGGTGCTCGGATCGAAGCAGATTCCGTGGGGCGAGGTCGCGGCGCTCTTCATCGAGCACTTGCCGCACAAGGACGACGGGGGCAACGCGAACCCTGGCGTCCGGGTCGTCGTCGACGGCTTCGACGAGACGCGACTCTCGGGCGAGCTCGTGCGTCTCACCGGCGAGGCGTGCATCATCCGGCGCAAGTACAGCGGCGAGATCTCGATCCCGCTTGCCACGATCTCAGGGCTGCTCGTCGACGACGGCGCGATCGCGTATCTCTCGTCGCTCGCGCCGTCCGACGTCGGACAGAGCTCGCCGTTCGGCGATGATCTCGGGATCCAGTGGCCGGCGCGGTTCGACCGCTCGGTGACGAACACGCCGCTCGTCGTCGGCGGCCGGACGTACGCGCGTGGCGTCGGCGTGCACGCGCCGAGCAAGCTCTCCTGGAAGCTCGACGGCGGCTTCCGCACGCTGCGCGGCCTGGTCGGCGTCGACGACCAAGTGCTGCGGCTTCCGGCGCGCGGCTCCGTGATCTTTCGCGTGCACCTCGACGGCAAGCCCGTGTGGGAGAGCCCGGTCGTGCGTGGTGGCGACGCGGCGCTCGCCCTCCCGGCGATCGACGTGTCGAGCGCGCGCGAGCTCGTGCTCGAAGCGGACGTCGGCCCGGATTCGTTCGTCGCCGACCGCGCGAACTGGCTCGACGTCGTGCTCGCGCGCTAGCAGCCCGTGGTGAGAAATGCGGGCCAGCGCGAGCACGAGGCCGAAGAGCGAATCCACCGCGAGTGCCGCACGTGTCGGCTCCGCTTGCGTTGCGCGTTGCGCCGCGTCGGCCAAGGCGGTGCGTCGCGACGATGCCGATCGCACTCGTGTCCGGCCGGACGAATCGGATCGATCCGTGGCGTGCGCCGGTCAGCGCTCGCCGTCGATCGATCGGAAGTACACGCCACGATTGCCGCCGGCGCGCTTCGCCTCGCGCAACGCCGTTTCGGCGCGCGCTCGCAGCGTCTCGACGTTGTCGAGATCCTTGCCGTCGAACGTGTCGAAGCCGAGGCTCGCACTGATCGAGATCGGCGCGCCCGTGGCCGTCAATCGGCCGGACAGGCGGTGGATCTCGTCGCGCAAGCGCTTGACGACGTGCGCAGCCTCGACGCCGCCGGTGTACGGGAGCATCACGGCGAATTCGTCGCCTCCGATGCGGCCCGCGACGTCTTCGGTGCGCAGCGCACGGCGGATCGCTTCGCCGACGCGCACGATCACGAGATCGCCGACCGTGTGATCGAACAGCTTGTTCACGCGCCCGAAGTCGTCGAGGTCGATCAGCACGAGCGCGAGGTCGAAGTGGTGGCGCTCGGCGGCGGAGAAGTGCTCGCTCAGTCGTTGTTGGAACGCCTTCGGCCGCAAGAGATCGGTGCGGTCGTCGTGCAACGCGCGGTGGCGGAGTTCGAGCATCTCGCCTTGCCGCTCGGCCAGCGCGCAGAGGCGTTCGATCCGCAGGCGGTATTCGTCGCGCGTCGATCCGCGGTGCACGAGGTCGATGAGCGGCATGCGCGCGTCGCGTGCCGTGCGCAAGGCAGCCGACGGATCGCGCGGATCGGCGACGAGGAGCAGCGGCGGCGGACCCTCGGCGCCGGCGATCCGCGCGAGATCTTCAGTCTCGGCGGCGCCGCCTTCGGAGAGGGGATCGAGCACGATCAGTGCTGGACGCAGCTGCGCGAACGCTGCTCGTGTGCCGCGGATGTCCGCGCTGAATTCGAGCCGAAATCCCGCACCGGCGAGCTCAGTCAGGCATTCCGAAAGTCCCTCGCCGCGGTGATCGCACACGAGAACGAGGGGCGGGGAGCTCATCGGACCGCCGCTCCGGAGCGCGGCCGGACCAGCGGGAAAGTATATCGCGGGCGCGGCGTGCACCGCGCCGGCCGATTGACGGGCGATTCCTCCCCGATAGAATCTCCCGCCACCTCTGCGCGCCTCGACCTCGTGGTCCGCGCCCAAAGCTCGTGCGGACCCTGTCTTTCGACAGCTGCGCGCGCAATGGAGCGCTTCCTCGGGCGGGGCGCGGGTGCGTCGATGCCGCCCAACGGCTGACGCGCGGACCGCCAAAGCTCAGGGCCTCTCGATCGGCGAGGGTCTGCTCGGCGGACGGACACCAACAGGCCCCATGGACAATCTAACCGTACAAGAACTGATCGATGCAGGTGTGCATTTCGGATGCCGCATGGCGCGGTGGAATCCGAAGATGGCCCCGTACATTCACGGGCGGCGCAACCTGATCCACATCATCGACCTGCGCGAGACCTTGCGAGGTCTCCTGCGGGCGAAGAACCTCCTCTACAACTTGGCAGCAGAAGGCTCGACCATCCTGTGGGTCGGGACGAAGCGGCAAGTGAAGGGCGTGATCCAAGACGCCGGACAGCGCGCGGGCATGCCCGTCGTGACCGAGCGTTGGATCGGCGGAACTCTCACGAACTTCTCGGTCATCCGCAGCCGCCTCAAGCGACTCGACGAGCTCGAGAAGATGGAGGACGACGGCTCGCTGGACCAGTACTCGAAGAAGATGGTCAGCAGTCTGCGCCGCGTGCGGCGCAAGATCACGCGCAACCTGGGCGGCATCCGCGAGATGACCGGCATGCCGGGCGCGATGGTCGTCGTCGATCCGGCGCGCGAAGGCAATGCGGTCCGCGAAGCGCGCCGCATGGGCCTCGTCGTGATCGGCATCCTCGACACGGACTGCGATCCGACGCACATCGACATCGTGATCCCGGGCAACGACGACGCGCTGAAGTCGGTGCGTCTGCTCGTGGATCAACTCGTCAAGTCGGTCGAGGAAGGCTCGGCGAATCACCGCGAGCGCATGACGACGACCGGTGCCGCAGAGAAGCGCGACGAAGGCATGCCTACGGGTGACGAGCCTCGTCCGACGCGCGGCAACCGCTTGCCGGACGGCCGGCGCGACGACCGGCCGCGCGGACGCGACGGCGAAGACGAGAGCGTCGCGGCCGGCGAAGGTGGCCGTCACGCGCATCGCGGCGCGGTCGAGCCCACCTAGTCAGCGGAAATGCGGGGCGAGCGCGCCCCGCGACCGCAGTTCAGTGCGGACATCCGGCGCTCGCGCGCGTTCGCGAGCGCGGTTCGTCCGCCGTCAGAGCCCAAGGACTTGCGGCTTCCGAGCGAGGCCGCGCAATCGAGACAGACACATGGAAATCACCCCTTCGATGGTGCGCGATCTGCGCGAGCGCACGGGCGCCGGACTGATGGAGTGCAAGCGCGCGCTCGAAGCCGGCCAAGGCGACCTCGAGGCAGCCGTCGACCACTTGCGCAAGCAAGGCCTGAAGACCGCCGAGAAGAAGTCGAGTCGCGAGATGGGCCAAGGCCGCATCCAGGCGTGGGTCGGCCCGAAGGCGCGCGTCGGCGCGATGGTCGCGATGACATGCGAGACCGACTTCGTCGCGAACACCGAGGACTTCCAAACGCTGCTCTCGGAGCTCTGTCATCAGGTGGCGGAGAAGAACCCGGCATCGCCCGAAGCGTTGCTCGACCTCAAGCACTCGCAGACCGGCGCCGCGCTGTCGGAAGCCATCAAGCTGTTCATCGGCAAGCTCGGCGAGAACACGCAGGTCGCGCGCTTCCAGCGCTTCGAGAACATGAAGGGCCGCGTCGGCTGCTACGTGCACCACGACGGCAAGAAGGGCGCGCTCGTGTCGGTGACGACGGAGGCGGCCGATGACGTCGCGGCCGGCGTGCTCAAGGAGCTCGCGATGCACGTCGTGTTCGCGAACCCGGCCGGCAACACGCGCGCCGCGATCCCGGCGGACAAGATCGAGCGCGAGCGCGCGATCTATCTCGAAGAAGTGAAGTCGCGTCCGGCCGAGATGCAGGAAAAGATCGTCGGGAGCAAGATCGACAAGTTCTACTCCGACAACGTCCTGCCCGAGCAGAAGTGGTTCAAGGACGACAAGCAGACCGTGCTGCAAGTGCTCACCGCGCAGCTCGGCAAGGGCACGGCGATCGCGGACTTCGCGCGCTTCCAAATCGGCAACTGAGGCGCGGCGAGCCATGGCCCGGCCCTACCAGCGCGTGCTCCTGAAGCTCTCGGGCGAAGGCCTGGGAGAGCCCGGCAGCGGACACGGAATCGATCCGGAAGCGGTGCAGATCGTCGCGCGCCAGGTCGCGAAGGTCGCGAGCCTCGGCGTAGAGATCGCGGTCGTCGTCGGCGGTGGAAACATCTTGCGCGGCGCCGAGTTCTCGAAGCTCGGCGGCAGCCGCGCGAGCGCAGACTACATGGGCATGCTCGCGACCGTGATCAACGCGCTCGCGCTCTCCGAAGCGATCGAGCAGCTCGGCCGCGAAACGCGCGTGCAGACCGCGATCGAAATCCATCAAGTCGCCGAGCCGTTCGTGCGGCGCAAGGCTCTGTCGCACCTGCAAAAGGGCCGCGTGGTGATCCTCGCGGCCGGCACGGGCAACCCGTTCTTCACCACGGATACCGCGGCGGCGCTGCGTGCCACGGAGCTTTCGGCGGAAGTGCTGCTGAAGGCGACGAAGGTCGACGGCGTGTACGACTCGGATCCGAAGAAGAATCCGAACGCGAAGCGCTTTCGCGAGCTCAGCTACATGGACGTGCTGAACCGCGGCTTGAAAGTCATGGACGGCACGGCGATCACGTTGTGCATGGAGCAGAAGCTGCCGGTGATCGTGTTCAACCTCTTCGAAGAGGGGAACCTCGAGCGCGTGATCCGCGGCGAAGACCTGGGCACTCAGATCGGGAGCTCGCGATGACCTACCAGACGATCGTCACGGAAACGAAGGACAAGCTCGAGAAGGCGCTGCACCACCTCGCCGACCACTTGCGGACCATCCGCACGGCGCGCGCGTCGGCGGCGCTCGTCGAGGGAATTCGCGTCGACTACTACGGCACGCAGACACCGATCGCGCAGATGGCGTCGATCTCCGTGCCCGAGCCGCGGCAGATCATGATCAAGCCGTTCGACGCCTCGATCCTCGGCGACATCAACAAGGCGATCCTGAAGTCGGATCTCGGCATCACGCCGCAGAACGACGGCAAGGTGCTGCGCCTCACGATGCCGATGTTGTCGGGCGAGCAGCGCAAGAAGTACGCGACGAAGGTCAAGGAGATGTGCGAGGAGACGCGCATCGCGATGCGCAACGGACGGCGCGACATGAACAAGGCGGCCGACGCGTTGCTCAAGTCCAGCGGCCTGACCGAAGACGAGAACGTGCGCTTGCACGACGAGATCCAGAAGCTCCTCAAGGAGTACGAAGAGAAGCTGAACGTCGTGCAAGAAAAGAAGACCGCCGAGATCATGGAGGTCTGAGCGCGCGCGGTGCGTCGAGCGCGCTTGTCCTCCTGCCGGACCCGGTTATCCTGGCGCACCCTCCGCGCGAGCGGAACTGGAGCGGGGCGCGTAGCTCAGTCGGTAGAGCAACTGGCTTTTAACCAGTAGGTCGAAGGTTCGATCCCTTCCGCGCTCACCACCTCTCGCGGTGGTGAGCAGGCTTGCGTGCTCGGCGCTCGGCGCCATAATGCTCCGCCTCTTCGACAACCTGGCCGCGTAGCTCAGTTGGTAGAGCAGGTGACTCTTAATCATCAGGTCGAAGGTTCGAGCCCTTCCGCGGTCACCAATCCTTTCGACGAGTTCGCCGATCGTCGCGTGCCTTCCGCGGACGGCACGGCCCCGCGCATCGGTACCGCCAAGACGGTTCCGTAGCGCCCCCCGGTGATCGGAGTTAGCCTCGGCCTCGGAGCGGAGAGCGAGCTACCCGCGCGTTGCCGCCGTGCGACGCGCCCGACACGGAAGGGCTTGCGATGTCGAAGCTGGAGTCTCGGAGGGTGTGGGTTGGGACGTTTGCAGTGCTCGCGTGCGTGTCTTCGCTCGCGTCGGCGGTGCAGGTGCAGTCGGCGGCGGATCACACGCCCGCGACGAGGCAGCGACGGACGTGCGATCACGTGCTCCCCGCAGAGCAGTTCGCCTCGGGTGCTTGGCCCGTGAGCGTCGCGGTCGCAGACGTCGACGGCGATGCCGACTTCGACCTCGTCGCTGCGAACGACCAGGACGGAACGGTATCGGTGCTCCTCAATCACGGCGACGGCACGTTCGCCGCGCGCGAGGACTATCTCGCCAGTGGCGAACCCGCCTCCGTTGCGATCGCCGATCTCGACGGTGACGGCGATCTGGATCTGGCGGTGGCGTGCCGCATCACGAACGTCGTCGCCGTGCTGTTCAACGACGGCGCAGGGGAGTTCGGGGCGCCGACTTCGATCGCCGTGGGCGCCGATCCGGTCTCCGTTGCGATCGACGATCTCGACGGTGATGCGCACCGCGATCTCGCGGTCGCAAACGCCGGCAGCAACGACGTGTCGATCCTGCTCGGTGACGGACTCGGTGCGTTCGCGCCGGCGACCACCTATGCGACGGGGAATGCACCGCTGTCCGTGGCGCTCGGCGACCTCGACGGCGACTTGGATCGCGATCTCGTCGTGGCGAACTCGCTCGACGACAACGTCTCCGTGCGCCGCAACCAAGGCGACGGCACGTTCGCGGCGCAGGTCACGTACGGAGTCGGTGCACGCCCACGCTCGGTCGCGATCGCGTTCATGAACTCCGACGGTGCGCGCGACATCGTCGTCGGCAACGAGTTCGGCGCCAGCGTGTCCGTGCTCGCCAATCAAGGAGCGGGCACGTTCGCCACACACCAGGAGACCGTCCTCGGGTCGTTCGTGAACGGCGTCGTCGTCGCGGACCTGGAGAACGACTTGGACCGCGACGTGCTCGTCTTGACGACGCACGACTTCTTCGTGCTCCGCAATAGCGGCGCCGGCGGGTTCCTCGTGCCGACGCCCTATCCCGGCGGGAGCTACGTGAGCGCGGGAGCGATCGCGGACCTGGACGGGGACGGCGACCGCGACGTCGCCGTGACCTCGGCTGCGAGCGTCGTGACGGTGTTCCACAACCGCGGTGACGGCGTGCTCCACGCGGCGGAGGGCTGCGACGTCCCGGGTTCGTCGCGCCGACCGGCTGTCGCCGACTTGAACGGCGACGGAGCGCTCGATCTCGCCGCGCCCGACGGCACGAACTCGCTCGCCGTGCTGTTGCAGCAAGCACCGCGCAGCTTTGCGCCGGCGGTGGAGTACGCCACCGGTGCGGATCCCGTAGACGTGTGTGCGACGGATCTCGACGGCGACGGCGACGTAGACCTCGCCGTCGCGAGCCAATCCAGCGCGAGCGTCTTGGTGCTCACGAACGACGGGCATGGAGGCTTCGCGCCGGGCCTCGCATACCCCGCGTCGGCGTCGCAGTACGCGATCGCAGCCGCTGATCTCGACGGCGATTCGGACGCGGATCTCGTGGTGACGAATCCCACGCTCGATCGCGTCACCGTGCTCCGCAACCACGGCGACGGGACGTTCGCGGCGCCGGCGTCATTCGCGACCGGCGACGTGCCGAGTGCGATCACGACCGGCGATCTAGACGGCGACGCGGATCGTGACCTCGTCGTGACGACGGGCACCACGGTGTCGATCCTCTGGAACGACGGCGCGAGCGCGTTCTCCGCGCCGAGCTTGGTGGCCGCCGGTGTGAACGTGAGCAACGCGCAACTCGGTGATCTCGATCGCGACGGCGACCTCGACCTGGCGGTGACCGACGCGACGCTCGATCGGTTGCGCGTGTTCATGAATCCCGGCAACGGCGCGTTCCGCGGCTTCATCAACTACTCCACGCGGGCGGATCCCATTACGGTCGACCTGACGGATCTCGATCGAGACGGCGACCTCGACGTCGTGATCGTGACGTTCGCGCACCCGGGTGTCTGGATCCTGACGAACTCCGGCGACGGCACGTTCGACGCGCTGCACGAGCACGGCACCGTCGGGCTGCAAACCGGCGGCGCGGTAGCCGACCTCGATGGGGATGGGAGCAAGGACGTCATCGTGCGCTCCAACCACTACGTCTCGTTCCTCTACGGCGTCTGTCGCTGACGCCTCGTCGACGCGAACGGGCCGATTTCAAACTCGAAGCACTTTCACCACGGGCTACTAGAGCAGCCGCCGCCCCGAGCGATCTCGGAGCGGCGGCTGCATCGAGGTTGCCTGTCGGTCGTCAGAGATTCAGGTTCAGGATGTGGTCGCTACGGTACGGGACGTTGCGCGTGACCACGTTCGCGGGCAAGAGCACCGAGTTCGCTTGATCGATGAACGTCAGCGGCAGCGGCACGGGCAGTCCGGGCGCGATCGACGGGATCGTGAGCGCGGGGAATCCGCCCGAGGTCGTCACGCCGAAGTAGTACTCCTGGCGGCCGACTCCCGTGCACTCGACATACTGCAGGTCGTTCGTGTTCCAGCGCAGCTGCTCGACGCCGGGATACGCGGCCGGGTTCGTCCACGTGCCGATCGGGTACGAGCGGAACGGATCGCTGCCGGGGTAGGGAGTGATGGTCGTGCCCGTGTTGCCGGCAGCGTTGAAGAACGCTTCGTACCACAGACCGGGGCCGACGCCGCACATGCAGGTCGTGCCGCTCGGATTGAACGTCGCGAAGAGCAGCGGTTCTTCGTGATCGCAACGTGCGGGCAATGCGGTCGCATCCCAGCGACGCACGCACTCCGTCGCGGTCGTGCCGCTCTCGACGACCGAGCCCGCTCCGACGCTGAAGCCGGCGCTCGGGCCGACGAACGAGTAGAAGCGGCCGGGGTGGAAGGCGCCGGCGCGCGGGAAGCCCGCGACGTGATCGATCGAGTCGCAGCCGTGCGTGAGCATCCACGCGCTCTCGAGTTGGATTGCGCCAGCCACGCAAGATTGCGCGTAGTCGATGTAACCCGTCACGCGCATGCGGTTGCCGTTCGCGGGGCAGCACGGCGGCAAGCCGCACGGGCCGGGGTTGACGTTCGTCGCGCGCAGGTCGCCGTTCACGAGGTAGCGCCACACTTGAAGGTTGCCACCGGACGGGGCGATTTCCGCCCACGTGCGCGAGTACGTCAGCGTCATCGTGCCTTGCCACATCGGATTGCCGCTCTGGAAGAGAGTCAGAGCGGACGTGTACCAGCCGCACGACGGCGCGGTGCCGGGCGTGCCGATCGGAAACGGCGTGAGCGTGCCCCATTGCGCGCGGTAGGGCACGACCGCGGCGACGCCGCAGTTCTGCCAGCAGATGCCGAGCGAGGGCTGTACGAACTTGCCCTGGGGAACCTGCGTGAACGCACCGGTGCATGCCGGGCCGCCGTCGAGTCCGTCGCCGACGATGCATTGCGCGGCGACCCGCGTCGCCATCGTCAAGGACAGGAGGAGCGGCGCAACGAAGGTCAGAAGTCTCATGGGGGGAACCTGTTGTCTGTTGCGGTGAGGGAGTGGAGACATCGAACCGATGTCGTTGCCAGACGGTGACGCTGGCGGGGGCGCCCGGGAAAGAATTCGCCGGCAATTCGCGCGCGGAGCGCCCGCGCTCCGCGCGGCAGACCGCGCTTCGGGCCTCACAAGTTCAGGTTCAGGATGTGGTCGCTCTGGTACGGCGTGTTGCGCGTCACGACGTTGGCCGGCAAGAGCACCGAGTTCCCCTGATCGACGAACGTCAGCGGCAGCGGTACCGGCGGCGGCGACGGCACGAGCGAGGGAATCGTGAACGCCGGGTATCCGCCCGCAGTCGTCACGCCGAAGTAACCCTCATGCCGGAAGGCGCCCGTGCACTCCACGTACCGCAGGTCGTTCGTGTTCCAGCGCACTTCCTCGAGGCCTGGGTACGCGTTCGGGTTCGTCCACGCGCCGATCGGGAACGAGCGGAACGGAGCGCTGCCCGGATACTGACCGATGCCCGTCCCCGCGTTGCCGGCTGCGGTGAAGAACGCTTGGTGCCAGAGCCCTGGGCCCGTACCGCACATGCAGACGCTCGGGATCGGATTGAAGTTCGCGAAGAGCAGCGGCTCTTCGTGATCGCAGCGCGCGGGGAGCACGGTGGCGTCCCACCTGCGCACGCATTCCGTTGTGGTCACGCCGAGCTCGACGGTCGATCCCGCGCCGACGCTGAAGCCGGCGCTCGGCCCGACGAACGTGTAGAAGCGGCCGGGGTGGAAGGCACCGGCACGCGGGAATCCGGCCACGTGATCGATGGCATCGCAGCCGTGCGTCAGCATCCACGCTTCCTCGAACTGGACGGCGCCCGCGGTGCAGGTGCGCGCGTAGTCGATGTAGCCCGTGACGCGCATCCGATTCCCGTTCGCCGGGCAGCACGGCGGCAAGCCGCACGGTCCCGGGTTCGCGTTCGTGGCGCGCAAGTCGCCGTTCACGAGATAGCGCCAGACCTGATAGGTCGTGGTGGTGCTCGCCACCTCCGCCCATGTGCGCGAGTACGTGAGCGTCATCGTGCCCTGCCACATCGGGTTCCCGCCTTGGTTCAAGACGAGCGCGCTCGTGTACCAGCCGCACGACGGCACGGTTCCAAGTGGGCCGATTGGGAACGCCGTGAGCGTGCCCCACTGCGCGCGGTAGGGCACCACTGCGGCGACGCCGCAGTTCTGCCAGCAGATTCCGAGCGCGGGCTGCACGAACTTGTTCTGAGGAACCTGGGTGAAGGCGCCGGTGCAGGCCGGACCGCCGTCGAGCCCGTCGGGGGTGATGCACTGCGCCGCGACGCGCGAGGCGAGGGTCGAGGTCAGCGCGAGCGTCGCGAGGATCGTGTGGAGCTTCATTGGGCGGCGTGCCTTCCGAACGGATTGGGGGAGTGGGACATCCGGGTGGGTGCCGGCGTGCAGGACAGGTGACGCGCGGACGCGCGCCTGGAGATCTATCTTGGAAATGCGCGGAGCGCCCGCGCGCGGCGCGTTCTCGCGTCGCACGCATGCAACGGCGGCGGGGACCCGTTGCAGTTGCCTTGCGCTCGGCTGGGCCTCTGCTGTTCGCGGTTGCTGTGCAGCTGCCGTGGCGGGGATGCGAGAGCGAGTCGTGTCGACTCGTTGCCCAACCGAACGAACGCTCTCGCATCCACGCCGAGGCAGGCGACGGCCAAAGGCACGCTGCAAGACACAGCGAGCGCAAGCAGCTGCAACGGGTCCCCGCCGTCGTTTCGTGCGTGCGACGCGAGAACGCGCCGCACGCTTGCGCTCCGCATGCCGCGCGAGGACGCGCGGCACGCTGCGCGCATGCGCTGAGCGCGGCAGACCGCGCTCAGCGCTTGGCGGCCTCGAACTCGTGCAGGTGCTCCTCGAGCTTGCTCCGGTCCGGCGCCTCAGCCGGCAGGAGCGCGAGCGCTTTCCGAATCGTCTCGATCGCACCGGCGTGATCGCCGTTCGCGTGCAGCACGCGCGCCAGCGTGTGCAAGTACTCCGGTTGCGCGTCCCCGGTCAGCGCG
Organism: Planctomycetota bacterium; assembly: GCA_046160865.1. Taxonomy (GTDB): domain Bacteria; phylum Planctomycetota; class UBA1135; order UBA1135; genus JBJXHG01. Next base: position 28,053 of record JBJXHG010000146.1, on the reverse strand, counting down.
TTCGCGCGGCGCGCGTACTCGAGCGCGAGCTGTGGTTCGCGCAGCTCGTGGATCGGGGCCTCGATCAGGATCAACGCACACTCGTTGAGCGGGCCCGGTGTCGCGTCCGTGGCCGCGGCCGCGCGCTTCCACCCGTCGATGAGCTCTTCGACGAGCGGCCGCGCTTGCTCGAGCCGCTCGGTGTTCGTGTACAGCCGGATGACTTCGCGCAGGGCGCGCAGCGTCTCCCGGTTGTCGACGCCCATGGTCGTGCGGCGCCGTTCGAGCACGTCGAGCAGCAGCGCTTCCGCTTCTGCGACGCGATCCGAATCGACGAGCACGAGCGCTAGATTCGCTTTGGTCTCGAGCGTGCTCGGATGGTTCTCGCCCAAAACGCGCGCTTGGGCCTCCACCAACTCCCTGAACAACGCTTCCGCTTCTTCCACTTCGCCCGTGTCGAAGTAAAAGACCGCCAAGCCCGCCTTCGACCGCAGCGTGCTCTCGTGAGTTTCTCCGTGTTGCTTCCGATGGATCTCGAGCGCTTGCTCGAGCAGCGGCCGCTCCTCGTTCAGCCGCCCGAGCTTGTGCAGCAGAATCGCCATGTTGGCCATGGCAAACGCGGTCTCGGTGCTCTCGTCGCCGAATTCGCGGCGATTGAACGCGAGCACACGCGCGAAGAGCGGCTCGACCTCGGAGTATTTGCCCTGATACCAGTACGAGACCGCGAGGTTGCTCACGCGTCCCATCGTCTTCGCGGAGTCCGCTCCGAGCGTCTGCGTCGAGCGCTCGACCGCTTCGGCGAAGAGCTGCGTGGCTTCGTCGTGGCGTCCGAGATTCGCACACGCGATCGCCACGTCGGTCATCGAATCGATCGTGCGCGGATGCGCGTTGCCCAGAGCGACGCGGCGCAGCGCGAGCGCTCGCCGCGCCTGTGCCTCGGACTCGACGAAGCGGCTCTGCGCGCTGTACAGCGCGGCGAGCTCTGCGATCGCGTGGATCGTGTAGGGGTGATTCGCGCCCTCGATGCGCGACAGCGTCTCGATGGCTTCGAGGTGCAATCGATACGCATCGTCGTAGCGCTGCAGCGCTTGGTAGGCCGCCGCGAGCTTCTGCTGGGAGCGCAGCGTGTGCGAGTCGTCCGCACCGCGCGCACGCTGCCGGATCGCCGATGCACGCTCCAGTGGCGGCACGGCGCGATCCGGCTGCGCGAGATTGAGCAGTGCCGTCCCGAGATTCTCGAGCGTCAGCGCGACGTCGGCGTGGTCCGGGCCGAGCGTGCGCTCCTGGATCGCGAGGACTTGCTCGAAGCTCGCGCGCGCCTCGTCGTTGCGCCGCTGCTCCAGTGCGAGCACGCCGAGGCACATGCGCGCAAGCAGTGCACTGCGGTGCTCTGCGCCCAGGACGCGTTCGATCTCTGGCAGAACTTCCTCGAGGATCCTGCGCGCTTCGTCGGGCTCGCCCAGGCTCTGGCAAAAGATGCCCAGCGTGACCTTCGCCAGCAGCGTCGCGCGATGGTCGGGCCCTTGGATCTTCTCGCGCAGCTCGACCTCGCGCTGCGCTTGGAGCTTCGCCTTCCCGAAGATCCCGAGATCGTGGTATGTGTTCGCGACCGACTCGTGCAGAGCGGCTTGCGTCAGCGGCTCCTCCTTGAACTCGGCTTCGATCGCTTGCGACGATGGCGTGAGTACGTTCGCATCGATGATGCGGCGCGCCGCATCGGTCATGCTGATGCCGCCGAGCAAGCCTTCGAACGTCGCGACGGTACGCGCGCGCTGCTCGTCGGGGAGGTCGAGCTCGGCTTGTGCGCTGCGCACGCGGGCGACGAGGTCCTGGGCCAGGTCGCGGCCCATCTCGAACGGCGGCACGCGCCGCAGCATGCTCGCTTGGAAGTCGGCGACGCGCTGTGTCTGCGTGCGCGCGCTCTCCGCCGCGTCGCGCTGCGCGTCGGCATCGGCACGCTGAAGCTCGGCTTCGCGGCGCGCTTCGTCCGCGCGGCGCGTCTGCAGCTCGGCTTCGACGCGGCCGCGCTGCGCCGCGAGCATGCCCCACGCCGTTCCGGCCAGTCCCGCGAGCAAGGCGATGCTGACGAGCGACGCGGCGATCACGCCGAAGCGATGCCGGCGCACGAACTTTCGGACGCGATAGGACGCGCTCGGTGGCGCTGCGAGCACCGCTTCGCCGGTGAGGTAGCGCCGCACGTCGTCGGCCAAGCCGCTCGCAGTGTCGTAACGGCGCGCGCGGTCTTTCTCGAGCGCCTTCATCACGATCCAATCGAGCTCGCCGCGCACGATCGTGCCGAGGCGCTTCGGCTCGACCCGCCGCCGAGCCGCGACGCTGGCGAGCGTGTCGTGCGCGTTACTGATGCGCGTCGAGGGCTTCGGCGGCTCGACGTCGCGGATCATGCGCTGGATCTCGCTGACGAACGCGTCGTGCAGCGTGTGCGCGTCGAACGGCGTGCTGCCGGTCAAGAGCTCGTAGAGCACGACGCCGAGCGCGTAGACGTCGGTGCGTGTGTCGATGTCGAGCGAGCCCTCGGCTTGCTCCGGGCTCATGTACTGGAACGTGCCGATCACCTGCTGGTGCTCGGTGAAGAGCGTCTTCTCCGTCAGCTTGGCCGACGTCGCCTTGGCGATGCCGAAGTCGATCACCTTGGCGAGCGGGCGACCGTCGTGCACGGCCACCAATACGTTCGAGGGCTTGAGGTCGCGGTGGATGATGCCCTTGCCGTGCGCGTGTTGCACGGCGCCGCACACCTGCGCGAAGAGTTCCAGGCGCTCGTCGATGGTGAGCGTGTGCTTGTCGCAGTACTCCGAGATCGGATCGCCGCGCACGAGCTCCATCACGAAGTACGGGCGGCCGGTCGCGGTCGCGCCGGCATCGATCACGCGCGCGATGTTCGGGTGATCCATCAGCGCGAGCGCTTGGCGCTCCTGCTCGAAGCGCGCGACGACCTGCCGCGTGTCCATGCCGAGCTTGATGATCTTGAGCGCGACCGTGCGCTTCACCGGCTCGAGCTGTTCCGCCATGAACACGACGCCGAAGCCGCCCTCGCCGATCTGCTGCAAGAGCTTGTAGTGCCCGATGCGCGTGCCGGGGCCTTCGCGCAGCAACGCGGACGAATCGCAATCCGCGTCCGACAAGCCTTTGATCTCGAGCGCGGTCGGTGCCGCCAGGAACTGCTCGCCCTCGGCCGCGGCGAGCATCACGAGGAGGCGCCTGCGAAGCTCGTCGTCGCCGGCGCACTCGCGCGCGAGCAGCGCGGCGCGCTCCTCGGGGGAGGCTTCGAGCGCGCGATCGAAGAGGCTGCGGAGTCGTTCGTGCTGGGGATCGGTCATGAGCGGACGTGCACCGCGGCGAACTCCGCGGATCGCGGTCGGATGGTCTCGACCGCGAGGCGTGGAGCGCAAACCGGCCGCGCACGATCGATGGCGGTCAGGCTGTGGTTCACGTGCTCCAAGCGCAGGAACGTGCTCGCGCGGATCAACAATCCTACGGATTCGCGGGCAGCCGCCATCACCCCCCGAGTGCCTCCGCCTCCTCCGACTTGCCTTGTTTCCGCAGCGCCGTGCCAAGTTGCTGCAGCGCGCGGCGCGTTTGCGGATGGTCGCTGCCGAGCACGCGTTGGAATCTCTCGAGCGCCTCGCGGTACAGGCTCTCGGCCTCGTTCATCTGGTCCAGGGAGTCGTACACGGTCGCCAGGTTGCAGATGCACTGGATCGAGTTCGGGTGGTCTGGGCCGAGGACGCGCCGGAACTTCGCGAGCGCCTCGCGGTAGTAGGGCTCGGCCTCGGCGTACTTGCGCTGCTCGACCATCAGCGCGGCCACGTTCGCGAGGAAGACGAGCGTATCGGGATGCTCTTCGCCTAGGGCCCGCCGGCCGATCTCGAGCGTCTCGCGCCAGTACGTCTCCGCTTCCGCGTGCTTCTTCCGCAGCACGAGCAGGTACCCGAGGGAGTTGGCCGCGTAGAGCGTCTGCATGTGCTCGAGACCCCGCACGCGTCGAGATTTCTCCAAAGCCTCGCGCAAGAGCGGCTCGGCCTCGTCGAGCGCGTTCTCCTGCCGCAGGAAGTTGCCCATGTTGCTGATCGCGATCAGCGTCGTGTCGTGCTCATCGCCGAGGACGCGCCGACTCTCCGCCAGCGCTTCGCGGTAGTAGGGCTCCGCTTCCGACGCCTTGCCCTGGAGATGCAGCACCATCCCCAAGTTGTTGCCGCAGAGGATCGTCTTCTCGTGCCCAGCGCCGAGCACGCGCCGAAAGCCCTCCAACGCCTCTCGAAAGGACCGTTCCGCTTCCGCCGAATGGCCTTGGAGCCGCTGCAGGTCGCCGAGGTCGTTGATCGATGTCAGCGTGTCGGGGTGCTCGTTGCCGAGCTCACGCCGGCGCGTCGAGAGCGCACTCGTTTGCAGCGGTAGCGCGGAGTCGTACAGCCCGAGCTCTCGGTAGCGCGTCGCCAAGGTTTGACGCAACCGCGCGTCGACCAGCGGCTGATCCTCGAACTGCTCGTCGATCGCGTCGATGGCCGGCTTCAGGATCGTGCGATCGATCAGCTCGCGCGCCGCATCGGTCGCGTTCACTCGGCGCCAGTATGAAGCGAACGCTTCCACCTGCGCGCCGCGCTCGCTCTCGGGCACACCCGCTTCGACCAGGGCGCTCGTGAATTTCGCCGCGACGTTCTCGGAGAGGAACCTCCCGGCCGCCGCCGCATCGACCTGCGCCAACATGTCCGCCTGGAAGTTCGACACGAGCTCGAGCTCGTCGGCGCGTTGCTTCGTCTCGGCCTCCGCGCTCACGGCGCGGTCGCGTTGCTCGTCCGCCAGCACTCGTTGTTCGTCGGCCGCCCTGCGCTGCTCGGACTCGGCGGTCTGTGCCGCCCGCGCGAGGTCGCGCTGGTCACGGGCGACCCGCGCTTGCCACGCGAACGCGATCACTCCGACGAGCAAGGCGAGTGCGACCGCGGCTCCGGCCGTCACGGTGACCCGATTGCGCCGCACGAACTTCGTGAGCTGGTACGTCTTGCTCGGCGGAGCCGCCGCGACGGCTTCGCCGGCGAGCAAGCGGCGGATGTCCAGCGCCAGGCTGCTCGCGGTCTCGTAACGGCGCGCACGGTCCTTCTCGAGCGCCTTCATCACGATCCAGTCGAGCTCGCCGCGCACGAGCGCGCCCAGGCGCTTGGGCTCGACGCGCCGGCGCGCGGCGATGCTCGCGAGCGCGTCGGCCGAGTTCGAAAGGCGCGTCGACGGCCTCTGCGGCTCGACCTCGCGGATCATGCGCTGGACCTCGCTGTAGAACGCGTCGCGCAAGGTCTTCGCATCGAACGGCGTGCTGCCGGTCAAGAGCTCGTAGAGCACGGCGCCGAGCGCGTACACGTCCGTGCGCGTATCGATGTCGAGCGAGCCTTCGGCTTGCTCGGGGCTCATGTACTGCAGCGTGCCGATCACTTGCTGGTGCTCGGTGAAGAGCGTCTTGTCGGTGAGCTTCGACGACGTCGCCTTGGCGATGCCGAAGTCGATGACCTTCGCGTGCGGTCGTCCGTCCTGCGTGCCGACGAGGATGTTCGAAGGCTTCAGGTCGCGGTGGATGATGCCCTTCGAGTGCGCGTGCTGGACCGCGTTGCATACCTGCGCGAAGAGATCCAGGCGCTCGTCGATCGTGAGGCTGTGCCTGTCGCAGTAGGCGACGATCGGCTCGCCCTTGACGAGATCCATCACGAAGTAAGGCCGGCCCGTCTCCGTCGCACCCGCGTCGATCACGCGTGCGATGTGCGGGTGATCCATCACCGCCAGCGCCTGCCGCTCCTGCTCGAAGCGCGCGACGACTTGGCGCGTGTCCATGCCGAGCTTGATGACTTTCAGGGCGACCTTGCGTGCGACCGGCTTCTCTTGCTCGGCCAGGAACACCGAGCCGAAGCCGCCTTCGCCGATCAACTGCAGAAGCTTGTACGGCCCGATGCGCGTGCCGGGACCTTCGCGCAACGACGCGGCGGACTCGGGAACGGCGTTCGACAAGCCGTGCACCTCGAGTGCCGTCGGCGCGGCGAGGAACTGCTCGCCCTCCGCCGCAGCGATCATGACTTCGAGACGCTTCCTCAGTCCCGCGTCGCCAGCGCACTCGCGCACGAGCAACGCTGCCCGCTGCGCCGCCGGCGCGGCGAGCGCGAGCTCGAACAAGCGCTTGAGCTCCTCGTGCCGTCGATCCGTCATCCGAGTTCCTCGTCAGATGCTCGCACGCGCTCCGCCGCGGAGGCGTGCGCGCGTGCGCGACGTCGCCCTCGGCTCTCCAAGCGCGCGAACGCATCCGCGCGGATCACGAATCTAGCGCCCGTGGTGAAAGTCATCCGGCGCAAAAGCCGTCCGTTCGTGCCGGCCCGGCGTCGCGCGATCCTCGGCGAATCACGAGGATTCGCCTGCGGTCGCGCTCCTTGCTCCAACACGAACGGACGACATTCGCGCGCGAAGCACTTTCACCACGGGCTGCTCGGGGCGTTCTCGCTACCAGGCGACGGTGGTCCCGTCGTGCTTGAAGAACTTGCCGCTGTCCTGTGGCTTCAGGCCGTCGATCACCTTGCGCATCCCGCTGATGCTCTGCTCCGGCGTGAGATCGGCGCCGGGCCCGCCCATGTCCGTCTTCACCCAGCCGGGGCTCATCGCGATGCAAGTGAAGCCCTCGGGCTTCAGCTCCGCCGCGAGACTGCGCATGAACATGTCGAGCGCCGCCTTGCTTTCGCGATAAGCCCAGTACCCGCCGCTCGTGTTGTTGGTGATGCTGCCGAGGCCGCTCGAGATGCTCACAACTTGCCGGCCCTGGCCAGCGCGCAGATTCGGCAAGAGCGCCTGCGTCACGCGCACCGGGCCGATCGCGTTCACCTGCATGACGTGTTCGTAGTCGTCGAGCTTCACGTCCTGCAGCGACTTCGCGGTGGGGGAGCTCACACCCGCGTTGTTGATCAGAAGATCGATCGGCATGTCTTTCAAGCGTTGCGCGAACGCGGCGACGCTCGCGCCGTCGGCGACGTCGAGCGCTTCGACGCGCACGCCGAGCGCTTTCAACTCGGCCGCCGCGTCGGGCTCGCGTGCGGTGCCGACGACGTTCCAGCCGGCGGCGTGGTACTGCTTCGCGAACTCGAGCCCGAGTCCGCGATTGGCGCCGGTGACGAGCACGGTGCGCTTCGTTGCGACGGACTTGGACTCTTGCGGCGCGGCGTGCATCGGCGATGCCGCGAGCAGCGAGGCGAACGCGACGATCATTCCGCACACGGATGTGGGAACGCGATTCAAAGCGAAGAGAGACAGCATGAAAGCTCCTTGTCGCGTCACGGTACGCGCCGAGCGCGCGCCTCCATGTCGATCTCGATCAACTGCCCTTGCAGCGCGAGCCCCTTCACCTCGAGCCACGTGCCCGTCGGGAACCGGCCCTTGTAGACGTCGTTGCGATAGCCCGACACGCGGATGAAGCCCTGCATGTCCGTCGTGTAGACGTTCTCGACGGTGACGTCGTCGAACGTGCACCCGTAGTGCGCGAGAATCTGCGCGAGGTCGCCGTAGCAGTTCTTCATCTGCTGCTCGAGGTCACCCGGCGCGACGAGGTTCCCCTGATCGTCCATGCTGACCGCGCCCGAGATCTTGATGTCGTCGCCCAGGCGCACGGCGTGCGCATAGCCGAAGGCCTTCTCGACCTCGGGGCGGAAGAGGTAGTAGTCCGGCGCCTCGTCCGCTGTGCTCGAGCGGCATCCGCCCGCGAAGAGGGTGAGGATCGTGGTTCCGATCAGGCCGATCCGCGTGTTGCGCACGTTCGTGATCTCCGTGTTCCGAGGATGAGGTCCGTCGTTCGAGAGCGCGGACGGTAGCGTGCGTCCGCGCCGCAGGCGATCCCTGCGGTACGCTCGCTGCCCGCTCGTGCGCATGGAGACGGATGCGCGGATCAACCCGCCGCGAGCGCCTTTTCGATCGCGCTCGTGACCTCTGCATCCAGCGGCTTCGTCGTGCTGGGCCAGAACGCGATCGGCTTGCCGTCCTTGCCGACGAGGTACTTGCCGAAGTTCCAGCCGGGAAGCTTGCCCGTCGCCTCGCCCAGCCACGCATACAGTGGCGACTGACCGGCCCCGGTCTTCACGCCGACCTTCGCGAACAGCGGGAACGTGGCGTCGAAGCGCGCCGAGCAGAACTCCTGGATCTGCGCGCTCGTGCCCGGCTCCTGGCCGCCGAAGTCGTTGCTCGGGAAGGCCAGGACGTCGAAGCCGCGCGCTCCGTAGCGCGTCTGCAGCTCCTGCAGCCCCTCGTACTGGTTCGTGAAGCCGCACTCGCTCGCGGTGTTCACCACCAGCGCGACCTTGCCCTTCCACCCCGCGAGGTCACGCGGTCTCTCGTCGATCCCCTCGACCGTGAACGCGTGCAGGGTTGTCGCGCCTGCGGCGGGCGTCGTCGCGACGGACTTCTCGAGCACGCCGCTGCAGCTCGCGATGAAGGCGCCGACCGCTGCTGCGGCGGCGCGAAGAGAGATTCGGTACATGGCGTGGCCTCACTCTTGAGTTCGTTGGGGGTGCCGACTGTGGATGCGTCCTTTTGGGAACATTCATGCCGTTCGAGGTGCGGCAGTCGCGCCGCAGCTTCGCGTGCAGCGCCCGCGTGCAATGCGTGCTCGCGTCGCACGCATAGAACGGCGGGAACTCGCGTCGAATGCCTTTGCTCGCTGTGTCGTGCATCTGGCGGGGAGTGTCAAGTCCGCATTGCGGTGTTGCGACAGCCGGCCCGGCGACATGTGACGTCATCACGTTGCCGCCCGCATCCACGCGCAGGGGATCGAGCAGCACAGGCAATCCGCAGGCGTCAGTCGAGCGCGAGCAACTGCAACAGGTCCCCGCCGATCGATGCGTGTCGCGCGTAAAGCGGGCCAGCCCGTATCTCTCACCACACCGTAGCTGCAACGGCGCAACCGCCGGCGTCTGCGGCGCCGAGCTCGATCGGGATCCTCGTCGCAGACTCGCAGCGCGAGCCTGCACTGTGCTTCGCACACCGAGGCTTACCCCTCGGCGACCTTACCAGGTCGCCTCCGGTGCGCTCGGTCGCTCGACTTGCATCCACCGACACTTGCACCGTTTCGCTCGCGGCGTGGTGAGAAATGCGGGCTCTAATGCCGCCAATCGCTCACGAGGATCAGCTGCGGGTCTTCACGCTCGCGGTCCGCGATCGCGAGCAGGAACCGCTCGCGCGGCAGGTCGTAGGCGACGATGGTGCTGCCTTCGTCCAGTGGGCGACCTGCGAACATGGGCTCTGGCACGCCCACGTCGAGCTGGCCGCCCGCCGAGGTCACGGTCGCACTCCACACCTTGCGCGAGAGGTCGACCCAGTAGAGCTCGCTTGCGGACAACCAACCTTTGGCCGGCCCGGTTCGGCTCGGGGCGATCTGCACCGGAGTGGACGGCGTCGGATACGCAACGACGCGCAGCAGCACGCCGGCATCCTCCTCGTTCGACACGTGGTACGCCACCATGTCACTCGCCGGCGAGACGAGCGGCTCCCACTCGGCCTCGGGAGTCGACATGAACCGCTGCTTGACGCCGCCCGGCGCGAGGTCGAGCGTCCAGATGTCGCCGACCTTGTCGACCAGCGGCACCGCGGTGAACAGGAGCGTGCGTCCGTCGGCGGTGATCGAGGAAGCGCCGTACTCGAACTCCGGTTCGGACTCGAACAACGGCGTCGGTGCACCACCGCCGAAGGGAAAGCCGACCAACTGTTGACTGTTCGAGTTGGAGTTCGAGGTGAGGATCTGCTGGGCGACGGGCGACCAGAGCACGCCGTAGTAGAACTTCGCCTTTGGATCACCGAGCGACGCCCGCACACCGCGCTCCAGGTCGAGAACGGCGAGGAGCGCTTCACCACGGTCGCCGGCCACTTCCACGGCTGCGCGGCGGCCATCCGGCGAGAGGGAGACGTCGTCGCCGAGTGCGAAGGGCTCGATCTGGAGCGGTGTGCGCTGGCCCCGCCGATCCATCCAAGCGAGCTTGTACGTGCTCGCGCGCGCGACGGGTTGGTACACGAGCGTGCCCCGCGCCGAGATGCTCATGCTGATCGACGCCCGCCGGCTGTCCCACTGGATCCCGGCGGCGATGGGCCGCGGACTCCCCGTGAGCTCGAGGCGCTCCAGATCGAGCGATTGGACGACCAAGTTCTCGTCGCGGCCGAACACGAGCGCACTCGGCTCGACGAACACGGCCTCGGTCTCGCACGCCACGACGAGACGCGACTCTCGGCTCGCCGGGTCGAACGCGTAGACGCCGGGCGACGCGGTGTTCATCGCGTAGTAAAGGAACCGCCGGCCGTCGGGCAGCATCTGCGGGACGCGATGCGATTCCGCCAACGTCGCGCCTTTCGTGATCGGTCGCGCTGCGCCGCCGGAGTCGTCGACGATCGACAATCCACCTGCGGCGCTGGGTGCGAAGACGATCGTGCCTTGGGTTCCCCACGTTCCGCCGCGCGGGGCCGGGGCGTCGCACAGCACGCGCACGATGCCGTCGGCGAGATCGATGCGTTTCAGTTTCCGCCCCGCGAAGAACGCGATCGACTGGCCGTCGGGCGACCAGAACGGATACACAGCGTCCTCGGTTCCGGAGAGCGCGCGGTACTCGAGTCGCGACAGATGTCGCACGTGCAACGACGGCGGCGAAGTTCCGTCCTTCGCGCCGACCGAGACCACGACCTGCGTCCCGTCGGGCGAGACCGCGATCCATCGATCGCCCATCGACAAGTAGAGCCCCTTGGGGAGCGCGAGCGTTGCGCGCACGACGGGACGTACGGCTTCCGGCGTGGCCTTCCACAACGAGAGGTCGAGAGCGGTGATCGCGACCGCAACCGCGAGCAGCGCCGCGGAGACGAGCACCGCCGTCGATCGCCAAACCGGGCGGTGCGCCAAGTGGCTCGCCGTTCCTTCGTGCGGCTCGGACAGCGCCGGCTCGAGCTCCATGCGCGCCTGGCCGATGTCGCGCAGCCTGCGACGCGGATCCTTGACGAAGCAGCTCTCGAGGAGCGCGCGCACACGGCGCGGAGTGGAGGCCGGAAGCGCTGACAGATCCGCCTGCGTGTGCAGCACGGCGCCGAGCACGTCGGTCAGCGTCTCACCGACGAACGCGCGCTTCGCGGTCAGGCACTCGTAGAGCACGCAGCCGAACGCCCAGATGTCGACGCGCTTGTCGATCGATTTGCCGCGCGCTTGCTCGGGCGCCATGTACGTCGGCGTGCCGAGCAGTCGTCCCGCTTCGGTCGAGAGCACGCTGTCGGTGCTCGATCCCTTGTTCCCTTCGCTCGCCGGCTTCGCGAGTCCGAAGTCGAGCACCTTCACTTTCCCGTCGGGCGTGAGTCGCACGTTCGCGGGCTTGAGATCGCGGTGGATCACGCCGGCTTCGTGCGCGGCTTCGAGGCCCTCGGCGATCTGCTTGCACACGTCGAGCGCTTCGTCGAGCGGCAGCGGACCGCGCTTCAAGCGCTCGTCGAGCGATTCACCCGGCACGAGCTCGAGTACCAGGAAGCAGGTGTCGTCGACTTGGTCGACGCCGAAGATCTGCGCGACGTTGGGATGGTTGAGCGAGGCGAGCGTCTTGGCTTCGCGCTCGAAGCGCTTGAGTCGCTCGGGCTCGTCCGCGAAGTGCTCGGGCAGCACTTTGATCGCGACCTCGCGCCCGAGCTTCGTGTCGCGCGCGCGATACACCTCGCCCATCGCGCCCGCGCCGAGCGGGCCCAGGATTTCGAACTGGGAGAGGTGGGTTCCGGACTGCAATGTCATGTTGCTACCCGCGTCAGCGCACATCCCCGCGAGCGGTGCTCAGCGCGCTCTGGATCAAGTTGACGGAGCGCCGCTCGGATTCATCGCACGGAACCGCGACCAGAAGTCGCGTACCGTCGGCACGGATCACGGTCGGTCCGTCGGCGATCGGCCGCCCGCCGAAGATCGGCACCGGCGTGCCGATCACCGGCGCGGCATCACGCGTGTCCACCGAGAGCGCCCAGAGCTTGCGTGCGTCGGTCGCATCGCGGTACGTCAACCGGCCGTCGTCCAGCCACGCGAGCGCACCCCTTCCGCCGATCCCCGACGCCGTCAACTGCTGGCTTGCGCCGGGTCCGGGGAACGGCATCAGGTTGAGCTCGGGCCGGCCGGTCGCGTCCGAACCGAATGCGATCCACTTGCCGTCCGGGGAGAACAAGGCATTGAGCTCGTTCGCTGTACTCGTCGCCAGGCGCAGGGGCTCGCCACCACCGTCGACGCGCCGGCACAGGATGTCGAACTGGGTCCCGGGAACCTGCTGGCTGTAGAGCATCCAGGTTCCGTCTCGGGAGATGTCCTGGGCCCAGCCGCCTGGAATCCTGCGCTCTGCGGCGCTGCCGTCGAGCGAACGCAGGACGGCCTCGAACTCGGAGAAACTCTCCCTGCCGCTGCGCGCGTACACGATCGTACCTGCATCCGGGAAGAAGACTCGCCCGGCCCCGAGCGAGACCGCTTCACTGAGCTTGGTCCCCAGGCCGCGCTGTGCATCCAGGATCCACAGGTCGCGCTCGTTCCCTTCGCGCCCGACGACCGCGGCAATCCGCTTTCCGTCGGGCGATAGGCCGAGTTCGACGTAGCGCGCCGGGCTTCCGATCCGATCGCCCGGGTTACCCTCGGCGTCGAACCACTGCAGCTGAGCGGGGTCCGACGAGCTCGCGAAAGCGACATCGCCGTTCGCCGAGACGCAGTAGGGCCCGGTGGCGCGGAACGTCCTGAACTCGACATTCTCGACCACGAGCCGAGGTTCGCCGCTGAGTACGAGCTCGTCCGCGTCGAACGGCTGCGCCATCAGGTTCTGTTGGCGCACGAAGAGCAGGAGTCCACGCGCATAGAGCGCATCGCTCACGTCTTCGGCGATGCGAGTGCTCTTTCCGGAACCGAGATCGAGCACGTGGATGCCCTGGTCATCTGAGTTCGTGCGCGTGTACAGCAATCGCCGGCCGTCGGGCAGGAACTGCGGCAAGCGGTGCGACTCCTTGCCCGTGGTCGAGGTGACCGGAGTCGGTGTGCCGCCGCTCGCGGGTACGCGGTAGAGCGGGCCGAACGCCGACGACGCGAACACGATGTCGCCGAGGCTTCCCCACGAGCCGCCGCGCGAGCTCTCGGAAGCGCAGATCGTGGTTACGCTTCCGCCAGTGGCGGGGATGCGCTTGAGCTTGCCGTCGGCGAAGAACGCGATCTCGCTCCCGTCGGGTGACCAGAACGCATAGTCCGCACTTTCGGTGCCCGAGAGCGGCTGGAGCTCCTTGCTGTCGAGCGCTCGGATCCACACGAGCCGAGCCTGGTCCGCTCGTGAGCCGATGACTGCGAGCCTGCGGCCGTCGGGCGAGATGCACAACGGCCGGTCGGAGTTGGCGATGTGGAAGTCTCCCGGCAGGATCAGGCTCGAACGGACGATTGGAGCCGGCGGAGCTTCTGGTGTGCGACGAAACGCTAGGAGCAGAGCGGCAAAGGTCGCAAGGAGCGCGGTGGCCCACGCAACGCGCTCGCGCAGCCGGCCGGTTCCCGACGGTGCCGCGGGTGCCGGCTCTCGGTGAGCGCGAGCGATCTGGCGCGCAAGCTCGCCGCAATCACGAGCGCGCGCGCGCGGATCCTTGATCAAGCAGTCGGCGAGCAGCTCGCGCACGCGCGTCGGCGTGTTCGCGGGCAGGCGCGCGAAGTCGGGCTCGGTGTGCAGCACCGCGCCGAGCACGTCGGTCAAGGTCTCGCCGGCGAAGGCGCGCTTCGCCGTCAGGCACTCGAAGAGCACGCAGCCGAACGCCCAGATGTCGACGCGCTTGTCGATCGATTTGCCGCGCGCCTGTTCCGGCGCCATGTACGTCGGCGTGCCGAGCAGTCGACCCGCTTCGGTCGAGAGCACGCTGTCGGTGCTGGATCCCTTGTTCCCTTCGTTCGCCGGCTTCGCGAGTCCGAAGTCGAGCACCTTCACTTTGCCGTCGGGCGTGAGGCGCACGTTCGCGGGCTTGAGATCGCGGTGGATCACGCCGGCTTCGTGCGCAGCTTCGAGACCCTCGGCGATCTGCTTGCACACGTCGAGCGCTTCGTCGAGCGGCAGCGGACCGCGCTTCAAGCGCTCGTCGAGCGATTCACCCGGCACGAGCTCGAGCACGAGGAAGCAGATGTCGCCGACTTGATCGACGCCGAAGATCTGTGCGACGTTTGGATGATTGAGCGAAGCGAGCGTCGTGGCCTCACGCTCGAAGCGCTTCAGACGCTCGGGCTCGTCCGCGAAGTGCTCGGGCAGCACTTTGATCGCAACCTCGCGCCCGAGCTTCGTGTCGCGGGCGCGATACACCTCGCCCATCGCGCCCGCGCCGAGCGGGCCGAGGATCTCGTAGTGGATGAGCTTGCTGCCGGCGAGGAGGGACATGAACGTGCGAAAGTATTTCAGGCGGTGTGTTCGACCGTAGCAACGAAGACTGCGCCGCATACGTGGTCGTCACGATCCGTTGCAGAGTGTCGTCTCCGACCAGCACGTCGCCGCCCGGACCCGCCAAGGTCAGCGCGGAGCGAAGCAGCATGGCGCGCGCACCCTCGTGAGCCAGACGGCGTTCCAAGATTTCGCCACGCGCCGACGCTCTACTCCTACGGTTACCAATCCCCGTGTCCACTGAACCGGGGGAGGGTCACTTCCGTTCCACTGCATACGGACGATCGGCGCGGCCACATTGCGGACGTGCTCGCCGAGCTCGGCGAGGGCTAGTCCGCATTTCTCACCACGACCGTCGCGAGGTTGCGCCAGCGCGTTCGGAGCAAGGCGTTGCATCGGAATCGACCGCAGCTGACCTGTTAGGTCAGCGAGGATCGATTCGGATCCAACAACGCCGCGCCGAGCGAGTTGGCGCGACCTCAGCAGGACGTGGTGAGAAATGCGGGCTAGTCTCTGGCCGTCTTCGCAGCGGACCGCAGGTCGCGCGCACGCAGGCCCTTGACGTGGGCGCCGAAACCGAAGGGCGTGGGCGCCCAGGGACCGACGACCGCGGCTTCGGCGCGCTCGGGCACGTCGAGGCCGACGCCCCAGAAGACGGCGTTCACGAACAGGCGGCGGAGGTCCTCGCACTTGAGGTCGACCGAGGCGCCCAGGGTGGAGCACACGACGCGCTGGGTCTTGCCGCCCTCGAGTTCGCGCTCGCGCAACCAAACGACAGGCAGCGTGGGCTCGTTCAGCGCGCCCGCGGCGGGCGGCGAGTCGGGTTGCATGCCCTCGAGGACCTGCCCACGCACGAGCACGCGCGCGTCAGCGGGCAGGTCTCGGATGCCGTAGACGTCGGTCGGGCCCCACAGGTCGCGAACTCCGTGCAGCACCGGATGCGCGGCCAGCGCGGGCTCGATCACGCCGCGCGTGCTCTGCGTGCCGTGCGCACCGTGGTGGCTGATCCAGGTCTCGCCCAGAACCTGGCGGCCAAAACCACCGGGCCAGGTCGTGCTGCGCCAGTCCCAGTGGGCGTAGGTACTCTTCGGATCGCGCTCATATTGGAAGGCGTGCGTGGCGGTGCGGATGCCCAGTATGGGTCGTCCCGACTCCACGTAGCGGACGAAGTGCGCCATGTCCGCGTCGGGCCACTCGCGGAAACGCGTGAACAGGACCAGCATGTCGGCCGAATCGAGCTGCGCGAGGCCGGGCTGATGGTTGGTGACCGTTGGATCGATCGTGCCGCTCGCGGGATCGGTGGCGAACAGCACCGTGCAGCGGAAACCGTGGCGCTCCGACAACAGCCCCGCCAGCATGGGCAGCGCTTCCTCGGAGCGGTACTCCTCGTCGCCGGCCACCAGCACCACGTGCTTGCCCGCGCCGGGCCCAGCTCCGCCCGCGAGTTCGAGTCGCAGGTCGTCCTGCACCGCTCCCGCCATCCATAGAATGACCGCTCCCCACATGCCGGCACTCTAACGCGCTACGCTCGCCTGGTCCTCGCGATGCTGAAACGAACCCTGGCCCAGGCGGCGCTCGCGCTCCTGGCTTCCTCCGCCGACGCGCGCCCCCTGCTCCCGCAGGTGCGACCGAGACTGGAACCCGGCGACCGCGTGGTGCTGGTCGGCGGCGCGCTCGCGGAGCGTCTGCAGCACGACGGCTGGTTCGAGACGCGTCTGCAGCTCGCGTTCCCAGAGCTCGACCTCTCCTTCCGCAATTTGGGCTTCAGCGCGGACACGCTGACCGTGCGCCAGCGCGTCGACGGCTTCGGCACGCCCGACGAGTGGCTGGCGCGCTCGCAGGCCGACGTCGTGTTCGCCTTTTGGGGCTTCAACGAGTCGTTCGATGGCGAGCCGGGCCGCGCGGCTTTCCGCACCGAGCTCGCGGCCTGGGTCGAGCACGTGCGCGGGCTGCGCAACGCCGCGGACCGGCCGCTGCGCGTCGTGCTTTTCTCGAGCGTGCCCTTCGCGAACCCCGGCAACCCGAGCCTGCCCGCGGGCGGCGAGCTCAACGCGCGGCTCGCGCGCTACGACGAGACACAGGCCGAGGTAGCTGCCGCTCTCGGCGTGCCCTTGGTCGACCTGGCGACGCCGCTGCGTACGCGCCAGGCGCGCGGCGCGGCCGGTCTCTCCATCAACGGCGTGCACCTCACCGAGGCGGGCAATGAAGTGCTGGCCGATGCGGTCGCGCACGCTTTCGGCATCGAGCAGCACCCCGACGCCGCGCGTCAGTCGGCCGTGCGCGAGGTCGTGCGCGAGAAGGATCTCTTGTGGTTCAACCGCTACCAGGCGACCGACGGCTACAACGTCCACGGCGGCCGCTCCTCATTGAGCTACGACGGCGTCACCAACTTCGAAGTGTTGCAGCGCGAGCTCGAGGTGCTCGACGCCTTGTGCGACCAGCTCGACCTGGCGATCCGCGCCGTCGCGCGCGGCGAGCCGCGGCCCGCGGCGCCGGCGATCGGCGCGGGTTCGATTCCGCCGCTGATCGAGGTCGCGACGAATCTGCCCGGCGAGGGCCCCGGCGGAACACACCTGTACCTGGGCGGTGAAGAGGCCCTAGCCAAGATGACGGCCGCGCCGGGCCTGCGGGTCGAGCTATTCGCTGACGAAGCGCGCTTCCCCGAGCTGGCCAATCCAGTGCAGATGTCCTTCGACACGCAGGGACGCCTGTGGGTCGCCGTGTGGCCGACCTACCCGCACTGGAAACCCGGCTCGCCGATGAACGACAAGCTGCTCGTCTTCGAGGACGACGACGGCGACGGGCGCGCAGACCGCGTGCAATCCTTCGCCGACGACTTGCACAACCCGACCGGCTTCGAGTTCTGGGGCGGCGGCGTGTTCGTGGCCAACCCACCCGATGTGCTGTTCTTGCGCGACACCGACGGCGACGGTGTGGCCGACGAGCGCCGGCGCGTGCTGCACGGGCTCAGCTCGGGCGACACGCACCATTCGGCCAACTCATTCGTGCTCGGCCCCGACGGAGCGCTCTACTTCCAAGAAGGCATCTTCCACCGCTCGCAGGTGGAGACGATCCACGGCCCCGTGCGCAATCGCGACGCTGCCGTGTGGCGCTTCGAGCCGCGCACGTGGCGGGTGGAACGCCACGTGGCCTACGACTTCCTCAACCCGCACGGGCACGTCTTCGACCGTTGGGGCCAGGACTGCGTCACCGACGGCACGACCAACGAGAACTTCTGGGCGGCGCCGTTTGCGGGGTATCTCGACGCGCCGCACAAGCACCCGCACTACTCCACGTTCTTCGCGCAGCGCAGCCGACCCGCCGCGGCGACCGAGATACTCTCGAGCCGCCACTTCCCCGAGGCGAACCAGGGCAACTACCTGATCGCCAACGTGATCGGGTTCCGGGGCATCTTCCAGTACGCCTTCGAGGACGACGGTTCGGGTTTCGGCGCGCGCGAGGTCGAGCCGCTGGTCTTCAGCGCCGACCCGAACTTCAGACCGGTCGACCTCGAAGTCGGGCCCGATGGCGCGGTGTGGTTCGTCGACTGGCACAACGCCCTGATCGGGCACATGCAACACCACCTGCGCGACCCCAGCCGCGACCACGAGCACGGTCGTGTGTACCGCGTCGTGGCAGAGGGGCGCGAGCTGTTGCGCGCCGAGGACCTGTCGGCGCTGCCCACGAGCGCGCTGGTCGAGCGCTTGGCCTCGCGCGAGGATCGCGTGCGCTATCGGACGCGCATCGAGCTCAGCGCGCGGCCCTCCGACGAGGTCGAGGCGGCCGCACTCGCGTGGCTGGACGCACTCGACGCGGGCGAGCAGGGCTACGAGCACCACCGCCTCGAGGTCCTGTGGACGCTGCAGCAGCACGACCGCGTGAACACACGCGTGCTCGAGAGCACACTCGCCGCGCGCGACCCGCGCGCGCGTGCCGCGGCGATCCGCGTCGTGCGCGGACAGCGCCGGCGTCTCGTCGACCCGCTGCCTTATCTGTCAGACGCGGTGCGCGACGAGCACGCGCGCGTGCGGCTGGAAGCCGTGGTCGCCTGCAGTTTCCTCGACAGCGCCGCCGCGGCCGCAGTCGCGTTGTCCGCGCTCGAACAGCCCACCGACCGCTTCCTCGACTACGCGCTGTCCGAGACCGTGCGTGCGCTCGCGCCGCGCTGGCGCGCTGCGCTGGCCGCTGGGGACGCCAACCCGGCGCGCGACAACCCGCGCGCGCTGGCCTACCTGCTCGCGGGCCTCTCCGACGCTGAGCTCGCCGCGCTGCGACCGGAGTCGCTGGGCGCCGGCGAGATCGCGCTGTGGGAGGAACGCCTGTGGCGTCAGGGACTCGAGCCCGTGGACGTGCTCGCCGCCCTGCGCGCACTGGCGCGTCTGCGCGGCGTCGGCGCCGATGCGGAATTCGTGCGCGCGGTCGCGCGCGCCGACCTGGACACCGGCGAACACGCCGACCACCGCCTGATGGGACTCTTCGCAGTCGTCACCGCGCTCGACGCACCCGAGCGCGCGCGACTGGAAACCGACCTGCGGCGCCTCGCGCGGAACGGCATGCGCACGTCGACGCGGCGCCTCGCGCTGCGCGCGCGCATGCAGACCGAGGGCGCGGTCGGACCGACCTGGGACGAGGCTGCGGCCAGCCCCGCTTCGCTCGCGGATCTACTCGACGCACTGCGGCTCGTCGACGAGCCGCAGCTCGCGGCACCACTGTTCGAGCGCGTGCGCGGCGTGCTCACCGCCTCCGCGCCGGCTGCTCCGGCTGCGGTGCGCGGTCGCTTCGTACGCGTCGAGCTCTCCGGGCCGGCGCGTACGTTGACCTTGGCCGAAGTCGAAGTCCTGTCGGGTGGCACGAACGTGGCGCGCGCTGGCACGGCCAGCCAGTCGAGCACGGCTTGGGACGGCGCTGCCGCACGCGCCATCGACGGCAACCACAGCCCGCGCTTCGGCGACGCAGGCCAGACGCACACCGTCGAGGACGAGCCCGATCCGTGGTGGGAGCTCGACCTCGGCCGCGAGCTGCCGCTCGAGGCGGTCGTCCTGTGGAACCGCGGCGATGAGGACGGGCGTTTCGCCGCGCGCCTCGACGGTGCGCGCGTGCGCGTGCTCGACGCCGAGCGACGCGCGCTCTTCGAGAGCGAGCTCGGGCGCGCTCCGCTCGACCCAGTGCGCATCGAGGTCGGCGCGCCAGAAGCGCTGCTACGCGCTCGCGCGGTGCGCGCGCTGTCCGCACTGGCCGGTCCCGCCGGACGCGTGGACGAAGCCGTGAATGAGCTCGTGCTGCGCTTCGACGATCCCAGCTTGCGCCCGCACGTCGTGGCGGCCCTGCGCGACGTGCCGTTCGCGCGCTGGCCCGGGTCGGCGCGCGTCACGCTCGGGCGCGCGCTCACGGCGCACTTCGAAGCCGCCGCCGGCAGCGCGTTCGACGACGCGCACGAGCACGAGCTGCTCGCCTTCGCCGACGAGCTCGCGCCGCAGCTCGCACCCGCGCAGGCGCGCGCGCTGCGCGTCGCGCGGCGCCCGCTCGGGCCGCAGGTGATCGTGATCCGCTCGGTGCCCGACAGCCTGCGCTACGACCGCGCCGAGTTCAGCGTCGTCGCGGGGCGACCCGTGGAGCTCGTGTTCGAGAACGTCGACATCATGCCCCACAACTTGGTCGTGACGGCGCCCGGTTCCCTGGCGCGCGTGGGACTGGCTGCCGAGCGCATGTCCGAGAGCCCCGACGCGGCCTCGCGCGACTACCTTCCCGATCTGCCGGAGGTGCTGCACGCGACGCGACTCTTGCAACCCGGTGCACGCGAGGTGCTGAATTTCACGGCTCCCACGACGCCGGCGGACCATCCCTACGTGTGCACGTTTCCCGGTCACTGGCTGCGCATGAACGGTGTGATGCACGTGCTCGCCGACTGGAACGAGCTCGACGAGCCGACGAACGGCGCTCCCGTCGCGGCGTCCTCCGGCCGCGCGTTCGTGCGCGACTGGACCGCGGCCGAGCTCTTGCCCGCGCTGGCCAAGCGACCGAGCGGCTCACCTTCCGCCGGCCGGCGCGTGCTCGAGCTGGCCTCGTGCGTGCGCTGCCACGCGGTGGACGGCGCCGGCGGGCGCACCGGTCCCGATCTGCGCGAGGTGACTGCGCGCCGCTCGGCGGCCGAGCTCATCGCGCACGTGATAAGTCCCTCGCTCGAGATCGCGCCGCAGTACGTGAACGAGATCTTCTTCATGCAGGACGGCACGCTGCACGCGGGGCGTGTAGTGCGCGAGTCGGGCGGCAGCGTCTTCCTGCAAGAGGACCCCTACTCCGAGCTCGAGCCGACCGAAGTGTCGCTCGCCGACGTGGAGAAGCGCGTCGTCTCGAACCTGTCTACGATGCCCGCCGGATTGCTGAACACCTTCGAGCGCGCCGAGATCCTCGACCTCATCGCCTACCTCGCGTCTCTCGCCCCCGATCCCACCAGGAGCATCAAGTGATCGTCCGACGTACCAGCCGCGATGAGATCCTCGCCAAGCTGCGCGCCAAGATCCGCGCGCGCAAGCCGATCTTCGTCGCCAGCGCGGGCAGCGGCTTGGTCGCGAAGCTGCTCGAAGCTTCCGGCGTGGACTGCATCAACACGTTCTCAGGTGCGCGTCTGCGCGCCAACGGCATGGGCACCATGGCGATGATGTGGCCGATCCTGGACTCCAACAAGCAGACGCTGGAGTACACCGAGCAGGACATCCTGCCCGCGCTCACGGGCCAGTCCTTCGTGTGCGCCTGCCTGAACGCCAACGATCCCCTGCGCGACATGCACAGCGTGCTCGAACGCCTGAAGGCCATGGGCGTGTACTCGGCCTCCAACATCGGTCCGTCGATCAGCTACGTCGACAAGGGCTCGACGATCCGCAACGTGCTGACCCAGAGCGGCATCACGCTCGATCACGAGATCGACATGCTCGCCCACGCAAAGCAACTCGGCATGGTCTCGATCGGGCTGGCATTCGACATGGAAGACAGCCTGCGTCTCGTCGAGCGCGCGCGCCCTGACGTCTTTTGTTTCCACGCCGGCACGACAAAGGGTGGCCTGACGGGTTACGACTCGGGCGAGACGATCGAGGAGACTGCGCGGCGCACCGACGACGCCTACCGTCAAATACGCGCGATCGCGCCCGACACGATTCTGGTGGCTCACGGCGCTGCGATGGAGACGCCCGCGGACGCCGACTACATGCTCAACCACACCTCCGGCCACGGCTTTTGGACCGGCTCTTCCACCGAGCGCCTGCCGATCGAGCGCGCGGTGCGCGCCGCGGCCCTGGAGTTCGCCGCACTGAAGTTCCGCGACGGACGCTAGCCGCATGCGCAAGACCGTCGCGATCCTGTGCACGCTCGACACCAAGGGGCCTGAAGCCGCCTGGGTGCGCGAGCAAGTCGAGGCCCTGGGCGGCGCGGCGCTGCTGATCGACATCGGTGTGCTCGGACAGCCGGGCGTGCGCGCCGACGTCACGCGCGAGCAGGTTGCGGCGGCCGGCGGCCAGTCTCTCGCCGCGCTTCTCGCCAGTCCGACGCGCCAGTTCGCGTCGCCGGTGATGGTCGCGGGCGCGACGGCGCTCCTGCTACGCGCCGTGACCGAGGGTCGCGTGCACGCCGTGGTCGGACTGGGCGGCACGCAGGGCACGCCCAACTGCTGTCAAGTCATGCAGGCCCTGCCCTACGGCTTTCCCAAGGTCATGGTCTCGACGGTTGCGTCGGGCGACGTCGCGCCCTTCGTGGGCATCAAGGACGTGACCATGATGTTCTCCGTCAGCGACATCCTCGGCCTCAATCCGTTGACTCGGAAGATCCTGGCCAACGCCGCCGCGGCAGCGTTCGGCATGGCCTCGAGCCCCGTGTCACTCGAGGCCGCGTCGAACGGCAAGCCGGTGATCGGCATGAGCAACTTGGGTGTGCTCACCGAGGGCGCGTTGCAGGCGGTGCGCCTATTTCACGAACGCGGCTACGAGGTCGTCGTGTTCCACGCCGTCGGCTCGGGCGGACGCGCCATGGAGCAACTCATGCGCGACGGCGTGATCGGCGCGGTCTTCGACTACGCGATGGGCGAACTCGCCGACGAGATGTACCACGGACTGCGCGCGGCGGACGCGCAACGGCTGACCGTCGCCGGCGATTTGGGACTGCCGCAGGTGCTTTGTCCGGGAGGGCTCGAGCACATTGGACTGCTCGTGCCGCCCAACGAAGTGCCCGCGGCCTGGCGCGATCACTTGTACGTCTTCCACAACCCTGTGATCCTCGCTCCGCGTCTGAACGCAGCAGAGCTGGTGGCTCTCGCGCGCGAAATCGGCCGCCGCTTGCAGCACACGCGCGGCCGCGCCTGCCTGATGTTGCCGCTGCGCGGAACGAGCCGTTACGGCGTCGAGGACGGAGCCCTGCGCGACGCCGCGGGCGACCGGGCGTTCTTCGCGGCCCTGCGCGCGGCGGTACCCGACACCATCGAGGTCGTCGAGCGCGACTTGGGCGCCGAGGACCCCGCCTTCGTCGCGGAGGCGGTCGAGCGCCTGATCGCACTGATCGAAGCCTGACCACGCAGCGCGTCGACCTGACGAACAGACTCGTCGCCGTGGCTCAACTGCTGCAGCTCGCGGAGACTGAGCCTGCTGAATGACGAAGCGGGAGGCCCGCTGTCAGAGCCGTGTTCGGTCGCGGTCAGCAGGCCGCCCTCGGGCTCGCAAAATGTCCGCGGATTCGGGATGGTCAGCACTCTCGAACTCGAGCCCCGCCTCGCATCCCGCATCCGTCGACTTCGCCGCGAACCAGTCCTCGCGCGCAACCGGACGTTCCGGCGCGCGACGGCGCACAGCAAGAACCCAGGAGGATCCCACGCTTCACTCCATTCTCACCACGGCCGTGCTCGGCGCCGTGCTGCTCGTGTCGGGCTGCGAAACGACGGCCACCACGCCGGCTCGGCGCGATCTGATCGGACCCATCGGCGCAATACCGGACCCGGCCGGCAGCGGCGCCTGCCAGCAGGTGGCCTGGTCGCCGGACAGCCGCTGGCTCGCCTGTTATGGGTTCTACGGTTTCGACGGCGACCGGCCGACCGTGCGTCGGACGCTCCTCGTCGATGCAGAGAACGGCCAGATCGCTCAGACCCTCGAGGATGTGATGTCGGCGAGCTTTGCGCCGGATGGCGAGCGCATCGTGTTCGCGCTGCTGCGGGAGAACAACCGCGACTTGTACACGTCCGCGCTCGACGGTTCGGAGCGCCGCAGGTTGACCGACGAACCGTCCGACGACCTGATGCCGGCGTGGTCGCCCGCTGGCGATCGCATCGCGTTCTGTTCCAATCGGCACGGCAAACGGCGCATCTACACCATGCGGCCGGACGGCTCCGACGTGCAGCAGATCACTCACGCCGACGCCGCCGACTACAACCCCGAGTGGAACTTCGACGGCACGCGGATCTGCTTCTATCGCGAAGTCGGCGACGGCCTCGACCAGATCTACACAGTGCGGCCCGACGGCACGGACCTGGAGTGCGTGACGCGCGGCGAGCACCACAACATCTATCCCGCCTTCTCTCGCGATGGGCGGCTCTTGTTCAAGCGCTCGGAGAAGGGCGCGGACGACGGCGCACTGATCGTCTTCGACCCCGAGAACGGCGCGTCGATCGTGCTGACCACGCGTGCTCACATCGCGCGGCAATCGCCCGACGGGCGGCGTCTCGCGTTCGTGGCCTCGGGCTTCCGCAAGAACGCGGTCTACGTCAGCAACAGCGACGGCACGGGGCTGCGCAAGCTCGTCGAGTGATCGCCGTGAAGTCTGCCACAGCGATCGAGCACTGGAAGCGCGCGGACACGCCGCGCGCTTTCTGTGCTACGGTCGCGGCATGTGCGCTGCGCAGCTTTCCCACCCCACTTGGCGTGCGTTGGTCGCGATCGTGCTCGCGGCGCCGCTTGCGCCGGTCGTCGCGCAAGTCCACTACGACTCGAGCGGCAACCCCTGGAATCAGCGCGCCTCTGAGGGCCCTGATGCCGAGGTCCCCGGCTGGTTCTACAACCTTGGACGGACCGGGCTTCGTGTCGAGCTCGTCGAGTCCGCGCCGACTCACTTGGTCGTGCGCCATGTGCACAAAGACTCGCCCGCGCACGGCCGCGTGAAGCTGGGCGATCACATCATCGGAGCTGCGGGCCGGCGCTTCGAGACTCCGCACCGCAACGGCTACGGGATGGAGGTCTTCGGACCGGCTGGACCGCTGCTCGACTTTGCAAACGCGCTCGAAGCGTGCGAGACCGGAGAGAATCCAGGCCGCGTGGCGCTGGCGCTCCAGCGCGATGGCAAGTCGCTCAAAGTCACGCTCGAGCTCGGTTCGAATTACGGCGCTTTCTCGGCGGAGTTCCCGACCAAGTGCAAGAAGAGCGAGAGGATTTTGGACGAGCTGTTGAGCTTCTTGCTCTCCGCGCAACGTTCTGATGGGTCGTTCGGCGACCCCGTGCTGGACACCTTCGCGCCGCTCGCGCTGCTCGCCAGCGGCGGACGTCCGCACCTGGCTGCCGCCGAGCGCAACGCACGCTTCCACGCGCGCACGACCGCGGCCAGCGACAAGGACGATCTGATCAACTGGCGCTACATGTCGGCCGCGATCGTGCTCAGCGAGTTCTTCGCCGCGACGCGCGCGAGTTGGGTCCACTCTGAGCTCGAGCAGGTGCGCGACTTCTTGATGTCGTCGCAGTACATGTCGCTCGCGCAGGTCAATCCGCTGGTGAAGGAATCGCACCCCGACAGCTACCCCACCGACGCGCGCCAACAGCACGGAGGCTGGGGACATAACCCCGGCTTCGAAGGCTACGGCCCGATCGCGATGCTGACGGGGCAAGGTGCGCTCGCGTTGGCGTTGATGCACCACTGCGGAGTGAAGATCGACCGGGAGCGACTCGACGCCGCGACGGCGTTCCTCGCGCGCGGCGCTGGATCGAACGGTTACGTCTGGTACACCGACGATGTCGCCGGCGACACGGACTGGGCCGACATGGGGCGCACCGGCGCGACGGCGATCGCGCTCTACCTGCACCCGTGGCCGGACGCGGCTCTCAAAGCGCGCGCTCTCAAGCACTCGCTCGTGATCGGCGAGCATCCGCAGAGCTTCCCGGACACCCACGCCTCACCGATCATGGGCATGGGCTACGCCGCACTGGCAGCGCACATCGACCCGGACAACTTTCGCCGCCTGATGGACGCCAATCGCTGGTGGTTCACGCTCGCGCAGTGCGCCGACGGCACGTTCTATTACCAGCCCAACCGCGACAACACGGGCTACGGCGCCGACTCGCGCTTGTCGGCCAGCGCTGTCACCGCGTTCGTGTTCTCGATTCCCAAGCGGAATCTGCTCGTGACGGGCCGCGCCGCGCAGGCGCGCTGAAAAGGCGTTCGCCAGTGGTGAAGCGCGCGCGAACTCGCGGCAACTCCGCAGCACCCTGATCGCGACCTCGCGACCGAGCTTCGGGTCGCGGGCGCGATACACCTCGCCCATCGCGCCCGCACCGAGCGAACCTTGCATGCGTAGCGCCCGCGTGCGACGCGAGAACGCGCCGCACGCGGGCACGCCTTGCGCGCGCGGGCGCCTACCGGCCCGACAGCACGATGTGATAGTTCGAGCCGCCGGGGCCGCTCTCCGTCAAGCGCACGAGCACGTTGCGCCCTGGAACCGGGTAGACGCGCGTAGCCGATATCGAGCCGTCCTCGCCCGCGATGGTGAATTGGTCGAGCAGGATCGGGAACGCGGGCTCCACGATCTGCATGAGCTGGACGATGATGTCGCCGTTCACGGCGCGGCCGCTGACGCGCAGGTTGCTCACCGCGCTCATGTCGAACGGCCCGATTTCGACGACTCCGCCGTCGTTCATCCCGCCGAAGCCCGTGTCGTGGAAGAACGCGGGCGTCGACGCGACCGCGACCGCGTTCTGCGCGGGATCGATCTTGACGGTCCAAGGTCCGCTCTGGCCGACGGACCACGAACCCTGCTGCGAGGCCTGGACGTTGCCGGCGATCGTGGTCGTGCCCGTGACGGTGAGCTGTCCGGTGACCGGCACCGGGCTGAGGGCACTGTTCACGACGACGACGTCCTTCGTCGCGCCATTCCCGTTCCCCTGTGCGTGAACGACGGCCTCCGGTAGGAACTGGAACGCGACCGCGGCTCCGATGAATCCGATGGCGATCAAGACTCTCTTCGATGATTGCATGTTGTGTTCTCTTGCGTCTGGGTGTTGCGCAGGGTGCAGCGCGGCGCGCGATCCGCTGCATGGATGGCAGGACCTCGTCCGCCGCTGAGGCCCCAAGAGCAACTCCGGCGCGGATCTGTCGCGGGTTCTCGGAAATTGCGCTCCGCGTGCCTTGCACGCGGAGCGCCCCTTGCGCGTAGCGCGGTCTGCCGCGCGCAGCGCTTTAAACGGCGGGGACCCTTGTCGACTGCGCGCGCTGACTGGGTCGTGCATCTCGCTTGTGGTGACGACTGCCCGTTGCGCGGATGCGACAGCGTTCGGTTCGACAACCAGGCGACCGGAACCCGCTGTCGCATCGGCGCCAAGGCAATCGAGCAGCAACGGCAATCCGCAGAGGTCCAGTCAGCGCAAGCAGCTGCAACGGGTCCCCGCCGTTTAATGCGCTGCGCGCGGCAGACCGCGCTGCGCGCGAGGGCGCGTGGGTGCTAGCCGCGGCAGACCGCGCTCCGCTACCGTGATACCGATGGAGCCCGCGACACCCGAGCAGCGGCTGGGTCCCTACACCCTGCTCGGCAAGCTCGGCCAGGGCGGCATGGGGGAGGTGCACCTCGCCAGCGACTCGCGCCTCGAGCGCAAGGTCGCGATCAAGCTCTTGCCCGAGGAGCTGCGCACGAATCCCGAGCGTCGCGCGCGCTTCCTGCGCGAGGCGCGCGCCGTCGCGCAGCTCAACCACCCGAACATCACGCAGATCTTCGAGGTCGGCGAGTTCGACGGCCGCGACTTCATCGCCTTCGAGCTGGTCGAAGGACGCACTCTCCAGGATCACATCGCCGAGCGAGAGCTCGCGCTCGCGGAGATCGTCGACCTCGCGTTGCCGCTCGCCGACGCGATCGCCTACGCGCACGAGCGCGGCATCGTGCACCGCGACTTGAAGGCGCCCAACGTGATGATCACGCAGCGCGGTCACGCCAAGCTGCTCGACTTCGGCCTGGCGAAGATCCTGCACGAGGGTTCGAACGCGCCGCAGTCGAAGCAGACCACGACGCTGACGATGCAAGGCGCGATCTTCGGCACTCCGGGCGCGATGTCGCCGGAGCAGGCGCTTGGCAAGAAGATCGACGCGCGCAGCGACATCTTTTCTTTCGGCAGCTTGCTCTACGAGATGGCCGCGGGGCGCGCGGCATTTCGCGGCGCGAACGTGATGGAGGTGATGGACGCGGTGATCCACCGCGAGCCCGATGCGCTCGGCCGACTGCGCGCGGACCTGCCCGCGGAGTTCGTCGCGTGTGTCGCGAAGGCTTTGCGCAAAGAGCC
Organism: Planctomycetota bacterium; assembly: GCA_046160865.1. GTDB lineage: Bacteria > Planctomycetota > UBA1135 > UBA1135 > JBJXHG01. The sequence continues at coordinate 170 of JBJXHG010000146.1, read as the reverse complement.
CGGCGAGCGCTTTCAGACGATGAACGATCTCGCCGCGGACCTGCGCCATTTCAAGCGCGTGACGGACAGTGCGCTCGTCCCGCCCGCGAAAGCGCGCACCGGCCGGCGGATCGCGATCGCGGCGGCGGCCATCGTCGCGGTCGGGGTCACGATCTGGCTCGGCTGGCGCG
>JBJXHG010000145.1:0-44382 GCA_046160865.1 Planctomycetota bacterium | reverse complement strand
TGGTCGACGTTTGGACCGTTGCGAGCGGCGCCAGCGCGTGACCGTCCCATCCGTACGAGCCGCGCTCGCCGACGACGACTTCGCCGGCGCGCGGCAGACGGGTGACCGCGACATCGAGGACGCGATCGCCGCCGGGCAGCGCGAGCGCGCGAACGGGTGCGGCTCGATCGAACGGATCGATCTCCCACAGCGTTCCGTCCGCTGGATCGAAGAGACACACGTTCTGCGACTCCATCCCAGCACGCGTTGCGTCGACGCTGACGGTCGATGCCGAGAAGCGACCGGGCGCGTCGGGCCGACGCAGCGTGACAACGAAGGGGCGATCGCTCGCGAGCGAGAACCCCGGTACGGAGATCTCGCGCGACCACGGCGGGCGCGGCTCGAAGAAGAGACGCATGACGCCGTCGTGCGGATCGAAGTACCCGCGCAAGTCGAAACCGCCGTTGTCGGCGCGGAAGAACGTCGCGCCGATCGCACCGAAGTCGTGCGCGTGCCAGCGTCCGTTGAACGATGACGCGGCGACGCGAAGCCGCTCGTTCCGCGGGTCAAGTTCCTCGGGACGGAAGCGCGGGAGCGAGATTCTCTCGTGCGATTCGGATCGCCCCCAGATCGCGTCCCCGCTCATGAGCGGCGCGCCGAGAACGACCTCGCCGTGCGCGTCGATCTCCGCGTACTGGCGTTCGCCTTGGTCGCGCACGGCGAGGAAGCGGGCGGTCGCGCGCTCGCGCAGAACTACCGGACGTTCGTCTCGCAGCGAGCGCTGCATGTTTTCTTGCGTGAGCGCGTTCCCAACGAGGACCGGGCCGACCACGAGGACGATCCCGCTCACACCGACGATCGCGCCGATTCCGCGCGGGAGCGGCAGATCGCGATCGACGGGCCGAGCGAACAAGCGGTACGCGACGGCGAGCGAAGCCGCGGCGACGACGAGTTGAATCAGCACATAACGGATCGCCGGCGAGCTCTCGACCGTTCCAATCGCGCTGACGTGCGCGAAGAACGCGAACGTGAGGCCGGCGGCGACGCCGAAGCAGATCTCGTTCACGGCATTGCGTCGCAGCTGCGCGCACGCCGCGCCGGCCGCATAGCCGCATATCCCGAACGTGCCGATCCACGCGAACTCCGCCACGCGCTCCCACTGGATCGTCGCGGCGAAGGGTGAGAACACGGCTTGCCAGGCGGCGAAGACGAGCGGCGGAACGCACGCGAGCGCGTACGTCGCAACGAGACCGACGATCGCCTTCGACGCGAAGACGTCCATCGCTCGCGCGCCGCGGTGCACGAGGTAGCCGTGCGTGCGGGTGATGCGCTCCGCGTAGAACTGGAACAGCGCGAGCAGGAATCCGCCGATGCCGCCCGCGCAGAGCACCGCGATCACCGGGTCCGGGTTCGGGGCCCACAGCACGTCTTGAGGACGGTACACGCCGATCCACAGCGCGCAGACGAGCAGGAGCAGGAGCGCGAACGGGATCGCGAGCTCGATCGCTTCCTTCTTGATCAGGGTTCTCACGCGGCACCTCGCGCGCCCGGCGACAGCGGCGGCAGCGTCTCCTGTCCCGTCAGCTCGATGAACAGCTCTTCGAGCGTCGGCACGCTCGGATCGGACGTCGCGCTGCACGCTTCCTGCAGCGCGGCCTCGCGCTCGGGTCCGACGTCGAGGAGCGTCAGATCGATGCCGTTGCGCACGCGTCGCGCGCGCAGCACGCCAGGCACGTGGCGCGCGATCTCGTCGGGCTCGAGTGCGGTCTGCACGAAGCGCTTCTGCACGCGCTCCTTGATCTCGTCGAGACGCGCGTCGACGATCAAACGACCACCGTGCAGGATGCCGATGCGATCTGCGACACGTTCGACGTCGGCCAGGATGTGCGACGAGAACAGCACGCTGCGGCCTTCGCGGCCGAGCAGCTCGATCATCGCGCCGAGGAACTCGCGCCGCATGACGGGATCGAGCCCCATCGCCGGGTCGTCGAGCACGAGCACCTCGGGATCGCCGGCCAGCGCGAATACGAGCGACAGCTGCGCGAGCTGACCGCGCGACAGGCGGAAGATCCACTGCTTCGGCGAGATGCGCAGCCGCTCGAGCGCGTCTTCCGCGTAGCGCCGGTCGAAGTTCGCGCGCGTGCCCGCCTCGAACTCGATGGCTTGACGCACCTTCATCCAGCTGTACATGCGGTGGCCTTCGGTCACGAGACCGACCTTCAGCCGCACGTCCGGCGTGAGTGCGCCGCTCGGCGTGCCGAGGATCGAGCTCGTACCGCTCATCGGTTGCAGGAAGCCGAGCAAGATCGACAGTGCGGTCGTCTTGCCGGCTCCGTTGCGTCCGAGCAGCGCGTAGATCTCGCCCGGTCGCACACCGAACGAGAGTCCGGAGAGCACCGGCTTCGCGCCGAAGCGCCGGTGCACGTCGTCGAATCGAATTGCATCGCTCATGACTTCGACTCCAACTTGCGGGTGGATTCGCGCAGCGCTCGCTCGAGCGCCGCTCGCACATCGTCCGGTCCGAAACCGAGGTGGAACGCCTCGGTCACCAGTCGGTACAGCTCCAAGTCGAGCTTCTTCTTGCGGCTCTCGAGCTTCAGCGCGCTCGTGTTGCCGGTGACGAAGCAGCCCGCGCCTTGACGACGGACGATCACGCCGCGGCTCTCGAGCGCTTCGTACGCGCGCGCCACGGTGTTCGGGTTGATCGCGAGCTCTTTCGCGAGCTCGCGCACCGACGGCAATCGATCACCGGGCTTCAGCACGCCGCGGGCGACGTGCGCTTTCACCTGGAAGACGATCTGCTCGAAGATCGGCTCGGGACTCTGGGGATCGATGCGCAGGAGCACGGGGGGCCTTGCTGAACTGTACTAGCTCACATAGTACAGCCAGACACGCGTGTGTCAAGGCCGTGCGCGCCCGACGTCAGTGGTGCACGTAGCCGACGCCGACACTCCAGCGCGGATACCACGGGTCGTAGACCTCGAAGTACTGAAGCTGGAACGTCGCGCCGGTGGTCACGCTCGTGCCCGCGAAATCGAGCGTCCAGCGCAGGTTCAAACCGGACAGGTCGAGCTTCGACGGCTTCTGGCCGCCCGGGAGCGCGAAGTGCACGTCGAACACCGCGTGACCGCCGGGCGGTACCGTCAGCGCACTGGGCGTGTCAACGGATTGCACGAGCTCGCCTGGGCCGAACGACTGCAGGTCCGCCGAGACGAGCGACAATCCGCTCTCGACGAGCGTCGCAGGAACGGTGCCCAAGTTCTCGAGTCGCATGCGGATCTCCGCTTGATCGCGACCCGCCGCGCTCTCGCGCGCGATGCCGAGCACGGACACGAGGGTCCGAACCTGCGTGCCGGTCATCGCTGCGGCCGCGACCTCGACTTCGATGGGGGCCGGTGCGAAGCGGTAGTCGTACCAGCGCGAGCTCGCGCAGCCGGAGCTGAGCGCGACCACGAGCGCGATTGCGGACACGAAGCAACGCTTCACCGCGCCAAAGTAAGTGCCTCGCGCCGGATGCGCCACCCCCGCGCACGCGGCGGCGAGCCGAGCCCTCAGCGAGTTCGGCGCGCGGCGCGGACTTTCAGCGCGCGCGTAGCGAAGTGCCGCGTGGACGTGTGTCGCGGGTCAGAACGCGAGGCCGCCGAACACGGCGCCCTGCACGTAGTCGACGTCCGTGTCGGTGGCATTGAGCGCCACGTCGGTGCCGAACACCGTGCGCACGTCGACGCCCAAGTGGAAGTTCTGGCCGAGCTCCCAGTACACGCCGCCGTGCGCGTACACGCCCGCCGTATGGTCTTGGTCGACTCCAGCGGCGTCATCGATCTCCGCGCGGATGCCCGCGAGGCCCACGCCGATGTAAGGGCGGAAGCGTGACGACGTGAAGAGCGTCTTGCGGATGCCAAACGCGAACTCGGTCGTGCTCGCGTCGACGTTGCCGCCGAAGTTCGTGCCGTCGTCCGACGCGTAGAAGATCGCCGCTTCCCAACCGAAGCTCTCGTTGCGATCGAACTGGTCGACCTCGACGCCGATCACCATCTGGTCCTCGACCGGCTCCCAGTCGTCTTCGTCGACCATGCGCTGCCCGACGTACACGTTGACGTTCACGACGGTGTCGTCGTTCGGCTCATCCGCGTGCACGCCCTGTTCGTGTAACGACAAGGACGAGCGAGTCGGAGTCGAGGCGCAGGCCCCGAGAGCCGGGATCGAAAGGAACAAGGCAGCGGTCTGAAGCCTCATGGACGCAGTCTCCTACGCGGAGGCCGTATGCCGGCCTCGGTCTGGGTACACGCCTTCATCGGACGATCGCGCGCGAACCTTGCGCATGAGCAGGCGCTAGTTCCCACGCCGACTCGTCGTTCGGACCGCACGCGCGCGTCGAACGGCGGGGCTACGCCGGAAAAAATGGCGCTGCTTGCGCGCGTTCCACGAGACTGCCGCTTGGATTCGCCGCGCGCATTCATTGGAGTAGGCCGCTCGCCCACTTCTCATGATCTCGTTCCTACTCACGATCCTCGCTCACGCCGCGCCGCCGCAATCCCCGCCCGCGAAAGCCGACCTCGCGGCAGCCTTCGCCGCCGCGAACCGCGACGCGGCCGCCGTCGTCCCGCTGATCCTGGAAGCGAGCCGCGCGCTGCCCGCACTCGACGAGCGCGAGTCGATGCTGCTCGGCGACACGCTCGAGCCCTATTGCCGCCGCGCGTTCTTCGGTCCCGAGCGGCTGCCGGGGATGGAGCGGCTCGGACTCGCGGTCGACGTAGTGAAGAGCGGTGAGCTCCCCGGCCGCATCGCCGAGCGCCGCAGGATCGGCGCGGGCATGCTGCGTTACCTGAACGACGGCTACGACGAACGCCGTGTCGCCGCCGGCGCGAAGCTCAAAGTGCTGGATCTGTCGACGGCGAAGCTCTCGATCGTGGTCGACGAGAGCGCGTATCGCATGCGCCTGTGGCGCGCAGCCGCGGACGGGACGCGCGTGCTCGTCGCGCAAGTGCCCGTCGGTCTCGGTGCCGCGCAATCGCCGACCCCCGCGGGCTCCACGCGCATCACGAAGCGCGTGCGCAATCCGGAGTGGACCGATCCCGACACGCGCCAGGTCTTCGCGCCGAACGACCCGCGCAACATCTTGGGCGGCTATTGGATCGCTCTCGACAGCGAAGGCATCGGCAAGAGCGGCATCGGTCTGCACGGCTTCACGGGCGACGTGCCCGCGAACTGGATCGAGCGCCCCGCCTCCCACGGCTGCGTGCGCATGTTGCAAGCCGACATCGATCGCGTGTTCCACGTCGCGCTCGAGGGCACCGCCGTCGAGCTGCGGCCCTGATTCGGTCGCCGCTCCGCGACCACATGTCGCGGCGCGTGGCGTGATTCGGGGTCGCGCCGTACCGTGACGGAACGATGTGGATCTCGACGTTCCTGTTCACGCTGTCCGGACTCGTTCCGCCGAGCGCACCGTCCGCCCGCCACGAGGAACCGCCCGCGGTGGTTCCGGCCGCGACGCACGACGGGTTTCGCGACCTCGTGCTCACCGACGCGCTCGAGGCCGCGCGGAGCGAGCGCAAGGTCGTGATGATCGACTTCTTCACGACGTGGTGCGGGCCGTGCAAGCGCCTCGACCGCGACACGTGGCCGAACGAGCAGGTGCGCACGTGGATGCGGGACAACGTGATCGCGCTCAAGGTCGACGCCGAACTCGACCTTCCGCTCGCCCGACGCTTCAACATCCGCAGCTATCCGACGATCCAGTTCTTGTCCGCCGACGCGCTGCCGATCGCCGAGCTGCACGGCTACCTGCCGCCGAGGGAGTTCGTGCAACGCGCGCGCGCGGCGCTCGAGCGTGCGGATGCCCTCGCGCGCGCCGACCGCGAGATCCAAGGCTTCGAGGAGGAGCCGCTGCGCCGCCTGAACGCGGGCAAGGCCTGCGCCGTTCGCGCCGAGCACGAGGCGGCGCTCGGGCACTACATGTGGTGCTGGGACAACGCGCTCGACTTCGATCCACGCTTCGCGCCGGTGCGCGTGACGTTTCTGCTGACGGACGTGCGCGCGCTCGGCGCGCAGTTTCCCGCGGCCAACGCGACGCTCCTCGAGCGCGCGCAGAAGGCGGCCGACCGCATCGTCGCGGGACACGTGCTCGACACGTTGCTCCAGGATTGCGTCGCGATCCACCTCGGCTTCGGCGACGCGACGCCCTTGCTCGCGCTGTCGGATCGCCTGCGCGGCGAGGATCCGGCGCGCAACGCGATGCGCAAGAAGCTCAGCGTGCACACGCTCGAGCCGCTCGTCGAAGCGCGCCGCTACGCGGACGTGTTCGAGTTCGGCTTCGTGCCGCAGGAGGAGTTCGCGAAGCTCGTGCAGCGCAACGAGACGCGTCGGCGCAAGCTCATGCCCGAAGGACAGAGCGGCACCGCGTTGCCCGCATCGCTCGCCAAGCTCGGTGCGCGCACGCGCTCGACCGGCGCGTTCTCGGTCGAAGCGTCGCTCGCGACCGGCCGGCGCGACGTGGCGAGCGCGCTGATCGATCAGCTGCTCGCATTCGAGCCGCGCGTCGAGACCTACGAGCTCCTGTTGCAGCGCGTGAAGCGCGTGCCCGACGACGAAACCGCGCGCGCGATCGTCGCGCGCGCCGACGCGAGCACGCTTTCCGACGCCGACAAGCTGCGCGTGCGCAGCGCCGCGCAATAGTCGAGCGCATGGAGCGGTTCCTGTGGGTGTGTGTCGGCGGCGCGGCGGGATCGGGTGCGCGCTATCTCGTCTCGCTGTGGACGCTGGAACGCTTCGGCGCACGCTTTCCGTTGGGCACGCTCGCCGTCAACGTCGCCGGTAGCTTCGCGATCGGCCTCTCGATGCACCTCTCGGCATCGAGCGACTGGCTGACGCCGACGATGCGTGTCGCGCTCGTCACCGGCGTGCTCGGCGGGTTCACGACGTACTCGGCGTTCAACTTCGAGGCGGTGTCGTACGCGCAGCGCGGCGACTGGGCGCTCGCCGGCGGGTACGTCGCGCTGATGCTGTGCGCGTGCTTCGCCGCCGGCTGGGCCGGACACGCCGTCGCGCAACACTGGAGTGGCGCGTGAGCACCTGCCGCGGCGCGGCTCGAGCGAGCGTCCGGCGCGTTCGCATCGAACGCCAACGCCCCTGACGTGTCCGCAGGGCGTGCGTGCCCGCTCTGCCGTCAATTCGACACACCTGCGCCCTGGTCAACAGCGGGCCTTCCCATAGGAACCGATCATGCGACTCGACTCCGTTCGTGAACTGAAGAAGAGCCTCGGTCGATCCGTCGTCGCTCGCGCCGAAAGCGCAATCACCGTCCGAACCGTGCTCCACCGCGCCGCCGGCGCGCGAACGGCGCTCTCGCCCAAGCCGGTGACGCTCTCGCTGGGCGTATCCAGGCGAAGCAAGCGCGACTTCCAGCTCGCCGTCCGCATCCAGCGGCGCGGCTTGGAAGACAGCGAACTCATCGAACGCATCCGCAAGCAGGCCAAGGGCGAGGTCGATATCCGCTACGTCGGTCGACTCCGCAAGAAGGCCGTGCCGTGGCACATGAAGCGCACACGCCCGATGCGGCCCGGATGCTCGGTCGGGCACTACTTGATCACCGCCGGGACGCTCGGTTGCTTCGTGAAGCGCGCGGGCAGCGACGCGCTGCTCATGCTCTCCAACAACCACGTGCTGGCGAACGAGAACATCGCGAAGCGCGGCGACGCGATCCTGCAGCCCGGTGATCTGGACGGCGGCAAGAAGCCGAAAGACGTGGTCGGGAAGCTCGCGGAGTTCGTGAAGCTCAAGCGCACCGGTGCAAACTTCGTCGACTGCGCGACCGCGACCATCGCCACCGCCGTGAAGTGCGATGTCGGTCGCCTCACCGGCCTCGGGAAGCTGGCCGGCGTGGGCGACGTCACGATCGACGAAGGGGACGTCGTCGCGAAGGTCGGTCGCACCACGGGCGTGACGCGCGGTCGAGTCACGGCGTTCGAGCTCGACAACCTCGTCATCGAGTACGACATCGGCGACCTGCGCTTCGACGACCAGATCGAGATCGAGGGCCGCGGCGCGCACGCGTTCAGCGACGGCGGCGACAGCGGATCGTTGATCATCGACGCGGACCGCCGTGGAGTCGCGCTCCTCTTCGCGGGCGGCGACGTCGGCGGTGCGAACGGAAAGGGGCTCACCTACGCCAATCCCCTGCACACCGTCCTCAGCCGCATGAAAGTGGAGCTCGTATACTGACGTCGCCATGGCAGGCAAGACGATCGAGGAAGCGCGCGCCGCGAAGGCGAAGGCCTTGGAAGTCTTCGGCAAGCTCGGTCAGGTGAGCGGCGTCGGGATCACGCGCGTCGACGGCGGCTACGGATTGAAGGTGAACTTCACCGAGGCGCCGAAGAAAGGCGTGCAGTTGCCGACGCAAGTGAAAGCGGTTCCCGTGCGCGTCGAAGTCGTCGGACGGTTGAAGAAGCGTTAGAGCCCCTAACAGAATGCGTCGCCGCATCGCAGGCAGCCGCGAGCCGGGCTCGCGGCGTTGCGCCTCCTCTGCGTATTGCGGCGCAATACGCTTCGTCGGGATCCCCTTCGAAGCGCGCTGTTGGCGCGCTTCGATGCGCTGCGCGCACCAGGGCTTACCCGTCTTGCTCGCCTCGACTCGCTGCTGCCCGCGATGCGCCGGCTCATTCTGTTAGAGGCTCTTAGCCCGCCGACGAGCCGCCACCAGCGCACGCGCCGCGTCGGACGAAGCGACGAGAACGTCTCGTCGATCCTCGTCTGCGCCCACCGCGAGCCCGCATCTCTCACCACGTCCGTCGCGAGGTCGTGCCAACTCGTGCGGAGCAAGGCGTTGCATCGGAATCGACCGCAGCTCTCCTGTGGGGTCAGCGAGGATCGATTCGGATCCAACAACGCAGCTCCGTGCGAGTTGGCGCGACCGCAGCAGGATGTGGTGAGAGATGCGGGCTAGAATCGCGAACTGATCACACGCATGAGCTCGCACGTCGCGTCCCCCACCTGCCGCCACCTGCGCGCGATCACCGCGAGCTTGCTGTCCGACGGCGCGAAGCCCGTCCACGTCGACCGCCTGTTGAAAGCGTGGATCCGCGGACGCCCGCTCGGACTGCCGCGCGACTTCCGCGAGTCGCCGCTCCCGGAGCGCATCGTCGCGCGGCTCGAACGCATCCAAGCCGAGCTCGGTGCCCTCGCGCGCATCGCGTCCGCACATCCCGGCGACGACGGGTCGGAGCGGCTCGTGCTCGCGTTGATCGACGGCGAGTTGGTCGAGAGCGTGCTCCTCCTGCGCGAGGGCGTGTGCGTGTCGACGCAAGTCGGCTGCGCGGTCGGCTGCTTGTTCTGCGAGACGGGCAAGGCAGGTCTCGTGCGCCAGCTCTCGAGCGGCGAGATCCTCGCGCAGGTCGCGCTCGCGCGGCAGCGCCGGCCGCTGCGGCGCGTCGTGTTCATGGGCATGGGCGAGCCGTCGCACAATCTGCCCGCCGTGCTCGAAGCGCTCTCCGTGCTCGGCGGGAACGGCGGATTCGGTCACAAGGACCTCGTGTTCTCGACCGTCGGCGACCGCGAGCTGTTCGCGCGCCTCGCCGCGCACGACGTGAAGCCCGCGATCGCGCTCTCGCTGCACACGACGAACGCGCAGTTGCGCGCCGAACTCTTGCCCAAGGCCGCGCGCGTCGCGCCGGACGAGCTCGTGGCTCTCGCCGACGACTACGCGCGCCGCACGGGGCATCCGATCCAATACCAGTGGACGCTGCTCGAGGGCGTCAATGACGGCGAGGCGGACATCGCGCGCGCGATCGAGCTCCTGCAGGGTCGGCGCGGTGTGCTCAACTTCATCCCGTACAACACGGTCGACGGACTCGCCTACGCACGCCCGAGCCTCGACCGCGCGCGAGAGATCGTGCGGCGCGTCCATCGGAGCGGCGTGCTCGCGAAGCTGCGGCGCTCGGCGGGACAGGACGTCGAAGGCGCGTGCGGGCAGTTGCGCGCGCGACGCATCGCGACGCCGAAGTAGATCGCGTCTGTCAGAGCAGCTTCTCGCGGATGTAGCGTGCGAGATCGGCTTCGAGCTCGGCAAAGTCGGCGTCGCCGAACGCCTTCTCCAGCGCCGCCTCCGCATCCATCCCGCCGACGAGACCGTCCATCAACGCGTCGAAACGCCGCCGGTGCTCGGGCGTGCCGTTCAGTAGGAGGTGCACGAACGCCCACGCTTCGGCGTAGTTCAGGCTCATCGTCGCCGCGTCCTGGAACGCGCGCGGCTTCATCCAGAGGAACGCTTTCAACGGCCTGAGCTTCGTCGAACGCAGCGTCTCCACGCACGACGGAAGCAGCTCGCCGTCGCTCCACGCGCCTTTCACGAGCTTCGAGCCCTCGTAGTACTGCGCGAGACCTTCGTTCAACCAGATCGGAGGATGGTGCCGCACCATCTGATCGAAGTACTGGTGAAAGCCTTCGTGGCGGACCGTTCGCAGCATCTCTTCCATGTCCGGGAGATTCCAGATCAAGAGCTGCTTCACGATCGGGCTGTACAAGCCGGCCGTGTGCTCGACCTTCCGTCCGATCAGCTCCTTCGTGTACGCGTGGTAGCCGGCTTCGCCCGCGAACAAGTACACCGGGAAGCGGCGCTTGTCGGCCTTCGCGATGCGCTTCAAGTGCACGTTGAACTTCTGGTAGTACTTTTCGAGCAACGTCGCTGCGCGAAAGCAGACTTGGCTACTGATGTCCGAGCTGACGTCGTAGTGCTCGGACTTGTACGTGTACGTGCGCGGCCAAGTCGGACCCTTCTCGCAGCGCATCAGCATCCGGCCGATGCTCGCGAGCTCGTCCGACGGAACGCCGGCGTCGATGCCCGCATGGATCGCCGCGCGCGCGTCGTCGATCTTCTCGTCGCCGAGCATGCGGCCTGCGAGCTGTTCGTACCCCTCCGCACGCAACGGCTCCACGGCGATCAGCTCCCGACAGCGTGCGAGTGCGATGTCGCGCTCACCGCGCTCGTCGTGCAAGCGCAGCTCGGCGATACGCGCTGGTACGAAACTCGGAGCGAGCTCCCGCACTTTCTGGCATTGCACCAACGCTTCGTCGTTCCGATCGAGCAAGTCGAGCAGCACGCTCGCGATCCAACAACGCGTCTCCTCCACGATCTCCGCGTCTTCGATCGCTTTCAGCTTTTCGAGCTCCTCCTCCACGTCCTTCACCAGGAGCGGTTCCTTGTCGAGGAGCGTTTGAAGCCGCTGCATGTGCTCCGCCTGCTTCGCGTCCGCTTTCCCAGGCGGGACGAACATGCTCGCGGCATGCCCCGCGCGCGCGGCCGTCTTCTCGACGAACCAAGCGGGTAGATCGGCCTTGGGGTCGTACTTGCTCTCGAAGTCGGCGCGATCCTTCTGCATCGCCGCGTCGATCGCACCCTGCATGAACGCCGTCTGGATGTCACCGCGGATCGTGATCTGATCCACGCCGATCTGCTTCGTGAACGCGAACTGGCCCCAGTCCTCGGGATCCTTCCTCGCGCTGACGAGCTTCGCGCCACCCGAATGCACGTTGATCGACGAGCTCGCGACGGCGATCTTCAGATCGTGCGGATTCGGAATCACGACCGGGTCCGAAGACGCCAAGAGCTCGGCGTCTCCGTTCTCGACCCGCACGATCCCGACGACGACCGAACCTCGTCCGACGCTTTCGAACACGATCACGTACGCGCGTCCCCAATCGAGGCACACGAGCACCATCGAGCCGGAGCCCGACGTCAGTCCGCCTCGGCCTTCGATCTCGATCGTGAACGCGCCGTCGAACTGCGCCGGATGGAAGCGCAGCGTGCCGGTCTCCCGGAAGTCCGAGAAGCCAAAGCCCTTGAAGCGCGCCGGTCGATTGCTCTGCGTGTGCGACTTGCCGACGAGCTTCGATGCCGGCTTGCGGCCGTTCGGCTCGTCGCGGTAGCGGATCTCGATCTGCCCTTTCGACGCGGAGTACGAGAGCAGCTCACCCGACACGCAGTCCTTCGGCTCGGGCGCCTCGTTCGCGAGCCAGAACGCGCAGCTCTTCATCGCGTCCTTCACCGCGAGCGCGTTGTAGAGCACGAATGGCGCACCTTCGTTCTCCTTCAGCGCAGTGAGCAGGATCTCCTTCGCGCGTGACCAGCGGCCGGGACCCATCGTGCGGTCGACGAGCTCGAGCGCTTCCTTGAACCCCTTCTCGCGATCGTCGCCAAGCGAGGTCCCGAGCCAAAGCGGAAGCAGGAAGAGCGACAGACAAATCGTGTGGAGCGAGCGGTTCATGACGGATGTCCGACTGCAAAGAGGCAGTCGGACATTGAAGCGCACGACGTGGGTGCCCGCGATGCGGGTAATCCCGAGCGACGAAGGTGGCGCGTCAACCGCGCGCCGCGTCGCTCTTGCGTGGCGCGCGCTTCTTCCTCGGCACACCGCTGTCGGCCGGAGCGCGCTGCTTCTTGGCGGACTTCGGCGCCGGTTCGTCCGGCGCCGAAGGCGCCGCACCGAGCGCCTTCCAACCCTTCGGCGGCAGCTTGCCGGTCATCTCGAACAGGAAGCGCGACGGCATGCTCTCCACGCGCGTGCCGTACTTCGCGCGAGTTTTCGTGAGAGTGATCGTGAGGACCTTCTGTGCGCGTGTGATCCCCACGTACATCAAGCGGCGCTCTTCTTCGACCGTGTCTTCCGCGACGGCGCGTGCGTGCGGCAGGATGCCCTCCTCGACGCCGGCCAAGTACACGCGCGGGAACTCGAGCCCCTTCGCTGCGTGCAGCGTCATCAAGGTCACCGCGTCGCGCCCGCTCTTGTCCTCGTCGTCGCGCTGATCTTCCGACGACAGCGTGAGCGCCTGCAGAAAACTGCCGAGGTCGGATTCGCGCGTGCGGCGCGCGTGGTTCTCGGCGAAGTTCAGGATCTCTCCGACGGCCGACCAGCGATCCTCGCGCGTCTTCGCGTCGGGATACGCGCGATCGACCTCGGCGCGATAGTCGACGGCGTCGATCACCGCGCGCACGAGCACGACGAGCTCGGCCCGGCCCGAGCGCGCCCCGAGCTCGGCGAGCTTCGTGCGCAGCGACGCGACGGCATCGACGGCGGACGGCGACAGGCTGCCGATCTCGCTCGCGCGCTCGAACGCCTCGAGCGCGGTGATCCCGTGCTCGGTCGCAAACTCGACGGCCTTGTCGACGGTCGTCTTGCCAACTCCGCGCGGCGGACAGTTGACGATCCGCAGGAACGACATCTCGTCCTTCGGATTCGCGACGAGCCGCAAGTACGCCAGCACGTCGCGCACTTCCTTGCGGTCGAAGAACGACATGCCGCCGACCAGGACGTACGGCACCGCGCGCGCGCGGAACTGCGCTTCGAACGCGCGCGGCTGTGTCGCCGTGCGGAAGAGCACCGCGAAGTCGGCGAAGCGCGCGCGTCCGTTGCGCACGTGCTCCAGGATGCCGCGCGTCACGTGGTCCGCTTCCGCGTTCTCGTCCTCCAGACGCTGCACGGCCACGTCTTCGCCGGGGCCGAGCGCCGAGCGCAGCGTCTTCGCGTGCCGTGCCGGATTGTGCGCGATGACTTTGTTGGCCGCGGCGAGGATCGGCTCGGTCGAGCGGTAGTTCGTCTCCAAGCGCACGACGACGGCGCCGGCGAAGTCCTTCTCGAAGCCGAGGATCTTGCGCACGTCGGCGCCGCGCCAGCCGTAGATCGATTGGTCGTCGTCACCGACGACGCACAAGTTGCGGTGCTTCTCGGCGATCGCGCGCACGATCTCGTACTGCGGCGCGTTCGTGTCCTGGTACTCGTCGATCATCGAGTAGCGATAGCGCTCCTGCATCTTCGCGCGCACGGCGGCCTGCTCGTTCAGGAGTCGCACGGTGAACACGAGCAGATCGTCGAAGTCGAGCGACTGCGTGCGGCGCAGCTGTTCTTCGTAGCGCTGCCACACGCGGCCGACGAGCTCGTCCAGATCGTCCTGCGCGCCGGCGAGCAGCTTCTCGCTCGAGAGCAGGCGGTTCTTCGCGAGCGAGATCTTCGCTTGCAAGAGCGACGGCTGGATCTTCGTCTCCGCGACGCGCAGCTCGCGCAGCGCGGCCTTGACCGCCGCGAGCTGGTCGGACGCGTCGCAGATCGTGAAGCGCGCCGGCAGGCCGATCGCGCTGCCGAACTCCCGCAACGCGCGCACGCAGAACCAGTGGAACGTGCCGATCGTCAGCTCTTCGGCGCGCTTCTTCGCGACCAGGCGGCCGACGCGCTCGCGCATCTCCGTCGCGGCCTTGTTCGTGAACGTGACCGCGAGGATGCGATCCGCAGCGACGCCGTTCGCGAGCAGCCACGCGATGCGGACCGTGATGACCTTCGTCTTGCCCGAGCCCGCGCCGGCGAGGACGAGCAGCGGTCCTTCCGTCGTCGTGACGGCGCGTTGTTGCTCGGGATTCAGGCCTTCGAGAAGGGATCGCATGCTCTCGCGCTCGCAGGGGCGCGAGAGAGTAGCCCGCATCGCTCACCACGTCGCGAGCGAAACGGTGCAAGTGTCGGTGGATGCAAGCCGAGCGACTGAGCGCACCGGAGGCGACCTGGTGAGGTCGCTGAGCAGCGCGATTGAGCTCGGCGCCGCAGACGCCGGCAGTTGCGCCGTTGCAGCTGCGGTGTGGTGAGAGCTGCGGGCGAGCGTCCGCTCACGGATTCGTGTGGTTCAAGCTCGCGTACGCCGACGCAGTCGTTCCTCCGACGAGATCCAAGTCCCCGTCCAGGTCGACATCTCCAAGATGCCCCGCGCAGTAGTGAGTCGGTCCGGAGTAGTACTGCCGCAGCGGGTGGAACGTCCCGTCGCCACGTCCTCGAAGGATGGTCCAGCCTCCCGATCGCAACGCGAGGTCGGCGCGCCCATCCAAATCGACGTCGCCGATCTCGATGCCCATGACGTCGAGCTGCAGCGGGCCGATGGAATACGTGAGATTGCTGCCGAACGTCCCGTCACCGTTGCCGAGGACCACGTCGATGATCCCGTTGCTGCCTCCGATGGCGACGTCCAGCGCACCGTCTCCGTTGATGTCGTCCACGTCCGCCGAGACTCCTGACTGGAGGATCGACCCGAACCCTTGCACAGCGCCGAACGTCCCGTCGCCGTTCCCCAGCCGCACGCGCACCGTGGTCTGCAAGGGATGCCCGCCGACGCCGAGCGCATCCGCGATGGTGTCGCCGTTCAAGTCCGCCAAGCGCACGAGTAGTGGACTGGTCACGAAGTGCTGCGGCACGCCCGGGACCGCTGTGAACGTGCCGTCTCCGTTCCCGAGGAAGACGTGTAGGGAGCCGCCCCCGGCGAGCACTGCGAGGTCCGCGTTGCCGTCGTTGTCGACGTGACCCAGGGCTGAAGTGCTCGGCTCGGCGCTGACCGCCACTGACGTGGGCGCGGCGAACGTTCCGTTTCCCTGGCCGAGCAGCACCGTGACGGTTCCCGGATCGGTCGACGGCCCGCTCGCATTCTCGTTCGTCACGACGAGATCGAGGTACGCGTCCGCGTCGATGTAGCCGGTGACAACCTGGACCGGACGTGCGCCGACCGGATACGAGGCGAGATTCGCGAACTTGCCCGTCCCGTCGCCGAGAGCGATCCGGACGAAGCTGGGCGCTGCGAATACGGTCGCGAGATCCAGATCGCCGTCGGCGTCGAGGTCGACCAGCGCTCCCCCGGTTCCCGCCACGGGAGACACCTCGTACCCCTCCAGCGTTCCTCCGAACTTGCCGCGCACGATCGTGAGGTAGCCGGGGTCGTAGAACGAGAAGTTGTACCCCGTCACTGCGACATCGAGCCGTCCGTCGAGGTCGAAGTCCGCGACCGCGGTGCCGGAGCCGCTGCCTCCGGCGCCGAAAACCTGGGGCGCCTGCATGACGCCATTGCCCTGGTTCCTCAGGACGAGCAGCGACGACTCTCCCGTCGTTCCCAAGTTGGCCACCGCCAGATCGAGGTCCAGATCACCGTCGAGGTCCGCCATCGACACATGCTGTGTCGTACCGCCGGTCGCGTAGCTCACGTCGGCGCCGAACGTTCCGTTGCCGTTGCCGAGGAGCACCGACACCGTTCCCTCCGTCGCGTTGCCGACGGCGATGTCCAGCTTGCCGTCGCCGTTCAAGTCGCCGAGCGCGACACCGCGCGGCGTATTGCCGCAATCGAACAGCTGCTGCGCGCCGAAGGTCCCGTTGCCGTTGCCGAGCAGCACGGAAACGCGCGAGCCCTCGTTGTTGCCGACCACCAAGTCCGGCACCGAGTCGCCGTTCAACTTCCCGATCGCGATCGAGCCGGGACCCGCGCCGGCGGTGTATGTGACCGGTGCAGCGAAGCTCGCGTCGCCGTTCCCGAGCAGGATCGCGATCGTGTTCCCGCCGTAGTTCGCGACCGCCAGATCGAGGTCTCCGTCGCCGTCGAGGTCGTCGCTGGATACCCACGCGGGACCACCGCCCGTCACATAGGTGTTCTCCAAGACGAATGTCCCGTCGCCGACGCCTCGATGGATGTAGAGACCGTCACTCCCGCACGCGACCGCCAGGTCGAGCTCACCGTCCGTGTCGAAGTGCCCGACCGCGACGTGTCGCGCTGCTCCGCCGGTGCTGACGATTCCACTCACGTGGAACGCGCCGCCGCCGTCGCCGAGAACGATCGAGACCGTGCTGTCGAAGCTGTTCGGCACGGCCAGGTCGAGGTAACCGTTGCCGTCGAAGTCGCCGACACCTGCGGCCTCGGGCGATGGGCCGACGCGCAGCATGAGCTCGGGGAAGATCGTCGACGAGCGCGGTGGGCGCCGGACGGGACGGATGGGCGCGTGCGCGCCCGTTCCGGAGAATGCGCCTGGACCGATGACTTGCGCACGCGCGGTGTCGACCGAGCCGAGCTGGAACACGCTGCTCGCGACCGCGATGACGACTCCGAAGAAGTTCCTCGATTGCATGGTGCCTCCTGTGCAGCGCATGTTGCGCCCGGCGGTCCGGTGCCTCCCGCCGCTCCTCGGCATGCTACGTCCGTTCCGAAGAATGCGGTTCAGGGAGCTGCTGCGGAGTCGCGCTACCGATCCTGCGGGCGCGCCGCGAGCCCCAACTCCGCGAGCGTCGTCCGCACGTGGCCGACGCGCCGTGCTTCGAGCGCCGCCGGATCGATCTTGCACAGGATCTCGAGCCGCTGCACTGCGAGGCGCAGATCGGTGTGGAACCACAGGAAGAGCTCGCCGCTCGTGCGGCCCTTGCTCGGCACTTCGCACAGCTTCTTGCCGTCGAGCCACGTCGACGCGTTCGTCCCGTCGTTCTGGATCTCGAGCGCGTACACCTTGCCGTACTTGATCTTCGCGACCTCGTTCGTGCAGCGCTGCGTGTAGCGATTGCCGGGATCGTTGACGAGCAGATCGCCGAAGTTCGAGAGCATCACATAGCTGCCCGCACGGTCGTCGCAGATGCCGACGAGGAACGAGGGACTGTGCATCGAACGGCCCGGCGGACGCGAGAAGCGCACGTCGTAGCGCACGGTCATCGGCACGGAGAAACCGAGCACGTGGCGGTAGCACGCGGCGCCGGAGCCGGTGAACTCGCCGCCTTGCACGACCCACGTCGACGCGGCTTCGTCGTACTTCGTCGGGTCGAGCTGCGCGCGGAACTCGGACAGGAAGCCCACGTCCTTGCGAAAGTCCTGCGCCTCGGCGGGCTGGTCGAACTCGTAGACGATGTGCACGCGGCCGTCGCCCATCGAGAGGAACGAGCCGTGCACGAGATCGCGCGGATCCTTGTCGTCGTACGTCGCGAGCGCGATGGTCGTAGCGAGCTGACGCAACCGCTGCAGGCGCCGCTGCACGACGGGCAGATCACCGTACCCCGCCGCGATCGCGCGAATCGGCTCGGCGGTGGCGAGCGCGGCGGTCGTCGTGCGCGGCTGCGGCAACTGCGCGAGCTCGTCGAGCAAGAGCGCGACCTCGCCGGTGCGCAGCGCCGTCGGATACCACTCGCGCGCGTCTGCGCGCAGCTCCGCCGACGCCGGCGACTTGTCGGTGAGCAGCTTCTCCCACTTGTGCTCGCCCACGAGCACATATGGATAGAAGCGCGTCCAAGGCTCCGTGCCGCCGCGCTCGCGCTCGTCCGCGGCGTGCTTCGCGAGGTCGTACGGCGGGATGCTCGACAGCGGGATCTTGCTGATGCCGAGCGGATTCTGTCCGAGGTGCACGAAGCCGCCGTCGACGCGCTCGACGGGTGAGACGATCGCGCGGCCCTGGAAGTGCGTCGCGAGCGTGCCGCCGCTCGCACGCAAGTGCTCGAGGTACGCGTCGCGCAGTCGCACGAGCTCGGCCGTGCGGTGCGTGTCGCGCGCGACGCGCTCGTCGAGCGGCGGCAACGGCACTTCCGCCGTCAACGCGCGCAGCGACGCGAGCCCGCCCTCCAAGTCGCCGCTGCGCACTTGCACGAGCGCGCGCGCGTGCCGCACGTCGAGCTCGTTCGGTCCGATCGCGAGCTCCGCCATCGTGAACGTGGACGGCAAGAGCTCGATCGTGGGCGGAGACGTCGCGGCGGGTGCGGGGCTCGCGCTCGCGGGCGGTCCGCGATCGGCGAAGAGCGTCTTCAGCACGTCCCAATCGAGCTTCGTGTCCGGGAACACGCGCTCGTGCTCCTTGAAGAGATGCGCGTAGAAGTCGCGGTTCAGCTGCGCGAACTCGACTTCGAGCAGCTCCATGCGAAAGTCGACGAGTCCGACCGGCGCGGTCATCGCCGCGGCGAGGAAACGCGAGAACGGCTCTCGGTAGCGTCCGCCCGCGCCGTCGAGGAAGAAGTGCACCCACGCAACGGCTTGATCGCGAAAGCTCGCGAGCAAGAGGCGCTCGTTCGGCATCGGAACGCCGAGGTTCTCGGCGCGATTGCGCGCGAGGTTCAGCACGTCCGTCGTGTCGCGCACCTCGATCAGGTCTTCGACGGGATGCAGCCAGACGTCGCGCTCGTGCTTGCGACCGCACGCACCGACGACGCGTCCGAGCGTGTCCGAATCCAGCGCGCGCTTCGACGGCGCGTCGGGTGACTGCGCCGAGAAGTCGGCCAGGTACCCCGCGACGCCGGAGTAGACGAGCAGCGACGAAGGCCGTTCGCCCGTGCCCTTGTAGTGGACGTGCTCGAGCGCATTCGCGAGTGCGAGGAGCACCGGCCGGCGCACGGGCGCCGCGGCGGTCTCCGGCGGAATCTCACCGAGCCACGTGACGATCATCTGCGCGCGCGAATCGAACGCGGCACGGCCGCCGATCTGCGCAGCGGGTCGATCCCACTTCGCGAACTCGACGTAGTCGGGCTCGCTCGCGAGCACGAACACCGGCCAGAGCTGCGGGTCGGGACGCCGCTCGAGCGCGAGCGGCGTCGCGATCCGCTGCTGGAACGTGCTGGCGATCTCGCGCAGCGACGGGCCGAAGAAGCGCACGACTTCCGCCGTGTGCGCCGGATTCGCGGAGTAGGGCCGCTGGACGAGGAACACGAAGCCGTCGACCGAGCGATCGAGCGTGTACTCGAGCTTCGAGTAGAACGTCTTGTTCTCGAGCGAGCGCTGCAGATCGAAGACGAAGCGCTCTTTGGGATCGCTCCGGATGCGCTCGATCTCCCGCGCCACGCGCTCGCGCTCGCGCGTCCATTCGGCGCGCAGCTCGGCGAGCTCGGCCGGCTCGATCTCCTTGCCCGCGAGCTCGAGGAAGCGTTGGAGCGGATACAGCTTCTGGAACTCGGAGAACGAAGCCTGCTCGAAACCCTCGAGATCACGCGCCGGGTCGAACTCGAGCTTCGTCTGCGCGCCGAGCGGCGCGGCCAGGAGCAGCGCGAAGATGACGACGAGGAACGCGGCGAGCCGGCCACCGCGTGTGGTGCGAGTGAGGTTCGCGCCGCGCGTCATTCGCGCGGCTCACCGCGAAGGTGGCGCGTGTGGACGTCTGCATCGACGTCACCGCGGCGATCCAGCGGCATTCCGGAAGCATCGAGCGAAGTGAACAAGACACTCTCCTCGTCGTGCGAAGCGTACACGAGGCGCACGGCGAGCTGTGGGTAGCGTTGCTGCAGGATCAACTGAGCGTGCCGGAGGTCGTCTTCTTGGCGCCGCCGCAGCTCTTCCTCGGTCCAGTGCGGGTGACGGTGCCGGTAGTACGCGCAACCCTCGTGAGCGACGAGCCACACTTGGTTGAGCGCGTGGTACGTCACGAACAACCGCAGAGCTTCCTCGAGGACGCGCGCTTCTTCGAAAGAAGATGCCCACGGATCGACTGCGACCGGTCCGCCGGGCACCGCGTACAGGTCCGGGCGATCGCTGACTTCCTCGCGCACGAACTCGGCGACCTGCGCGTGCCAGCGCCCGTCGGAGCAGCAGATGACGAGGACCTCGGGGCGGTCGGACGACCAGCGGACTTTGCAGCGGTAGCGGACGTGCATCGC
This sequence comes from Planctomycetota bacterium, assembly GCA_046160865.1. Classification (GTDB taxonomy): domain Bacteria; phylum Planctomycetota; class UBA1135; order UBA1135; genus JBJXHG01. The sequence goes on along the minus strand of JBJXHG010000145.1, from coordinate 24,010 downwards.
GAAGGGTGCGCGCGGCGATTACGCTGCGCGACGAGCTTCCCAGGTTACCCGCCGTCGCGCGCGCGCACAGCTCCTCCATGACATCCACTACCAAGCTCTTGCCCTGCGTCGAGATCGAGCCCACTGCTCCGGCGCGTTTCAGCGTGATCTGGCTCCACGGGCTCGGAGCGGACGGGCACGACTTCGTGCCGGCCGTGCCGCTGCTCGGATTGCCGGCGTCGACACCGGTCCGCTTCGTCTTCCCCCACGCTCCGCAAATCCCGCTGACGGTGAACGCGGGGATGGTGATGCCGGCCTGGTACGACATCTCGAACGTCGACCTGCGCGCACGGCACGATGAGACTGGCATCCGTCGCTCGGCCGCGGCCGTCGAGGCGCTGATCGCGCGCGAGAACGAGCGCGGTGTGCCGTCGCGAAACATCGCCCTGTTCGGGTTCTCTCAAGGCGGAGCGATGGCGACGTTCGTCGCGCTCCGTCACGCGCAGCCGCTGCGTTGCCTCGCCGCGCTGTCCACGTACCTCGTGCTCCCCGAGAAGCTCGACGCGGAGGTGAGTGCCGCGAACCGCGCGATCGAGGTCTTCCAAGCGCACGGCACGCAGGACGGCGTCGTACGTCACGAGCGCGGTGTCGCGCTGCGCGACGCGTTGATCGAGCGCGGTCTATCCGTGACGTGGAAGAGCTATCCGATGGCGCACGAAGTCTGCCGCGAGGAGCTCGAGGATCTCGGTAGCTGGCTCGCGGCGAGACTGCGCTAGCGCGGAGCGCATGCGCTGCGCGCGGCAGACCGCGCTCGCGCGGGCGCATCGCCTTCCGTTCCACGGCGGCATCCCTTAGCCTCCCGCGCAACCCCCATGAGCTCCACCGACCAGAACTCTGTGTCATCGGACCGACGATTCTTCGGGCATCCGCGCGGGTTGTTGACGCTCTTCATCACCGAGTTCTGGGAGCGCTGGAGCTTCTACGGGATGCGTGCGCTGCTCGTCCTCTTCATGATGACGGCGGTCGCGAAGAACGCGGAGAGCGATGGCGGCGGGCTCGGGCTCTCGGAAGCGCACGCGATCGCGATCTACCACATCTACGGATCGCTCATCTATTTGATGTCGCTGCCGGGTGGATGGATCGCGGATCGCATCCTCGGTCCACGGCGCTCGGTGTTCTGGGGCGGCGTGATCATCTTGCTCGGTCACGTCATGCTCGCAGTTCCCGGCGTCGCGCCGTTCTTCACGGGGCTCGGGCTCGTGATCGTCGGCACGGGCCTCCTGAAGCCGAACGTCAGCACGGTCGTCGGACAGCTCTACTCGAAGGACGACGCGCGTCGCGACGCTGCGTTCTCGATCTTCTACATGGGGATCAACCTGGGCTCGTTCCTGTCGCAGTTGGTATGCCCGTGGCTCGCACAATCGCCGACGTTCCGCGGCTGGCTCGAGAGCATGGGCATCGATCCCGCGCACTCGTGGCAGTTCGGATTCGGCGCGGCGGCGGTCGGCATGTTCTGCGGCCTGGTGCAGTACGCGCGCGGCGGCCGTCACCTCGGACAAGCTGGTTTGCACCCGGCGACCTACGGCGATCCCGCCGCGTACGCGCAGGCAAAGAAGACGCTCGTACGTTGGATCGCAGCGATCCTCGTGATCGGCGGCGTGTTCGCGGCGCTCGTGACGAGCGGGACGATGCACGTCACGATCGAGGACGTCGACCACGGCTTCGGCTTCTTCCTCGCGCTGATCACCATCGGCTTCTTCGGCTGGCTGTTTTTCAGCGCCAAGTGGACGCCGGCAGAGCGCAAGCGCCTGTATGTCCTCTTCGTCCTGTTCGTCGCATCGACGCTGTTCTGGTCGGCGTTCGAGCAATCCGGCTCTACGTTGACGATCTTCGCGGAAGAGAAGACGAGCCGAGAGCTCGGCGGCGTCACCATCGCGTCCGGCCAGTTCCAGTCGGTGAATTCGCTCGCGATCATCTTCTTGTCGCCGATCTTCGCGTGGATCTGGATGAAGCTCGGGCCGCGCGACCTGTCGAGCCCCGTCAAGTTCGCGCTCGGCCTCATCGTCATCGGCTCCGGCTACGCGATCATGGTGCGCGGCGCGCACATCGCCGACACCGGCATTCTGGTGAGCCCGCTGTGGCTCATCATGCTCTACATGTTCAAGTCCGTGGGCGAAGTGTGCTTGTCACCCGTTGGCTTGTCCGTGATGAGCAAGCTCGCGCCCGAGCGCATCGTCAGCTTGATGATGGGCGTGTGGTTCTTGTCGATTTCGGTCGGCTTCTACCTCGGCGGACAGATCAAGCTTGTGTGCACGAGCATGAAGCTCTCCGACGCCCAGCTCTTCACGACGATCGCGCTCATCACGATCGTGCCCGGCATCTTGCTCGCGCTGTGCGCGAAGCCGCTCGTGCGAATGATGCGGGACTGAGCGCGCGATCGTTCCGCGCTCGAACGCCCGAACGACGCGGCGCTCGTGGGCGACGATGCCTTTCCGCGCGACGCGCGGAGTCGCGGTTGCGCTCGCGCCGTCCGTCGGCGCGCGACACTTCTCACACCGTAGGGTCGTCGTGAGTTCGCGTGCGCGTGGCCAGGGAGACGAGCGTGGACGACCACCAGCGGCATTCGTCGAACGACAGTCCAACGCCGGACGTCCCGGCTGCACGGACGCTCAGGCGCAGTAGGAGCGGGTGACGTCCCGCAACGAGACGCGCGGCGCGCGATGCTCGCGTCATTTCTGCCGCGTGCTTTCGTCTACGCGTCGGATCCCCGCGACCGTCGCGGCCGCCGCTGCGGCTCCGCGTTCCACGGATCCTCGGGCCATGCGTGCTTCGGATAGCGTGCGCGCATCTGCTTGCGCATCTCTTGGTACGCGCCGTTCCAGAAGCTGCGCAGATCGTCCGTCACTTGCTGCGGCCGCCCATTCGGCGCGAGCAGGTGCAGGAGCACTTGCACGCGTCCGCTGGCGATGCGCGGCGAGTCCGCGAGTCCGAACACCTCTTGGATACGCACCGAGAGCACGGGCGGCCGATCGAGCGGATACTCGAGCCGAATCCAGCTCCCGCTCGGGACTTGGATCTTCGCGGGTGCATCGTGTTCGAGTGCGCGTCGCCCGTGATGTCCGAGGCGCGCGCTGTACAGCTCCCCCAAATCGATGCGCGCGACATCGTCGAGCGAGCGCTTGCCTGCGCACAGCTCCACCAAGTGGGCGCGCAGGAACTGCACGTCGAGCGCGGGCAGCGCGAGTTCCGGCATCGCGCGCCGCAGCAACGCGACGCGCCCGGCGAACGTCGCGTCGGCGGTCTGCTCGAACAAGCGTTCCGAGTCCTCGAGCGCCGCAGCGGCGAGCGCCTCCGCCACACGCTCGTCGTCCGGCAACCCGCACTGCGCCTCTTCGAGCACGAGATCGCGGTAGCGCGCGCGCCGCTGCGCCGACACGCGCTTCGTGACCCTGTCGAACTCGACGTCGACGGAGGTCGAACGCGCGGCGAGCGGCAGCCAGTCTGCTTCGATCTTCGACGCGATCCGCACGAGCGCTTCCGAGCGCTCGCCGCGCATGCCGAGGTCGGCGTCGACGCACACGAACAGCTCCGCGTCGTGCACGGAGCTCTCGTCGGCGAGTCGAATGCCGCGGCCGCCGACCATCACACCGCGACGGCTCTGCGCGTCGCGGCGGCGCGCGACGCGATCGGGGTACGCCGCGAGCACGGAACGCAGCAGCGCCTCTTCGACCGAAGCTGCGCGCGCCGCGCGGCCGAGCTCGCTCTCGATCGAGCGCTCGAACATCTCCGCGGCTTGCAGCACCGCACGTGCGCGTCCGTCGTTCGTGCGCTCGATCGCGAGCACGCGCTCCCACACGTCGGAATCCGATGCATGCGCCACGGGCCGGCCCTGGAACGGATCGCGCTCGGCGATCAATGCGGCCGCGAGCGCGCCCTCTCGCGCGCATCCGAGCTGGTGTGCTTCGACGAGCAAGCGCGCGACGCGTGGATGCGCGGGCAGCGCCGCGAGCGTGCGACCGAGCGCGGTGACGTCGCTGCGCGCGTCGACCGCGCCGAGGTCGCGCAACAGATCGAGCGCGCGCTCGAGCGCGGCCAGTGGCGGCGCCTCGAACCAAGGGAACCGCTCGAGGTCACGCTCGCCGAAGCGCAAGAGTTGCAGCACGGCACCCGCGAGGTCGACGCGGCGGATCTCCGGCTCTTCGTGCTCGGAAAGCGATCGGTGCTCGCGCTCGCTCCACAACCGGATGCACACGCCGGGCTTCGTGCGACCAGCGCGGCCGGCGCGTTGATCGGCGGACGACCGCGACACGCGGCCGAGCACGCGCCGATCGAGCCCGACGCCGGTGTCGTACTGCAGGCGCCGCACGTAGCCCGTGTCGACGACCGCGTCGACGTCCTCGACGGTCACGGAAGTCTCGGCCACGTTCGTCGCGAGCACGACGCGACGTCGATCCGCGCGACGCAACGCCTCGTCCTGCCGCTCGGGCGGCAGATCGCCGTACAGCTCGAGCAGCGCGAGGTTCGATCGCCGCGCGACGCCCGCGAGCTCGTCGCGCGTGCGGCGGATCTCGCCGACGCCCGGCAAGAACGCGAGCACGTCACCGCGCGTTGCAGCGAGCGCGCGCTCGATGCCACGCGCCGCGTTCCACGGGATCGAGCGCCGCTCGTCGGCGTCGACGTGCGCGATCTCGACTGGAAAGAGGCGGCCTTCGCTGTGCACGACCGGCGCATCGCCGAGGAAGCCTGCCACGTCGCGCGCAGCGATCGTCGCGGACATGACGACGAGCGCGAGGTCCGGGCGCGCGTCGAGTTGCACGCGGCGCACGAGCGCGAGCGCGAGATCCGTGTCGAGATTGCGCTCGTGGAACTCGTCGAACACGACGGCGCCGAACGCCTCGAGGAATGGATCCGACTGCAGCATGCGCAGCAGAAGCCCCTCGGTGACGACGAGGATGCGCGTGTGCTGGCCGGCACGCCGATCGAAACGCACGTGGTAGCCGACTTCGTCGCCGAGCGCCGAGCCGCGTTCGTGCGCCATCCGGCGCGCCGCTGCGCGTGCGGCGAGACGCCGCGGCTCGAGCATCACGACCGATCGGCCGTTCGCGATCCCGGCGTCCAAGATCGCCGGCGGAACGCGCGTCGTTTTGCCGGCGCCGGTCGGAGCACGCAGCACGACGCAGCGTGAGCGCGACAACCCAGCGAGTAGCTCGGGCAGCACGTCGTCGATCGGAAGCGGAGTGAGCGGCACGGGCGGGGTATCCTAGCCGCCTCGCGATGCACTCCTTCGTCCTGTCTCATGGTGGAAAGACGCCGCGCTTCGGCGCGGACGTGTTCGTCGCACCGACCGCCGCGATCGTCGGCGACGTGCTGCTCGGCGCACGTGTGTCGGTCTGGTACGCCGCCGTGTTGCGCGGCGACGTGCACCGGATCGAGATCGGCGACGACACGAACATCCAGGACGGCGTGGTCGTGCACGGGACGCTCGACGAGTGGCCGGTCGTGATCGGGGCGCGCGTGTCGATCGGACATTCGGCGACGGTGCACGGCGCGACCATCGAGGACGACGCGCTCGTCGGGATCGGCGCGCGCGTGCTCGATGGAGCACGCATCGGCGCGTTCTCCCTCGTCGCGGCCGGCGCGGTCGTGCGCGAGGGCATGATCGTTCCCCCGCGCTCGCTCGTCGTCGGCGTGCCCGCGGTCGTGCGACGCTCGGTCACGGACCGCGAGATCGAGATCATTCGACGCACGCCGGAGCGTTATCGTGCGCTCGCCGCCGCCGCTCGCGCCGAGATCGCGCGCGTGCGACCCGGCTGACGCGCCGCGCGTGAAGGCACGCAGCGCGAGTCGCCGTGCGTCGGTCTCGAACGGCCGCTCAGTGCCGGATGCGGAAGCGAACCGCGTCGGATGTGCCTTTACCCGAGCGTCCCTGCGCGTCGCGATACCAGAACTGCGCGTACACCGTGCGTCCTTCGGTCAGGCCCGGATTGCTGCCGCTCTGGATGACTTGATTGAAGTCGACGAGCAGCGTGCCCGAGCAATCCGCGACGCCGGGCGTGCCGCCGGACGACTGCAGGCCGACTCGCGCGTACGGTGCGCCGATGCACATCATCGCGCTCGCGAACGACTGCTCCGCGGGCTGAAAGCTGTACAGGAGCATGCCCGCGCGGTGCGAGATCATGGGCTCCGCCGAGATGCGGAACGGGCCGTCGTGGCTGACGCTCGGCGATCCGAATGCGGAGATCTCGGGCGTGCAGCCGAACGAGTCCGTGCTCGGCGTGCAGTAGACGACCGGCGCCGAAGCGAAGCGCATCACCGACGCCTTGTTGCCGCTCGTCGAGTCGCGGAACACGACGTGCGGCACGTCGTTGCTGTCGATCGCCATCGACATGTAATCGGCCGAGCCGGGCGTGAAGCCGATGTCGCCGACCGGCACCCAGCTGCTCCCTTCCAAACGTCGCACCGCGGCCTTGCGTCCGCCGTCGAACAGCTGGTACGCGACGTATGGCTTGTTCTGGCTGTCGAACGCGAGCGAAACCCACTGTCGCCACGACTCGGTTTCGAGCACCGGCCGATCGGAGCCGGAGGCCGAGCCGCCGACTTGCGCCCACTGCGTGCCATTGAAGCGCATCACGACGATGCGCGAGTGGTAGTGCTGATACGCGACGTACGGCGTGCCGGCATTGTCGAGCACGAGCCGCGCGTTGAGCGCGCCGTTCTGCGTGAAGCCGGGATTGCCGAGCGGTTGCCACGAGCCGACCGTCGGGTCGTAGCGCATCACGGTGAATCTGCCCTCGCCCGACACGTCCGTGTGATTGCCGTCGGCGAATCCCAAGTACACGCGCCCTTGTGCGTCCACCGCGAGACTCGTGTAGCCGGCCGATCCCGTCGTGAAGCCGGGGCTGCCGATGTTCGACCACTCGCCGTGCCAGAAGCGTCGCACCGTCGCGCGATTGTTCTGCGTCTGATCCGCGAACACGGCGAAAACGTCTTCGTCGGGACCAATCGCGATGTGCGTGTAGTGCGCGTCGCCTGCGCTGGCGCCGCCCGTGCCGGCGCTTTGCCAGCCGTTGCTCGTGAAGCCCGGGAAGCGGCGCAGATTGAGCTTGCCGGCGACGCCGTAATCGCGACTCGCGATGTACAGCCGTCCGAGCGTGTCGAACGCGAGGTGGTTGTACCAAGCCGTTCCAACGCTCGCGTTGCCTTTGCCGCCGACGTACGACCACGCGCCATTCGTGTAGCGCTTCACGCTCGCCGGATTCGGGCCGAGGCTGTGGTCTTGATACGACACGTAGATCGAGCCGTTCCGATCCCCCACGATCTGACAGCAAAAGACGCTGCCGTCGCTGATGCCTTGTCCGCCGACGAACTCCCACTCGGATTCCGCCTGCGCCAATGTGCTCGCGCACAAACTCGTCACGCACGCCAAGACCGCGAGAAAACGACTCATGACCCCTTTACTCTTCTCGATGGCTCAGGTCCCCGGCGGCGGAAAAGTGTATCTGGGTTCGCTGCCCGCCCCAAGATCCCCCCCTGCCCGCAGCGCGCACTCTCCATGCGCAGCGTCCGACGCCTGGCCCCGTCGTGACGCGCCCAATCATTCGGCTGCGGACGGTGACCGCCTGAATGTCCGTTCGGTTGCCACCGACGTGCAGGACTTTCGCGCTGTCTGGGCTGCGCCCGAGAACGACGTCGACCTCGTCCATTCTTTCTGTTCCGCGGAGGCTATCGAGCCCGTTCGCGAAAGACAGGACGTCGCTCTGGCACCGTCCGGTCCCCGATTGTGCGCAATCGATCGCACTCAGCCCGCAGGCGTCACCACGCCGCGAGCGAGACGGAGTTCGACGCCGCCGACGCGCGGCGTGGTGAGAGAGGCTACGACGCCGTCGTCGGGCTTCGGCCGAGCAAACCGAGCTCGAGCGCGTGCGGACGCAGCGCCGCGATCACGAACGCGATGTGCTCGTTCAGGTCGACGCCGAGCAGCTCCGCTCCCGCCGCGACTTCACTCCGCTCGACCTTGGCCGCGAAGCCCTTGTCCTTGAGCTTCTTCACGACGCTCTTCGGCTCGAGCGAAAGGACTCCGCCCTCCCGCACATGACAGCACGCGCCGACGAATCCCGTCAGTTCGTCACAGGCGAGCAACGCTTTGTCGAGCGCGGTCACGTACGGCACGTTCCACTTCGTGTAGTGCGCGGAGATCGCGTGCGCGATCTCTTCCTCGCCCTGCTCGCGGAGCCAAGCCACGATGCGCTGCGGATGGTCCTCGGGCCACGCCTCGTAGTCGGCGTCGTGCAGCATCCCGGCAATACCCCACGCATCCTCGTCGACCGCGCCGCGTCCGTAGCGCGCGGCCGCACTGCGCATGACGACTTCGACGGCGCGCGCGTGCTTGCGCAACGCGTCCGTGCGCGTCCACGTGCAGAGGTGTTCCCAGGCTCGATCGCGAGTGAGAGGCATCGTGTGTTTCTCCAGCATCTCGCGCGCACGCGAGACACGGTCAGGATAGCGAGCGATCCACGTCGCGCGCGGACGGTTCGTCGGCATGGACGCCATCAGCCGCCGTTGGCGCCGCGCGAGCCGCAACGGTGCGCTGCAACGTTGCACCACGAGATCGGCACACGAGGGCGCTTGCTGGGGCGACGCACCCTGACCCGGGCTCTAAGATGAGGAGCTCCGCGTCCCGAAGATCCACTAGCTCGGACGACTCCCGCCTCCTCCATGGCCGAACCCACACGCAGCGCACCGGCGATCGCCATTTCGCGGTTCGCGTTTCCGCTCTTCTTCTCCTCCGGCGCGTGCGCTCTCGTTTACCAGACGGTGTGGGTGCGGCAGCTGACGCTGTCGTTCGGCATCAGCATCTACGCGGTGAGCGCGGTGCTGTCGGCGTTCATGTTCGGTCTGTGCATCGGCGCGTACACGATCGGCCGGATGTCGGATCGCATCCGCAATCCGCTGCGCGCGTACGGCTACTGCGAGCTCGCGATCGCGGCGTACGCGGCCGCGCTCTACTTCGGCCTCGCGGACGGACTGCCGTGGCTCTTGCGCAGCGGACACGCCTGGCTGCCGAGCGGCACCGTCGGCGCGAGCATCGTGCGTTTCGCGATCGCGTTCGTGCTGCTGCTCCTGCCGACGATTTTGATGGGCGGCACGCTGCCACTGCTCGCACGGACTCTCATGGAGCGCACGAGCGAAACCGGCGAGCGCCTCGGCCTGCTCTACGGCATCAACACGCTCGGCGCCGTGCTCGGCACCGGACTCGCGGGGTTCTGGCTGCTCGAAAAGCTCGGCATCTTCGGCACGACCGTCGCCGCCGTCGTATTCAACCTCGCCCTCGCGGTGCTCGCGATCTACGTCGCGCGCACGCACGAGCCCGTGCGCGTCGCGCCACAAGTACCGCGATCCGCCCGTCCGCCGCGCGCAATCCGCTCGGGCATCGTCGAGCTCGTCATCTTCTTGTCGGGATTCGCCGCGCTCTCCTACGAGATCATCTGGAATCGCACGCTGCTCTTGTACGTGCACAACTCGACGTACGCGTTCAGCATGATCTTGATCGTGTTCCTGCTGGGCGTCGCGCTCGGCAGCTTGGTCTACAGCCGCCTGCCCGCGCGCTGGACGAACATCCGCGTGCTCGGCGCACTGCAGCTCGCGCTCGCCACGTACGTGTGGCTCTCGATCTATCTGACCGGCGAGCTACCCGGCATCCTCGAACGCGTCGCCGATGTCATCGGCACGCAGCAGTGGGCCTCCGCGCTCGCGACGATGGCGACGGCGGCGATCGTGATCGTCTTCGTCCCCACGTTCGTGATGGGCATGACGTTCCCGATGGCGACCGCGCTGTGCGCGGACGACGCGGACGAGCTCGGATCGCGCATCGGCAACTCGTACGGCTTCGTCACGTTCGGGAACATCCTCGGCTCCGTGGTCACGGGCTTCTTGCTGATCGGCTGGCTCGGACTGCGCAACGCGATCACCGTGGCGATCGGCTTCAACTTGGTCGGCGGCTTCCTGCTGCTCTTCTACCGTCCGAAATCGCCGCTGCGTATCGCCCTGAGCCTCGGGTGCACGGCGCTCGCCGTGAGCGCGATCCTGTGGAACGTCGACCGCGACGTCTTCCGCCGTTTCTACGAAGTGAAGTACCCGAAGATCCTCTTCTACAAGGAAGAGGTGACCGACACGGTGATGGTCGTCGAGCTGCCGGGCGGGACGCGCGGCATCCGATACTCCGACGGCCGCGGCACGGCCGGAACGGGAACCGAGATCCCGAATCGCTTGTACGGCCACTTGCCGTGCATGCTGCACCCCGATCCGCGCTCGATCCTTTCGATCTGCTTCGGCGTCGGCAACACGCTCAGCGCGCTCGCGCAGTATCAGCCCGACCGCTTCGTGTGCGTCGAGCTCAGCCCGGGTGCGGTCGAGGCGGCGAGCTACTTCCCGACGAACCGCGACGTGCTGCGCGCGCCGAACCTCGAGATGCACATCGAGGACGGACGCAACTTCCTGCTGACGAACCGTGAGCGTTTCGACGTCATCCAGCTCGAGCCGCCGGAGATCCACTCTGCGACCGTCGTGAACCTGTACACACGCGAGTTCTACGAGCTCGCGCGCGAGCACATGACCGACGACGGCGTGATCTGCCAGTGGATCAACGTGATCCTGCTTCCAGAACGCGAGATGAAGATGCTGATCCGCACGTTCCTGGACGTGTTCCCGCAAGGCAGTGCGTGGAGCGGCAGCGGCTTCGCCGACCTCTTGCTGATCGGCTCGCCGAAGACGATTCGCTTCACACCCGCCGAGATCCAAGCCCGCTTCGACGCGCCGCTCGTGCGCGCGGATCTCGAGCGCATCGGTTTCCGCTCGCCGATCGAGCTCCTGAGCCTGCACATGATGGGGCCCGACGACCTCGCGAAGTACGTCGCGGGCGTGCGCTCGATCACCGACGATTGGACGTACGTCGACTTCAGCGTGCCGCAGTCGCGCGAGGCCGGCTTCGGAGTCTTCATCGGCCACAACCTGCACAGCGCGCCGCCGCCGGTGCACCACCAGCGCATCGCCGACCACAGCATCCTGATGGCGACACGCAAGAGCCCGGCCTACATGATCGACGACTCGGGCGCCGACGACGCGGGCCGCATCGAGTTCTGGAAGACGCTCGAAGCCGACCTACAGAAGCGCCGTGACGACGCGCGCGAGCGTCTGCGTGGAATGAACGTCGAAGTCGGCGAGTGAGCGCCGAGCGCGACTCGCGATCACTTCTTCTTCCCGCGCGCGCGCGCCGCAGCGCTCCCACCGCGCTCCTCGACGGCGCGGCGCAGCAAGAACTCGATGTGTCCGTTCAAGCTGCGCAGATCTTGGTTGGCCCACACGCGCAGCTCTTCCATCAGCTCCGGCGGCAAGCGCAAGAGGAACGGCTTCCGCTCGGGAGAGCCGTTCCCCGCATCTCGCGCTCGCTCCTGAGGTCCCATCAATGCGCTCGGGTCAGTTGTAGAGCGATCCGGTGTTGAGGACCGGCGTCGGCGCGGTCTGACCGCACAACACGACGAGCAGATTGCCGACCAAGGTGGCTCGACGCTCGTCGTCGAGGTGCACGATGTCGCGCGCCGACAGCTTTTCCAGCGCCATCTCGACCATGCCGACGGCACCTTCGACGATCTTCTGGCGCGCCGCGATGATCGCCGTCGCTTGCTGGCGTTGCAGCATCGCGTGCGCGATTTCCTGCGCGTAAGCCAGGTGAGATAGACGCGCTTCGACGACGTCGATGCCGGCGATCGCGAGTCGTTGTTGCAACTCGTGCTGCAGCTCGTGCGAGACGATGTCCGCGCTACCGCGCAAGGTCGTCGTCACGTCGGCGACTTGGTCGTCGTCGTAGGGGTGGCGGCTCGCGACCAACCGGATGGCCGCCTCGCTCTGCACCTCGACGAAGTGCTCGAAGCCTTCGACGTCGAACAAGGCTTGCGCGCTGTCGCGCACTTGCCACACGACGACGGCCGCGATCTCGACCGGATTGCCGAGCAGGTCGTTCACCTTGAGCGTCTTGCCGTTCAGGTTGTGCGCGCGCAGCGAGATCTTCTTCTTCGACGTGAACGGGTTCGTGTACCAGAAGCCCGGCGCTCGCACCGTCCCGCGATAGCTGCCGAACAGGACGAGCACGCGCCCGAGGTTCGGCTCGACGATGAAGAAGCCTGGCAAGAGGATCGGGAATGCGATCGCGCCCAGGAGACCGGGCACGATGAACGCGGGCTGTTTCGTGTTCCCGCCGTAGATGATGGCCGCCACGGACGCGACGAACAGCAACACCACGAACGCGAGCATGGCGTAGCCGGGCAGGCTGTTGGCTTGGCGCTCCTGGGACGGGTTGCGAGTTTGCATGCGAATCTCCTGAGTCTTGGACCGCTGGACGGGCTTGTTATCGGAATGATATCATCGCGATATGCGAGCGCCAGACCGGTTTCTTCACACGCATCGTGAAGGATCGCTCCGAACGTCCGTACGACAACGAGTTGCAACGACGCTCGAAGCTTAGAACCGCGCGCCTGCTCGCTAGAATCCCGGCCGCATGCTGCCTGAAGTCCCCGCCTCACCTGCACGCACCGAACTCCCGCGCGAGGCGGGCGGGTTTCGTTTGCTGCGACAACTCGGACGCGGGGGCATGGGCGTCGTGTACCTCGCCGAGGAGTTGAGCTCGGGACGCCAAGTCGCGCTCAAGGTCCTGCTCAAGGACTTGTCGGTGTCGGGCGAAGCGTTCGAGCGCTTCCGGCGCGAGGCCCGCCTCGCGGCCGCGATCTCGGACTCGCACTGCGTATTCGTGTTCGGCGCGCACGAGGTCGATGGCGCGCCCGCGATCGCGATGGAGCTGTGCGCCGGCCAGACGCTCGACCAACGCATCGCGCGCGGCGAGCGCATTCCGATCGAGACCGCCGTGCGCTGGACGCTCGAGATCCTCGAGGGCCTCGAAGCCGCGCACGCGACCGGCGTCATCCACCGCGACGTCAAGCCGTCGAACTGCTTCACGACCGAGGACGGACACGTCAAGGTCGGCGACTTCGGCCTCTCGCGCTCGCTCGAGCCCGACGTGCAGCTCACGCAGTCCGGCGCGTTCCTCGGCTCGCCGCTATACGCGGCGCCGGAGCAGATCAAAGGGCGCGAGGTCGACGTGCGCAGCGACTTGTACTCGTGCGGAGCGACGCTGTACGCGCTTCTAACGGGTGGGCCGCCGTATGTAGGCTCGAACATCGGCGAAGTGCTCGCACGCATCTTGTCGGAGCCGCCGACGCCGCCGCGAGAAGTTCGCGCCGACATCCCGGTGGGTCTCGAAAAGGTCGTGCTGCGCGCGATGGAGCGCGACCCGAAGAAGCGCTTCCAGGATCACGCGAGCTTCCGCGAGGCGCTGCAGCCGTTCGCGCGCGTGAACGTCGAGCCCGCGCGCTTCATGCGGCGATTCATCGGCTACGCGCTCGACACCGCGCTCGTCAGCTCGTTCTCCACCGCCCTCATGATCGCCGCCGACCGAATGGGCCTGGACTTCTCTGGCTTCGAGGCCGACCGGCCATGGGTCATGAAGTCCGTGCTCTTCGCACTCGCGCTGCAATCGACACCATTCTTCTACTTGTCAACGTGCGAAGGCTTGTTCGGCGCAGGCTTCGGCAAGTGGATCCTGGGTCAGCGCATCGTCGCGGTCTCGACCGGACAGCCGTCGCTCGGGCGCGCGGCGGCGCGCACCGCGATGTTCGCGCTGCCCTCGACGCTCATCTACTGGGCGTGCATCGCCTTCGTGGCGGACGACCAGCAGGCGTTCTCGCTCCTCTCATCTCTCTTGCCGGTCCTCGTTCACGTCGTGTTCTTCACGACCGCGCGGAAGCACAACGGCTACCGCGCGATGCACGACCTGGCGACCGGCATGCGAGTCGTACAAATGGCGTCGCCTCTCGTGCGCCTGCAGCGCGCAGCGCCGCCGCCGAACGCCAAGCCCACGCCACACGCTGGCCTTCCGGCGCGCATCGGTCCGTACGACATCGAAGGATCGATGGGGCGCACGCCGAGCGGCGAAGTGATGCAAGGCCGCGATCCCGAACTGCAGCGCGGCGTCTGGATCCACGCGACGAGCGCAGAGCTCGACGAGCAGCGTCGCGGTCTCGCGCGGCCCGGCCGGCTGCGCTGGCTCGGCCAGTCGCACGTCGACGGCCATCGATACGAGGTCTTCGAAGCGCCGGGCGGCACGAGCTTGCGCGCGTGGGCGAGTTCCGGCGCGCGCATGAGCTGGCCGATGGCGCAGCGCTATCTGCACGGCCTCGCCGAGGAGCTGGCCGCGTGCGAGTCCGAGCGCCGCGGATCGCATTACGATGCCGAGCAGACCTGGCTCGACCGCAATTGGAACGCGCGCCTCGTCGACGTTTCGTTCTGCGAAGCGCAAACGACCAAGCTCGATGCGCTCGGCCTGTTCGTGCAATCCGCGCGCACGGTCTTGGCGGACTCGAGCGGCGACGGAACGCACGGCTTGCACGACGTGCCGGCGTACGCGGATCCCATCGCGGAGCGCTTGCTCGGCCGCGGCGAACCGTACTCGAGCGTGCACGAGATCCAGCGCGAGTTCGCGGCACTGTCGGATCGTCCGGCCGCGCTCACACATTCCGCGCGCGCGACGCAGATGCTGCTCGCGGTCGTCGTGCCGTCCGTGCTCGCGGCGGTGATCTTGGTGATGTCGCTGTGGATCGTGCCCGCCATCGCGAACGTCGCGGAAGCGAAAGCGTCGATGCGCGTGATGTACCCCGAGCAGTTCGCTTCCAAATCGTCCGCGGCGCAGCCGGACGAATTCGCGCTGGAAGTCGGCCAGCTGCGCGTGGGGCTGGATACGACCGGAGGCGCCGCGCCCGAGACGCCCGCCTTGTCCCTCACGCCGGAGCAGAAGAACGCACTCGACACGCTCGTCGTGAACGGGCTCGCGCCGCCGTTCGGGAATCAAATGCTGCAAAAGGTCGACGCCGAGAAGCGCGCGAGACTCGCCGAGGTTCAGGCGCGCCGCACGTCGCCGTCGAACGACGAGGTCACGCGCGCCCGGCAGATCGCGGCATCGCTGTTCGATGCGGAGGCCTCGAGCGACATCGCGTTCGCGCGGCGCCTGAGGTACGGAATACCCGCGTGGTCGGTGCCGGTGCTCGTCACGCTGTGGGGCGTGGTCGCGACCGTGGCGTCGTTCTTCGCGTTCGGCGGATTGACGATGCGCCTCTGCGGCATCCGCGTGCGCTCGCGCAAGGGACCGCTCGCCTCGCGCATGCGCTGCACATGGCGCGCGCTGCTCGCCTGGGTCCCGCTCTCCGCCGCGTACTTGGCAGCGTGCTACCTGATGCATCTCGGCTCGTTCGGCGCGACGATCGCCGTGTTCGCGATCACGGCCACCGTGCACGCCGCCGCGATCGCGCACGCGCTCTGGTCGCCGACGCGCAGCATCGTCGACCGCATCGCCGGCACAACGCTCGTGCCGCGCTGAACGAGATGGGCGGACGCAACCACACGTTCGCACCGCGCGTGCCCCCGCCTGCGATCCATCAAACGGTTTCGGTAGCTTGAGCGAGCGTCATCCTCGCCGCGCGTCCATTACGTGCGCGTGTGCTCGTTCAAATGCTCGAAGAAGGGACTTCCATGCTCCGCTCGATCGGCTCGTCCGTGTTCGCTTCCGTTTCGCTTTCCGCAATCGCCGCAGCGCAAGTCTTGGTTCATGAAGTCACTGGGCCGTCTGTTGGCGCCGGGCTCGGGTTCGCCGTCGCCGGCATCGGCGACGTCAGCGGCGACGGCGTGCCCGACTTCATTGCAGGCGCACCCGGCGACTTCGTGAATGGAAGTCAGCCTGGCAAAGCGCTCGTGTACTCCGGCTTCAACGGCGCGCTGCTCTACAGCGTGACCGGACAGACGGCGACGGACGGGTTCGGCTTGTGCGTCGCGCGACTCGGAGACATCGATGGCGACGGACGGCCCGACTTCATCGTTGGCGCGCCGTACTCGGACGTGTCGGGATTGGACGCCGGTAGCGCGTACGTGTTCTCGGGTGCCACCGGAACGCTCGTGCACGCCGTGCATGGCTCCGCTCCAGGCGATGCGTTCGGCTGGAGTGTCACAGGTCTGAGCTTCGATCCCGGCTCCACGCCCGACTTCGCTGTCGGTGCGCCACTCGCCGATGCGCCGCTGCACGATAGCGGCCGAGCCACGGTGTACTCGGGTGCAACGGGTCTCGCGTTGGGCTCGTACACCAGTGGCTCCGCACTGGATCAGCTTGGATACGCAATGACCTGCGTGCACTACGCGCCGCACGCTGCAGATCTACTGATTGTCTCGGCACCTTTCGCGAACAGCAACGGCGTGCGGAGCGGCAGCGTCAACGTGCGCGGCTTTCTTCCCGTCGCGAGCTTCGACATCCAAGGCCCCGCCTATCACACGTTGTTCGGGAAGAGCGTCGTTGTTGCACAGCACCAGACGAACCAGTCGGCCGCACGCATCTACGTTCATTCGTTGTCTGGCAACGCCACGGCAACAGTCTCGCTCGTCGCACCTTTGGGATCAGGTGTGCAATGCGAAGATCTGTATCCTGGACTCACGGCGATCAGCTCGGCGGGAGATGTGAGCGGGTCGGGAGACGAGGAACTCGTGTACTCGCAGAACGGCATTGTCCGGCTTTCGTCGGGAACGGGCTGTCCCAGTTCATTTCCGCTCTCAAGTGTCAGCGGCAGTAGCTCATTCGGCTTCGCTGTTGGCAGCGTCGGAGACTTGAACGGCGACGGCAAGAGCGAGTTCATCGTCGGTGAACCTGGCGGCGGCACTGACGGTCGCGGGAAGGTGAAGGTATACACAGCGGGATTCACGCAAGCCGCGCCGTACTGCACGGCGAAGCAGAACTCGCTCGGCTGCACGCCTTCGATCGCTTCTTCCGGCGTTCCGAGCCTGTCGATCGGCGACAACTTCGTCGTCTCGGCCAAGCAGGTGCTGAACAACCGCGTCGGCATGCTCGTGTGGAGCTTGCACCAAACGTCGTTGCCGTTCGGTGGCGGAACGCTGTGCGTCGGACCACTCGTGCAGCGCACACCATTGCAGCTCTCTGGAGGAAATGTAGGCGTCGACGATTGCAGCGGAGCGTATGGCTTCCACTTCTCGCACGCATACATGAATGCGGCGGCGTGGTTCCCCGGCCTGCAGGTCCACGCGCAGTACTACAGTCGCGACGGCGGCTTCGCTCCGCCGAACAACCTCGGCCTGACCGCAGGACTTCGTTTCACGGTCATCCCGTGAACACCGTCAAGGACTCGGCGCGTCACACCGGCGTCAGCCAGCCGCGCGAATCGGCGTGCTCGCCGCGCAAGAGCCCGAAGAACCTCTGCTGGAGCGCGTGCGTCACGGGCCCGCGCTTCCCCGCGCCGACCGCGAGGCGATCGACGCTGCGCACGGGCGTGATCTCGGCCACCGTTCCCGTCAGGAACACTTCGTCCGCGGTGTACAGCATCTCGCGCGCGACACGCTGCTCGACGACGCGCAGCGACAAGTCACCCGCGAGCTCGATCACCACGCGGCGCGTGAAGCCGGCCAGGATCGAATCGCCGATCGGCGGTGTGAACACGACGCCGTCCTGCACGAGGAAGAGGTTCTGCCCGCTGCCTTCCGCGACGTAGCCGTGGACGTCGAGCGCCAAGCCGTCGGCGTAGCCGTGACGCTTGGCTTCCATGATGATCATCTGCGAGTTCAGGTAGTTCGCCGCGGCCTTCGCCATCGCCGGATGCGTGTCCGGCGCCATGCGGCGCCAGCTCGACACACCGACGTCGATGCCGTTCTCGAGGAGCTCGCGCTCGTTCTGCTTGATCCACGGGAACGTGGCGATCGCGATCTCGACCGGGCACTCCTCGGGCCAAACGCCGAGCGCGCCGTAGCCGCGGTACACGAGCGGCCGGATGTAGCACGCATCGTGTCGATTCTCGCGCACGGTCTCGCGGATCGCGGCCTGGATCGCGTCGCGCGAGTACTCGAGCGGCAAGTGCACGATCTTGCACGAATGGAAGAGGCGATCGACGTGCTGCGCGAGGCCGAGGACCTGAGTCCCGCGCGGCGTCGCGTACGCGCGAATGCCCTCGAACACGCTCGAGCCATAGTGCAGCGCGTGCGTGAGCACGTGGACTTGCGCCTGCTCCCACGGCACGAGCTTTCCGTTGAACCAGATGAACGGCGACGGAGAGAGCTTCATATCACCTCATGGTATGCTCCCGCACGCAGCGACCAAACCGCGCGATCCCCATGAGCCAGAACATCCAGAACGCACCGCACGGATCGAACTTGGTGATCGAGACGAAGACGGGGCGCGTGATCATCGGCCGCTACGACAGCTCCAACGGCTTCCAGGTGTTCATGCACGATTGCGACGTGTACGACCCGCCGGCCGGCACCGATCCAGAGCCTTACATTCGCGAGACCGCGAAGTACGGCGTCGACGTCAAGCAACGCGACTTCGCGTTCGACGCTCCGTCGATCGTGCGCTGGCGCCTGCTCGGCTCGGTGCCGAAGGAGTAGGGCGTCGAGCAGCGCTTGGCGCGCGCGCAGGTCGCCATGCAGAGCGGCGCTGCACAGCAACGGCAGTCACCGATGGGAGGCGCCACGCCGCTACGCGCCGGGCGCCGGGCTCCGTCGATCGTGCGCTGGCGCCTGCTCGGCTCGGTGCCGAAGGAGTAGGGCGTCGAGCAGCGCTTGGCGCGCGCGCAGGTCGCCATGCAGAGCGGCGCTGCACAGCAACGGCGGCCTCCGATGGAATTCGCACTGCGCTCCGCGGAGTGCTCAGGGCAACGTCGGTGCCGCGGGCGGCATCGGCTCGCCGCAGTAGAGGCAGCGGCTGTGCCGGCTCGAGACCGTGCGCTGGCACGCCGCGCACGTGCGCGGTGGTGCCTGGTTCGCCGCGGCAGCGTCGGCGCGCGCATCGAGCGCCTGCATGCGCGCGAGCACTTCGGCATCGGTGCATCCGAGCCTCTCCTTCGCGAGCTCCCACACCGCGCGCGAGAACAGCGTGAGCTGTGCGACCTGGCGCTCGAGCAGCTCCACGTCCTCGATGCGCCGTTCGAGCTGCTCGGACTTCGTCAGCGCGCGCTCCGCTCGCTCGACACCGCGGTAGATGAGCGAGCGCGGCGACTGGAGCCACATCTCGGGGAACATCAGGTCACTTCCCAAGTCTCGCCGGCCCAGATCAAGTCGCGCAGGTTGCCGGCACCGCGCTTCTGCACCGCGGCTTGCACTTGCCGGTTCACTTCCGTGTCGAAGAGCGGCGCCTCGACCGAGCGGAAGATGCCGATCGGCGTCGGCTTCGTCTTGTCGTTGTCCATCTCCGACAGCACGAATGCGGGCGCGGCGGATCTCGTCGACGGATTCCAAATGGCTGCGTCCGCAGCGCCGACGACGCTCGTCTCCATCGCGTCGATGCGCACGCCCTTGTCGAGCGCCTTCCCGAACACCATCGGCTGCCCTGGACGCAGATCGACGGTGCGCTCGTCGCGCACCATCTTGTTCGCGACGTCCTCGAAGCAGCCGTCGTTGAAGATCACGCAGTTCTGGAAGATCTCGACGAACGCCGCGCCGCGGTGATGTGCGGCTGCCTCGAGCACGGTCTGCATGTGCTTCTGGTGCGTGTCGATCGTGCGCGCGACGAACGTCGCGTTGCAGCCGAGCGCGAAGCACAGCGGATTGAACGGCCGGTCGACCGAGCCCATCGGCGACGTCTTCGTCTTCAATCCTTGCGGCGACGTCGGCGAGTACTGACCTTTCGTCAAGCCGTAGATCTGGTTGTTGAAGAGCAGGATCTTCACGTCGACGTTGCGGCGCAGGATGTGCGCGAGGTGATTGCCGCCGATCGAGAGCCCGTCGCCGTCGCCGGTCGCAAGCCACACCGACAAGCTCGGGTTCGCAACCTTGATCCCCGTCGCGATCGCCGGCGCGCGTCCGTGGATGCTGTGGAAGCCGTACGTGTTCATGTAGTACGGGAAGCGGCTCGAGCAGCCGATGCCGCTGACGAACACCATCTGCTCGCGCGGGATGCCGAGCCCGGCCATCAGGCCCTGTACCGAGTTCAAGATCGCGTAGTCCCCGCAACCCGGACACCAGCGCACCTCCTGATCGGACTTCAGGTCCTTCTTCGTCAGCGCGACCGGCGTCGTGCTCGCTCCGTTGCCATTCGTGCCCGCGGGAATGTTCGTGTCGCTCATGACTGCTGCTCCAAGAGGCTCTTGATCTTTCCAACGAGCTCGTGCACGTAGAACGGCTGGCCTTGCACCTTCGAGTACGACACGAAGTCGTGCTGCGGATACTCGCTGCGCAGCACGCGCACCATCTGCCCGAGGTTCATCTCGGGCACGAGCACCGTGTCGTAGCGCGCGAAGATCTCGTCGAGGCCGTTCGGCAGCGGCCACACGTGACGCAAGTGGATGCGCGCGACGTGCACGCCGGCTTGCTCGAGCGCGTCGATCGCTCCGTGGATCGGTCCTGCGGTCGAGCCCCAGCCGAGCACGAGCAGCGGACCACGCTCGGGTCCGAACACGGGCGGCGTGGGAATCGAGTCGCGCACGCCGAGCACCTTGTTCGCGCGCAGGCGCACCATGAACTCGTGGTTGTCGGGGTCGTAGCTGATGTTGCCGGTGAGGTGCGCTTTCTCGAGTCCGCCGACGCGGTGCTCGAGTCCAGGCGTTCCGGGCTTCACCCACGGACGCGCGTTTTTCTCGTCGCGTCCGTACGGCATGAAGCCCGCGGTCTCGGTGCGGAACTGCACCGGGAACGGCTTCAAGTCCTCGATCGCCGGCAGACGCCACGGCTCGGAGCCGTTCGCGATGTAGCCGTCGGACAGCAAGATCACCGGCGTCATGTACTGCACGGCGATGCGGCACGCTTCGACCGCGCAGTCGAATGCGTCGGCGGGCGTCGAGCACGCGACGACCGGCAGCCAGGCTTCGCTGTTGCGGCCGAAGATCGCTTGCAGCAAGTCCGCTTGCTCGGTCTTCGTCGGCAAGCCGGTCGACGGTCCTCCGCGC
Source organism: Planctomycetota bacterium (assembly GCA_046160865.1). Lineage (GTDB taxonomy): Bacteria > Planctomycetota > UBA1135 > UBA1135 > JBJXHG01. The sequence continues at coordinate 3,002 of JBJXHG010000145.1, read as the reverse complement.
TGCACGTTGACGATCACGAGCGGCAGCTCGATCGAGATCGCGAGTCCGATGCCTTCTTGCTTCAGCGCCATGCCCGGCCCCGACGTCGACGTCACGCCGAGAAAGCCCGTGTACGACGCACCGATCGCCGCGCAGATCGCCGCGATCTCGTCCTCGGCCTGCATCGCGATGACGCCGAAGTTCTTGTACGACGCAAGCTGTTCGAGGATCCCCGACGCCGGCGTGATCGGGTACGAGCCGATGAACACCTTGAGCCCGGCGAGCTCCGCACCGGCGACGAGCCCCATGCTCAGCGCTTGGTTGCCCATGATGTTGCGGTACGTGCCCTTGGGCATCGAAACGCACTTAGGCACCTCGTAGCGCCCTTGGAACATCTCGTGGATGTCGCCCGCGTTGTAGCCCGCGCGCAGCGCCTTCTGATTCGCTTCGACGAGCGCGGGCTCCTTCGCGAACTTCTCGGCGAGCCACGTGATCGTCGCGTCCATCGGACGGTTGTAGAGCCAGTACATCAGTCCGAGCGTGTAGAAGTTCTTGCAGCGCTGGATCTCCTTCGGCGAGAGCGGCGATCCCGCGAGCGCTTCCGCCACGCGCTTGTTGATGTCGATCTCGATGACGCGATAGCCGTCGAGCGAATGGTCGGTCAACGGATTCGTCGCGACCGCCGCCTTCTTGAGATCTTGCTCGTGGAACTGGCCCGTGTTCGCGATCACGATTCCGCCGGGCTTCAGGTCCTTGATGTTCACGGCGAGCGCGGCCGGATTCATCGCCACCAAGACGTCGGGTGCGTCACCCGGCGTGTGGATGTCCGTCGCAGCGAACCGGATCTGGAAGCCCGACACGCCCGGTCGCGTGCCGGCCGGCGCTCGAATCTCCGCAGGGAAGTCCGGGAAGGTCGCGAGATCGTTGCCGAACGCGGCCGACGTCTGCGTGAACTGATTCCCGGTGATCTGCATGCCGTCGCCGGAGTCGCCGGCGAAGCGGATCACCACGCTCTCGAACTGCTGCAGAGGAAGCTCTGCGTCAGCGGAGTGAGCTTGCGTCATGGGATTCTTCCTGTTGCCTGGACCGCTGAGGGCGGCACCGACGTGTTCGGACACAGAGCGCTGCGTGCGTGCGTTGACCGATGTCCCGGTCCATGCTCGCCGCGCAGTCCTCCCAGGATAGCACCACACGCGACGCAAGCCGCCCGCGAGGGAGGCACTCGCCCTCGCCTCGCGCGCGGCGTACAACAGGCCCGCGAGCCTCGATCATGCAAGACCTCCACTTCGCCAGCGCCCTGTCCACCCTGTCCGACTCCGGTGCGGCGATCGACGAAGTCGTCGCCGCGATTCACGCGGGCCTCGCGGGCCGCACACCCGATCTGCTCGCGGTGTTCGTCTCGCACCACCACGGCCCCGCGATCGAATCGCTCGGGCCGAACCTCGCGCGCATGACGAGCGCGCGCGTCGTCGTCGGCTGCACGGGCGAGGGCGTCGTCGGCGGCGGACGCGAGATCGAGCGCGGCGCGGCGCTCTCCGTGTTCGCGGCGGTGCTGCCCGACACGCAGCTCACGACGTTCGAAGTCGCGGCGCACGTGCAGCCCGACGAAACGATGCGCTTCACGACGACGCCGGTGATCCGCGACGCGAAGCGCGCGAGCCTCTTGCTCTTCGCCGATCCGTACACGTTCCCGATGGGCGACTACCTCGAGCTCTTGAACCGCGAGCATCCGGGCGTCGCCGCGGTCGGCGGCATGGCGAGCGGCGGCGAGGGCCCCGGTCAGAACCTGCTCGTGACGAATCGCGGCGTCACCGAAGGCGGTGCGCTCGGCCTCGTCGTCGAAGGCGCGACCGAGATCGCGTCCGTCGTCAGCCAAGGCTGCCGTCCGATCGGCAAGCCGTTCGTGATCACCGCGTGCAAGGAGCACTTCATCCAGAAGCTCGGCGGCAAGCCCGCCGCGCAAGCGTTGATGGAGATGATGCAAGAGCTCGAGACGAACGAGCGCGCGCGGCTGCAGCGCGGACCGTTCATCGGTCTCGCGATCGACGCGCGCAAGAGCACGTTCGAGCGCCATGACTTCCTCGCGCGCCCGCTACACGGCCTCGATCCGAAGCAAGGCTCGCTCGTCGTCGGCGACAATTCGATTCGCGTCGGTCAGACGATCCAGTTCCTCGTGCGCGACCGCGAATCGGCCGGCGAGGACCTCGTGCACATGCTCCAAGCCGAGAACGACTCCGCGGTGCCCGACGCATCCGCGGCGATGGGCGCGCTGATCTTCTCGTGCAACGGCCGCGGCACGCAGATGTTCGGCAAGCCCGACCACGACATCACGTGCTTGCAGTCCGCGTTCGCGCGCGAGCTCCCCGCCGCCGGCTTTCTCGCGATGGGCGAGATCGGCCCGGTCGGCGGCAAGAACTTCTTGCACGGATTCACGGCGAGCGTGGCGCTGTTTCGGAAGCGCGCGGGCGGCGCTTAGACCCATGATCTACGCCGCACTCGCCCTCGCCGTCCTCGCGTTCCTCATCGCGCTCTCGGCACGCTCGCTCGCCGCGAGCCAGAAGCGCGCGATCGAGGACGCGCAGAGCGACGCACTCCGTCGCGTCGAGAACCTGGCGGAAGAAACGGAAGCGAAGCTCGCGCTGATGCGCCGCGTGCTCGCGCAAGTCGCGAGCGGCGCGAAGCTCACGCCGGAGATGATCTTGGAAGGCCGGCTGTGGCATGAGATCGGTGCGAGTGACGCCGTAGCGATGGTGCAAGCCGGCAACGTGCGCTTGCTCGACGTGCGCACGCCGCAGGAGACGTCGCTCGGCATCATCCCCGGCGCGCAGAAGATCCCGGTCGAGGAGCTCGAAGCGCGCGTGAAAGAGGTGCCGAAGGACGGCCGCAAGATGATCGTGTACTGCGCGGGCGGCTCGCGCTCGGCGGCGGCATGCGAGTTCTTGAGCGCGCAGGGCTACGACGAGCTCTACAACCTCGAGGGCGGGTTCAACTCGTGGAGCGGGCCCCGAGCGCCGCGGTAGCGG
>JBJXHG010000144.1:0-74368 GCA_046160865.1 Planctomycetota bacterium | reverse complement strand
AGCGGCGCTAGCCGCTTCTTTTTCTTCTTGTCCCGGCGCTTGCTGCCGCTCTGGCGCGTCGCCGACGACCCCATCGGTCGTCCGCCCGCGAACGGATTGGGCACTCCGGCGCCGGGCGCGCCGCCCGGTGCACCGCCGCCGCCGAACAAGCCTCCGATGCCGCGGCCGATCCCGCCGAGTCCGCCGGCGATTCCCCCGCCGAGTCCTCCGAGCATGCCACCGAGCCCTCCGCCGCCCGCATCGCCGGCGAGCTCGCCGTCCGCCGACAGGCCCTTGAGCGCGTCGGTCTTCGCCTTCGCACCGAACTTGGCGGCGAGCCCCGACTTGTTGAGCTCCTTCATCATGCGGTTCATCTCCTTGAACCGCTTGAGCAGGTCGTTGACGGCCGCGATCTCTTGTCCCGCGCCGCGCGCGATGCGCCGCCGGCGATTCATGTCCAATACATCCGGCTGCAAGCGCTCGCGCGGCGTCATCGACGTGAACAGCGCCTCGAGCCGGTTCATCTGCTTGTCGTCGACGTCGATCGAATCGGCGAGGCCCGACATGCCGGGCATCATCCCCATGACCTTCTTCATCGGGCCGAGCTTCCGGATCATGCGGATCTGCGCCAGCATGTCCTCGAGTGTGAAGCTCCCCATCACGAGCTTCTCGAAGGACGCCTGCGCTTCCTTCTCCGTGATGGCCGACTGAGCCTTCTCGACGAGGCCGACGACGTCGCCCATGCCGAGGATGCGGCCCGCCATGCGGTCGGCGTGGAACGCGTCGAGGTCGTCGATCTTCTCGCCGATGCCGACGAACAGGATCGGCCGGCCGGTGACGGCCTTGAGCGATACCGCCGCGCCGCCGCGCGCGTCGCCGTCGAGCTTCGTCAGGATCACGCCGGTCAGCGCCAGCGATTCGTGGAACGCGCGCGAGCTCGAGACCGCGTCCTGGCCGGTCATCGCATCGACGACGAGCACGGTGTTCGTCGGCTTCACCTGGTCGGCGATCGAGCGCACCTCGGCCATCATGTCGGCGTCGACGTGCAAGCGGCCGGCCGTGTCGAGGATCACGAAGTCCGCGCCGATCGTGCGCGCGTGCTCGACGCCGCGCACGCACAGTTGCGGCGGCGAGAGGCCGGGCTCGTGGAAGACCGGCACGCCGATCTGCTTGCCGAGGACTTGGAGCTGCTCGACGGCTGCCGGACGTTTCACGTCGGCGGCGACGAGCAGCGGCCGGCGGCGATCGACGTCGCGCAAGCGCTTCGCGAGCTTCGCGCACGTCGTCGTCTTGCCAGCACCCTGCAGGCCGGCCATGAGCACGATGGTCGGACCGTTCTTCGCGAAATCGAGGCGCGCGTCCTTCGGCCCCATCAGCTCGACGAGCTCGTCGTGGAACGCGGCGACGAACTGATGGCTCGCGTCGACGCCGGCGATCTTCTTCTGGCCGACGACGCGCGCGCGCACCTTCTCGGTGAAGTCCTTGACGACCTGGAAGTGGACGTCGGCTTCGAGGAGTGCCGTGCGCACGGCGCGCAGACCTTCCTCGATGTTCTGGTCGTTCAGCTCCTTCTGCGTGTGCAGGAAGGAGAAGGTCTTGGAGAGCCGCTCGGTGAGGGTTTCGAACATGGCGCGGAAGGGCTGAGGTTATAGGCGCGCTCGTACGGGTGCGCCAGGCTCCGCCGGAAGCCGCGCGCCGCTCACCCGCGCTACGCCGTCGCGCGCCGGGCCGAAGTCTCGGATCGACGGCACCGCGCGCGTCGAAATCGCAGCGCGCGGCATCCTGGAGAGTACATGGCCGGCGAGACGAACCCCGCGCACGACGACGAGCCTCTCCTCGCAGAGCTCGGGTGGATCAAGAAGCTCGCGCGCCGCATGAGCGACGACGCGCACCGCGCGGACGACTTGGCGCAGGAGACGTACGCGATCGCGCTGCACACGCCACCGCGCGCGGCGCTCTCGCTGCGCGGATGGTTGCGGACCGTGATGCAGAACCTCGTGCGGCAAGGCGGGCGCGGAGCCGAGCGCCGACTCGCGCGCGAGGTGCGCGCCGCGCGAGCCGAGCACGTCGACGCGACCGACGAGGTGCTCGCGCGCGCCGAAGTGCAGCGCAGGATCGTCGACGCGGTCTTCGCGCTCGACGAGCCGTATCGATCGACGATCTTGCTGCGCTTCTTCGAGGATCTGCCGCCGCGCGAGATCGCGCGCCGCCAAGGCGTGCCGGCGACGACCGTGCAGAGCCGGCTGACGCGCGCCATCCATCTGCTCCGCGAGCGCCTCGACACGGATCACGGCGGGCGCAGCACACGCGGCGCTTGGCTCGCGTTGCTCGTACCGCTCGCCGTGCCGCCCCGCACTCTCGTCGCACCCGCACTCGGAGGTTTGATCGTGAACGCGAAGTTGATCCTGGGCCTCGTGTCCGTCGCCGTGGTCGTCACCGTCGTCGCCATCTTGCAGCTCGACGATTCCGCGCAGCGCACCGCGGCGACGATGGACGGGGCGCGCGACACGAACGCCGCCGCGCTCGAGGATCGCGAGCTCGCGAGCGGCTTGCTGGTGCCGGGCGCGGCGCCGGCGCGCGAGCAGGCATCGCCCGACGCACCGGTCGCGCGCGCGACGCAAGTCCCGCCAGCGTCCGCACTCCATCGTGTGCGCGGCCGTGTCCTCGACGCCGAGGGTCTCGGTGTCGGCGGGATCGCGCTCGCCTTCGAGCCGGACGGCCGAGCCGGCGAGCCGGCGGACTCGGCGAGCACGGACGACGCGCGCGTGCGCACGCAGAGCGGCGCGGGCGGAGCGTTCGAGATCGAGACCGCCGCGAGCGGCGGCACGATCGCCGTCGACGACGCGCGCTTCGCGACCGTGCGCGCCGGCTGGTATCGATCGACGTCGGGACGCGAGCCGATCGTGATCTTCGCGCCGGCGATCGAGCTCGGCGGCAACGTGCTCGACCCGCATCGCTCGCCGCTGCAAGGCGCGCGCGTGTCGCTCGCGATGCCGAGCGGCTTCGGAACACGCTTCGGCGAGAGCCTCGAGGCGACGAGCGTGCTCGCGTGGACCGCACTGACGGATGCGCACGGCCGCTTCGCGCTGGGGCGCGTCCCGCAAGTCGACGGCAGCACGGTGCGCGTGCTCGTCGACGGCTACGAGCCCGCGATCCAACCCGAGCCGGCGCTGTCCGACACGCAGCTCCTCTTCGTGCTGCAGCGTCCGGCGGTGCTCGCGCGCGGCGCGCTGCACGGCCGCGTGCTCGACGACGGCGGACGCGCGGTTCCCGGCGCACGCGTCGCGGTCGGCGTGACGTCGGGCGTCACGAACGAGCAGGGCGAGTTCGCGCTCGATCTCTCGCGCGCGGTGACGGCGGATGCCGTGACCGCGGTGAAGGCGGGCTTCCGTCCGGCACGCATGGAGCGACCCAGCGAGCCCGCCGGAGACGACACGGGCTGGCCCGAGTTCGTCGAGCTGCGGCTCGGCGGACCGGCGCTCTCGATCCGCGGTCGCGTCGTCGACGAGCGCGGCGAGCCGCGCGGCGGAATGCGCGTGTGGGTGTCCGATCCGACGCCGTTCGGTCTCATCGGACGCGTGCCGGCGCAGAGCGAGAGCTTGATGGCCGGCGCCGCGCTGCCCGAGCACGCGCTCGAGCCGGATCCGAATCCGCCGCGCGAGGACGGCGACAACGAGATCGTGAACCGCAACGCGGGCGCGCCGCCGAGCGCATGTTGGTACTGGGTCGTGACCGGCGACGACGGGCGCTTCGATCTCCCCGGGCTCGACGCGCGCAAGTACAAGCTGCGTGTGCTCGACACGCGGTCGCTGCAGCAGGTGACGAGCGATCCGATCGAGGCCGGTGACACGGACGCGCGCATCGTCGTGCCGAAGCCGGCCGCGTACGAGAAGCTCGCCGGCCGCATCGTGACCGTCGGCGATCGGCCGGTGGCGGGCGTGCGCGTGATGCTGCGCACGACGTGCTTCGACGTGCACACGCGCTACTTCGGCGGAACGCTCGACGTCTTGATGATGAGCGCCGGTGGCGAGACGACGACGGACGCCGCAGGACGTTTCGAGCTCGCCGATGTTCCGCGCGACGGCGTGTTCTTCGTGCTGCGCTCCGACCAGCTCGTGCCGTGCGATTGGCACATCCCCGCCGGTGCGGATCCAGCGCACCTCGACGTGCGCGTGGACGTCCGCTGCCAGCTCGACGTGCGCTTGAGCGCACCGCTCGAGCGCGCGGACGAGTTCGTGCTCTTCGACGAGCGTGGTGAGGTCGTCGACCTGATCGAGATGCACGAGGAGCGTGTGCACACGAACTCTTCGGGACTCCTCGTCGGCGGACGCTCGGGCGTCTTGTCGGCGAGCTCGAGCGCGCGCACGCTCGAGCTGCGCAAGAACGGAGCGTCCGTCGAGAAGCGCGCGATCCAGCTGTCGCCCGACACGGTGACCGTGATCGAGCTGTAGCGACGTCGTCGGTGCGCAAGCGCGCGCCGCGGCCGGCTGCGAGCGGGCGTGGCTCGTCGCGGCGCAGGGCGTCCGCTACTCGTCGTCCGAGAACGCCGCCACGTCGCCCGGCTTGCGCAGCATCTTGTCGACCTCGCCGATGTGCGTTTCCTCAAGGTAGATGTGCTCGCGGGCGTATTCCTCGATCCACACGACGTTGCCCTCGGTCAGCTTGAGGAGCTCGTGGTAGAGCTCGAGCGTCTTCTGCTCGTGGCTCAACGACTCGCGCAGGATGTCGCCGATGTCGTGCTTGTGCGTCTCGAGCAGCGGCCCGACTTGGAGCGAGGGGTGTGCACCGAGCTGCGTCACGATCTCGCCGGCTAGGCGCGCGTGCGCCATCGACTCGTTCGCCTGCTCCTCGAGCCACTTCACGATCGGGATGCGGTTGTACCCGTACACCATGAACGAGTAGTGCGTGTAGTGAACCGCGCCCGCGAGCTCCATCTCGAGGATCTGGTTCAGGACGGCGACGATCTTCTTCTTGTCTTTCATGGTTGCAGCCTCCGCTAGCGCTCCCTGCACCATACCCCATGAAGCCAGGGATTGCGCAAGCGGGACGCGCGATCGGGACGGTTCCGGGAGAGCGACCAGTCGTGGCGGCGTCGGTGCTGCGCGTGCGAGTTGAGCATGAATCTCGATTGCACTCGGTGGCTCGCTGCGTTCGTCGTGGCGTCGCGCGCACCGTGTACGCGCGACGCCGGGCACCGTCGACACATCGGGTGGAAGCCCGCGCTCCCCGGTGATCGCGCGCGGACGCGCTGCGAGACGCGTCGGGTAAGCGAAGGCGGTGAACCGCATGCCGCATCACCGTTGCAAGCGCTCGCGGCAAGCCGCGAGCGCGGCCCACCGTTGCAAGAGCTCGCGACAAGTCGCGAGTTCGGTCGCTCGCTCAGTCGAGCGGCTGTTCCTTCTCGTCGACCCGCTGGATCACGGCGCCGAGCGACTGCAGGCGCTCTTCGATGCGCTCGTAGCCGCGGTCGATGTGATAGACGCGGTGCACCTCGGTCGTACCTTCCGCGACGAGTCCCGCGAGCACGAGCGCCGCCGACGCGCGCAAGTCCGACGCCATCACCTGCGCGCCGGAAAGACGCGGCGTGCCTTGCACGATCGCGGCCGTGCCTTGCCGACGCACTTGCGCGCCGAGGCGCGTCAGCTCGGCGATGTGCATGTAGCGATCCGGATAGATGCACTCGGTGATCACGCTGATTCCGTCGGCGAGCGTCATCAACGCCATCCACTGTGCTTGCAAGTCCGTCGGAAAGCCGGGGTACGGCAGCGTCGTGACGTCGGTCGAACGCGGGCGGCGCGCCGGATCACGCGGGTGGTACGGCTGCGTCTCGATCCAATCCTCGCCCGCGTCGAACGGCACGCGCGCTTCCCACAGGCGGTCGAGCAGCACCGCGAGGTGATCCGGCCGGCAACCTTCGACGCGCACGCGTCCGCCCGCCATCGCACCCGCGACGACGTACGTCCCGGCTTCGATGCGGTCGGGGATCACGTTCCAGGTCGTGCCGCCGAGCTGTGGAACACCTTCGATCTCGACGCGCGGCGAGCCGAGCCCTTGGATGCGCGCACCCATCGCGATCAGACAGCGGCCGAGATCCTCGACCTCCGGCTCGCACGCCGCGCCTTGGATGACGGTACGTCCCTTCGCGAGGGTCGCCGCCATCATCACGTTCGCCGTGCCGAGCACGGACGATCCGAAGGCCGAGCCGAGGAACATCTCCGCGCCCTTCAAGCCGCGCGGCGCTTCCGCGATGACGTAGCCGTGCTCGATGCGCACGCGTGCGCCGAGCGCCTCCATGCCTTTCAGGTGCACGTCGATCGGTCGAACGCCGAACACGCAGCCGCCCGGCAGGCTCACCTCCGCCCGCTGAGTCCGCGCGAGCAGCGGCCCGAGCACCGCGACAGAGCCGCGCATCTTGCGCACGTTGTTCCACGCCGCCTTCGTAGCGAGCGCTTTGCCCGAGCGCATCTCGACGACGCCATCCGCATTGCGCTCCGCTTGGCAATCGAGGTCGCGCAAGACGGCCATCATCGTGTCGACGTCGGCGAGCAGCGGCGCATTCGCGATGCGCAACGTCTGGTCGGTGAGCAGCGCCGCCGCCATCACCGGTAGCACGGCGTTCTTCGAGCCGCACACCTTCACGGTGCCTTCGAGCGGATGCCCGCCCTCGATCACGAGTTTGTCCAACGTCTTCCCCTCCGAAATTGTTCCTGCGCCAGATTCCCGAGCCGGTGGCCCTCGCGCGGCAGCGCTCACTCATCCCTGTGGCGCGAGCATGCGCCCGAGCGGGCGCCCACCGAGCACGTGCAGGTGCACGTGCATGACCTCTTGTCCGCCGTGTGCGCGCGTGTTTGCGATCAAGCGCCAGCCCTTTTCGAGCTTCTCGTCGCGCGCGACGCGCGCAGCCGCGGCGAGCAACTTGCCGGCGAGGCGTTCGTCCGCGAGGTCCCACAGAGACTCCACGTGCGCCTTCGGAATCACGAGGACGTGCGTCGGCGCTTGCGGCCGGATGTCGCGGATCGCGAAGACGTCCTCGTCGTCGAAGAGCTTCGGGGCCGGCACCACGCCCGCAGCGATCTTGCAGAAGATGCAGTCCATCGCGAGTTCGGAGCGCGAGCTATCACGCTGCGCACGGCAATCCAAGACGAGCGCGCGCGCGAACTTCCAAGTGGTCCATCGCGCGGCAGTTGCGCCGCTCGTGCGCAGCGCGCGCGAGCGGCGTCGCGAACGGCGCGCAGCAGGAAAACCGAGCGCGGAGCGCAGTCCGAGCCGGCCGTTCCACGGCCTGCCGCCCCACCGCTGCATGCTCGTCGCGCTGCGCGCTCATGCGCGGGCGCTCGTGCGCGGCCGCCCTACCGATGCATGCTCCCGCGCGCTCCGCGCGCGGGAGCGGGCGCTCGGGCGCCGGTCGGGTTGACGCCCAGCCGGGCGCGCAACTATCATCCTCGGCCTTCGACTTCGATCGCCCGAGTCCCTCGACCCACGGCGGTGCGGATTGCGGTTCGGGCGGGTCGGTCGACACGCCGCATCGCGCTCCCGATGACTCAACAACCGCCCTCTTTCCCAAACTCGCCCCCCCATTCGCCGATGAACACCGGAACCCTGGCGACGGCCGAGCCCCAATCGTTCGACATCAAGACCAGCGCCATTCCGAGCTTCGCGGCGCTCCAGAACGCCCGCGTCGAAGTCTTCTCGCGGCGTGCGCAGCTCGAGAGCTTCAAGCAGAAGCTCGCGGGCATGTCGGAGCAGGGTGAGGAAGGCCGACGCCGCGCGCTCGGCTGGTGGATGGCGGGCGAGTTCGCAAGAGCCGCAACGGAGCTCGCGAAGTTCGAGAGCGACAACGTCGCCGCGTTCACGCGCGCCAAGGCCTTGATGACACTCAGCCGGCCGGCCGAAGCGCTACCGATCTTCGAGCGCCTGTCGAAGGCGTATCCCGACGAGCCGCGGCCGCGCAGCGGACTCCTCGAAGCGCGCTTGGAAGCCGACCTCGCGAGCGGTGACGACGTTCGCGCGCTCGAGCAGCTCGAAGCCGGATTGCAGGCGGCCGGCGCCGCGTTCGCCGCGAGCGCCGAAGGTCAATACCTCGCCGGACGTGCGCGCGAGATCGACCACGACTTCAACGCCGCCGTCGAGCACTACCAACAAGCGCGCGACCTCGACCCCGCGCACCGCGCGAACCTCTTCCGACTCGGCTACGTCGCGGAGCACGCGGGCGACGACGAAGTCGGACTCGAGGCGTACGAGACGCTCGCGCGCATGCTGCCGATCGACCGCAACGTGCTGATCAACCTGGGCGTGCTGTACGAAGACCGCGGGCGTCACGACGACGCGGCGGCGTGCTACGACGTCGCCTCCAGGAACCAGCCGACCGACGCGCGCCTGCGCCGCTTCCTCGCCGATGCCGTGTCCGGCATCCACATGTATTACGACGAGGACATGGAGCGGAAGGAGGATCGCCTCAACCAGATCCTGCGCATCCCGATTACCGACTTCGAGCTGTCGGTGCGCGCCCGCAACTGTCTCAACAAGATGAACATCCTGACGCTCGGCGACCTCGTGAAGCAGACCGAGGCCGAGTTGCTCTCGTACAAGAACTTCGGCGAGACGTCGCTGACGGAGATCAAGGAGATCCTCGGCAGCAAGGGCCTGCGACTCGGCATGGCGCGCGAGGAAGCGGTCGCGAGCATCGAAGCGCAGCGCCGTCGCTACGCCGTCGGCGAGAACGCCGAGATGCTCAACAAGGCCGTGACCGAGCTCGAGCTCTCGATTCGCGCACGCCGCGCGGTGGAATCGATGGGTTGCATCACGGTCGGCGACATCCTGCAGCACTCGGAAGAGGAGCTGCTCGCGATGCCGAACTTCGGCGCGACGTCGCTGCAAGAGCTGCGACAGAAGCTCGCGACGCTCGGCCTGAAGTTGCGTCCGAAACCGTAGGCCGTCCGCGCGTCCTCCGCGGCTCGCGCGAGCGCCGATTCCATGTACGAATTCTTGGAGGGTGAGATCGTCGCACGCTCGCCCGCGCGCGTCGTGCTCCTCGTCGCCGGCGTCGCGTACGACTTGGCGGTGCCGCTCTCGAGCCACTTGCCCGCCTCCGGCCGCCAGCGCATCTACACGCATCTCGTCGTGCGCGAAGACGCGCACTTGCTCTACGGCTTCCAGGATCGCGAGACGCGCGATCTGTTCCGCCTGCTGCTGTCGGTGCGCGGCGTCGGACCGACGATGGCGCTGTCGCTCTTGTCCGGCTTGCCGCGCGAGCCGCTGCTCGCCGCCGTCGCGCACGGTGACGCGGCGTCGCTCACGCGCGTGCGCGGCGTCGGCAAGAAGACCGCCGAGCAGATCTTGCTCGACATGCGCGACAAAGCGCAGGCGCTGCTCGCCGAGTTGCGTCCGAGCGCGAATGCCGCGGCGCGCGCACCGGTGCCGGGCGGCGCGAACCTCGAGGACGCGGTGCAAGCGTTGATCTCGATCGGGTACTCGGAGAAAGAGGCCCGCAAGCAAGTGGAACGCGCGGCGCGCAGCGTCGATCCCACGGACCTCGAGAGCTTGGTGCGGGCCGCGCTCGCCGGCTGACGCCGGCGCCACGTCGCGGCACGCGGCCGACCCGCGCTCCTCGCGACGACGCCGCGGCTGCGGATCGACCCAGCGCGCGCGCGGATCGACTTGGCGCCTCGACGGCTGATGAAACGGGCTCTAACCTCCCGCCATGCCGAAGACACCTGCACGCACTTCGCCCGCCGAGTACCGGATCCTGATCTGCGACGAGCTCGACGAGGCCGCACTCGACATCTTTCGCAAGCGCGGGCTCGAGCCCGAGATCCAGACCGGCAAGTCGGAAGCGGAGCTCTTGAAGCTCGTGCCCGGCGTGCACGCACTCGTGGTGCGCTCGGCGACGAAGATCACGCGCACCGTGCTCGAAGCCGCGCCGGAGCTGCGCGTCGTCGGCCGCGCCGGAGTCGGCGTCGACAACGTCGACTGCGAGGCGGCAACCGAACGCGGCGTGGTCGTCATGAACACGCCGACCGGCAACACGACGACGACCGGCGAGCTCGCGATCGCGCTCATGTGCGCGCTCGCGCGTCACGTCGCGCGTGCCGACCGCTCGACGCGCAAGGGCTCGTGGGGCAAGAAGGGCCTGACCGGCAGCGAGATCACCGGCAAGACACTCGGCGTCGTCGGACTCGGACGCATCGGCCGCGTCGTGGCGGATCGAGCGCTCGGCCTGAAGATGAACGTCGTCGCGCACGATCCGTACCTCGGCAGCGGCGCGTCGTCGGGGATCGACGGCGTGGAGCTCGTCGAGCTCGACCAACTGCTCGCCGAATCGGACTTCGTCACGCTGCACGTGCCGCTGTCCGACGGCACGCGCAACCTGATCTCGAAGGATCGCATCGCGCGCATGAAGAAGGGCGCACGCTTGATCAATGCCGCGCGCGGCGGCCTCGTCGACGAGGCGGCACTGCTCGCCGCGCTCGAGAGCGGTCACCTCGCGGGCGCCGCGCTCGACGTGCTGGCGGAAGAGCCTCCGCCGAAGGACCACCCGCTGCTCGCGCGGGAGGACGTGATCGTGACGCCGCACCTCGGCGCGTCTTCGCACGAAGCACAGTTCAACGTCGCGGTCGACATCGCGCAGCAGATCTGCGAGTTCCTGCTGGAGGGCGTCGCGCACAACGCCGTCAACGCGCCGGCGGTCAGCGCGCGCACGTTGCGCGAGGTCGCGCCGTACGTGCTGCTCGCGGAGAAGGTCGGCAGCTTCCTCGCGCAGATGCACGCCGAACCGATCGCGAAGATCGAGCTCGTCGTGTCGGGCGAGATCGCGACGAAGGACTTCCGTCACGTGCCGCTCGCGCTACTGACGAGCATCCTGAAGCAAGGCATGGACGAGGGTGTCAACTTCGTCAACGCGCCCGTGTTCGCGAAGGAGCGCGGCCTGCTCCTGCTCGAGAGCAAGCGCGAGGAAGAGCCCGTCTACCACAGCAAGATCTGGGTGCGCACGACCGCACGCGATGAAGGAGAAACCCACGTCGCGGCCGGCACTGTTTTCGGACGCACCCCGAAGATCGTCGAGATCGACGGCATGCGGCTCGACCTCGACACGAAGGGCCCGATCCTGATCACGCGCCACGCGGACCGGCCCGGCGTCGTCGGCTTGCTCGGCACGGTGCTCGGCTCGCACGGCGTGAACATCCGCCGCATCGAGCTCGGCCCGCCGAACGAGGACAAGCTGCGCAGCGGCAAGGAGACCGAGCTCGCGACCGGGTTCTTGTCGCTGTACGCAGAGCCCACACCGGAAGTGATCGCGCACGTCGCGGCGCTCGAGCCGGTGCGGCAAGTGCGCTTGATTCGCCTCTAGCGCGGTCTGCCGCGCGGAGCGCCCGCGTGCGGCGCGTCCACGCGCCGCACGCATGAAACGCCGGCGGGTCCCCGTTGCAGTTGCTTGCGCTCGGCTGGACCTCTTCAGTTTGCCTTTGGCTCGCAGCTGCCTTTGGCTCGCGTCAGCCTCGGCGCGGATGCGGCAGCGGGCCGGCTGACGAATCGTCGAACCGAGCGCTCTCGCAACCGCGCATCGGGACGTCGTCACCGCAAGCGAGAGGCACGCCACAGTCAGCGCAAAGCAGGCGCAACGGGTCCCCGCCGTTTGAAGCGTGCGGCGCGAGGGCGCGGCCGCACGCATGCGCTACGCGCGGCAGACCACGCTGCGCGCGAGCCGCGCCCAGCCAGGTTTCGCACCTGCGGCTAGAGTGGACCGCGCGGCTCGCAGTCGAATCCAAGGCGCCGCCCCCCGTCTACATGCACTCTCTCACGGCCTTGCCCATCACGCTCGTGGCGTCGGGCGCGCTCGCGCTCGCGAGCTTCCAATCGCTCACCACGACCGCGGCCGACCATACGCAGATGCGTCCGATGTCCGCGCCGTTTGCCGGCGTGCTCTACGCGGACATCCCCTACTACCCGGGCGCAACGAAGTGCACGCCGTCGACGAGCGGTCCGTGCCCGAGCATTCCGGCCGGCAGCACGCAGTGCCTCGACGTGCGCGTGCCCCAGACGATCGTCCATCCCAAGCCGACGATCTTGTTCGTGCACGGCGGCGGCTGGGGTGCCGGCGACAAGAACTCGACCGAAGGCAACATCCACAGCGTGCGCTCGTTCCTCGACAACGTCGCGTCGCTCGGCTACCGCGTCGTGTCGTGCAACTACACGCTCTCGTGCGACGATCCCGCCACGCCCACTGTGTACGACGCGCCGAGCTTTCCGCACGCGGTGCGCGACGTGCGCGCGGCGATCGGCTGGATTCGCACGCACGGAGCGCTCGCCCCGTACGAGCTCTCGGAGTGCATCGTGCTCGTCGGCGCGTCGGCCGGCGCGCACCTCGCGGCGATGGCCGGAGCGCTGAACACCGACAACGTGCACTACGCGCCGGTCGGTTACGAGACGGCCGACCTGAGCGTGCAGCTCACCGTCGCGTACTCGGCCGACTTCGACATGTTCCGGCGCGGCTGCACGACGACGCTCTGTCCGTGCGAAGGTTGCGGCCTGCGACCGCACGTGCACGCGGCGGGATTCGTGAACGAGCCCGGCGGGATCTCGCAACAGTTCGTCGGCCAGGTCTGGGGCGTGCCCGCGCCGGGCTACTTGCCGTGGCCGTGCCCGTCGGGCCCGTGGGACTACACCACGTTCGCGCCCGGTTCGACGACGGGCGATCCCTTTCTCAACGCATCTCCGGTGCACTGGCTCCACCCCGCGAGCTCGCCGTTCTACGTGTTCCAGTCGCGCTGCGATCTCTTCACGCCGCTCGACGATCACGCCTGGATGACGCAGGCGACGGCGCAGGCCGGCGTCTCGTACGCCGAGGACATCCAGCCGTGCGGTCACGGCCTGCGGATCCACGGCGGTGTCGTGTCCGCGAACAAACTGAATCAGGTGATCCAGTTCTGGAGCGGATACACGCACTGTCCTTAGCAGTCCGTGGTGAAAGTGCGTCGAGCCCGAAAGTGGCCCGTGCGTGTCAGAACAAGGAGCGAGACCGCCGTCGAATCGTCGAGATTCGCCGAGGATCGAGCGACGCCGGGCTGGCGCGAACGGGCCGCTTTCGGGCTGAATGACTTTCACCACGCGCTGTTAGCCCGCATTTCTCACCACGTCCGTCGCGAGAGCGCGACAGCTCGCTTTGGGCAAGGCGTTGCATCGGAATCGACCGGAGCCGACCTGTTAGGTCGGCGAGGATCGATTCCGATCCAACAACGCCGACCGAAGCGAGTTGGCGCGACCGCAGCAGGACGTGGTGAGAAATGCGGGCTAGGTCAATTGCGGGCGAGCCTGCCGCCCGTCGCGAGTGCGCGAGCGTGGAAGCGTGACCCAGCCGACCGCTCTCGCAAATCCCGAGGGCATCTGCTATCGATCGTGCCGAGGGCGTGCGCTAGCAGCCCGTGGTGAAAGTCATTCAGCCCGAACCTGGCCCGTTCGCGCCAGCCCGGCGTCGCTTGATCCTCGGCGAATCTCGACGATTCGCCCGCGGTCTCGCTCCTTGTGCTGACGCGAACGGGCCAATTTCTGGCTCGAAGCACTTTCACCACGGACTGCTTGGCATGACAGCGCGCTGATCGTGCGAATGCCGAACGAACCGACGCTGGAGATCGAGCGCTCCCGCGAGAGCGAGCGGATCGGCGCGGCGCGCGTCGCGCCGGACCGGGCGCACACGAAGGTCATCGGGACGATCGGTCCCGCCTCGGAAGACCGGATCGGCGAGCTCATCGACGCTGGGCTCTCGGTCGCTCGCATCAACTTCAGCCACGGCACGCCCGAGGACTTTCAGCGCCGCGTCGCGAAGATCCGCCACGAGGCGGACCGGCGCATGGCGGCGGTCGGAATCCTGACCGACATCCAAGGACCGAAGATGCGTCTCGCGCGCTTCGAGAACGGCGCGCGTGCGCTGCACGCGGGCGACACGCTGCGCCTGCGCGAGGGGCACGGGATCTCGCCTGCGGGCGAGGCCTGGCTCGACTTCAGTGGCTTCCTCGACGCGGTTCGCGCGGGGCATCGCGTGATTCTCGCGGACGGCCAAGTCGAGCTCGTCGTGCGCACGGTCGACGCCGACGCGCTGGTCGCCTCCGTTACGCGCGCCGGCGTGATCGCGGATCGGAAGGGCGTGCACTTCCCGGATTCCGCGATTCACTACGAGCTCCCAACGGAGCAGGATCGCGCGCACATCCGCCTCGCCAACGAAGCCGGCGTCGACATGATCGGCGTGAGCTTCGTCTCGAAGCCCGAGGAGCTGCGCGCCGTGCGCGCGCTCGCGCCCCAAGCGTTGATGGTCGCGAAGATCGAGCGCATGGCCGCGCTCGAGAACCTCGACGCGCTCTTGACCGAAACGGACGGCGTGATGGTCGCGCGCGGGGACCTGGGCGTGGAGGCCGAGCTCGAGCAGCTGCCCCTGATCCAAAAATCGCTCATCCAAGCGGCGCAGCGCGCCGGCAAGTTCACGATCACGGCAACGGAGATGCTCGAGTCGATGATCGAGTCGAGTCGGCCGACGCGTGCGGAGGTGACCGACGTCGCCAACGCCGTGCTCGACGGAACCGATGCGATCATGCTCTCCGCGGAGACCGCGATCGGCGCGCATCCCGTCGAAGCCGTGGCGATGATGGGCCGCATCGCGCGCGCCGTCGAGCGCAGCCAGCGCTACCACGATCGCCCGCACCTCGCGTTCCGCGCGGCGGAGGCCAATTTCTCGAACGCGACCGCGCTGGCAGCCGTGCAGGCGGCCGAGGCGCTGAACATCCAGAAGATCGTGTGCTTCACGGAGACGGGCAACACCGTGCGTCTCATTTCGCGCTATCGTCCGAGCGCGGAGGTCTACGCGCTGTCGCCGCACCAGCGCACCGTGAACCACATGACGGTGCTCGCGCACGTGCGGCCGATGCTGTTCCGCCGCGAGAAGAGCTTGGAGGACATGCTGTACATGGCTTCCGAGATGCTCGTCTTGCGTGGCATGGCGCAGTACGGCGATCCGATCGTCTTCGTGGCCGGCGTGCCGGCCGGCATCGCGAGCTCGACGAACGTGATGAAGCTGCATCGCATCGGCGAAGAGGTGAAGATGCACTGAGCTCGCCGCTTGCGGCGAGCTCTTCCAGCGATGGGTCGGCGTGCGGATCATCCGCTCGTCGTTCATCCGCGCGGCGCGCGCAGCGCGAGAAAACACGCGGATCCAACGCTGATTTCGCGCGCGTTGCGCAGTTTGCCCCGTTGACGGATTCGACCGGCTGGAGGAGATTACTTCGCTTCGAATCCACGCCATGCTCAACACCTCGCGCTTCGATTTCTCCCGGCTGCGCTCGCTGTCGCGTCTGATGCACGCCGCCGACCGCATCGACGAGCAGGCGCCCCGCGGAGCGCGCGTGGTGTGCGTGGCGAGCGGCAAGGGGGGCACGGGCAAGAGCATCCTCGCGAGCAACCTCGCGGTCCTGCGCGCACGGCGCGGGGAGCGAGTGCTGCTCGTCGATTTCGACGCCGGGCTCGCGAACGCGCATCTCTTGCTCGGCCTGGCGCCGCAGCACGACCTCGGCCACATCCTCGACGGGACCGTCGACGCCCACGAGGCGATCGTGCAAGGGCCGGAGGGCATCGCGCTGCTGTCAGGCGGAGTCGGGCGTCATTCGCTCGCCAATCCGACGCGGCGCGAGCTCGAACGCTTGTTTCGTGCGCTCGAGCCGCTCGAGCGCGAGTTCGACCTCTTGATCATCGATCACGGCGCGGGCTTGTCGTACGGCACCGTCGCGCACCTCGCCGCGACGAGCACGCTCATCCTCGTCGCGAGTCACGAGGTCACTGCGTTGTCGGACGCCTACGCGCTCTACAAGCGCTCGCACATGGTGAACGCGCAGATCCGCGTCGGAATGGTGATCAATCGCAGCCCGAACGAAGCCATGGCCGTCGGTGCGTGGGAGCGATTCAAGGGCGCCAGCCTGCGCTTTCTCGGCCACGCGCCGGAGTGGATCCATTGGGTGCCGGCCGACGAAGCCGTCGGCCAAAGCGTCCAAGCGCGACTGCCGGTCGCGCTGCTCGAGCCCGAGAGCCGGGCGGCCCGGGCCTTCGCGCGCGTCTCGGAATGGAGTCCGATCGATCACGCGCGCACGACGAGCGCCTTCTACGAGCGGGCTCGCCGCGCGCTGCGCTGATTCTGCGCCGGTACGGGCGCGCGCTGCCGGATTGTTTCCGCGGGCTCGATCGCGTACACCAGCCACGTCCCGGAGCGCGCAGGCTTCCCGCGCGAATTGAGCTCCGGATCACGGGGATCGCCATCATGGACGCACTGGCTTTGCTGTGCACTTTGCACGCGGACGGTCCGACGACTTTGCGTCGTCTGCGACAAGTCGGCTGCTCCACCATCCAAAGCGTCGAGAAGCTGCCGCTCGAGCAGCTGGCCGAGATCCTCGCCGGAAGCCCGGCTGCCGCTCGCCGCTTCTGCCGCGAAGCGCGCGCGCTTCAAGAGCGCTGCGCCGTCGGCTGGCTGGAGCACGAGGAGCTGTCTGCGACGACGGCACCCGCTGCGCAACACTTCACCGCGGAAGTGCACGCGGCAGCACCAGCACGGACGTCGCCCGCGTCGCTCGCGTCCTTCGGCGCGCAAGAATCCGATCTCGCGATCGGCGAGCGCGAAATCCTCGATCGCGTGCTGCGCGTGTGGCGCGAGCGCGACGCGCACGAGCCGACGCCCGCGGCGATTCCGTCGAACCATGCCGTCGCGACCGTCGTCGTTCCTGAACAGGTCCCTGCGATCGCCGCGTGCGCGAGAAGCTCCGGTGACGACCTTTTCCCGAGTGCGGTGGACGGACTCTCCGACGACATCCTGCACGCGCTGCGCGCGAGCGGTGTGAGCACGCTTGCAGCGCTCGCCGGTTGCGACGCGCTCGAGATGGCGCGCGCGAGCGGGCTCGGCTACACGCGCATCGCGCGCCTGCGAGCGCTCGCGGAGCGGGCGCGCAGCGAGTCCTCGTGCGCGCCGGAGGGGCTGGCGCGCCGCGAATCAACGACCTTCGGCGCGCCGCGCAACGGCGATGGCAAGGTCTCGCTCGCGGACGGACCGCAGCCCGGTCGAACCGAAGCGCTGTATCCCGATTGGAGCGGCGAGATCACACCGCACGCACCGCACGCGCTGCGCACGCCGGCGCGCGGTGACGATTCCGAGAGCGCCGGCGGTCCGTTCGTCTGAGAGCACGTCCTAAGAGCCTGTTTCAAAATGGAGCGTGCCTTCGAAGGCCGCGCCGATTCGGGCTCGCGGCGTTGCGCCTCCTCTGAGTATTCCTCGGCGAATACGCATCGTCAGGGATCCCCTTCGAAGCGCGCCGCTTGCGCGCTTCGATGCGCTGCGCGCACCGGGGCTTACCCCTTGCTCGCCGCGGCTCGTCGCGGCCTTCGACGGCACGCTTCATTCTGAAACTGGCTCTGAAGCCTCGCCGGGCTTCGGGCGGCCGCGCCGTCAGTTCTCTTTCGCGAACTGCTCGCGACGCTTCGTGAGGTTCGCGTTCGCGGCGTCGACGGCCAAGCCTCGATCGAGCGTCGCGAGTGCGTCGGCGCGTCGATCGGCTGCGAAGTACGAGCACGCCAGCATGTCGAAGTGATCGGCGCTGTTCGGCATCGCGGCGAGGGCCTTCTCGGCCATCTCGATCGCGAGCGCCTTCTCCTCGGCGGTCGTGTCGTCCGAGTCCTCGTAGTAGACGGACGCGAAGAAGATGCCCCAGCGGCCGTCGTTGTCCGGCGGACGGTTCCGCCACGCTTGCGCGAGCGCGGTGCGCGAGGCGGCTTTGCGCGCCGTTTCCTCGGCCGCGTCCTCGCGCTTGCGCGCTTCGTCCGCGCCGCGGCGCTCGAAGTCGAACACCGTACCCCAACCGAGGAAGGCGAGCTCCGGGTACTGCTCGCTCGCCATGAAGTCTCGCAGCGGCTGCGTGTCGTACGACTGCGTCTGCGCCGACTTCTGCATCATCTCGTTGGCGATCTCTTCGATGCGGATGCGGCGGCGTACCAGCGACTTGCCGTCCGGATCGAGCAGCTCGATCGCCTTCAACCGGTCTTGCACGCCTTGCTGATGTCCGAGCTCGCCGAGTCTCTGCGCGAGCTTCGAGTTGTCGTCGATGCTCTGCGTGTCGAAGCCTTCGCCGCGCTCGATCATCGTCAGCGCTTCGGTGAGCTGTGCCTGGACACCCGCCGCGTCCTTCTTCGCCGCGAGCTTGCGCGCGTAGTCCAGGCGCGCGAACAAGTCTTTGGGGTTCTTCGCGACGCTCGCGCTCAAGCTCGGGAGCGTGCCTTCGTTGCGTCGCACGCGCTGCGTCTCCGCGATGAATTGATCCGGCGGCAGATAGCCGCCGATGCGATCGCGCTCCGCGCCGTCGGGCTCGAGGAACACGAGCGTGGGGAACGACTTCGCGCCGTATTTCTCCGCGATCGGCACGCCCGCTTCGCTCTCCGCGTCGACGGAGTAGCACAAGATGTCGTTCATCTCCGCGACGACGCCGTCGTCCGAGAACGTGTCCTTGTCGAGTCGCTTGCACCAGCCGCACCAGCTCGTCCAGAAGTCGACGAAGATGATCTTCTTCGTGCGCGCGGCCTCTGCGAGGAGCGCGTCGAAGCTGCCCTCGAACCAATTCAGCCTCCCGTGCGCGAGGGCGGCGGACGCGGCGGTTGCCACGTGCGCCGGCGCCGGTGCGAGATCGACGGCCGGAGCGATCGCCGGAGCGATTGCCGCGGGAGCTGCGGGCCGCGCGCTCGTTGCGACGGGCGGCGCGACGGGTTCCGGGCGGCCGTCACATCCGAGCAAGCAGAGCGACGAGAAGAGAGCGACGAGAGACGACTTCATCTGCGATCCAAGTGAACGGGTGGTTCGGGGTGCGGAGCTGCACGGCGCTCGAGCGCACGGCCTGTACGCGCTTCGACGCCCTCCGACGAAGCCCGCATGTTATCCCGCATCTCGCACCGCGTCGCGACTGCGACGGTGGAACTGCCGGTGTCGCGACGTCGAGCTCCTCCGCGACCCATCCGGTGCTCGCCCCGCGGACTTCCAAACGACACTTCCGAGCTTCGTCGCACGCGACGCGACGTGCGCTGCGGCCGACCCGGCACGCGCCGGTCCCGAATCGACGTGCGCGGCCTTTTGGTATCTTTGTCGGACTGCTTCGAGGCCAGAAATCGCCGGAGTATCCCGTTGAGCACGATCGTGACCCCGAACTTCGCGACCACGTTGATCGCGGCCGCCGCCGATCGGCCTGGCGACGATCCGATCTTCGCCCTCAACGCGGAGGCCAAGCGCCGCGCGCAAGCGGGTGAATCGATCCTCAATGCAACGCTCGGCGCGCTGATGCGCGACGACGGCCGGCTCGCGGTGATCCCGAGCGTGATCGAAGCCATCCAACGCGTTTCACTCGAGCGCGCCGCCGCCTACGCGCCGATCCACGGCGATCCGGAGTATCTGCGCGCGGTCATCCAGGACTTGTTCGGCGGAGGTCCGCTCGCGGCGCAAGCCGTCGCCGCGGCGACACCCGGCGGTACCGGCGCGCTGCACCACGCGGTCGTCAACTTCCTCGAGCCCGGTCAGGCACTGCTCACGAGCAGCTACTTCTGGGGGCCGTACCACACGATCGCCAACCACACGCGCCGCGCCGTCGAGACGTTCGAGATGTTCGACGCACACGGCCGTTTCCACTTGGCGGCGTTCGACGACGGCCTCGCGCGACTGATCGCGCGGCAGGGGCGGGCGCTCGTCTTCTTGAACTCGCCGTGTCACAACCCGACCGGGTACTCGCTCGACGACGGCGAGTGGGCGTCGGTCGCGGACATCGTCCGCAAGCACTCGGAGCGCGCGCCGCTCGCGCTCCTGATCGACCTGGCGTACGAGCGCTTCGGCGCGCAGACCACGCACGGATGGCTCGCGCACGCGGCGCGCATGGTCGACCCGGCGGTGGTCCTGTTCGCGTGGACGGCGTCGAAGTCGTTCGCGCAGTACGGCGCGCGCGTGGGTGCGCTGGTCGCCGTGCACTCCGATCGCGGTGAGCGCGAGCGCATCGTGAACGCGCTCGGGTTCTCCTGCCGCGGCACGTGGTCGAACTGCAACCACCTCGGGCTGCTCGCGATCACGCAGCTCTTGAGCGAGCCCGCGCTGAAGGCGCGCGCCGACGCCGAGCGTGGCGATCTGATCGCGCTCCTCGCCGAGCGCGTCGACGCGTTCAACCGCGAGGCGTCGCGCGCGGGTCTCGCGTATCCGCGCTACGAAGGCGGGTTCTTCGTGTCGGTGTTCACGCCGGACGCCGAGATCACCGCGCAGACGATGCGCGACCTCGGCGTGTTCGTCGTCCCGATCCGCGGCGCGGTACGCGTCGCGTTGTGCTCGACTCCGGTGCGCGACGTGCCGCGTCTCGTGCAGGCGCTCCAAGCGGGCGTGCAAGCCGCCACACCCGCACGCTGAAGCGATGGAGCCGTCGTCCCGCGGACCGGGCTTCGAGCGCTCGCACCGCTACGGCGATCGCGTCCACATCCTCGACAACGTGTACTTGCTGAGCGCGCTCGCGCGCATCGGCGCGCCGGACACGCCGCATCGCGACCTGATGTCGCTCTTGCGCTCGGTGTACCAGACCCTCTTCACGACGGCGTGCGGGCGCGAGCTCGCCTCCGTCGACGCGCGCGTGCCGACGCGCATGGTCGACGCGCACCCGCACGCGGGGCATTGGCACGGTCGCGTGTTCGATCCGCAGGAGAACGTCGTCATCGTGGACATCATCCGCGCCGGCATCGTGCCCGCGCAGGTGTGCTTCGAGCTCGCCACGGCGATCTTGCCCGAGCGACGCGTGCGCCTCGATCACTTGACGATGGCGCGGCTCTCCGACGAAGAGGGACGCGTGACCGGTGTCGACCTGTCGGGGAGCAAGATCGGCGGTTCGGTCGAGCACGCCGTCTTGTTCCTACCGGATCCGATGGGCGCGACCGGGGCAACGACCTTGCGTGCACTGCGCCACTACCGCGCGCAGCACGGCACGCCGCGCAAGATCGTCGCGCTTCCGATGATCGCGACACCGGAGTATTTGCGCGCCGTGCTCGAGGAGTTCGAGACCCTCGTCGTCTACACCGCTCGCTTGGACCGCGGCCTGTCGGACCCGGACGTGCTCGCGACCGTGCCGGGCACGCACTGGGATCGCGAGCGCGGCCTCGACTCGCACTCCTACATCGTGCCCGGCGCTGGTGGCATGGGCGAAGTGATCAACAACGCGTTCTGTTGAGAGGCTTGCGAACGCGCGCGCCGCGCGCTCACTTCGCCGCGGCCTTCCACTTCTCGAGCAGTTCCTTCTCGCGCTCGGCGGACGGACCGACCCGCAGCGCTTTCGGATCGCCGACACGCGGTGCCGGCAGTCCCTTCGCCTGCGCGTCGTCGATCATCTGCTTGGTCACACGCTCGCGACGCGCGATCTCGGTCGGATACCACGCCAGCGTGTCCTTCACCGTCTCCGCGATCGGCCGGAACGTGAGGCCCGCCTTCTGCGCGCGCTCGTTCTTCCACGTGTGGAAGCCCGCGTAGTCGCCGATCGGCGCGACCCATATCGGGAACGACTCGTCGCCGCCCATGCCGTTCGTCATCAGCCACTCCGTGGGCACCCACACGAGTTGCGCGGGCTTCTTCACGGCGCTGGTGCACGCGGTGAGCACGTCGCCCCAGCGTGCGCGCTGACCCGGTCCCACCGCGTTGAACGCGCCGCTGGTTCCGTTCTCGACGAGACGCACGAGCCACTGCGCGAGATCGCGTGAGTCGATCCATTGCAGCGCGTCGTCGGGCGAGCCCGGCGCGAGCATCTCGCCGCCGCGTTCGACTCGCACGGGCCAGTACGTGAAGCGATCCGTCGGATCGCCGGGGCCGACGATGTAACCCGGACGCACGATCGCGGTGCGGCCTGGGAACGCGGCTTCGACGGCCTGCTCGCACAAGACCTTCAAGCCGCCGTAGAACTCGCTGTTCGCGCCCATCGTCTCGACGGAGGGATCCGAGAGCGTCGCGAGTGCCGCAGTCTCGTCGGCGCCGACGTCGCGATTGGCCGCGTACGCCGAGATGCTCGAGACGAAGATGTACTGCTTCGCGTTCGGCGCGAGCAGCTCGGCCGACGCCTTCACGAGCCGCGGGTAGTAGCCCGAGTTGTCGATCACCGCGTCCCACGTCTTGCCTTTGAGCTGCTCGAGCCCTTTCGGCGACGCATCGGGGCGCAAGAGCTTGCCGTCCGGTCCGCGCTCGTCGTCGGCGGGCAGCAGCGGATCGCGATTGCCGTACAAGTGCTCGACGTCCTTGAACTCGAACGGAATGCGCTTCTCCGTGCGTCCGCGGTTGAACACGCTGACGGAATGACCGCGCGCGAGCGCCGCTTCGACCGTCTTGGGACCGATGAACCCTGTTCCGCCGAGGATCAAGATCCGCTTCTTCGTCTGCGCACGCAGCGGTGCCGCGTGCAGCGGCGCGACGTGCATTCCGAACGATGCGGCGGCTGCGGCGCCGCCGACGACTAGGGTGTGTCCGAGGAAATCGCGCCGGGTCTTGGACATGAGGAGCTCCGTGATGGGGTCGAGCGAATCGATCTCGCGCACGCTAACACGCTGCGCGCGCGCTCGACGAAAAGGTCTGGCAAGAGAGCGCGATCGACGTCGCGGATGTGTGAGCGCCGACTCGCTCGCCGCCGCGTCGGTGCCCGTAACGGTTGCGTAGACTGTGCACGCCGCGACGCGCGTGCTCGACGGAGTCACCGCACCGGCTCGCTCGCCCTGCAGCCGCGGCGAGATTGTTCTTGGGTGGACGCGCCCCACGGTGCGGATCAGCGCACGGGCAACACGAGCATCGCGCCCGCGGCGATGCCGAACACTTCCACGTGTCCAGTGAGGCCGCCGTCCTGCTCGAGCACCGCGTGCGCGTGCATGTTCGATCCGCCGTGGCAGACGACGCCCGACGAATCCTTCGCATAGATGCCGACGATTCGGCCTTCGACGGAGTCGACCTCGAGCTCGAACGCGAGCGCGCGCGCACGCATCGGACACTCACCCGCGACGACGTGCAGGCGCAGCGGAGCCAGCGCACCATCGACGAGGAAAGGAAACGGTCGCGCCACGTCGATACCGGCGAGCTGTGCCTGCGTCTTCACGTACGTGTCGACGTCCTGCGGCTCCACGCGCGTCTCGACGCGCACCGCACGCCACTCGTGGACCTCGGCCACGAAGAGCACGGTCGCATGCGCGTCGGCATCGTGGTGCGTGACCGGTCGCGGCACGTCGCCTTCGGTGATCCACACTTCGCCGTTCGCGATCGTGATCTCGCCACGCAGTCCGTCGAGCGCGCCGACGCCGTAGATTCCTTTGCGCGCGACGTCGGCCACCGATACACGCGCTTCGTGTTCTCCGTCGCGCATGGCCTCGCGCAGCGTTCCCCAGCGCTCCAGCTCGCCGTGCCACGCCGCGCGTGGCGTCGCCGCTGGCGCCGCTGCGCAAGAGGCGAGTGCCGCGGCCAATATCGATGACTTCATGGCGAGAGCGTAGTGCGCCGACCGAGCGATCGCTCACGCCGAGCGGGGCGACTCCAACCGCTGGCGCCGTCCGCGCAGTCTGGCGCTCTCACCACGTCCGTCGCGAGTTCGTGTCAACACGCACGCAGCGGGAGTTGGTGCGAGATGCGGCTCAGCGCCAGCCGAGCACGAGATCGTCCGCGCCCGCGACGCCGACCGCGCCGAGCGCCGCGACCGGGTCATAGCGGAACGGCCGCGTCGCGAGATCGTTCCCGGTGTTGACCGTCTGCTGCACGCCGCTCGTCTGCGCGTAGCCGTGCACGAAGAAGTACAGCGGCCCGCCGACGGCGGGCATCGTCTGTGTCTTCGCGAGCACGCCCGGACCGCCGAGCGTCTGGCTGACGATCACGTAGACCGTCGGCGTCGGCGTGCGGTAGTCGACCGCGATGCCGTACGTGTCCTGCACGCCGCCGAGGTTGCCGCTCCATGCATCCGCGTGCCAGATGAAGCCGAGTGCGTTGACGTCGAGGCTCGTGGCGTCCCGTCCCGGATGGTTGTCGAGCGGTGTCGACGCGGTGCCGACGCCGAAACCGTAGTTCGCGACGCCGACCTCGCGACGGCCCTCGAAGTAGAAGAAGCCCGAGCCCGGGAGGATCGCGCGATCGGAGCGCACGGCCTCGTTGTTCCAGCCCGAGAACGTCACGCCCAGCCGATCGCCGGAGATGGTCACGCTCTCCGCCTTCGCGTCGGGATCGAGATACGTGTACACGGGCATGCCGGGATACGACGTCGCGAGCCACGGATCGGTCGACGCGGCGAACTCCTGCGCGTTCGTGAAGCCGTCGCCGTCGGGATCGAGCTCCGCGTCGTTCGCGAGCGCGTTCAGCGCGTGCGCGACCTCGTAACCATCCGGCATCCCGTCGCCGTCGCTGTCGTCGTCGAGCGGATTCGTGCCGAACAAGGTCTCTTCGTGGTTCGCGAGTCCGTCGCCGTCGCTGTCGACGTCCTCCACTTGAACGAGCAGCGCACGCGTGCCGACGACGCCGGTGAGCGGATCGGCGAGCGCGGCCGTGATCGTGTGGATGCCGTACGCGGTCGGCGTGAACGTGAAGCTCGCGCCCGTGCCCGTGAACCCTTCCGGCGCGACGCTCCATCGAATGTGCGCCGTAGCGACGTGACCTTGCAGGTCGACGCCGGTCGCGCCGAGCGACACGAGCGTGCCGGCGAGCACCGACGCCGGCGCTGCATCGAACGTGATCTCTGGCTTCGGCACGAGCGGGCTCCAGCCCGGCACGAGTTCGCTCGCGCCAGGGACGCCGGCGTTCGTGAGCACGGCGCGCGCGTCGTAGCGGAACGGATGCAGCGCGAGCTCGTTGCCGGTGTTGATCGTCTGCTGCACGTCGCCCGACTGCGCGAAGCCGTGCACGACGATGTAGAGCGGCTCCGTCACCGCGGGCATCGGCAGCGTCTTCACGATGTGTGCGGCTCCCGTGAGCGACGCGCTCGCGAGCACGTACACGATCGGCGTGCTCGCGCGGTAGTCGAGCGCGAAGCCGTAGACGTTCTGCGTGCCTCCGAGATTGCCCGCCCACGCGCCGTCGAACCACACGAAGCCGAGCGCGTTGACGTCCATGCTCTGCGCGTCGCGTCCGGGATGATCGTCGAGCGGCACGCTGGCCGTCGCGAGCCCGAATCCGTAGTTGCCGGGCGCGACCTCACGACGACCTTCGAAGTAGTAGAAGCCCGAGCCCGGATGCACGGCGCGGTCGGACCGCACGCCGCAGTTGCGCCAGCCGGAGAAGAGCGCGCCGAGGCGATCGCTCGACAGGGACACGCTGGCATGCCGGTCGACCGCGCTCAGGTGCGTCAGCAGCGGCTGTCCGGGATACGAGCTCGCGTCGTTCGGATCGCTGCCCGCGTGGTGCTCGTGGAGATTGGTGAATCCGTCGCCGTCGAAATCGAGCGCGGAGTCCGCGACGAGCGGATCCGAGGCGTGATCGACTTCGTAGCCGTCCGACATCCCGTCGCCGTCGCTGTCCGCGACGTTCGGATCGGTGCCGTGCGCGAGCTCGTCGCCGTTGTAGAGCCCGTCGCCGTCCGTATCCAAGTCGAGGACCTCGACGTTCACTTGGTCGAGCCCGGTGACGCCGGTCGCGTCGACGACCGACGCCGTGATGGTCCGCAAGCCCGGCACTCCGCCGTCGAGCGCGAAGACCGCACCCACCGCCATCGCGCCGGTGCGGCTGTCGGTCCAATGGATGCTCGCGGTGACGTCGTTGCCGCGCAGATCGAGCGCGGTCGCGTGCACGACGATCAACGTGCCGTACGACACGACCGTCGGTCCGTCCGCGATCTCGACCGTCGGCCTCGGCACGGGCGGATTCCACCCGAGCACGACCTGTGCGGCACCGGGCACAGCATTGTCCGCGAGGATTCTGCGCACGTCGTACGCGAACGGACGCGCCGCGAGATCATTGCCCGTGTTGATCGACTGCTGCACGCCGCCCGTGAGCGCGTAGCCGCTGACTTGGATGTAGAGCGGCTGGTGGACCGCCGGCAGCGGCAGCGTGCGCACGAGCTCGCCCGGCCCGTCGATCACGTGGCTCACGATCACGTACGCGATCGGCGACGTGCCACGGTAGTCGAGCGCGAGGCCGTACGTGTCCTGCTCGCCGCCGAGGTTGCCCGACCAACCGCCGTCGTGCCACACGAAGCCGAGCGCGTTCACGTTCATGCTCGCCGTGTCGTCGCCCGGATGTCCGCTCAGCGGTGCGTTGCCGCGCGCGACGCCGAAGCCGTAGTTCGCGCGCTCGATGTGTCTCTCGCCCTCGAAGTAGAAGAAGCCCGAGCCCGGTATGACCGCGCGATCGGATCGCACGGACGCTTCGCCGTAGCCAGAGAACGTCACGCCGAGTCGATCCGGTGACAACGTGATCGACGGATGCTGCGCGAGGTTGTCGAGGAACGTCTCGTTCGGCTTGCCCGGGTACGAGCCGGCGGCGTGCGGATCCGTGCCGGCCAAGAACTCCTGGTAATTGGTGAAGCCGTCGCCGTCGGCGTCGAGCTCGGCGTCGCTCGCGAGCGGATCGAAGTCGTGATCGACTTCGTACCCATCGTCGATTCCGTCGCCGTCCGTGTCCGCGAGATCGGGGTCGGTGCCGTGCACGAGCTCGTCGCCGTTGAAGAGTCCGTCGCCGTCCGTGTCGAGGTCGAGCACCTCGATGTTCACTTGATCGAGCCCGACGACGCCCGTCACGTCGGTCGCGCGCGCGGTCACCGTGCGAATGCCGGGCACGCTGCCGTCGATCGTGAAACTCGCGCCGTTGCCCGAGAGGCCCGTCGCGCTGTCGGTCCACTCGATCGCACCCGTCACGTCGTGACCGTGCAGATCGAGCGCCGTCGCGTGCAGCGTCGGCGAAACGCCGAACGAGAAGACCGTCGCTCCGTTCGCGATCTCGACGATCGGGCGCGGAACCGGCGGATTCCAGCCGAGCACGAGCTCGTCCGCGCCCGGCACCTCTCGATCGAGGAGGATGCGGCGCGCGTCGTACGCGAATGGCTGCGCTGCGAGGTCGTTGCCGGCGTTGATCGTTTGCTGGACGCCGGCCGTCAGCGCGTAGCCGCTGACTTGGATGTGGAGCGGCTCGTGCACGCTCGGCATCGCGATCGTGCGCACGAGATCACCGGGTCCGCCGACGACGTTGCTCACGATCACGTACACGATCGGTGTGTCGCCGCGGTAGTCGAGCGCGAGGCCGTACGTGTCCTGCTCGCCGCCGAGGTTGCCGGCCCAGCCGCCGGCGTGCCACACGAAGCCGAGCGCGTTGACGTTCACGCTCGCCGTGTCGTCGCCGGGGTGTCCGTCGAGCGGCGCGGTGCTGCGCGCGATGCCGAAGCCGTAGTTCGACTGCGCGACGTGCCGCGTGCCCTCGAAGTAGTAGAAGCCCGCGCCCGGGTGGACCGCGCGATCCGATCGCACGGACGCTTCGCCGTAGCCGGAGAACGTCACGCCGAGTCCGCCCGGCGCGATCGTGATCGTCGGATGCTTCGCGAGCTCGTCGAGGAAAGTCTCGTTCGGCTCGCCGGGATAGTCGTCCGTTGCATGCGGATCCGAGCCGGCCAGGAACTCCTGGTAGTTCGTGAAGCCGTCGCCGTCGGCATCGAGCGCGGAGTCCGCGACGAGCGGATCGAAGCCGTGTGCGACTTCGTCACCGTCGTCGAATGCGTCGCCGTCCGTGTTCGCGTTGGCGGGATCGGTGCCGAGCGCGAGCTCCTGCGCGTCGAACAAGCCGTCGCCGTCCGCGTCGCCGTCGGTCACGTGCACGACGACCGTCGCCACGTGCGCGGTTCCGTCGCTGTCGGCGACGTGCGCGTGCAGCGTGTGCGTTCCGAGCGGGCCGTCGAAGGGGAGCGTCGCACCGAAGCCGACGATCACGTCGTCGGCGCGCCACACGATGTCGCTCGACAGGTCGGCGCCGTCGATGTCGGTCGCGGCAGCGTGCACGTCGACCGTGTCACCGAGCAGCGTGGTGAGCGGTGACGGCGCGCTCAGGCTCGCGAGCGTGGTCGGCTGATTCGCGGGATGGTTCGCCGCACCCCAACCGGGCACGAACTCCGTCGTGTCGACGCCGGCGGCGTCGAGGATCGCGGCCGCGTCGTAGCGGAACGGGGTCGCCCCGAACTGGATCGAGTTCGCGAGCTGTGGCGGCGTCGGGTTGCCGTACAGCATCGGCACGAGCGGCGTGAACACGTCGGAGAGCGTGAGCGTGTGGACGAGCTCGTCGCCGATGATCACGCGCACGATCGGCCGCGCGCCGCGGTAATCGACCGCGAAGCCGTACGTGTCGTTCGCGTTGTCGTAGTTCGCTTGGAAGACGAGATTGCGCCAGATGCCGGACAGCGAGTTGATCGACATCGACGGCGGAGCGTTCTCGGGCGCGCTCGACACGCAGCAGTACGGATCGATGTGCGCGTACTCCGTGATGAGCCCCTGGCCGATGTTGATCGGCGCAAGGTGCCGGCGCGTCTCGAAGTAGCGGAACTCGCCGATCATCGGCTGGTTCGCGCGAATCGCGCTCTTGTGGTTCGTGACGTAGCTCGCGCCCAGGTCGTCCGGCGCGAGGATCACCGCCGCGTTCGTGTGCGCATCCTTCACGAGGTGTACGCGCGCAACGGACTCGACCGTCTCGCGGCCCGCGTATGCGTGCTCGGGTCCGAAGCCGGCGCCCAGGAACTCGGCGTCGGTCACGCCCGCGCCGAAGAGCACGTAGTGCGCGGGAAAGTGGAACGGCCGGTTCGCGGGGTCCGCTCCGGCGTTGATCGTCTGCTGCACGCCGGCACCGGCGACGTCGCCGTACACGAGCGCGTGGATCGGATCGAAGATGCCGAACAGCGTGACGGGCGGCAGGACGACCGGATGCTGCGCGCTGCCGACGATCGCGTGCACGACCGGGTTCGCGCCGCGGTAGTCGACGGCGAGGCCGTACCACTCGCTCTGCTCCGGTGCGCCGAACGTCGCGACGGTCGAGCCGCCGTACACGAGCGTGCCGTCCGCGTTCAGGCCGAAGCTCTGCATGCTCGCTCCGCCCGCTTGATCGAGCGGCGCGCTGGCGGTCGCGAATCCGAAGCCGAAGCTCGCGATCGCGACCTCGCGCTGGCCTTCGAAGTAGGACCAGCCCGAGCCGGGGTCGATCGACACGTCCGAGCGCACGGCGTGTACGCCCGGAGCGGTGAACTGCGCGCCGAGCGCATCACCCGACAGCACGACGGAGGCGTGGCGGTCGAGCGTATTCAGGAGCACCGTGCCGCGGCCGGGGTACGAGCTCGCCGACGTCGGATCCGTGTGCGCGGCGTACTCGTCCGCGTTCGTGAAGCCGTCGAGATCCAGGTCGAGATGCGCGTCATCGGCGAGCGCGTCGAGCGTGTAGCGCGCTTCGAACCCGTCGTGCATCCCGTCGAAGTCCGAGTCCGGCGACAGCGGACTCGTGCCGTGCGCGAGCTCGTCGCCGTCGAGCGCGTCGTCCCCGTCGGAGTCGGCGAAGCTCGGACTCGTTCCGGCGAGAGTCTCCTCGTCGAACGAGAGTCCGTCGCGATCGCTGTCGATGTGACCGGTCTTCACGACGTGCACGGTCGCGTTGGCCGCGCTCGTCGTGCCTTCCGGGCCGGTGACGAACGCTGTCACCGTGTGCCGTCCGAGTGCCGTCGGCGCGTACACGAACGTCGCGCCGCTGCCGCTCGCGCCGTCGTCGCCCTGCCACGTGAGCACGTGGGCCAGATCCGCGCCGGTGCCGGAGCTCGCGCTGGCCGTCAACGTCGCGGCGGTGCCTTGCACGATCGTCGTGAGCACCGGTGTGATCGACACGCTCGGCGGCTCGTTCCAGCCGAGCACGAGCGCGTCGCCGCCGCGGTAGTACTGCGCACCGAGCGCGGCGCGTGCGTCGTACGTGAACGGCTGCGCCGCGAGATCGTTGCCCGGGTTGATCGTCTGCTGGAAGCCGTCGCCGCTGACCGTTCCGTACACGAAGATGTACACGGGCGCGGCGACGTCGCTCATCGTGACCGTGGCGAACACGACGCCCGGCCCACCGCTCTCCGCGCGCGCGATGGCGTGCACGATGGGATGCGTGCCGCGGTAGTCGAGCACGATGCCGTAGGTGTCGTTGATCGACGAGTAGAAGCCGCCGACGTTCGCGCCGCCGTAGTACAGCGCACCGGAGGCGTGGATGCCGGCGCTCTGATTCGTCGCGCCGCCGTAGTCGTCGAGCGCAGCGGCGGCCGTCGCCACGCCGAAGCCGAAGTTCGCCGCCGGCACGTGTCGCGTGCCCTCGAAGTAGTACATGCCGCTGTGCGGCGCGATCGCGCGGTCGGAACGCACGGCGTAGGTGTTCCAGAACGCGTACGTGACGCCGAGGCCGTCGGGCGACAGCACGACCAGCGCGTGCGCGTCGGCGGGGTTCAGCTTCGTCTCGGCGAGCGCAGCCGGAACGACGAGGTTCGTGAGCGCGATCGCGGCGACGAACGCGCGGAGCGTCTTCATCAAGGTGCGGTCACTTGCGGAGGGACTGCCGAACGAGGTCCCGATTCACCTGCCTGGCCGCGCACGGCGCGCGCGGCCACGGACGGTCTCTCGCGTTGCCGACGAGAACGAAAACCGGTCGCGAGGCTATTTCGGCAGCGCGAGCCGCGCGGGCGCACGTGATCGCGCTCAGCGCGACGCGGATCGACGGCGGACGCTCTTGGCGCGCGGCTTCGGAAACGAGGCGTACTCGACGTGCGTCGCGTAGTACGTGGAAGCGGATACTCGAACGCGGCGCCACGCGCCTCCGACGGAAAGATGTTCCAGCCAACGCGCGAAGCACGGCTGAGCGTGCGCTGCGACCTGCGCGTCGAGCTCCGTCGGGTGACGCACGTCTTCGATCCGCACGATCGCCTGGTGCAGCACCTCGCCCGCGTCGATCGCCTCCGTCACCCGGTGCAGCGTGAACCCGGTGTGACGCTCGCGGTTCTTCAAGCACCAGAACGACGGGACTGGGCCGCGGTAGTAGGGCAAGAGCGACGGATGGAAGTTGACGAACGACGCGACGCGCTCGAGCGCGGGTTTCCGGAAGATCTGGTTGAAGCCGGCGATCACCGCGTGCGCCCGTGGATCGAGCGCGCGGAGGAACCGGACCGCGTTCACGTCGTGGGCCACGCGCACCGGGACGCCGAGCCGATCCGCGAGTGCTGCACGTCGCCGGCGGATCGCGAGCGGCGCGAGCATGCGCGCAAGTCCGCCGCGCACCGTGCGGCGCGGCTTGCCGGACAGCACGATCTCGACGCGCGTGCCGGTACGCTGCGCGAAGAGGGCGGCGGTCTCGGCGAACGCGCTGCCGTAGCGCTCGTTGCAGAAGAGGTAGACGTGCACGGCGGGTGGCGACGACGAGCGTACCGCGCTACTCTCCGGCGGCAACTTTGGAGCGCCTCTCAGCATGCCCCGCCACGGCGAAGGCCGCGCCGAACCGGGCTCGCGGCGTTGCGCCTCCTCTGCGTATTGCGGCGCAATACGCATCGTCGGCCCGCCTTGCTCGCCTCGATTCGTCGCAGCCTTCGCCGTGGCGGCTCATACCGAAAGTCGCTCTCACACTCACTCCATGAAGCCTCCGCAACTCCAAGCCGAAGTCGATCTCGACACGGCGCTCGCGTCCGGCGGGTTCCTCGTGTTCAAGCACTCCCTCGTCTGCCCCGTGAGCGCGCGGGCGTTCCGCGAGTACGCGCTCTTCGTCGAGCAGCATCCCAACGTGCCGACGGGGTGGATCGACGTGATCGGGCAGCGTCCGTTGTCGAAGCGGATCGAGAGCGCGACGGGCGTGCAGCACGAATCGCCGCAGGCGCTCTGGCTGAAGGACGGACGCGTGGCGTGGAGCGCGAGCCACGGCGCGATCACGGGTGCGTCACTCGCGAAAGCGGTGACGAGCTGAGCCGTTCGAGCCGGCTCTCGTCCGCGAGAGTAGGTTCGAACGGCGATCGCATCGATGGGGCCTTGGCTTCGCAGCGGCTTCCCGTAGCTCGCCTGGTCGTTGTTCTCCGGGAACGCACTGTGCGCGCAGCGCGAAAGCGCCCGCGTTCTGGCCTAAGATCGCCGCCGTGTCGCGCCTGTGGTATGGCTCCGCGTTCGTGTTGATCGCAGCCGTTGCGCTGTACGGCATGCACCACTACGTCTGGGCGCGCTGGGTGCGCGACGTTCGACCTTCGCGGCGGCTGAAGCTCGCGGGCACGCTCGCCGTGTTCGTTCTCGCTGCGCTCGTCATCGCTGCGTTCGCGTTCGGCCGGAGGGGGATCGGCGAAGCGCGCTACTGGCTCGCGCTGTCGGGCTACACGTGGCTCGGGGTCTTGTTCTACGCCGTGCTCGTGCTCGGCGCGCTCGATCTCGTGCGCATGCTCCTGCATCGCAGCCGGCGCACGCGATCGCGTGCAGTCGAACTCGAGAGCCCGAGCCGGCGTCGGTTCCTCGCGCGCTCCGTCGCCGGCAGCGCTGCGTTCGGAGCCGGCGGGATCGCGCTCACCGGCGTGCGCGGGGCTACGGGCGAGATCCTGACGCCCGAGATTCCGGTCGCGCTCGAACGACTGCCGAGCGCGCTGTCCGGCTTCCGCATCGCGCATCTCAGCGACCTGCACATGGGCCCGCTCTTGCACGAGCGCTTCCTCTCGACGGTCGTCGAGCGCACGAACGCGCTCCGTCCCGATCTCGTCGTGATCACCGGCGACATGGTCGATGCGTCGGTCGAAGCGCTCGGGCGCGAGCTCGCCCCGCTCGCGAAACTGCAGGCGCGCTGCGGCGTGGCGTTCGTCACCGGCAACCACGAGTACTACAGCGGCGCGGAGGAGTGGATCGCGTTCCTGCGCTCGCGTGGCATCCGCGTCTTGCAGAACGAGCGCGTGGCGATCGGCGATCGAACGCTCGGCGGCGCGACTTTCGATCTCGCCGGCGTGCCCGATGCGCACGCGGTCTCGCACCCGAGCGGCGGGCCCGATCTCGCGCGCGTGCTCGTGGGTCGCGATCCCGAGCGCGAACTCGTGTTCCTCGCGCACCAACCGGTGCAGATCGCGTCGGCGGAAGGCCTCGGCGTCGGACTGCAGCTCTCCGGCCACACGCACGGCGGACAGATGTGGCCGTTCGGGCTGCTCGTCGGCCTCGTGCAGCCGTACGTCGCGGGTCTGCACCGGCATCACGACGGTACCCAGATCTACGTGTCGCGCGGCACGGGTTTCTGGGGACCGCCGATGCGCGTCGGCAATCCGGCCGAGATCGCGAGCATCGTGCTGCATCGGTAGGCGTAGCCTCCGCACGAATTCGCGCGCGCGATCACGTTTTGATCGGGAAGCGGTTGCAGAGAGCACTATCCTGCGCCGGTGACTCTCGAGATTGGATACGTGCTGGCGCTGCTCGCGGTCGGACTCGTGCTGTTCTGGCGCGACACGCTGCGCATCGACGTCGTCGCGCTGATCCTTCTGCTCGGCCTCGCGATCCCGCGCGTGCTGACGCCAGCGGAAGCGCTGGCCGGCTTCGGAAGCGAGACGATCATCGTGCTGATCGCGCTCTTCGTGTTGACCGAAGGGCTCGTGCGCACCGGCGTCGTCGAGCGCCTGGGCCTGCGCTTGGCTGCCGTCGGTGGAGCGCACCCACTGTTGATGATCCCGTTCCTGCTGGTCGCGGCAGCGGCGATCAGCGCGTTCGTCGCGAACACGGTCACGGCCGCGGTCTTCCTGCCGATCGTGATCGGCACGGCGCGGCGCGCGAAGGTGTCGCCGTCGCGGCTGCTCATGCCGATGGCGTTCGCGACGATCCTCTCGAGCAGCGTCACGCTCATCAGCACGTCGACGAACCTCGTCGTTTCCGGGCAGATGGAGCAGCTTGGCCTCGCGCCGATCGGCTTCTTCGAGACGACGCAGGTCGGGCTCGTGATCAGCGGCGTCGGGCTCTTGTACTTGCTCTTCGTCGCGCCGTACTTGCTGCCGCGCACGGACGCGCCGAGCGAGGGTGCGGACGCCGGTCGCTCGTACGTGTCCGAGATCGTCGTCACGAGTCGCTCGCCACTCGCCGGCAAGACGCTCGGTCAGGTGAAGCTCGCCGACGTCCTCAATCTGTTCGTGATCGGCGTGCGCCGCGGCGCGGGCTGGCTGCTGCATCCGAGCGACGTCTCGGCGCTGCGCGAGGGCGACGAGATCGTCGTGCGCGGCAGTGCCGCCGACATCCTCACGGTGAAGGACGTGCGCGGCATCGAGATCCAGCCGGACGCGAAGCACTCGGTCGCGCCGCCGGAGGCCGCGCGCGTCGTCGAGGCGATGGTCGTGCCGCGTTCGCCGTGGGTGGGGAAGACGATCGGCGACACGCGCTTCGTCGAGGTCACCGGACTCGCGGTGCTCGCGATCCACACCGCCGGTCACCGGCGCGAGGTGCGCAATCTGTCGCGCTGGCGTCTGAAGGCGGGCGACGCGCTGCTCGTGCAGGGTGCGCCCGACGACCTCGCACGCGCCGGCACGGAGGGTCTCGTGATCCTCGAGGACGTCTCGGCGCACCACTCGCGCTCGCCGCGCGCGACTTGGGCGATCGTGATCTTCCTCACGACGGTCGTGCTCGCGTCGACCGGTTGGATGGCGCTCTCCGTGGCGTTCTTGCTGGGCGTGCTGGCGATGATCGGCGCGCGCTGCTTGACCGCCGACGAGGCCTACGGGTCGGTCGATTGGCGCTTGCTCGTGCTGATCGCGTCGATGATGGCGTTCGGTGTCGCGCTCCAGAAGACCGGCGCGTCGAGCTGGCTCGCGTCGATCGCCGTCGAGCACGTGCGACCACTCGGCCCGGTCGCAGTGATGGGCGTCTTCTTCTTGCTCACGCTGCTCCTGAGCCAGCCGATGTCGAACCAGGCGGCGGCGCTCGTGCTCCTGCCGATCGCGGTGCAGAGCGCGCGCGAGATGAACATGGAGCCGCGCGCGCTGGCCATCACGGTGACGGTCGCCGCGTCGTGCTCGTTCCTCACGCCGCTCGAGCCGGCGTGCGTGCTCGTCTACGGTCCCGGACGCTACCGCTTCATCGACTTCCTGCGTGTCGGCGCGCTGCTGTCGGTCCTGATCTTCGTCATCTGCATGATCATGATCCCGAGGATCTGGCCGTTGACTGCCGCGGGTTGAGCGCGCGCGATCGAGGGCAACTGTCGCGACGACTTTCGTGCACGTAAGCTCTGCGCGCATGCGACACGAACCGTCGAGCGCACGTAGGCGCTGAATCGTCATGGACCCGCGCGCCGTGACATTGACCGGAGCGCTCGTGCGCCTCGAGCCGCTGCGCGACGAGCACGCGCCGGCGCTCTTCGTCGCCGGGAGCGACGAAGCGATCTGGCGCTATCTGCCGCGTCCGAGGCCGCGCACGATCGACGAAGTGCGCGCGTGGATCGCCGAAGCCGCGGAAGCGGAGCGCGACGGACGCGAGCTCCCGTTCGCGATCGTGGAGCGGAACTCCCAGCGCGCGGTCGGCTCGACGCGCTACATCGACATCCGACGCGCGCACCGCGGGCTCGAGGTCGGCTGGACGTGGCTCGGGTGCGCCGTGCAGCGCACCGGCGTGAACACCGAGTGCAAGCGACTCGTGCTCGAGCATGCGTTCGAGACGCTCGGTGCCGAGCGCGTGCAGCTGAAGACCGACGGCCGGAACTCGGCGTCCCAGCGCGCGATCGAGCGTCTCGGCGCCGTTCGCGAGGGCGTTTTGCGGCGTCACATGCTCACGTGGGACGGCGTGATGCGCGACACGGTCATGTACTCGATCCTCGCGCACGAGTGGCCGGTCGTGAAGACGCGACTGTCGGCTGCCCGCGCGCCCTGATCAACCGCCCGATCCGTGCGATTGGCGCGCGCGGTGCTCGTCGTCGTCGGCTCGCAGGTCGTTGTCGAGGAAGAACGTGCCGAACGGAACGAGCGACGCGATGCCGATGCGGATGCCCCAGCCGAACGTCTTTCCGCGCGCGCGCATCGCGAGCAGCGTGAGCAGTGCGAGCAGCACGAACAGCGCGCCGTGCAACGAGCCGACGACGCGCACCGCGAGCGGCATGTCCGCGAAGTACTTGAGCGGCATCGCGACGAACAGCAGGACGAGGTACGAGATACCCTCGACGAACGCGGTCGCGCGCAAGCGCGCCGGAGGCGTGTCGATACGCAGCACTCCGCTCGGGATCATCCGAGCAGGGTAGAGCCGGCTGCACGGGCCGTCGAGGAGAAGCGCAGCGAGTTTCTGCTCGCCGATCCGGTTCAACTCTCGACGGAGTCGGGCCGCGCGCACAGGATGCAATCGCGCTCGGCGCATGCATACTGACGGGCGCGCATGCACACGACTCGATGGAGCGTCGTCCTCGCCGCCGGCGCCGACAGCGCTGGCGCGCTCGCGGCGTTGTGCGAGAGCTACTGGTACCCGCTGTACGCGTTCTTGCGCCGGTCCGGTCACGACGCCGACGAGGCGTGCGATCTCGTGCAGGGTTTCTTCGCGGGCTTGCTCGAGCGCAAAGACCTCGCGCGCGTCGATCCCGCGCGTGGACGGTTCCGGTCGTTCTTGCTGGTCGCGCTGAAGCACTACGTCGTCAATCAGCGCGATCGTGCGCGTGCGCAGAAGCGGGGTGGGGGAGAGCTGCCCCTCTCGCTCGACGCAAGAGATGCGGAGGCGCGCTTGGCGCTCGACCCGACCGACCGCCGTCCACCGGAGAAGAGCTTCGAGCGCGAGTGGGCGCTCGCGCTGCTCGACCGTGCGATGGCGCGGCTCGCAGCGGAGCAAGTGCGCGCGGGCAAGAGCGCGGTGTTCGACGCGCTGCGCGCGCGACTGTCCGGCTCCGACGACGGCGACGAGCCGCAGCTCGAGCTCGCGCAGCGGCTCGGGGTCACCGAGAACGCGCTGCGCGTCGCGCTCCATCGCCTGCGCCGCCGCTACGGCGAGCTCGTGCGCGACGAGATCGCGCAGACCGTGAGCGATCCGGCCGACGTCGAACGCGAGCTGCGCGACCTCTTCGAAGCGCTCGGGCACTAAGCTGCGCGGAGCGCCCGCGTGTGGCGCGTCCTCGCGCCACACGCATGACACGACGGCGGGGCCCCGTTGCAGTCGCGAACGCCCTACTGTGCGGCTGCAGCTCGCTGGTGCTGCTCAATCGCCTTTGCGCAGATTGCGACACTTCAGTCCGCGCGAGGGTTTGCACTTGGCCGGTAATGTCGCGCCGGGCACGCTTCATTAGGTCGCCGAGGCCACCATGTCCGCACCGAAGATCTGTCCTAGCTGTCGCGCACCGGTTCCGTTGTCCGCGGAGCAGTGCCCGCGCTGCTTGATGCGTCTCGGCATCGACCTGCCGACAGGCGGTGCAGCCGTCGAGGCCGAGTCGAGCGCGCCGCGCGCGCGCGTGAGAGCGGCGCCGCTCTCGATCGAGACCGTCGCGGCGCGCTTTCCCGACCTCGACGTCGAGGCGCTCGTCGGCCAAGGCGGGATGGGCGTCGTGTACCGCGCGCGGCAAAAGAACCTCGGACGGATGGTCGCGCTCAAGGTGTTGCACCCCGACGTGTCGAGCGACCCAGCCTTCGCCGACCGGTTTCTGCGCGAGGCACGCGCGCTCGCGCGGCTCGCGCACCCGAACATCGTCGCCGTCTACGACTTTGGCGAGCGCGACGGCACGTACTTCCTGCTGATGGAGTACGTCGACGGCGCGAGCTTGCGCGATTTGATCCGCACCAAGGACCTCGCGCCGCGCCAAGCGCTCTCGATCGTGCGCGAGATCTGCGACGCGCTGCAGTTCGCGCACGACGAAGGCGTCGTGCACCGCGACATCAAGCCCGAGAACGTGCTCCTCGACAAGAAAGGCCGCGTCAAGATCGCCGACTTCGGCTTGGCGAAGCTCGTCGGCGCGGCGGCGGCCGATCTCACGTTGACGGCCCCCGGCCAGGTCATGGGCACCGTGCACTACATGGCGCCCGAGCAGATGGAGCGGCCGCGCGACGTCGACCACCGCGCCGACATCTATTCGCTCGGCGTGGTCTTCTACGAGATGCTCACGGGTTCGCTGCCACTCGGCCGTTTCGAGCCGCCGTCGCACCGCGTGCAGCTCGACGTTCGTCTCGACGAAATCGTGCTGCGCTCGCTCGAGCGCGAGCCGTCGCGCCGCTACCAACACGCCGTCGAGGTGAAGACCGACGTCGCGGGCGTCGAAGCCGGTCCGGCTGCGCCGCCTCGCACGCGCGACTCGATCGTCGGCAAGATCGAGACGCTGGACGGCGATCCTCAGGACGCCGACGACAAGCCCGAGTTCGTGTTCGGGATCCGCTCGAGCATCGATCCGTCGCGCGGTGTGTGGTCGCTCGTGTGGTTCCTGCCGGTGTGGGTGCTCGCCGGCTGGCTGGTGAACGTGGGCGCGATCGGACTCGCGGCCGGCATGGCGATCTTGTTCGCGCTCACGTGCTGGGTCTTGAAGGCGTGGACATTACGCACGCCCGAGCTCGCACGCGCGCTCGACCTGGAATCCGCGCTGCGCAAGACGATGCGGGTCGCGGGCGCGTTCGTGCTGTTCGCGTTCGGCTTCGCGGCGATCTTCCTCGCGCACGTGTCGTGGTGGGAACGCGGCACGCGCGACTACGAGCCGCCGGCGGGCGCGACGTACTTGTCGCGCACGGAGGAGCCGACGATCGAGGCGTATCGAGAGGTCGCTGGAAGCGAGACGACTCCGGGCACGCTGCAGACCACGCGCATGGACCGACTCGACGCCGACGACCTGACGTTCGCCGTGCCGACCGCGGTGCACGCGGGTTGGGGACTCTTCATGTGGACGCTGGCCGCGCTCTGTCTCGTCGGCAAACGACGCGTGCCGCGCCGCGCCATGTGGACGCCGATCGGATCCACGATCGGATGCGCGCTGCTGGGAGTCGCCCTCGCGAACGCGTTGCTCGTGTGGACACGGCCGGCGCAGCCGCAGTCGTTCCTCCAGGTGGCCGTGCGCGCGGACGTGTCGAACCGGCCCAACTTGCAGTCCGCCGCGCGCGCTTTCCTCGTCTCGCGCGGCTATCAGACGCACGTCGACTGGAGCGGACTCACACCACAGGACGATCCGTCGGCGCGACACTGGAGCGTGTCGCTCGCGCACGTGCCCGATGCGATCGAGCGCTGGCGCTTGAGCTGGTCGGGCGCGCTCCGCAAGACGCCGCACTGGCGCGTCACTTTGTCGCCGACCACGGATCCGAACGTCGTTCGCGTCGACGCGCACCTCGGCGCCATACCGTCGCGACAAGATCCGCGCTGGCGCGAGTGGCACGATCTCGCGGAAGCGCTCGTGCGCAGGTTGCAGCGTCCGTGAGACGACGCCTCACTTCGTGGCGCGCGCGCGATAGTGGAAGTCCTGCGGCTTCTCGCGCTCCGTTCCGTCGCCTTCGATGCGCGCGACGAGCGCCGTCGGCGACTCGCGGCGATACAGGATGCGCTTCGGAAAGTCGTGCTTCAGGTTCTCGAACGTCGCGCTCTTCTCGTCCGACTTCACGAGCTTGAAGTCCGTGCCTTTGCCGCCGCGCGGCTGCGCGACGTAGTAGATGCCGTCCGCGCGCGTCTCGAGCCGCAGGAACTCGAAGAACACGGTCTTGCCGTCCTCGATCGTGCGGCTCGTGCCGAACATCGTGCCGCCGGCCGCGTGCGTCCAGTGCTCGTCGACCTGCATCTTCTCGTGGCCGAGCTCCCAGCTGCCGCTCAGCCACGCGAGGCTCTCGATCTTCGGCTCGCTCGCATCGGACGGCGGCGCGGTCTGCAACGCGAAACCGAGAGACGCCAAGACGAGCACGCTCGCGGTGATCCAGTGAATCTTCATGCGCACGAGACTAACGTTCGCGCGCCGATCCCGGATTGGACGTTTGCGACAGCCGGTCACGTCGCGTGAACGCAGCCGTCAGCGCGAGGTCGCGCTCGAGCAGCGCCGCGGGCGTCTCGCCGGCGAGCTCGCGGAAGTCGCGGATCAAGTGCGCTTGATCGAAGTAGCCGCAGTCGATTGCGACGTCCGCCCACGCGACACGCGCATCGAGCGTGCACTGGAACACGCGCTGGAAGCGCGCGATCCGCGCGAGCTGCTTCGGCGCGAGGCCTACGTGACGCTCGAAGCGGCGCTCGAGCGAGCGGCGGTGCACGCCGAGCTCCGTCGCGAGGGCTTCGATCGAGACGCGGCCGTGCGCGCGCAAGATCGCAGTCGATCCCGCCTCGGCGAGCTCGTCCGGCAGCGGCGCGTGCGCGCGCACGAGCACGGTCTCGGCGACGCGCACCCAGTCGCTCGGCGACGCATCCGGATCGAGACGCGCGCCAAGCTCGCGATCGAGGAGCGGCAACAGCGCGTCGGATGAGACGATGCGACCGGCGATCGAGCACAGCGGCGCGCGCATGACGGCGGCCGCGCCGGCGGGATGGAAGCGAATGCCGAGACAGCGCATCGCGCTCGGCTGTAGCACGACGGGCGAGAGCCGCGGGCCGACGACGAAGCGCTGCGGTTGTACGTGCCAAGCACCGTCGAGAGCGAGCTCGCGCGGAGGCGCGTCGACGTGCGCGATCCACTCGATGCAACCGTCCGGCACGATGCGCTGCGGCTCGCCGCTCGCGTCGGCGGCTTCGACCTCGAGCGTCCAGAAGCACTCGACGACGCGGGCGAGGGGGAGGCTCGGTCGGTACTCGCGGTAGTGCATGCCCGTACGAAGTCTCACCGAGTGCGGCGTGCGACGCGAGAGGGCCGGTCCCCTTTCTCGTACGGCTGCGCGTCCGCGCGGTATCGTCTGCGGCGCTCCGGCCGCGCTCGCGCACTCGGCGCGAGCGCTCCGCGAATCGAGGGAGGACGACATGACGGCGTTGGAACGTTGCAAGCTGCCCGGGAAGAAGAAGCTGCTCGCGCTGGACGGCGGCGGGATCCGCGGCGCGCTCACGATCGAGGTGCTCGCGCGCATCGAAGCGATGCTGCGCGAGGAGCAGGACGACCCGAAGCTCGTCCTCTCCGACTACTTCGACTACATCGGCGGCACCAGCACCGGAGCGATCCTCGCGTCCGCACTCGCGATCGGCATGAGCACCGAGAAGCTGCGCGATTTCTACGAGAAGTCGGGCCCCGCGATGTTCGAGAAGAGCTGGATCCTCAAGCGCTTCCGCCACAAGTACGAGGACGACGCGCTGGCCGCGAAGCTGCGAGAGACGTTCGGCGCGGACACGCGCCTCGGATCGGACGCGATCCACACGCTGCTGCTACTCGTGATGCGCAACGCGACGACCGACTCGCCGTGGCCGCTGTCGAACCACCCGAGCGCGATGTTCAACAACACCGGCGACGACAACGACAACCTGAAGCTCCCGCTGTGGCAGCTCATCCGCGCGAGCACCGCGGCGCCGGTGTACTTCCCACCCGAAGCCATCCGCGTCGGCGCGAACGACTTCCTCTTCGTCGACGGCGGGGTGACCATGTTCAACAACCCGGCGTTCCAGATGTTCCTCATGGCGACCACGCAGCCGTTCCGCTGCAACTGGACTGCGGACGAGAAGGAGATGCTCCTCGTCTCGGTCGGCACGGGCCACG
The DNA here is from genome assembly GCA_046160865.1 of Planctomycetota bacterium. GTDB lineage: Bacteria > Planctomycetota > UBA1135 > UBA1135 > JBJXHG01. The sequence continues at coordinate 32,808 of JBJXHG010000144.1, read as the reverse complement.
CGGCGAACGCCAACAAGGACCTCGGCGCGGGCGACATGAACCTGCTCTACAACGCCAGCTCGGTTCCGTCGGCCCTGATGACCGCCGCATTGCACGAGCAGGACGCGCTGTGCCGGTACTTCGGCAAGTGCCTCGTCGGCGATCCGATCGACCTCGAGCTCGGCGACATGAAGAACGTGACGGCGCCGGGGGGCAAGAAGCTGTTCACGTACTTGCGCTACAACGCGGAGCTGACGCAGAAAGGGCTCGGCAAGCTCGGCAAGCAATCGAAGCACGACTTGAAAGACGTCGACCCGAAGTCCGTGCAGAAGCTCGACTCGATCGAAGCGATCGGCGACCTACAACGCGTCGGCCGCGCGGTCGCGACGCAGGTCGATCGCGCGCATTACGCGGGCTTCCTCGGGGCGGTGGAGTCGTGAAGCCGGTGTGCTTCATGGTGATGCCGTTTCGCCGCAAGGCGGTGACGAACGCGAAGGACGGCGCGCCGAAGGAAGTCGACTTCGATCGCCTGTGGGACGCGGCCTTGATGCCGGCGATCCAGAGGCTCGGCTATGCGCCGATCCGCGCGGATGCCGAGGCCGGATCCGTGATCGTCAAGGACATGCTCAACCGCCTGAAGCACTCGGACCTCGTCGTCGCCGACGTGAGCATCCCGAATGGCAACGTGTACTACGAGGTCGGGATCCGGCACGTCGCGAGGGAGAAACGCTGTGTCCTGCTCGCGGCAGACTGGTTCCAGCCGCTGTTCGACATCAACGCGTTTCGCATCCTGACCTACCCGCTGGCGGACGGAAACGTGCCCGCCGACCAAGCCGCTGCGATCGAGAAGCATTTGGTCGCGAGCCTGCCCGCGTTCGTCGACACCGCTACGCCGTACCACACGCTCGTCGACGCGGAGGTGCAGAAAGCGTTCGCCGAGGAAGCCGAGCGGCTCAGCCGATTCCAAGTCGAGCTCGGCACCGTGCGCCAGATGCGCAAGGGCGACGCGCGCTCCGCGAAGATCGAGGAACTCGTCCGGGAGCACTCGCACGCGGCGCGGCTCGTCCCGGAGGTCGCGCTCGAGCTCGTCTCGTTGATCCGCGATATGTCCGATTGGAAATCCGTGTGCGCGTTCATCGAGACGCTGCCGTCCTCGACCCGCGCGACGGCCACGGTTCGCGAGCAGCACTACCTGGCCCTCTCGAAGCTCGGTCGTCACGCGGAGGCGATCGCGGGTTTGGAAGATCTCATCGCGAGCTCCGGGCCTTCCCCGGAACGCTGCGGGTTGCTCGGCGGTCGGTACAAAGTCCGTTACGACGAAGCCGTCGCCACCCGCAAGAGCAAGTCGGGCTCGATGCCCAGTCACGACGAAGCGCGAAACTTGACGAAGGCGATCGAGGCCTACGAGCGCGGGTTCCTGCTGGACCTGAACGAGTACTACTGCAGCAGCAATCTCCCCGCTCTTCTGCGCGAGCGCGGCGGCAATGGCGATCGCGAGCGCGCGGACGCCATCGAGACGCTCGTGATCGTGGCGTGTCGACGCGCCGAGGAGCGCAAGAGTCAAGATCCCTGGCTGCTGGATTCGCTGTTCGGCGCGCTGTTTCGTCGTGGCGACGTTGCGTCCGTCGACGAGATCGCAGATCGGATCGTTTCGGGAGTGCCCTGGCGGCTGGATGCGACGTTGAAGGATGCCGATCGCTGGCTCGCTCAGGCGCCGCTCGAGAAGCGCGAGCCGTTGTCGCGCATCGTCGAGCGCCTGCGCGCGTTCCGCACATCGATGGATTGAGAACCGGAGTTGGGCGAACCACGATCGAGTTCATGGGTCAACTCCAGCAATACCGCCGCAAGGAGACGACGACCGTCGTCGCCGTGAAGTTCGACCTCGACCTGGAGGGCTTCACGTACTCGAAGTGGGGCGGCGAGCAGCGCTGCAAGCGCGGCGATTGGCTCGTCGACAACGGCGGCGACGTGTACACGGTCGATGCCGACACGTTCGCGCGCACGTACCGCGAGGTGAGCCGCGGTGTGTACGAGAAAGTGGGTACCGTCTGGGCCGAGCAGGCTTCGTCGCCGGGCACGATCCGAACGAAAGAAGGCTCGACCGACTACGCGGCCGGCGACTACCTCGTGTTCAACGACCCGCAGCGCAAAGACGGCTACGCCATCGCGGCCGCGAAGTTCGCGCAGCTGTACACGCTCGTGAGGTGACGCGTCGCGCGCTCTCCCGTTCACAACCTCTGCACGAACATGTTGCGCACGCGCAGCGCGACGTCGCTCTTCACATCGGGCGCGCCGTAGCGTTGCAAGCCGAGGAACCCGGTCTTCGCGCGCTCTGCGAACGGCGGGTCGCCCGGCACCTCACGCGTGTCGACGTCGTAGAGCGTCACTCCGTTCAGCGCGACCGCGAGCCGCGATCCCTTGTAGAGCACCTCGTACGTGTTCCACTCGCCGATCGGACGCAGCACACCCTTCGTCCCGGGCGCGACCGACGCGTACAAGCTGCCCGTGAACTGTGTCGGCTCGAGCTTCGACTTCGTCGCCGTCTCCCAGTTGAAGTCGTCGAGGATCTGGACCTCGCAGCCGGAGTACGCGGGGTTCTTGCCGTCGCGCGTGCCGCGCAGGAAGAGTCCGCTGTTCGTCATCTCGGCGAGCTGGAAGTCCATGTGCAGCCGGAAGTCCGCGAAGTCGTCGCGCGTGCGCAGGTAGCCGCTGCCGCGCGCGGGGATCGAGAGCACGCCGTCGCGCACGGCGTAGCCGTTCGATGAACCCGCGTCACCAAAGGCCTCCGACACAGGCTCCCAGCCGTCGAGCGCATCCTTCGCGAGCAAGCTCTTCCAACCGCTTTCTGACGCCGCTTCCGTCAGCTTCGCTCCCGTGCGCGCGTCGCCGCCGATCACGTCCTCGCCAAACATCGACAGTGCTCGCAGCCGGATGTTGCGGAACTGCACCTTGTTCGCGCGCGGATCGTCGCGGTCGCCGTGCACTTGCAGTCCGATCAAGCCCGTCGGCGCGAAGCCCTTCGACGCTTCGGGCAGCTGGTAGTCGGTGATCTTCTCGCCGTTCAACCACACCTCGAGGTGCATGTCGAAACCGGTGCAGCGCACGCGCACGTGGTTCCACGCGTCCTTCTTGAACTTCTCCTTCGCGCTCGTGTTGTGCTGCAGGAACTCGTCGGAGTAGATCGCGCCGACCTCGCCGTCCGAGCGCCAATCGAGCGTCACCTGCGCACCGCGTCCCTCCGGCGCCATGCGCACGAAGATCCCGGAGTCGAACGGGAAGTCCATCTTCACGTCGAGCTCGAGATCGAAGCTCGTGTACGGCTTCGCGGTGTAGAGCAAGCCGCCTTCGCCCTTCTCATTGACGCGACCGGTGATGCAACCGTCCTCGACTGTCCAACTCGCGTTGCCGTCGTAACGGCCGCCCTTCGTCACCCAACCGTCGAGTGTCTTGCCGTCGAACAGCGCGATCACGCGCGGATCGTCGGCGATCAATCGCGCTCCCGGAAACGTCGCGACGAGCGCAACGCCCGCGTCCTTGCCGAGCACAGAGACGCTCGTCGCCAGCGCGTCGGCTGTCGTCGCATCTTGCGCGATCACCGTGCAGCACAGTCCATTCGTCACCGCTCGACCGTTGCGCGGATCGATGATGTGACCGTAGCGCACGCCGCCGTGCTCGATGTGTTGCTCGCTGTCGCCCGACGTCGAGACGCCGCAACGTGCGAGCACGAGCCGCTCGGACGTGTGTTCACCGCAGCCGGCGTCGATCGTCCAGCCGTCTGTGCCCGGCGGCGGATCGCCGAGCGCGATGTCGCCGCTCATGTCGACGAGCGCGCGCTCGATGCCGTGCTCGCGCAGCGTCGCGAGCGCGCGATCCGCCGCGATGCCTTGTCCGATGCCGCCGAAATCGAGGCGCGCCTGTCGCAGCAACACTTGGCCGCCTTCGGGGCCGAGCTGCACGAGCGAACCGAGTCGCTGCGGCCGCGCGAGCGCATCGCGGATCGCGCGCTCGTCCGGCAGCACGCCGGCCTGCCGCGCCTCGCGCCACAGTCGATAGAGCTCGCCCGCTGTCGCGTCGAACGCACCGCCGCTCTCCCGCGCGAAGTAGAGCGAGCGTTCGAGCGCGAACCAGAGATCTTCGCCGACCGTGACCAAGCCGCCGCGCTTGCACGCGCGCGACACCTCGCTCGTCTCGCGGTAGTCGCTGAGCGCGTCCTCGACGCGCGCGATGCGTGCGAATGCGGCGCGCGCAGCTTCGGCGGCACGCTCTTCGTCCGGTGCGTAGAGCACGATGCGCGCTTCGACGCCCATCGCGAGCTCTCTATACTCGAAGCGCTCGGGTGCGCCCTCCGCATCTCGGGCCGCGGTCGAAAGGACGAACGCCATGACGCAGTGGATCGGAATCATGTTCGCGCTGGCGCTGCAGGGAACGCAGTCACAAGAGCCCGCGGCGCCGTTCGTGCAGAAGGTAGCCGGCACCGCGCTCACGATCGAGATGCTGCCGCTGCCGCGCGCGGCCGGGGACGACGAGAAGCGCGCGTGGATGTCGGCGGCCGAGATCACGTGGGATCTGTACGACGCATTCGTGTTCCGGCTCGACGAGCCGAAGGACGGCGAGAAAGCCGAAGCGCATGCCGACGCGCTCGCGCGGCCGAGCAAGCCGTACATCCTCATGGACCGCGGCTTCGGTCACGCGGGCTATCCGGCGATCTCCGTCAGCTACTTGGGCGCCCAATCGTTCTGCGCGTGGCTCTCGGCGAAGAGCGGCAAGAAGTACCGCTTGCCGACGGAGGCGGAGTGGCAGCGCGCGTGCGCGGCCGCCGCGCCCGCGGATCTCGACGAGTACGCGTGGCACCAAGGCAACGCAGAGCGCAAGACGCACCCGGTGAAGACGAAGAAGCCGAACGCGGCCGGCTTCTACGATCTCGCCGGCAACGCGTCCGAATGGAGCGTCGACGCCGACGGCAAGCCGATCGTGCTCGGCGGCTCGTACCGGACACTCGCGGAGGGTGTCGGTTGCGCGCTCCGCCTGAAGCCGAGCGCGAGCTGGAACGCGAGCGACCCGCAGATCCCGAAGAGCAAATGGTGGCTCGCGGACGGCGGCTTCGTGGGGTTTCGCGTCGTGTGCGAGGCGGACTGAAGGTCGTGGGAGACGATTCCGTGGCCAAGGGCCGCGGGAGTCGGCACTCGGTTCGGCGCCGCAGACGGCACCGAACCGAGCGCCCGACTTCATTAAAGAAGGCGTGCGCGGTTACGCTTCCGCGCGCTCGCAGCCACCAATGAACACTCCCCGACGCCAGTTCCTGTCCGGTGCGCTCGGCCTCGCGGCGGCGAGCGCACTCACTCGACGAGCCGTCGCGCAAACCGGCGCGCCGAAGACCGATGCGCAGTCCGAGAAGCCGCCCGCGCCAAAGCCGCCGCTCTTCAAGATCTCGCTCGCCGAATGGTCGCTGCACCGCGCGCTGGAGAAAAAGGAGATCGAGAACACGGACTTCCCGCGCATCGCGAAGCAGGACTTCGGCATCGACGCGATCGAGTACGTGAACACGTTCTTCAAGGAGCACGTCACGACGCGCGGCTACCTGGCCGAGCTGCGCAAACGCTGCGACGACCTCGGCGTGAAGAGCTTGCTCATCATGTGCGACGGACTCGGCGCGCTCGGCGATGCGGACGCGAAGGCGCGCACGAAAGCGGTCGAGAACCATTACCCGTGGATCGACGCGATCGCAGCGCTCGGCGGCCACTCGATCCGCGTGAACGCGGCCGGCGAGGGCGCGCGCGATGAGGTCGCGCAGCGCGTCGCGGACTCGCTGGTGAAGCTCGCCGAGCGCGGGACGACGTACTCGATCTCCGTGATCGTCGAGAACCACGGCGGCACTTCGTCGGACGGCGCATGGCTCGCCGGTGTGATGAAGCGCGCGGCGCACGAGCGCGTCGGCACGCTGCCCGACTTCGGCAACTTCGATCTCGGTGGCGGCAAGCAGTACGACCGCTACCAAGGCGTGCGCGAGCTCATGCCATTCGCGAAAGCCGTCAGCGCGAAGTCACACGATTTCGACGACAAGGGCGACGAGACGGGCACGGACTACGCGCGCATGCTGAAGATCGTGCTCGACGCCGGCTATCGCGGTTACATCGGCATCGAGTACGAGGGCGAGCATCTCCCCGAGCGTGAGGGCATCGCGAAGACGAAGGCTCTGCTCGAGCGCGTGCGCTCGAAGTTCTCCTGAGCGATGCCGGCGCTCGCCACTCTCGCGCTCCTCGCGCCGCAAGTCGCCACGCCGCCGCCGCCGCCGGGAGACTTTCGGCCGCGCGTCGCGCCGGCGTCGAGCGAAGCACGTGACGCGATCGCGCGCTTCCAAGTGCCGGACGGCTTTCGTGTCGAGCTCTTCGCCGCCGAGCCGCTGCTCGCGAACCCGGTCGCGTTCACGCTCGACGTGCAGGGCAACGCGTACGTAGCCGAGAGCTTTCGCCTGCACGACGGCGTCACCGACATCCGCGATCACATGGATTGGCTCGAGGACGACCTCGCCTGTCGCACGGTCGAGGATCGCGTCGCGATGTACAGGAAGCATCTCGGCGACCGCTTCGGTGAGTACTCGCGCGCGTTCGAACGCGTGCGCTTGCTGAAAGACACGGACGGCGACGGTGTTGCCGACACGTCGACGACGTTCTCCGATCGCTTCTCGCACGCAGCCGACGGCATCGGCGCCGGTGTGCTCGTGAACGGCGGCGACGTCTACTACACGTGCATTCCGTCGCTCTGGCGCTTGCGCGACGAAGACGGCGACGGACGCGCGGACGTCGAGGCGGAGCTCTCGACCGGCTACGGCTTGCGCGTGTCGCTGCTCGGCCACGATTTGCACGGGCTCGCGCTCGGTCCGGACGGACGCCTCTACTTCTCGTGCGGCGATCGCGGTCTGAACGTAACGACGCAGGAAGGCGGCGTGCTCGACGTGCCGTACACCGGCGCCGTGCTGCGCTGCGAGCTCGATGGCTCGAAGCTCGAGCTCTTCGCCACGGGCTTGCGCAATCCGCAGGAGCTCGTGTTCGACGCGTGGGGCAACCTGTTCACCGGCGACAACAACGGCGACGGCGGCGACAAAGCGCGCCTCGTGCACGTCGTCGAAGGGGCCGAGATCGGTTGGCGTCAGGCGTACCAGTGGTTGCACGAGCCCGCGCCGCGCGGACCTTGGAACGACGAAAAACTCTGGCAGCCGCACTTCGACGGACAGGCCGCGTTCATCGTGCCGCCGATCGCGAACCTCGCCGACGGTCCATCGGGCATCACGGTCAATCCGGGCACGGGCATGTCGCCGCGCTACGACGGCAAGTTCTTCTTGTGCGACTTCCACGGCGATCCGCGCACGAGCGCGATCTGGTCGTTCGGCTTGAAAGCGAAGGGCGCGTCGTTCGAGCTCGACTCGCCCGAGCGCTTCGTCACGGGCTCGCTCGTCACCGACTGCGAGTTCGGTCCCGACGGCGCGCTCTACTTCAGCGACTGGGTCGAAGGCTGGAACCAAACGGGCAAAGGCCGCATCTACCGCATCTTCGAGCCGGATGTCCGCGCGTCGAAGGAAGTGCGCACGACGCGCGACATCCTCGTGCTTGGCGCACAGGGCTTCGATCCGCGCGAGCTCGTCACGCTCCTCGCGCACCCCGACCAACGCGTGCGCACGATGGCGCACCTCCGTCTTGCGGACTTCGTCATCGAGAAACCGGGCGCGATGCAGCTGCTCGAGGAGGTCGCGCTCGACGGCCCGACGCTGCTCGCGCGCGTGCACGCGATCTGGGGCATCGGCGTCGCGTGGCGCAAGTCGGGCCGGCGACTGATCTCGTACGACGTGTTCAAGAAGCTCTTCCACGACCCGGAGTCCGAGATCCGCGCGCAGACCGCGCGCATCGTCGGCGAGTCGCGCTCGGGGAGCCTGAGCCAACTCACGCGCGAAGCTCTGCGCGACGCCAAGCCGCGCGTGCGGATGCACGCCGCGCTAGCAATCGGCAGCTTCGGCAGGCGCGTCGAGTACGCGTGGAGCGGGCTCACGGAACTGCTCGCCGACACCGGCGATTCCGATCCCGTCCTTCGGCATGCCGCGATCTACGCGCTGTCGAAGTCTGCGCCGGACACACTGCTCGCGGACCTCTCGCGCCACAAATCGCCGCACGTGCGCATCGGTGCTGCCGTCGCTCTGCGACGCCAAGTGAGTCCGCTCGTCGCGCGCTTTCTCGGCGACTCGGACCAGCGCGTCGCAGCCGAAGCCGCACGCGCGATCTACGACTTGCCGATCGCCGAAGCGATGCCGGAGCTCGCGGACGTGCTCCGTCGCGGCGATCTCACCGAGAGAGCGCTCGTCCGCCGCGCCATCCACGCCGCGTTCCGAAGCGGGCGCGAAGGCGATGCACACGCGCTCGCCGCGTACGCACGCACGGACAGCGCGCCGCCGGACTTGCGCCGCGAAGCCTTGTTGCGTCTTGCCGAATGGACGAAGCCGCCGTCGCGCGATGCGATCACGGGCGAGCTCTGGAGGGTTCCGGCGCGCGAGGCTCCGTACCTCGCCGGCATCGCGCGCGACATCGCTGCGTCGAACGGCGAGCACGATGTTGGCGACATCGGTCTCGCGCCGAGCGAAGTCACGACGGCGTGGATCCGCTTCGTGCGCTCGTGTGACGCGGCCTCCGAGACGCCGCTCCTCGCATCGTGGGTGCGCGACCCGACGCGCGAGCGCGCGGTGCGCGTGTCGGCGATGGAAGCGCTCGACGCGATGCGGGCGCGCGAGCTCGCCGGAGCGGTCGAGATCGCGCTCGGCGACGGCGATGGACAGCTGCGTGCGGCCGCCGTGCGCGCATTGCCGAAGCTCGGCGCCGACGAGGCGCTGCCGCTGCTCGCGCGTGTCGTGAAGGAAGGCGAGCTCGCCGAGAAGCGCGCGGCGTACGCGGCGCTCGCGACGATCGAAGGACCGCGTGCGAGCGAGCTCTTGCTCGCCGAGCTCGCGCGCCTGCGCACGAACGGCTTGCCGGCGGAGCTCGCGCTCGATCTCTTGGAGGCGGTCGACGCGCGCGGCAAGGAGGACGAGCTCGCGCGCAGCGCGGCCGAGTATCGCGCCGGTGCGACGGGCGATCCGCTGCTCGCGCGCTATCGCGACGCGCTGCTCGGCGGCGACGCGAGCCTCGGTCGGAAGGTGTTCCGCGCGAAGGACGAGCTCGCCTGCTTGCGCTGCCACAAGATCGAGAGCGGCGAAGGCGGCGAGGTCGGCCCCGATATGCGCGGCGCGGGCGCGCGACTCGGACGACTCGGCTTGCTCGAAGCGATCGCGTTGCCGAACGCGCGCCGCGCGCCGGGCTTCCAGAACACGGTGTTCACGCTCGAGGATGGCACGCACGCCGAGGGACGCGTGATCGCCGAGGAGAACGGCGTCGTGCGCGTGCTCGACGCGCAGGGCGTGACGCGCGAGATCGCGACCGACGACATCGAAGTGCGGCGCGAGGGACTTTCGGCGATGCCGGACGGCCTCGACCGCTTCCTCACGCCGCGCGAGATGCGCGACTTGATCGAATACCTGAGCACACTGGAGTGAGCATGCAGATCGAACGACGCGGGCTCTTGTCCGCGGCTGCTCTCGCGCTCGTCGCCGGGCGCGCGCGTGGAGCACAAGAGAAGGAGTCCTTCAACGCGAACGCGCGCCTCGGACGCACGCCGCACACGCGCTTCGCCGTCAACGTCGAGATGTGGTGGAGCGAGCTCCCGTTCCTCGATCGACTGCACGGGGCGGCGCAGCTCGGCTTTCCGGCCGTCGAGTTCTGGGATTGGCGCTCGAAGGACATCGATGCGGTCGCGAAGACCTGTCGCGAGCTCGACCTCGCGGTCGCGCAATTCACCGCGTGGGGCTTCGAGCCCGGCCTCAACGATCCGAAGAACCACGACGCGTTCGTGCGTGCGATCGAGGAGGGCTGCGCGGTCGCGAAGAAGCTCGGGGCGCGCGCGATGACCGTCGTCGGCGGCAACGATCAGCCCGGCATGACGCAAGTCGAGATGCACGCGCACATCGTCGCGGGCTTGAAGCGCGCGGCACCGGTCGCGGAGGCGCACGACGTGATGCTCATCCTCGAGCCGATGAACATCCGCGTCGATCACAAAGGCCATTGCCTCTACGGCAGCGCGCCGGCCATCGCGATCGTGCGCGCGGTCGGATCGAAGCACGTCAAGATCAACTGGGACCTCTACCACTTGCAGGTGACCGAGGGGGACCTCTGCGGCCATCTGCGCGAGGGCATCCGCGAGATCGGCTACGTGCAGCTCGCGGACGTGCCGGGACGCCACGAGCCGGGCACCGGCGAGGTGCGCTACACGCGCGTGCTGCAGGAGCTCCAGGCGCTCGGTTATGGTGGTTGGGTCGGCCTCGAGTGCACGCCGAGCAAGAACGAGATCGCGGCGGCGCGCGCAGTGGCGCGTGTCGACGCCTGGTAGGACGAAGCCCCCATGCCCGACTCCAAGTCCGACGTACGTTCGAATTCACCGCTCTCGCGCCGCACGTTCTTGCAAGGTGCCGCCGTCGTCGCGGCGCCTGTCGTGCTCGGACGGCGCGCGCACGCGATCGGCAAGCGCGACCCCGACGTGTTGAAGGTCGGCTTGATCGGTTGCGGCGGTCGCGGCACCGGCGCTGCGTACAACGCGGTGCGCGCGGAGAACGGCACGGTCGTGCTGACGGCGCTCGCCGATCTCTTCGCCGATCGCATCGACTCGTGTGTGGAGGGATTGACGACCGAGCTCGGTCCCGAGCAAGCCGGTCGCGTGCAGGTGGATCCCGAACACCGCTTCACCGGCTTCGACGCGGCCGAGAAACTGCTGCGCTCCGACGTCGACGTCGTGATCCTCGCGACGCCGCCGCACTTTCGTCCCGCGCAGCTGCGCGCCGCAGTGGAAGCCGGCAAGCACATCTTCTGCGAGAAGCCCGTCGCCGTCGACGCGCCGGGCGTGCGCTCCGTGTTCGACACGGTCGAGCTCGCACGCGCGAAGAAGCTCGCACTCGTGTCGGGTTTCTGCTGGCGCTCGAAGTACGGACATCGCGCGCTGTACTCGAAAGTGCACGACGGAGCGATCGGCTCGTTGCGCGCGATCTACAGCACGTACCTCGCGTCACCGAACACGACGCGCAAGCGCGAGAGCGCGTGGAGCGACATGGAGTTCCACATGCGCAACTGGTACAACTTCGTCTGGCTGTCGGGCGATCACATCGTCGAGCAAGCGGTGCACAGCATCGACAAGATGGCGTGGGCGCTGCGCGACGAGCCGCCGCTGTCCGTCGTGGCGCTCGGCGGACGCCAAGCGCGCGAAGGTGACGAGAGCGGCAACGCCTGGGACCATTTCAGCGCGACGTACGAGTACAAAGACGGCGTGCAGGGCATCCACGTGACGCGTCAATGGCCGGGTGCGTTCAACCAGAACGACGACATGGTCCTCGGCGAAAAGGGTGTCGCGACCATCAACGGTTGGGACAACGACTTCCGCATCCGCGGCGAGACGCCGTGGGCGTTCGAGGGCGAAGACAACGACATGTACCAGACGGAGCTCGACGAGCTCTTCGCTGCGATCCGCGCCGGCCGCGAGCGCAACGACGGCGTGTGGATGACGCGCAGCACGATGCTCGCGATCATGGCGCGCATGGCCGCGTACACCGGCGAGAAGCTCACGTGGGAGCAAGCGCTCGCCTCACAGGAGACGTACGGACTCGAGCGCTACGAGCTCGGCAAGCTGGCGCTCGCGCCCGTCGCGGTGCCGGGTCACACGCGCTTCTTCTGATGCGCGGGCTCGATCGTCGCGCGTTCCTCGCTGCTGCGGGTGCAGTGCTCGCCGCGCAGTCCTCAGCGTCGCAGAAGAAAGTCGAGCCGTCGGCCGTTGCTCCGCTCCCGCCTGCGCGGCGCCGGATCAAGAAGGCGCTGAAGTACGGCATGATCGAGGGGGAACTCTCCGTGCGCGCGAAGTTCGAGCTCGCCAAACGCTGCGGCTTCGACGGCGTCGAGATGGACAGTCCGAGCGAGCTTTCGATCGAAGAGATCCTCGCCGCGAAGGAAGCGACCGGACTCGTGATCCCGGGCGTCGTCGACTCCGTGCACTGGAAGGCGCCGCTCTCTGCCGCCGATCCCGAAACACGCGCGCAGGGTCGCGCGGCGCTCGAGCAGGCGATCCGCGATTGCCATGCGCTCGACGGCACGAGTGTGCTGCTCGTTCCCGCGGTCGTGAACGCGAGCACGAGCTACAAAGACGCGTGGGAGCGCTCGCGTCCGGAGATCCACGCCGTGCTGCCGCTCGCGCAGGAGCTCGGCGTGCAGATCGCCTTCGAGAACGTGTGGAACCACTTCTTGCTCTCGCCGCTCGAAGCCGCGCGCTACGTCGACGCGTTCGACAGCCAATGGATCGGTTGGCACTTCGACGTTGGCAACGTCGTCAACTACGGCTGGCCGGAGCACTGGATCCAAGTGCTCGGCAAGCGGATCCTGAAGCTCGACGTGAAGGAGTACAGCCGCAAGAAGCGCGACGAGCTCGGCCTGTGGAAAGGCTTCGACGTCGAGATCGGCGACGGCGATTGCGGCTGGCCGGCGGTGATGTCGGCGCTCGACGCATTCGCGTACGAAGGCTGGGCGACCGCGGAGGTCGGCGGCGGCGGCGAAGAGCGCTTGCGCGACGTCGCGCAGCGCATGGGCCGCGTGCTCGCGCTGTGAGTCGATCGCACCCGCACGCGGCTATCCCGCACTTCTCAGCACGCCCTGCTGCGTTCGTGCCGACTCGCTGGGGGCGGAGTTGTTGGATCGGAATCGATCCTCGTTGACCTGACGCGCAGCTCGCACGCGCCTCAAGGCCAGACGATCCGGTACGCGTTCGTCACGTTGATCGTGCCTGCGTTGCAGAAGCTCGCGGCCGGATTGCGGTAGAGCGCTTGGTAGGTGCGCACGTGCGGACCGCCGCTCGGCGGCACGCCGAACGTGGACAAGGGCAACGTCCAGCCGATCGACGGCTTCGGATAGCGCGCGGTGCCGAGGTCGGCGTTCTGTCCGCCGAAGCGGATCAGCGCTCCGGCCGCGCAGCGCACGCCGTCGCCGACGGCGAAGCCGGCCGCGACCACGTTGTCGCCGACGAAGAACTGCGTGAAGCCGAACGGCGAGAGATCCTCGGCGCGCAGGACGACCGTGTCGGGGCTCGTGAAACCGTGCGCTTCGAGCTTGCCGCCGGAGAGATGGAACGAGTTCGCGCAGCCCGCGTCGGGCGCGCCGCTCGGATTCGGAACCGTGTTCGGCGGCACGCACGGACACGGCGTGGCGAGCGATCCGTCACCGAAGCAGAACGCGGTGCCGGGCTCGACGTCGCACGACGAAAGCAGCGCGACGTTGACGGAGGGCAAGTCGCCGGCGTGCTCGAAGTGTCCGCCGACGAACAAGCCGGGGCGTCCGTTCGGTCCGTCCTGGATCACGGACATCGGACCGACGTAGCGATACGGCGTGTAGTCGAGCCCCGGATCGACGCCGCCTGCGACGGGCTGCCACGCTGCTCCGTCCCACTTCGCGATGTGCTCGACCAAGGTCGAGCCCGCGCTCGTGAACACGCCGCCGACGAACAGCGCCGGACCGCCGCCGGTTCCGTCGTCGAACACCGCGATCGAGTACGGTCCCGACGGATCGTCTTCGAGCATGAGACCGGTCGCGACCGTCGTCCACGTCGCGCCGTTCCACTTGGCGATGCCGCCGCCGCTCGCGAACTCGCACGCCATGAAGAGCGCGGGGCCCGTGCCGTCATCGAAGATCGCCATCGGACCGACCACTCCGCCGGGCCCGTTGCCGAGCGGCGCGAACGTCGCGCCGTTGAATGCCGTGATGCCGTCCATCGAGACGCTGTCGACGACGTCGAACGCGCCCGTGATGAAGAGACGTTTTCCGAAGCCGGCGCCGTCGTCGAACACGAGCAGGTCGCTCGTGCTCGCCGGAAGGTGGTACGGATGCCATGCACTGCCGTCCCACGACGCGAGGTAGTGCGCTTGCACGCCCGTCTGCGGATACAGCGTCTGGAAGACACCGCTCGCGAACAGGCGCGGCCCGCTGCCGTGGTCGAACACCGCGAGGTCGTATACGGCATCGGCGAGCCCGCCACGCGCGAGTCCGGACCACTGCACGCCGTCCCACTGCGCGATGCAGTTGAACGCGCCGCCGTTCGTGAAGTATCCGCCGGCGTAGAGCTTCGGTCCGCTGCCGGAGTCGTACTCGGCGAGCGTGTTGACGACGATCGAATCGCCGACTCCGATGCCGTTGCCCATCGGCTCCCAGCTCGTGCCGTTCCACTGCGCGACGTCGCGTGCGAGCGCGTCCCCGGCAAATCGGAATCGGCCGCCGGCGCAGAACGTGAGCTCGCCCGTCAGCGGATCGTGGAACTCCAAGAAGCAGGTCACCGCGCCGAGCGATGAACCGGCAGAGCCCGAGCTGATCGCTTCGCTGTCGACGAACCCTGTCCACGTGCTGCCGACAAGCTTCGCGACGCCTTGCGCATGCTCGCATCCGATCGACGTGAACTCGCCGCCGGCATAGAGCGCGTCTCCCGAGCCGTCGTCGTACACGCGCAGTCGGTTCACGCCGCTGCCGCCGCCTTCGCAGTCGTCCGCGAAGCTCCACGCGGTTCCATCCCAACGCGCCGTGCGATCGTGGAAGCCGGGCAGCGCGGGCACGGACAAGTAACCGCTCGCGTACAGCTTCGGGCCCGAGCCGTCGTCGAAGACCTCGAGCGCGTGCACGAGCGCGTTGCCGCTCGACCAGCCCGCGCCGACCGACGACCACGACGTTCCATTCCAGCGCGCGATGCCTTGGCACGCCGCGCCTCCGGCGAGGTTGAATTCTCCAGCTGCGTACAACTTCGCGCCCGAGCCGTCGTCGAACGTGAGCAAGTCGTAGACAGGCAGATCCATGCCTTGTCCGAGCGCGGACCACGCCGTTCCATTCCACTTGGCGACACGATTCGCGGGCTGGCCGCTCGCGAGCATGAAGAATCCCGCCGCGTACAGCGCGGGCCCCGAGCCGTCGTCGAACACTTCGAGGTCGAGCACGTGGTCCGAGAGACCGGTCGCGAGTGCGCTCGAGCTGGTCCCGTCCCAGCGCGCGATGTTGCGCATCGGCACGGAGAGCGAGAACGATCCGCCGAAGTAGAGCGCCGGCCCGCTGCCGTCGTCGAACACGACCGAAGACTCGACGCCGCCGCTCGCCGTGATCGGTAGCGGATACGTCCACGCGGTGCCGTCGAAGCGTGCGAGCAACGGACCGCCGGAAAGCGAGCTCGACGTGAGCCCCGCGTACAGTGCCGGACGCGGGCCGAGTCCGTCGTTCCAGACGGTCAGCGCAAGCACGCCGGCGGTGGCCGCGGGTCCGCTCATCGGAGTCGCCGCCGTCCAACCGAGCGCGTCGTAACGCGCGAGACTCTGCGCGGGCAGCGCGCCGATCGACGAGAAGAGACCGCCGACGTACAACGCGGGCGTCGCGCCGAGCCCGTCGTCGTACACCGCCATCGCGCGCGCTTGGCCGCCGAGGCCGCGCGGCTCGAATCCGGGCTGCCACTCGGGACACTGCGCGGACGAATGCCGTGCGAGAAGTGCACAAGTCGATGTCGCGGCGAGTGCGAACGAAAGGAATCGATTCAGCGAGCTCGTGTTCATCTTCAATTCCACGTGATGCCGTATGCGTTCGTGATGTTGATGGTGCCGGCGTTGCAGAAGCTCACCGCGGGATTGCGGTAGAGCGCTTGGTACCGCGAGGAGTCTTGCGCTCGTCCATCCAGCTCTCCGGGCTCGTTGCGGGCAGCGAAGTCGACCGTCGCCGCGCGCCGATGGCCCTACGGTACGGCGAGGTGCCTCGGAGCGGTTCAGGCGTTGCCGAAAGAGTTCCAGGACACCCACGGCGCGCTCACGCGCCGCCAGCGGCGAGCGCGGCCGCCTCGCGCTCGAGCATGCGCGTGAGTCCGACGGCTTCGTCGATCGTCGCCGTGAGCTCGCCGCGACCCGCCGCGATCGTGGCGAGAAAGTGCCGCACCTCACCGTCGTAGCCGTTCGTCTGCGCGAGCTCGATCGCATCGACGCGGCCCGCGCGCGCGACGAGAAGCGGCGTGTCGCGCGCGAGATCGAAGTCGACCGTCGCCTCCTCGAACATCACGGTCGCGCGCATTCGAAACGGAAAACCCGGGGCCGGATCCCAGCCCGCTTCCGCCGTCGCGTGCAGCGGACCGCCGTCGAACCGGTACGACGCGGTGAAGTGCTCGAGCGTGCCGAACGCGGCCACGCTCTGCGGCTCGCCGAAGCACCAGCGCACGAAGTCCGCGTCGTGCACGTGCAAGTCGAAGAGCGGTCCGCCGCATTGCGTCGCGTCGGAGTAGAACGGCGACCAGCTCGGGCGCACGCCCACGCGCGCGAACGTCGCGCTCTTCGGAGCGCCGAACGTGCCCGCGGCGATGCGGTCGTGCAGGAAGTCCCAGCCCGGCCAGAAGCGCATGCACATCGCGGGCATGCACAGCGTCCGCGCGGCGCGCGCCGCGATCGCGAGGCGCTCGACGGCGGTCACGGTCAGGGCCACCGGCTTCTCGACCAACACATGCTTGCCGGCCGCGAGAGCGAGCAGCGCGAGATCGACGTGCGCCTGTGTGTGCGTGCAGATGCTGACGAGCTCCACGCGCGCGTCGGCGAAGAGCTCGTCCGCGTGCTCGTACGCGCGTGTCGCGGCAGGATCGAAGAGGCGTTCGCCGCTCGTGCCCGTGTCCAAGTTGCCGCGCGCCCCTTTTTCAGCGGAGCGTCCCGCGCGCCGCTCCGCGCTCGAATCACACACGGCGACGATCTCGTTCGCGAAGCCAGCCGCGTGCGCTGCGCGATACGCGCCGAGGTGCGTGCGGCCCATGAAGCCGAGCCCGATCACGCCGACGCCGATGGGAACGCGCTGCGTCATACGCGTCCGCCGTGCGAGCGTTGCACGAGCTCGCGCGCGTGCGCGATGTCGGCCAGGCGATCGTCGCCGGCTTCGCGCTCGATCATGAGGTCGCAGTCGATCGCGCACTCGCGTAGCGTCGCGAAGAACGCCGGCCAGTCGACTTCGCCGTCGCCGGCGCGCACCTCTTCGCCCCACGTGCCGCTCGTGCGCGTGCGGCGCGCGTCCTTCACGTGGATCTGCCGAACGCGATCGGCCAGCGCGCGCAGCGCTGCGACGGGCTCGCCCATGTCGTAGAGGATCATGTTCGCGGGATCGAAGTTGACGCCGACGGACGGTCGATCGAGCTCGTCGAGGACACCGAGCAACGTCTGCGCGTCCTCTTGCCCGGTCTCGAACGCCACGTGCACGCCGCGCTCGGCAAAGACGTCCGCGATCGTGCGCAGGCGATCGATCATCGTCGTGCGTTCGCCGTCACGCACGTGCGGCAGGAAGCCCGCGTGGAACGTGACGAGCGGTAGGCCGAGCGTCTGCGCGAGCCGTGCGCTCTCCGCGGCCGCCGCGCGATTCGCGCTCCAGTGCTCGTCGGGACGCACGCCGCCGGTCTTGCGGATCGAGTCGAGCGTCGAGTAGTCCTCGCCGCGCATGCCGATCATGCCCGAGCGCACGTGGATCGCGGCGCGCTCGAGCTCGCGGCGCGTGTCGTCGAGCGACCACGCGCCGGTGCGCAACGGATCGAGCGCGAGCTGCACGTGCGCGACACCGACGGAACGCACGCTGCGCGCGAGCTCGGCCGGTGTTCGCGCACGCAACGACCAGGAGCAGACACCGAGAACGGTAGACGGCACGCGCGCAGGCTACCGCCCGCAGGAGCGCGTGCGCTATGGCCTGCGCTCGTACGCTCCGATGTCGACGACCGGCGCCGGACCGACGCCGGTGTCGGCGACACCCGGATCGTCCGCGCGCCGCGCGAGGAGATCGAGATCGAAGGGCACGAGCTCGAGCGTGTTCGCATCGAGGTCGAGATCGAGCACGTCGAGCGGCAGCGCGCTCGTGTCGCCCGCATCGATGCACGGCGAGCTGGCCGCCAAGCGATAGTCGTTGTCCTCTTCCGTAGCGACTTTCCGTCGACGAGGAATCCGCCGTAGCCGCCGGCGCGCACGAGCAGCGCGTCGCCGTTCGACGATGCGTCGATCGCGGTCTGGATCGAAGTGAAGTCGCCGCCGCCGGTGGCGGCGACAATGCGGACCTCGCATCGCGCCGCGGGCGACAGCCACGCGATCGACATCAGGACGCAAGCGATCGAAGCCAAGCGGGAAAGAAGTCGTTGCTGCATGACTGCTCCTATCAGCCCGTGGTGAAAGTCATTCAGCCCGAAAGCCGCCCGTTCGCGCCAGCCCGGCGTCGCTCGATCCTCGGCGAAGCTCGACGATTCGCCTGCGGTCGCGCTCCTTGCTCTGACGCGAACGGGCGGCTTTCGGGCTCGAAGCACTTTCACCACGGGCTGCTAGGGGGCCGTGCGCTCCGCGGGCGAGCTCAGCGCGGCTCGTCCGAGCGGCAGTTCGAAATCGAGCGTCGCGCGCGTGTATCCGATTCCGGCTATCCGTCCGATCGCGTGCAGGCGCTCGGCGTCGACGTGCAGCGAGCGATCGATCACGCGCTCGTCGACATAGATGTGCACGACGCGTCCGAGTACCACGTTGCCGCCGCCGGCAGCGCCGGGATGCGTGCGGATCACTTGCATGGTCTCGCACTCGAACGCCCACGGCGCGCGCGCGACGCGCGGCGGACGGACGCGCACGCTCGGTGCGGACGCGAGACCCGTGAGCTCGAACTCGCTCTCGCCGTACGCGAGTGGTTCGGCGGATGCCGCGATCTCGCGCGCGTAGTCCTCGATCGACGCACACACGACGAACTCGCCCGTACCGCCTTCGTCGACCGGCTTGCAGTTGCGCAGCGTGTCCTTCTCGCTGCCGTCGGACTTGTTCGCCGGACAGAACAGGATCGTCATCGGATTCGAGCCGATGCCGTTGAAGAACGAGAAGGGAGCGAGGTTCGGCGCGCCTTCGGGGGAGAGCGTCGACACGAACGCGATCGGGCGCGGCACGATGCAACCGATCAAGAGCTTGTAGCGATCACGGATCGACAGCTCGGCGGGGGAGAGCTCCATGGTGCGAGTGTAGCGGGATGCGACGGTGCCGAAGGGCGGGTCGCGGAATCGCGCCGCGTCCGTGCGATCTGCCGGTCAACGATCCGACGGAGGGACGGAAACGACGAATCTCAGTTCAGCGCCTGGCGACCACCGCGCGCCGGTGGATCGAGCCACCCAGCGCTCGTGCGGTGCAAACGGTTCGATGAGCAAGTCTGCGCCGGTGTCGACCGGGACGAAGAGCGGCGTTCCATTCGGATCCCTGACCACGAGCGTTCCTTGCCACAACAGTTGGCCGGCGCGAAGGTCCAAGGTTGCGTCGCCCGCGGGACGCCGTGCGCTAACGCGAACTCGCTTCCCGACGAAACCTTCCACGGCTCCGTCGAGGATCAGCCGGCCGGCGCCCTGACGTCGCAAGAACACTTCGCGATGTACGTTCTCCTCTTCACTTGCCGGAATCTCGATCCACGCCGGTTCGAACCCAGTCGCGAGCACGCGCAGCTGATCGACGCTTTCGGGAATCCACAGCTCGCGATCGGCCCCGCTCTCTTCGAAGAGCATTCCGACGTGCCGATCGGGATTGCCGATGAGCAATGCGCCCACGCGCGTTCCATCCTGCGCGTCGTACGCATGGATCGCGACGCGCCGTGCGCGCGGAAGTTTCCACTCGAACTCTGCGCCTTCTGCGGCGTGAAATCGAAACTGCGGGTAGCCGAGATCCGAAAGTGTGCCCGATTCACCGAAGATCGCGGCCGGCAAGTCCACCGACGCGCGATAGGTGCCGCCGTCGATCAGGCCGACTGCCGAGCATTCCCCGCGTGAATCGGCATGCAACTCGACGTCGGGCTCCGCTGCCATCCACCAACCGGGATGCGATGTCGGCACGCAACCGCCGAGCTCTGGATACAACATTACGGCTCGGTTGTCGGCATCGCCCGCGAGTCGCACGGACATGCCGGGCAGCGGCTCGCCGCGAAGATCGCGCAACTTGAAGTGACATCTCACGGATGGCGTCGATGTAATGCTGAGTTCGCCAGTTTTCGACGAGGTCGAGACGGACGACGGGCGCAGCGAGCTCGTGGCGAATCCGGGGGTCTCGATGCGAATGTCCAGCAAGCGGTCAGGAGCTGGAATTCGCAGCACCTGGCTTGCGTCACTCTCGATCGCGAGCTCGCGACGGTCGACGTAGCGTGCAAGCGCGCGCGACGATCGTGTGGCCGTCGTTCGAATGTTCAGAGTTGCCGCACTTGCGAAGCGGAGATCAACCTGCTGCTGCGAAGCACCGACTTCCACATATGCTTCGCAGTAAAGCCCATCAGACGAGACACCGTGGAATCGCAGTGTGCTCCCGCACGGGACGGCGAAATGCACGGGCATCGCCCCCGCGCCCTCGATTTGCTGCGGAAAGTTCGCCAGCGTCAATCCGATCACAGGCGAGTCCAGTCTTTCGATCGAAGCTTGATACTCAGCTGCCGGCGCGATGCCGCTCGCGACGACTTGCAACGTGCAGCTCTTCGTCAGTGTGACCTCGCGCGAGTCCGCCGCACCTATCGAGCAATTGGCGGTGCAGTAGCCCGCGGCGGACACTCTCACGTACGCTTCCGCCGCCGCCCACGAAGGGACGATCAAAGTGCCGCTCGCCGACGACGTGCTTTCGCACGGCCCGTAACGCGTGAGAAGCGTCGCACCCTCGATCGCCTCAGCAGTGATCGAATCTTTCACCGACAGTTGGATGTCGCCGCGCGCGCGCTGCAGGCTGACCTCCAAACGCGCGATTCCCGCGACGCGCACGTTTGCGAGGTGGCCGGCGTAACCATCCTTGACGATGGCTAGGTTGCCTTGCGGTCCGGCCACGTCGATGAGTCGCGCTAGACCGTTCCCGTCGGTACGTACGGGAGGCGGAAACGTCCGCCGCCACCAATCCCAATCCGGATCGAAGTGCGGATCGCCGACCGCAGCCAACCAGCGGACGGCAGCGTCTGCGACGGGGGCGCGAAGCTCGTCGACGACGCGGACTTCGAAGGACGATCGTTCACCGACCCAGATGACCGCGGTGTCCCCCGGCGACACGCGCACTTCGCCGGTCTCCACGTGCCAACGCGGATCCGTCGATTCGACCGTCCACGTTCCCGGCGACAGCTCGATTCCGCCGGCGGCATCGAGCGAACGCCGACGCGCAGCGTCGCGACGGTCGACTCTCGTGAGGACCCACATTGAGTCAGCGGGAGCCGCTCGAGTCGTCTTGCTCAGCAAGACGACTCGAGCGGTCGACACATCGTCGGTGTTCAGACCGATGGTCGCCGTCGTGAGTGGAGCCGATGGAGATCGCAGCGAAGCCGCGTCGTCGGCTTCGAGCTCGACGCCCTTGCTCGCGGCATCGGCGTTCGCAGAGTGCGGGGCGAGGTTCGACGCGGGACCATCGAAACGGCGCACCACCAGCACGGCGAGCAGTGCGAGCGCTGCAGTTGCCGCGGCGTACCACGAAAGTCGATGTCGTTTCATGACCGGCCCGTGTGCCGACACGCGATTACGTCGCTGGCCGGACGATCGTCAGCGCACGCACGAATGGATCAAGCAGGACCGGTGCACGAGCCCGTGGCTCTGTAGTACCCACCCACACCGTTGGGCTGCGCTTGGATCGTCACGGTGCCACCCGCGGGAACAGTGACCTGCGTCGAGTTTCCCGGGGCAAGCGTTCTGGTATGTGATCCCGCTTCGATCGTGACCGTATTCGGTCCGTCGTTCTTGACGCTATAGGTTCCACCCGGCCCACCCGGTGAGACCGGGGTTGCAGTTGGGTTGCCCGTGCCGACCGACCACTTTTCGGCGGTGGTACCCACGGGGCCCTGCATCGCACTGGCCGAGGCCGAGCCTTGCGTTGCGACGAGGCCAATCAACGAGAGGATCGCGACCAATGCGAGCGCGAACGGACTGAGCGAGCGGAACAGATTCATGACATACATCCTTTCGGGATGGGGAAGCACTGCCAACGGAAGCGCAACCTGGTGACGCGGCGGATTGCGGTCTGCCGTTTCACGTCACGTGTCCAGCAATGCGGCGGACGCTAACACGACCAATCGACCCGCGGCAAGTCGCTCACGTCTTCGGATCGATGCAGGGCAGCTTGCTCGGAGCGCTTCGCGCGCAGACGCGCGAAGCGGAGGTAGCGCAACGGCGCTGAGTACCCGAAGCACACTGCGAGGCACAGTGAGCCTAGGCAGAAGGCACGGGGCCCTGCCGTCTAGAGCGCTCTGCGCACGGGCGCGAGGACGCGCCGTGCGTTAGATAAGAGACATGCCCCACGATCGCGCGCCCGGAAGCTTTCGCACGACACGTTGGAGCGTCGTGCTCGCGGCCAAGGGCACCGATGCTCCAGAGCGACGCGCGGCGCTCGAAGAGCTCGCGCGCGCGTACTGGTATCCGCTGTACGCGTTCGCACGGCGGCGCGGTCTCGGCGCCGACGTCGCTGCCGATCGGACGCAAGGCTTCTTCGCGCTCCTGCTCGCGCGCGGCGACGTGGCGCGAGCGGACCGCACGCGCGGCCGATTTCGCGCGTACTTGCGCAGCGCGTTCGAGCATTACTTGTCCGACGAGCGCGAGCGCGACGCTGCGCAAAAGCGCGGCGGCGGCCACGCGATCGTCTCGATCGACGCGCTCGACGCGGAGACGCGCTTGCGTCACGAGCCGATCGATCACGACACACCCGCGAAGGCGTTCGAGCGCGCCTGGGTCGGGGAGCTCATCGCGCGCGCGCTCGATCGATTGCGGCTGGAGCTCGAAGGCATCGGCCGCGGCTTGCTCTTCGCTCGCTTGCGGCCTTCGCTCGCGGGCGAGGACGACGCGCCGCGCTTCGCGGACGTCGCACGCGAGGTCGGCATGAGCGAGAACGCGGTCAAGGTCGCGGCGCATCGCCTGCGACGGCGCTTCGCGGAGCTCGTGCGCGAAGAAGTGGCCTCCACTGTCGACGATCCCGCCGACGTGGAGGAGGAGCTCGCCGCGCTGCTGCGCGATTCCGGTCGCGACGCGTAACCTTCGCACGCGCTCCCCGCACCAGAAGAGCGAGGAGTGCCGAACATGACCCGATCTCGTTCCGAATCGAACTGCACGCGCTGCGGCTCGCCGCTTCCGGTGGATGCCAGCGAGTGCGCGCGCTGCTTGCTCGAGGCCGCCATCGCCGTCGAGCCGCGCGCGGCACCGAGTGCAGCGCCGCGCGCAGCCGCAGAGGCCACGTCCGAGCGTGCGCGCGCGATTCCCACGCTCGACGAAGTGCGCGCGGCCTTCCCGGACCTCGAGATCGAGGCGCTCCTGGGCTCGGGCGGGATGGGCGTCGTGTTCAAGGCGCGTCAGCCGAAGCTCGCGCGCACCGTCGCGCTCAAGGTGCTCGCTCCGCCGAACGGCGCGGAGACCGGCTTCGCCGAGCGCTTCCTGCGCGAAGCGCGCACGCTCGCGCGGCTCTCGCATCCCGGCATCGTCGCCGTGCACGACTTCGGCTGTGCCGCCGGCCTGCACTTCTTGATCATGGAGTACGTCGACGGCGTCGACCTGCGCCGGCTCCTGCGCGAGGGACCGCTCGCGCCGCGGCAGGCGCTCGCGATCGCGCGCGAGCTGTGCGACGCGTTGCAATTCGCGCACGACGAGGGCGTCGTGCACCGCGACATCAAGCCCGAGAACGTGCTGATCGACGCGCGCGGACGCGTGAAGGTGGCCGACTTCGGCCTCGCGAAGCTCGTCGACGCAGCCGCAGATGCGGCGCTGACGCGCAGCGATCAGGTGATGGGCACGCCGCACTACATGGCGCCCGAGCAACTCGAGCGCCCGCTCGACGTCGACCACCGCGCGGACATCTTCGCGCTCGGCGTCGTGCTGTACGAGATGCTCACGGGCTCGCTGCCGCGCGGGAAGTTCGAGCTGCCGTCGCGTCGCGTCCACGTCGACGTGAAGCTCGACGAGATCGTGCTGCGCGCGCTCGAGCGCGAGCCCGAGCGGCGTTACCAGCACGCGCTCGAGGTCAAGACCGACGTCGATCTCGTGCCGCTCCAAGCGTCGCGCGCCGGCGGGGCCATTCCCACGGCGCGTGAGGAACCGCGGCGCGAGAAGCGTGATCCGCTCCGCGGTGCGCGCGTCGTGCCGGCCTTCATGTCCGTGTGGATCGTGGTCGCAGTTGCGTGGAACCTCGGCGCGTTCGCGCTCGGCGTCGCGGTCGTGCTCGCGGCAGCCGCGTGTCTCGCGCTCCTGCGCGCGCGCTTGCTCGACCGACCCGAGCTCGCGCAGCGACTCGCGTTGCTCACACCGCGCGCGCGGCGCGTGCACGCCGCCGGCGCGTGCGTGATCTTCGTCATCGGTGTCGGTCTCGTCGTTCTCGGTCACGTGCTGCACTGGGAACGCGGCGGCGGCAAGCTGTGGCTCGCGCGCCACGTCGACGGCACCACGGCGCTCTCCGCGCTGCGCAACGACCCGTGGAGCGTGCTGCGCCTCGGCATCGACGCGACGCGCACGCCGCCGATCGAGAGCGTCGTCGGCGGCGAGGCGCATCCCGTCGTCGCGCTCGAGCGCTTCGAGCAGCACGGATCGTTCACGCCGCCATCCGTTGTGCCTTGGATCGTGATCGCGGGCGGCCTCGCCGTGCTCTGCGTTGGATTCGCGGGAGCGGCGAGCCGGCGTGCGGACGTGAAGCTGCGCGCGGCCGGATGGCACATCGGGCTCGAGCTCGCGTCGTACGCGCTCGGCGGGCTGGTGGTGCTCTGGATCGGCGCGCCGCTCGTCGCGCTGAAGACGCGTCCGACGCTGGATAGCGTGCGTCTGGACATCGTCAGCGATCTGCGAGCGGAAGCGGCGTTCGACGCGCTCGCGCGCGCGCTCGAGGACGAAGGCTCGGACGAGGTGTTCGATGCGCGCTTCGCGCTGCGCGACGAGCGCACGGGTGTGCGCTGGACGGGCGGTCGTCTCGCGTGCTTCGCGCGCTCCTCGCCCTTCGAGAACTGGGCCACGAGCCTCGCGGGACCGCGGCGGATCGCGCCACGGTTGTGGATCACCGCGGTCGAGCTCGTCGGCGGGAACACCGGCACGCGCGTGATGCTCGACGCAGGTCTCTATCCGAGCGGAAGCGTCGAGCAGGACGGCGTGCGCGCGTTGCTCGAGCGGCTCGCGGATCGTCTCTGAGCCGGGTGCACGGCGCGCGTCACGACGCGAAGCGATGCAGCGCGATCGCCGCCGCCGTCGCGAGGTTGAGCGAGTCGACGCGGTCGTCGATCGGGATGCGCACGCGCATCGGCGCGGCGCGCAGCGCGCTCTCCGAAAGTCCCGGACCTTCGGCACCGAGCAGTAGCGCGACGCGCGGACCGGCCAAAGGAACGGCATCGTCGATCGGCGTCGCGTCGCGCTGCGGCGTCAGCGCGAAGAGCGAGAAGCCGGCGCGCACGAGCTCGTCGAGCGCGGTCGGCCAGGGCTCGATGCGCGCGAACGGGATCTGCAGCACCCAACCCATCGAAGTACGGATCGAGCGGCGGTAGAGCGGATCGGCGCAGCGCGGATCGAGCAGCACCGCGCCGCGCTCGCCGGCGAAGGCCGCGATGTTCCGGAAGACGCCGCCGAGATTGTCGTGATTGACGATCCCTTCGAGGACGACGACGCGTGTCGCGTCCGCGATCGTGCGCGCGAACGCGAGCGGCGGTCCGCTCTCACCGAGCGCGAGCACGCCTTGATGGAAGCGCACGCCGGAGATGCGCTCGTGCACGTCGGCCGGCGCGAGATAGATCGGCGTCGATGCCGGGAGCTTGGCGAGCAGCGGCGCGAGCTCGTCGAAGCGGTGCTCGTGCAGGAACACCGAACTCACGGCGTGACTCGAAGCGATCAAGCGCTCGAGCACGAGCTTGCCTTCGGCGACGAACAATCCCGCGTCGCGCGCGCCGGCCAAGCTGCGCAGCTCGCGCTCGCGCAGCGAGTGGTACGACGCGACGCGCGGATCGTCGACGTCGAGGATCGGGATCGTGTCCATGCGAGTCCGCGCCGAGTTCGGCGACTTCGTCAAGGCTGCGACGCGGCGAGCCCGGCACGCGCGAGCGCGTCCATCTGCTCCCAGCCGCCGCCGAGTGCCTTGTAGAGCGCGACGAGGTACGTCGCGACGGCTGCGTCGCTCTGCGCGAGGTCGTCCTCGAGCTCGGCCAAGGCGCGCTCGGAGACGAGCACCGTCTGGAAGTCGGTGATGCCTTCGCCGTACTGCGTCTGCGCGAGCTCGGCGGCCAAGCGCGCCTGCGCGACCGCGGCCGCGAGCGAAGTGCGCCGCGACTGCTCGTACACGAACGACGACATCGCGTTCTCGGCCTCCTCGAGCGCGCTGAGTACGGCCCGCTCCCAGCGCACGAGCGCTTGCTCGGCGCGCTCGTCCTGCGCGGCGACGCGGTTGCGCCGCCGGCCGGCGTCGAACAGATTCCAGCGCACGCTCGGTCCGAAGCCGAACGTGTTGCTGCTGCTCTCGAAGAAGTCGGACGCGTCCTCGGAGGAAAGCCCCAAGTTGCCGGTGAGCGCGAAGCGCGGGTACAGCTCGCCTTCCGCGACTCCGATGCGTGCGGTCTCGGCCGCGAGCGCGCGCTCGGCGCGGCGCACGTCCGCGCGTCGCCGCAGGAGATCCGCGGGCACACCGACCGCGACGTCGAGCGGTGCGACGGGAATGGCGCGCGGCTCGGCGAGCTCCGCCGCGAGCGCGCCGGGCGGCTGTCCGAGCAGCACCGCGAGCCGGTTCGCGGACGCGCGCACTCCGGCCTCGAGTTGCGGCACGCTCGAGCGCGTCGACTCGACGTTCGTCGCGGCCTGCGCGACGTCGCGCTCGCCGACGAGGCCGGCGTCGGAGCGTGCGCGCACGAGCAGGAGCGTCTGCTCCTGCAGCTGCACGTTGCTGCGCGCGATCGCGAGGCGCGTCTGGAAGCCGCGCAGCTCGACGTACGCGAGCACGGTCTCGGCCGCGACCATCACCGCGACGGCGCGCGCGTCCTCGACGCTCGCTTCGAGATCGGCGTCGGCAGCTTCGACGCTGCGGCGCACGCGTCCCCACACATCGAGTTCCCAGGTCGCATCGATCCCGGCCGAGTACAAACCGGCGTCCGTGAGGAAGCCGCCGAACTGCGTGTTCTCACTCTGGCCCTGTCGCTGATACGACGCCGTCGCGTCGAGTGACGGCAGGCGCTCGGAGGCCGCGACACCGCGCAGCGCACGCGCCTCGCGCACGCGCGACAGCGCTTCGCGCAGGTCGAGGCCTTGGTTCGTCGCGCGCTCGACGAGACCGTCGAGCAGCGGGTCGTCGAGCCGGCGCCACCACGACGCGAGCTCGGTGTCGCCGTGCGCGAGTCCCGCGCCGGGCTCCGACTGCCACGCGGCGGGCACGTTCGCTCGCGGCGCTTCGTAGTCCTTCCCGACGGCCATGCAGC
The DNA here is from genome assembly GCA_046160865.1 of Planctomycetota bacterium. GTDB lineage: Bacteria > Planctomycetota > UBA1135 > UBA1135 > JBJXHG01. Next base: position 5,326 of record JBJXHG010000144.1, on the reverse strand, counting down.
CGGACGCGAGGACGGAGAGCGCCGTCAGCGCGACACCGTACGCCGCGCACACGGACCGGATCGATCGTTCGAAGCTCATGCGATCCCCGCGATCGCGCCCGTCGGCGCGCGCTCGGTCTCTTGGTGTCCGTCTGCGCTCTGTGCGGCGCGCGCGCGGTGGTCGTCCGCGATCAGCGCGTAGAACACCGGCACGACGAACAGCGTGAACAGCGTGCCGACCGTCATCCCCGCGACGAGCACGATGCCGATGCTGTTGCGCGCTTCGGCGCCCGGTCCCGACACGAGCACGAGCGGGAAGTGGCCGCACACCGTCGCCGCGGACGTCATCAGCACGGGCCGCAGGCGCGTCAACGTCGCTTCGCGCAGCGCGACCATCTTCGACATGCCTTGCTCTTGCAGCGTGTTCGCGAACTGCACGATCAGGATGCCGTTCTTCGCGATCAAGCCGACGAGCGTGATCAACCCGACCTGCGAGTAGATGTTGATCGTCGTCAGATCGAGGAAGCTGAACACGAGCGCGCCCGAGATCGCGAGCGGCACGGAGCCGAGCAGCACGATCAGCGGATCGCGGAAGCTCTTGAACTGCGCCGCGAGCACGAGATAGATGAGCAATACGGCGAAGCCGAGCGTGACCGTGAGCGCGGAGCCCTCGCGGCGGATCTGGCGCGACTCGCCCGCGTAGTCGAGCACGATGCCGGGACCGCTCGCGGCCTTGGCAGCGTTCTCGAGCACGCGCAAGCCCTCTTCCTTGGTGACGCCGGGACGCACGCCGCCGAAGACGCGCACGGCATTGCGCTGTTGGAATCGATTGAGCGTGCGCGGCGCCGTGCTCGGCTCGATGTGCGTGAACGTCGACACCGGCACCAGGTCGCCGCCGGGCGTCTTGATCTTCAAGTCGAGCAGCGGGCCGATCGTCTTGCGGTCCTCGTCGCCGATCTGCGGGATCACCTTGTAGCTGCGGTCGTAGAAATTGAAGCGGTTCACGTACGCGCCACCGAGCAGCGTGCCGAGCTCGCGTCCGATGCCGGCGAGGTCGAGTCCGAGATCGGCGATCTGCTCGCGGTCGATCACGACGCGCGCCTCGGGGCGGTCGATCTTCAGGTCCGTGTCGACGTACATGAACTTGCCGCTCTGCCAACCGGCGGCGACGACGGCTCCGACGGTCTCGAGCATCTGCTCGACGGACGCGTCGCTCTGCAGCACGAGCTCGACGTCGTACTGACCGGCGTTCGGCAGCGGCGGATCGAGGCGCGGGAACACGCGCAAGCCGGGCACCTGCGACACCGCGCCGAAGACTTCGCCGTACATCTCTTCCGTCGAGCGCGAGCGCTGGCGCCAGTCCTTCGTCACCATTCCGCCGAATCCGCCCCACGCGGCGCTCAGCGACCACGTGAAGTCGGTCTCGGGGAACGCCGTGATCGCGGCGATGACTTTCTGCGACTCGCTGTCGACGGCGGCGAGCGTCGAATCGGGCGCGACGTCGAGGTAGAGGCTGATGTGCCCTTGGTCCTCGACGGGCGCGAGCTCCTGCCGCGAGTACACGTACAACGGCCACGCCGCCGCCATGACGAGCAGCGCCGCGACGACGATCGCCCAGCGCATCTCGAGCGCGACGTCGAGCATGCGCGCGTAGACGCTCTTCACGAACTCGAAGCCGCGGTTGACGAACGCGGTGAGGCGGCCTTCCTGGCCGTGCGCGTGCACGAAGCGCGAGCTCATCACCGGCGAAAGCGTGACCGCGACGACGCCCGAGACGACGACCGCTGCGGCGAGCGTGATCGCGAACTCGAGGAACAGCGTGCCGGTCAAGCCGCCTTGGAAGCCAATCGGCGCGTACACCGCCGCGAGCGTGATCGTCATCGCGATGATCGGTCCGACGAGCTCGCGCGCGCCGATCAGCGCCGCGTCGATGCGCGATCGGCCTTCGCGCACGTGGCGTTCGACGTTCTCGACGACGACGATCGCGTCGTCCACGACGAGGCCGACCGACAGCACGATCGCGAGCATCGTGAGCAGATTCAGGCTGAAGCCGAACGCCAGCATCACGACGGCAGCGCCGATCAGCGAGACGGGCATCGCGACGAGCGGCACGAGCGCGGTGCGGATCGAGCCCATGAACAGGAACACGACCAGGCCGACGATGAGGATCGTCTCGGTCAGCGTCTTCGTGATCTCCGTCAGCGCGTTCTCCATGAACACCGTCGCGTCGTACGCGAGGCGCATGTCGAGGTCCTTGGGCAGCGTCGGCCGCAAGCGCTCCATCTCGGCGCGCAGGCGGTGCGCGACCTCGATCTCGTTCGTGCCGGCGAGCGGCCAGACCGAGAGGTACACGGCCTTCTTGCCGCTGAACTTCGCGATCATGTCCGCTTCTTCGGCGCCGAGCTCGACGCGCGCGACGTCGGAGAGGCGCACGATCGCGCCGCCGCGGTCGGCGACGATGAGGTCCTCGAACTCGGTGACGGAGCGCAGGTCCGTGTTGGCGAGCAGATTGACCTGGACCAGGTTGCCCTTGGTCTGACCGACGGCGGCCAAGTAGTTGTTGCGCTGCAGCGCTTCGTTCACGTCGCCGGGTGAGAGATTGAGCGCGGCGAGACGATCGGGATCGATCCACACGCGCATCGCGATGGGACGCCCGCCTTCGATGCCGACGCGCTGCACGCCGGCGAGCGTCGCGAGCTGCGGCTGCAGCGTGCGCGCGAGCCAATCGGTGATCGCGGACACGTCGCGCTCGGTCGACGTGAAGCTCAAGTAGAACGACGCGTACGGACGGTCCGCGCGCTGCACCTCGACGATCGGCGGCTCTGCTTCCGAAGGCAGCTCCGAGCGCACTTGCTGCAAGCGTGCGGTGATCTCCGCGAGTGCGGCCGTGCTGTCGTGGTTGAGCTTCAAGCGCACGGTGATCTGGCTCACGCCCGCGCGGCTCGTCGACTCGATGTAATCGACGCCGCTGATCGCCGACACGACGCGCTCGATCGGCGTCGTGAGGAAGCCGCGCACCGTCTCCGCGCCCGCGCCCGTGTACACGGTCGTGATCAGCACCGAAGAGCTCTCGATCTTCGGGTACTGCTGCACGGGCAGGTTCGCGAGCGCGCGCCATCCGACGAGCACGATCACGAGGTTGACCACCACGGCGAGGACCGGGTGCTTGATGAAGATGTCGGTGAACGAGCGCATGCGGGTCTCCTGAGCGCGAGCTCAGTGTCCGCCGACGGTCGGCGCGGGGTTCTCGCTCGGCGTCGAGTCCGGTGCGATGGCAATGCGAATCCCGTCCATCAACTTGAACGAGCCCGACGCGGCGACCTGCTCGCCGAGGGCGAGTCCGTCGAGGATCAAGATCTCGTCGCCGACGGTCGGGCCGCTCTTCACCTTGCGCATTTGCGCGCGCGGATTGCCGTCGTCGTCCGGCGCGACCACGAACACGTGGTCGCCGCCCGGACCTCGGCGCAGCGCGCTGACGGGAACCGCGGCCGCGCTGCGCGGCAAACCGACGGCAACGCGCACGCGCACCGAGGCGCCGGGAGCCGGCGAATTCGCCTGCGCGTCGAATCGTGCGCGCGCCATCGCGTTGCGCGTCGCGGGATCGACGCGCGCGTCGACCGCGATGATCGTCGCCTCGATCGGCTGCGCGCTGTTCGTCGAGAGCACTTCGACGCGGTCGCCTTCGCGCAGGCCCGCAGCGACGGTCTGCGCGACCGTGAAGTCGACGTGCAGCACCTCGTCGACGCCTTGCAGCGTCGTGAGCTCCGTACCTTCGTTCAGGAATTGGCCCGGATGCACGTCGCTCATCCCGATGCGCGCGCGGAACGGCGCGCGAATCGTCTTGCGCGCGATCACCGCTTCCGTGCGCGCGATCTGCGCGAGCGCGACGTCGCGCTCGGCGCGTGCGCGGTCGACGTCCATCTCCGAAGCGCCACGGTTCTGGCTCGCGCGCTCCATGCGTCCGAGCACCGCGTCCGCGAGCTTCGCTTGCGCCTCCTGCGCTTTGTGCTCGGCCTCCTCGACGGACACGTCGAGCGCGATGAGCAGCGTGCCCGCCTCGACGATCTGGCCGGGCGGCAGCGAGACCTCGCGCACCGTGCCCGCGATCTCGTTGCGCAGCGTGATCGAGCGCAGCGCCATCACAGTGCCGATCGACGTGGTCATGCGCGCGTGCTCGCGCTCCGTCGCGGTTGCGACCGTCACCGTCTCGATGGGCTCGGGCTGGCTCGCCGCGGCCGCTTCACTGTCTCGTAGCGACGCCTGCTTCCACGCCGCGAGTCCACCGGCGGTGGCGACCACCGCGACGAGCAGCACGATCGATCCGATCCAACCTCGACGAGTCATGACGATCGTTCTCCAGAGGACGGCAGCGAGCGCGATCTCGGTTGCGGCGATGCGCCGGCACGCGCGTCGGGCGCAGGACATGAATAGGGGAGGACGCCCGCGCTTGCGCCGAGCCATGCAGGTCCGCGAGCGATCCGCCGGCTGGGTTTGGGCGCCGCGAAGTAGACCGGTCGTCTACGGAGGACGGGCGGGCGGGAGGTCACGATCGAGAGCACCGGTTCTCAGCTCCGCGCGTTGAGCAGCGAGTCGAAGACGAAGGACAAGAAGTCGTCGACGGGCTGCAGGCTGCGGTCGATCTGCATCCGGATCGTGGCGCCTTCCCACAGCATCACGAGGATGTTCGCGAGCCGGTCCGCGTCGTGGTTGGTGCCGATCTCGCCGGCCGCTTGCGCCTCGCGGATGACGCGCGCGAGGACTGCGCTCCATTGGTCGTAGGCGCACTTCACGGCCGCGTGCAGCGGCGCGCTGAGCTGCGCCGTCTCCAGCGCGAGCTTCGGAATCAGGCATTGGCGCGCGGCGCCGTTCGCGAGGCACTCCTCGCGGCTGAGCTCGAACACGGCGCGCAGACGTTGCAGCGGCGAGCGGCGGCGGTCGTTCAGGATCGGCCGCAAGAGCTCGACGTACTCCTGATTGGAGCGCTCGATCAGCGCGATGCCAAAGTCCTCCTTCGACCCGAAGTAGTGGTAGAAGGACCCCTTCGGGACGCCGGCGCGCTGGAGGATCTCGGCCAGGCCGCAGCTGTTGAAGCTCTTGTCGGCGATCGCCTGAGCCCCGACCTCGAGGATGCGCTCGCGCGTGTCGAGCTCCGCGGTCTTGGCTTCCTTGGGCTTCATGGGCGCGGGATAGTAGACCGGTCGTCTAGTGGGGGCAAGAGGGGAGATCGGGGAAGTTTGGCGGACGAGGTCGCGTGCGCGAGCTTGGCGACGCGCGCAAGCTGCCGACGGATCATTTAGGAGGAGCATCGATGAGCAAGCTTCAGTACCTCGTCCGCATCGACAAGCAG
>JBJXHG010000143.1:0-9672 GCA_046160865.1 Planctomycetota bacterium | reverse complement strand
TTGTGGAGCGGCTTCGCTTGCGAAGACGATCCACAAGGGCGATCCCATCGGTGGGGCCTTTGCGCGTCAGCTCCCGCTCCGAGTGATCTCGATGTCGCTCGCACGAGCGAGCTCGAGACGATCGCCTGGGCCCAGCTCTACGCAACCGAGGAAGCAGCGCGCGCGAAGCGCCTGTGATGCCCGAAACGGACGCCCGCCGAGTGCGCGCCGTCTGCTAACTTCTCGCGCATGCCGTCCCCCCTCATCGCGCACTGCGCACTCGCTCTCGTCGCACCGTTCGCCACCGAAGACCCGCCCAAGGACGCGCCCAAGTGGGACGTGAGCGTCGCGCGCGGGCCATCGAAAGAGGTCGCGATCGACGTCACCGAAGGCACGTGGATGAACGTCGACGTGTCGCCGGACGGCACGGAGCTCGTGTTCGATTTGCTCGGCGACATCTACTCGTTGCCCGTCGGTGGCGGAGACGCGCGCGCGCTCGCGAGCGGTCACGCGTGGCAGATGCAGCCGCGCTTCAGCGCCGATGGCAAGCGGATCACGTTCACGAGCGATCAAGGCGGCGGCGACAACGTGTGGGTGATGGATCGCGACGGCAGCAACGCGCGCCAAGTCACCAAGGAGACGTTTCGTCTGCTCAACAGCCCGGTGTGGTCGCCGGACGGACAGTGGATCGCCGCGCGCAAGCACTTCACGAGCCGCCGCTCGCTCGGCGCCGGTGAGATCTGGCTCTTTCACACGAGCGGCGGCGAAGGCTTGCAGCTCACGACGCGCGCGAACGAGCAGAAAGACCTCGGCGAGCCCGCGTTCTCGCCCGACGGACGCTACGTGTACTTCAGCTATGACGCATCGCCCGGCTCGAGCTTCGAGTACAGCAAGGACTCGACGGGTCAGATCTACGCGATCGATCGTCTCGATCGCACGACCGGCGAGCGCACCGCGCTCGTCACCGGTCCTGGCGGCGCATGTCGGCCGACGCCGTCGCACGACGGCAAGAAGCTCGCGTTCGTTCGGCGCGTGCGCTTCCAGACGACGCTGTTCGTGATGGATCTCGCGTCGGGTGCGGCCGAGGCCGTGTACGCGCCGCTCGAGCGCGACATGCAGGAGACGTGGGCGATCCACGGCGTGTATCCGGCGTTCGCATGGACGCCGGACGACTTGGGCGTCGTCTTCTACGCGCACGGCAAGCTGCGCAAGCTCGACCTCGCGACGAAGAAGGCGAGCGTGATCCCATTCCACGTGAAGTCGACGCGCACGGTGGAGGACGCGGTGCGCGTCGCGACGGAGGTCGCGCCCGCGGAATTCGACGTCAAAGCGCTGCGCTCCGTGCGCGTCGCACCGGATGGCAAGTCGGTCGTGTACCAAGCGCTCGGCCACTTGTGGACCCGCGCGCTGCCCGAAGGCACGCCGAAGCGGCTCACGAGCGACGAGAAGCACTTCGAGTTCTGTCCGTCGTTCTCGCGCGACGGACAAGCGATCGTGTACGTCGCGTGGAACGACGAGGAGCTCGGCTCCGTGCGCGTGATCGCGAGCAGCGGCGGCCAAGCGCGCACGATCACGCGCGCGCCGGGGCACTACCTCGATCCGGTGTTCACGCCCGACGGCCAGCAAGTCGTCTTTGCGAAGATCGGCGGTGGCGGACTCGTGTCGCCGCTGTGGTCGCAGAATCCCGGCATCTGGCGCGTGAGCACCGGCGGTGGTGAGCCCGTGCTCGTCACGAAGAAGGGTGCGCGCCCGCAATTCGGCGCGGAGAACGACCGCGTCTATCTCACGACGGAAGACGAAGGCAGCGCGCAGGATCCGGACAAGCGGACTCTCTGGAGCGTCGAGCTCGACGGCTCGGACGAGCGCACGCACCTCACGAGCGAATGGGCGACGCAATTCGAGCTCTCCGACGACGGACGCTGGATCGCGTTCAGCGAGCGCTTCAACGCCTGGATCGCGCCGTTCGAGCCGACCGGACGCACCGTCGCGATCGGTCCGAAGAGCAAAGCGCTACCCGTCGCGCGCGCGAGCCGCGACGCGGGTGAGAACTTGCAGTTCTCGGGCGACGGCAAGCGCCTGTACTGGTCGCTCGGGCCGGAGCTCTTCGAGCGCTCTCTGTCCGACGCGTTCGCGTTCCTCGCGGGCGCGCCCGAGAAGCTGCCGGATCCGCCCGAGAGCGGCCGCAACATTTCCTTCCGTGCGGCTTCAGCCCGCACGCAAGGCTCGGTGGCATTCGTTGGCGCGCGCCTGATCACGATGAACGGCGACGAGGTGATCGAGGACGGCACGATCGTCGTCGACGGCAATCGCATCGCGGCCGTTGGACCGCGCGCGCAAGTCGCGGTTCCGGGCGGCGCGCGCGTGATCGAAGCGCAAGGCCTGACGATCGTGCCCGGCTTGATCGACGTGCACGCGCACGGTGCGCAGTCGGCGAATGGCATCACGCCGCAGAAGAACTGGGTCCACGCCGCGAACCTCGCGTTCGGCGTGACGACGATCCACGACCCGTCGCACGACACGAACTCGATCTTCGCCGCGAGCGAGCTCGCGAAGGCGGGCCTCGTGCTCTCGCCGCGCACGTACTCGACCGGCACGATCATTTACGGCGCGGCGGGCGACTTCAAAGCGGAGATCGAGTCGCTCGACGACGCGCGCTCGCACTTGCGCCGCATGCAGGCCGTCGGGGCGTTCTCGGTGAAGAGCTACAACCAGCCGCGCCGCGATCAGCGCCAGCAAGTGATCGCCGCCGCGCGCGAGCTCGGCATGCTCGTCGTGCCGGAAGGCGGCTCGACTCTGCAGCACAATCTGACGATGGTCGTCGACGGCCACACGGGCGTAGAGCACTCGCTGCCGGTCGAGCGCATCTACGAAGACGTCGCGACGCTGTGGGGCGCGAGCGGCACCGGTTACACGCCGACGCTCGTCGTCGGCTACGGCGGAATCTGGGGCGAGAACTACTTCTATCAGCACAGCGAGGTGTGGAAGAACGAACGCCTCATGCGCTTCGTGCCGCGCTTCGTCGTCGATCCGCGCTCGCGACGCCGCACGATGGCGTCCGACGAGGACCAGAACATCCTGCGCTCGTGCGGCATCGTGAAGTCGATCGTCGACGCGGGCGGGCGCGCGCAGCTCGGTGCGCACGGTCAGCTCGCGGGGCTCGGCGCGCACTGGGAGCTGTGGCTGCTCGGCAAGAGCGGCATCACGCCGCTGCAAGCGCTGCGCTGCGCGACGCTCGACGGCGCGCGCTACATCGGCGTCGATCGCGACCTCGGCTCGCTCGAGAAGGGCAAGCTCGCCGATCTCCTCGTGCTCGAGAAGAACCCGCTCGACGATCTCGCGCACTCGGAGTCGATTCGCTTCACCATGCTCGACGGACGGTTGTACGACGCGCGCACGCTCGCGCCAGCCGACGGTCGCGCGGGCGCCGCGCCGCGCTTCTTCTTCGAGAAGCTGCAGGCAGGCTTCCCGGCGCAAGCGCTCGGCGCGGGGTGCGTGGGCTGCACGCACTGACCGTTCGTCGATCAGTGCTTCCAGCGCGCCTCGTACACGCCGAACGCGTCGTCGGGCGGCTTCGACACGAGGTCGAGCGACAGGTTCGGATGCTTCTCGCGGATGCGGGTCGTGATGTCGAGCCCGCGCGCTCCTTTCGGTCCCGCGCGGAAGCCGTGCGTGTAGTTGCGCTCGAGGCTGACGAGATTGATCCCGCCGGGTGTCAGCACGCTCTCGCACGTTCGCCTCACTTGGAACGTCTCGCGCGTCGTGTAGTCGCGTGTGCCGACGACCTCGAAGTTGCGCACGACGATTTCGCCGTCGAGGACGAGCGTCACGACGTTGCCGTACGTGTGCGGATGATCGCTGATCACGGTGTTGGGCTCCATGCGCCAGTGCAGCACGGTGAAGGCCTCACCGCCGTCGTTCGCGCCGATGAACGTCTTGCCCGCCATCTTGTCGCCTTGGATACGCATCTCGGGCACCGGGACATCGACCATGCGCACGGCGAGCGCCGCGATCGCGCACAGATAGCGATCCTGTCCGTCGCGTGAGGTGTCGCCGACGAGCTCGGCCGCGAGCGGATTGGCGAGCGCGAGGAACTCGTCGTAAGCGAGCGGTCCGCCGCTCTTCGTCTTCGCGCGCGGCGGATCTCCGGTGCGACTGGATGCGCGCGCGCTCGCGCCGAGCGCGCCGAACGCCGCGAGCGCTGCCGCTCCGCGCAGCAGCGCCCTTCGCTCGACCCCGGGCTCGACCCCGCGCTCTACATCGGCCGAGCCGTAGCGTGCGTGCGGGTGCGTTCCGTCCATCCGAGATCCTTTCGTCGTGTGCGTGGTGGGTGAGGACCGCGCCGCGACGTCGGGCATCTCGAAGTGTTAGCAGCCGTTACGTGCCGGCAGCGCTTCTTTGACGATCGCTCGAGGCTCACCCTGTGGTGCCGTGGATGACGTTGGCGAGCAGCTGCACGACGCCGGTCTCGTTGACCTCGACGCTGACCTCGAGCAGCTTCTCGAAGCGCAGTGGCGCCGGGAAGCCGACCGTCATCGTCTTCAGGGAACTCGCCTCGAGCAGCACGAGCCCGTACGGGTTCTGCTGCGTCAGCCCGGAGTTCCGCGCGGCGGCGTACGACAGGTTGGTCACGTTGCGGCCGTCGATGTCGATGCTCACGAACGAGAGGCCGGTCGCTCCGCCTTGCTTCGTGACGGACGCGCCGAGGAACACGCCCGGACCTTTCAGGCGCACGAGCACGTGCCGCGCTTTCGACGCGGGTGCTTTGAGACCTTGGGTGCGCTCGGGATTGCACACTCCGCTCGTGCAAGCGGACGCGCTCTTTGACTTCGGCGGCATGATTCGGCTCCTCTTGTTGTCGATGGGGGGGAGCGCGGACGTTCCGCGCTTGCGATGCAAGAGAGGCGAGTGATGCGGGGTGGCACGCGAAACCGCCCGTGATCGCGCGGCATGACGACGAAACTCGCGGAACGCGAAGCGCTCCGCCCGTTTCATTGACCTCACGGAGGCTCTCCGATGCGCGATGCTCGCCGTCGTCTCGTCGCGGATCGCCGTTTGGATGGCCGATCCGCTCGCGCTCACGAGCCACGATCTGCAAGCAGCGCGAGAACGTGTACGTCGGTTCCGTGCGCGCGACGCGCGTCGCGAACGACGCCGGCGAACCGCTCGGCTTGCCCATGCGCGTGGCTGTCACGATCCGCGCGAACGAGACGAAGATCATCGACCTGAAAGAGGAGTGAGAGCCTGTCGCGCCACATCGAGTTGCAGTCGCGATAGATCACACGGCGCGGCGTTGCTTGCTCCAAATCGTTCTTCGCTGTCCATTCAGCATGCTGCCGTCCTTCCCGACACAACGCCTTGCTGCGCACGACCTCAGAGTGCACGTCGTGAAATATGCGGGCGATGGCGCGCGCTTGGCCCGCTCCGTTTTCTCCGCGCCGACGCCGGCGGATCTACCGAGCTCGAGTATCCCCGCGCATCTGCCCCCGCTGCGGCGGGCTTCCGAGTAACCTGTGCCGCCGGAGGAGCGAACTCGCCGTTACCTCCCGCCGCGAGACGATCATGCGCAGCACGCTTCCGTTCCTCTGGATGACCTTCGCGCTGACTGCACACGCCCGTGCGCAGACGACGCAGCGCGTGAGCGTCGATTCCGCCGGGACGCAGGGCAACTTCACGTCGCAGGGGGCGCCGGTGATCTCGGCGGACGGCCGCTACATCGCGTTCGACAGTGAGGCTTGGAACCTCGTGCCGGGCGACACGAACTTCGCCGACGACATCTTCGTCCACGACTTGCACACCGGCGCCACGACGCGCGTCAGCGTGAGCTCCGCGGGCGCGCAGACCGACCGGACGTCGAACGATCCAGCGCTCTCCTCCGACGGTCGCTTCGTCGCGTTCGACAGCAGCGCGACCAATCTCGTGCCGAACGACACGAACGGCGGCGCCGACGTGTTCGTGCACGATCGACAGTCCGGCCAGACGACGCGCGTGAACGTCAGCTCGGCGGGCGAGCAAACGAACGGCGGAGTGCGGAAGCCGTCGATCTCGGCCGATGGCCGTTACGTCGCCTTCGCGAGCACGTCGGCGCAGCTCGTTGCGGGCGACACGAACGGACTCTCCGACGTGTTCGTGCACGATCGAGAGACCGGCGCGACGACTCGCGTCAGCGTCGCGACCGGCGGAGCGCAAGCGAGCGGCGAGGCGCCGTCGTTGTCGGCCGACGGCCGTCACGTCGCGTTCGAGAGCAGCTCGTCGAGCTTCGGCGGCACGAACATCTGGCGCGACGTCTACGTGCACGATCGCGAGACGGGGCGCACCACGCTCGTGAGCAGGGCCACGTGGGGCGGCGACGCCAACTTCCCCTCGGAGTCGCCGGCGATCTCCGCGGACGGTCGCTATGTCGCGTTCACGAGCATGGCGTCGGACCTCGTCGTAGGCGACACGAACGGGCTGACGGACATCTTCGTGCGCGACCTGCAGAAGTCGAAGACGACGCGGGTGAGCGTGGATTCGGCCGGCACGCAGAGCGACGTCTCCGCGCTCACGAGCCACATCTCCGCCGACGGTCGCTACGTCGCCTTCTCGAGCTTCGCGACGAATCATGTTCCCGGAGACACGAACGCCGCGGCCGACGCTTTCGTGCACGACCGAGCCACCGGCCGGACGACGCGCGTCAGCGTCGCGTCGAGCGGTGCGCAGAGTCTGCTCGGCACGTCGACGGCGAGCTCGCTGTCGGCGGACGGTCGCCGCGTCGTGTTCTGGAGCATCGCGTCGGATCTCGTTCCGAGCGACACGAACGGCACCGTCGACGTCTTCGTGCACGACCGCGGGCCGGAGCGCATCACGCCCTTCTGCTTCGGCGACGGCTCTGCAGCGGCGTGCCCGTGCGGCAATAGCGGCGCGTTGCGTCACGGCTGCGCTTCTTCGATCTTCGCGCGCGGCGGCTATCTCGGCGGCTTCGGCTCGGCGGTCGTTGCTTCGGACACGCTCCTCCTGCATGCGCAGGAGGTGAGCGGCACCTCGACGCTCTTCTACCAAGGCGACGCGCAGACGGCGGCGACCTTGCTCGACGACGGGATCGGCTGCGTCGGCGGCGGCTTGGTGCGCCTCGGCTTGAAAGCGAACGCGAGCGGCACGTCGAGCTATCCGGACGCGGGCGATCTGTCCGTTTCGCGCAAGGGCTTGGTCGGAGCGCTGGGCGGCACGCGCTACTACCAAGCGTGGTATCGCAACGTCGATCCGTCGTTCTGCACGCCCGCGACGACGAATCGCACGAACGGCGTGATCGTCGCGTGGGGATCGTGACGCGGATCAGCTCTTCACGAGCTTCAGGATCTCGAGCAGCTTCGGCGGTTGGCCCGTGCGCAAGATGCCGTTGCGGAAGATGCGTCCGGAGAGCCAGATCGTGATCGCGAGGCTGATGAGCAGGAGCACCATCGTGCCGATGACCTCGAACAGCGGCGGATTTGCCGCGGCGCGATTCATCATCACGAACGGCGTGAAGAACGGGATCCACGACAGGACGACGGCGACCGGCCCGTTCGGATCCTTCGCGACGAACACCATCGTCACGACCGGAATCACGAGGATCATCGTCACCGGCGCCATGAAGTTCTGCGCGTCCTTGAGCGTGTTGCACAGGCTGCCGAGCGCGAGCAGGATGCTCGCGTAGAGCAGGAACCCGAGCAGGAAGTACACCGCGAAGGGCACGAGCAGCGTCGGGTTGAACAGCGCCACGCGGACCGCGTCGACCACGGCACCTTGTCCGGCGGTCACGAGCATCACCCAGCCGAGGATGAACCACGACGCGATCATCGTGATGCCCATCGCGGCGACGCCGAGCAGCTTGCCGAGCATCAGCTCCCACGGCGTGACCGACGAGAGCAGCACCTCGACGATGCGGTTCGACTTCTCCTCGATCATTCCCGACAGGAGCATCTGCGACACCGTCAGGATCGAGATGAACAGGATGTAGACGAATCCGATCGGCGCCCACTGGCGCATGCGCTCGGCGATGCCGACCTCTTCTTCGCCGGCTTCCTTCTTCGGGTCGCGCGCCGCGAGGTCGACCTCGATCGCGTTGATCGTCTCGAGCGTGCTCACCGGCAGCCCGCCGCGCGCGAGCTCGCGCCGCCGCAGCTCGTCCTGCAAGCCCTCGGTGACGATGTCTTGCAGATCGTCGTCGGTCAGGTTCGTGCTCCAGTACTCGACCTTCTTCCTCACGTCGCGCTCGTCCTTCGGCAGCACGATCAACGCGAAGAGCTCTTCGTCGCGCCCGTCGACTTGGATGCGCGTCTCGCCGAGCAAGTACGGCTTCGATTGCTCGCGCAGCTTCGTGGCGTCGCTGACGTCGATCTCGGCGGGCAGCGGAATGCGCTGGAAGAGCGGTTTCGGCACCTCGAAGTCGGGCGCGTCGGCGTGCGTCGCCTTCTCCGCCTGCCATTCGAGGAACGCCTTGCCCTTCTTCTTGTCGTAGTCGGATTGGATCGCGGCGTCGATCACCGGCGTGAGCTCGCCGCTCGGGTCGTACACCGCGAAGTGGCGCGTCTCGCGGCCGAACTTCTCGAGCAGCATCGGCGCCTTGATGCTCAGGTAGAGCAGGAGCGGCACCATCGCGATCGAAACCCAGAACCCCTTCGTGCGCGTGTGCTCGAAGAACTCGCGCGCGGCAACGAGCAGCGAATACTTCACGCGACCACCTCCTCGACGACGTCGCGAGCACCGACGAACTTCAGGAACACGTCGCGCAGGCCGGGCTCGCGCCGGTCGAACGTGCGCAGCTCGATGCCGTGCTGGAAGCACGCGCGCAGCACGGCGTCGGCGTTGGCGCCTTCCGCGAGCGTGATCTGCCAGTTTCCGTCGCCTTCGTAGCGCTCGAGGCTCACGACGCCCGGGACATCGCGCAGACGTCCGACGTCCGAAGACGTCTCGATCAGCACGCGGCGCGGCACGGAGCGCTTGGCCTCGGCGATCGTGCCGTCGAGCAGCTTCTTGCCGCGCGCGATCAGCACGATGCGGTCGCACAGCCGCTCGGCGTGCTCCATCACGTGCGTCGAGAACACGACCGTCGCGCCGTTGTCGCGCAGGTCGCGGATCACTTGCTCCATCACCTGCTGGTTGACGGGATCGAGGCCGGAGAACGGCTCGTCGAGGATCACGAACTCGGGCGCGTGCACGATCGCCGCGAGCACTTGCACCTTCTGCTGCATGCCCTTCGACAGCGCTTCGCAGCGACGCGCCTTGAACTCGCCCAGGCCGTAGCGCTCGAGCAGCTCGTCGCCGCGTCGCAACGCATCGCCGCGGCGCAGCCCCTTGAGCTGACCGAAGTAAGCGATGATCTCGCGCGCCTTCATCTTCTTGTACAGGCCCTTCTCTTCGGGCAAGTACCCGATGCGCGGGCGCACCTCGAGCGCGGAGCGATGACCCAGCACCTCGACCGTGCCGGATGTCGGCTCGTAGATCGAGAGGATGATGCGGATCGTCGTCGTCTTGCCGGCGCCGTTCGGTCCGAGGAAGCCGTAGCACGAGCCCTTCGGCACCGTGAGATCGAGGCCGGACACGGCGGTGAAATCGCCAAAGCGTTTCGTGATGCCTTGGAGTTGCAGGGCGCGTTCGGTCATGGGGGAGCGGGAGCGAAACCGTGCGGAAGCGATCCTTCGACGTGCCTGGGTGCGCGTGAAGGCCGAGCAGTCTAGC
>JBJXHG010000142.1:0-26005 GCA_046160865.1 Planctomycetota bacterium | reverse complement strand
CGAGGATTCGCCTGCGGTCGTGCTAGCCCTTCGATGTACGGGGCCGACACGAACGGACGACTTTCGCGCTCGAAGCACTTTCACCACGGGCTGCTTGGGGACGTTGGTGCGCGGCGGCTATCCTCGCGCGCCCATGACCGAGCTGGTCCAACCCGATCGACTGCAGAAGCTGGAGGCACTGCGCGCCGCTGGCATCGATCCGTACCCGGCGCGCGGCGTCGACGCGCGTCCGATCGCGACGATCGTCGCGGGCCTCGGCACGAGTGCCACGCCCGGACCGCTGACCGGCGAGCGCGCGACGATCGCCGGCCGCATGCTGCAGACGCGCGACTTCGGCAAGCTCATGTTCGCGCCGGTGCTCGATCGCACGGGACAGCTGCAAGTGGGCTTCCAGCGCGACCGCCTCGCGGACTGGTGGCCGCAACGCAAGTTGCTCGACGCCGGCGATCTCGTCGGCATCAGCGGCGAACTCGGCCACACGCAGAAGGGTGAGCCGACGCTGTGGGCGACGGAGGTGCGCCTGCTCGCGAAGGCCGTCGCGCCGCCGCCCGAGAAGTGGCACGGGCTTGCCGACAAGGAGCAGCGCTATCGCCGCCGCTACGTGGATCTCTGGGCGAGCGAAGGCGTGCGCGACGTGTTCGTGAAGCGCGGGCTGACGCTCTCGACGATCCGTCGCTTCTTGGAGTCGCAAGGCTACCTGGAAGTCGAGACGCCGACCCTTCATCCGATCGCGGGCGGCGCCGCGGCGCGTCCGTTCATCACGCACCACAACGCGCTCGACGCGGACCTCTACCTGCGCATCGCGCCCGAGCTCTACTTGAAGCGGCTCATCGTCGGCGGACTCGAGCGCGTGTTCGAGGTCAGCCGCAACTTCCGCAACGAGGGCTTGTCGGTCCGCCACAACCCCGAGTTCACGATGCTCGAGCTGTACGAGGCGCAAGCCGACTACCGCCGCATGATGGAGCTCACCGAGCAGATGTTCGAGCTCGCGGCACGCGCGGTGAACGGCACGACGATCGCGACGTTCCGCGGCAAGCAGTACGACTTGAAGGCGCCGTATGCGCGCGTGTCGTACCCCGAGCTGTTCAAGAAGTGCGTCGGGTTCGACTTGTATCCGTTGAACGCCGCGAAGCTGCTCGCGAAGGGTAAGGAGAAGCTCGTCGAGCCTCCCGCTCCGTCCGCCGGCAACGCCGAGCTCCACTTGTGGAAGCTCGCCGACCACTTGCTCGAAGCGTGCATCACGGACGAGCTCGAAGGCCCCATCCTGCTGACGGATTTTCCGGTCGCGATCAGCCCGCTCGCGAAGAAGCGACCCGATTGCGAATGGCTCGCCGAGCGCTTCGAGGTCTTCATCGCCGGCATGGAGCTCGGCAATGCGTTCAGCGAGCTCAACGATCCCGCCGAGCAAGCGCGCCGCTTCGAGGAGCAGGTCGCGAGCAAGGATCCCGAAGCGCCGGGCGAGGTCGACTGGGACTACGTGCAAGCGCTCGAGTACGGCATGCCGCCGACCGGCGGTCTGGGCATCGGCATCGATCGCCTCGTGATGGTGCTCACGAACCAAGACTCGATCCGCGACGTCCTCCTCTTCCCCGCGATGCGGCAGAAGCACGCGGGCGACGAGCCCGAGGTCTAGCGCGTGTACCGCGTCTTCTTGTCGTGGCGCTACATGCGTGCGCGCCGCACGAACGTCATCGGCATCATCGGGATCTGCGTCGGTGTCGGCGCGCTGATCCTGATCCTCTCGATCATGTCGGGCTTCCTCGCCGAGACGCGCAAGGCCGTGCGCGGATCGCTGGCCGACATCGTGATCATGCCGATCAACGTGCCGCGGCCGGGCGGCGTCGCGGTCCCCTACGATCCGGCGCCGTTGCTCGCGGTCGTGCGCGCCGATCCGCGCGTCGCCGCTGCGTCGGCGCAATTGCACTGGTTCGGGTACATCACGCGCGACGAAGGCCGCTTCGACACCTCGCTCGCGAACTTGAACATGTCGGACCCGGAGCGCGGCGCGCTCGGCGGCGTGCGGCTCGCGGGCGTCGATGTGCAAGACGAGTTCGCCACGACGGAGCTGCGCGCGGCGCTGCAGCGCACGAGCGGCTTCGGCGGCTCGCCGGTCGCCGACGTGAACGATCCGTTCGCGCCGCCGCCGGGGTACGAGCCCGAGGGGCGACCGCTCGCGAGCATCCTGGTCGGCGAGCAGCAAGCGGCCCTCGCGCACCTGACGCGCGGCTCGATCGTCAACGTGTTCACCGGCGTGCCGGATCCCGTCGCCGACGAGCTGCGCACGAGCAACCGCCGCTACGTCGTCGCCGGCACGTTTCGCTCGGGCGAGAACGACACGGATCTGCAGGTCGTGTACCTCGAGCGCTCCGAGCTGATGGACCTGCTCGGTCCGCCGCGCGAGTTCTCCAACGTGCTCGTGAAGCTGCACGACTACGAGCACGATGGCGAAGCGGTCGTCGCCGACTTGCGCGCGAAGCTCTACGAGGCCGGCCTGATCCGCGAGCGCGGCGTGACCGAAGTGCGCACGTGGGAGGAGTTCCGCAATGTCCTGCTCGGCGCGATCGAGAACGAGAAGGTATTGATGACGATCATGCTCTCGCTCGTCGTCGTCGTCGCCGGGTTCACGGTGTTCGCGATCCTCTCGATGATGGTCACCGAGAAGCGCCGCGACATCGGCATCCTCTCCGCTCTGGGCGCGACGCCGGGCGGCATCCACTTCCTGTTCTTGCTCATCGGATTCTGGGATGCGCTGCTCGGCGCGACACTCGGCGCGATCCTCGGAACGATCGGCGCGCTGAAGATCGACGGCATCGAGCGCTGGCTCTCGAAGACGTTCCACGTGCAGATCTTCAATCGCGACGTGTACCTCTTCGATCACATCCCGAGCGTCGTCGATCCCGTCGCCGTCGCGCTGATCGTGCTCGGCGCATTCCTGTGCACGCTCGTCTTCGCGAGCATTCCGGCCTGGAAGGCCGGGCGGATGCACCCGCTCGACGCGCTGCGCTACGAATGAACGCGTCGCCGAATGCCAGCGCGGCCGCGCCGATCTTGGCGTGCCGCAAGATCAAGAAGTCGTTCGCGATCGGCGATCGCAAGATCGAGGTGCTGCACGGCGTCGACCTCGAGCTCGGACGCGGCGAGCTGCTCTGCTTGATGGGCGCTTCAGGCGCGGGCAAGTCGACGTTGCTCCACGTGCTCGGCCTGCTCGATCCGCCGTCGGAAGGCGAAGTGCTGCTCGACGGCCGCAACGCGTGGAGCGCGTCGGTGCAGGAGCGCGCACGCCTGCGCAACCAGAAGCTCGGCTTCGTATTCCAGTTCTATCACCTGCTGCCCGAGCTCGACGCCGTGGAGAACGTGCTCCTGCCCGCGATGATCGCGCGCTCGACGTCGGACTTCCGCGCGCGTGCGAAGGAGCTGCGCGAGCGTGCCCAGTCGATGCTCGTGAAGTTCGGGCTCGAGCACCGCCTCGAGCACCGGCCGGCGCAGCTCTCCGGCGGCGAGCGCCAGCGCGTCGCGATGGCGCGCGCATTGTTCCTCGATCCGCCGATCGTCATCGCGGATGAGCCGACCGGCAATCTCGACAGCGCGACGGGCGAGAAGGTGCTCGAGCTCCTGTTGCACGAGCAACGCGAGCGCGGGCTGTCGCTGCTCTTGGTGACGCACGACGAGCGCATCGCGAGCCGCTGCGAGCGCGTCGTCACGATGGAAGACGGACGCGTGAAGAGCGACGCACGCCCCGTCGCGAGCCACTGACGCGCGCACGGCGCGGCGTCAGCGATTCACGCTCCAGCGCAGCGCGAGCGGCGCGATCATCGTCGTGACGATGACCATCATCACGACCGCCGAGAACGTGGAGTTGCTGACGATGCGCTCGCCTCCGATGGTCAGCGCGAGCCCGATGTTGGCGAAGATCAGGCCCACTTCGCCGCGCGGGACCATCCCGATCCCCACCGTCAGCCGGTCGACGCCCTTGCCCACGACGCCGAATGCGCACAGCTGCTTGCCGAGGATCGCCGCGATCGTGAGTGCCGCCGCCAGGCCCAGCGCGCCCGGCTCGGCGAACGAGCTCAGGTCCGTGCGCATCCCCATCAGCACGAAGAAGATCGGCACGAGGAAGGCGGAGATCGGATGCACGAGCTCTTCGAGCCCGTGCTCGCCGCGCGCGACGAAGTCGTGGTAGTGCACGCGCTCGAGCACGAGCCCGGCCGCGAACGCGCCGACGATCGACGCGAGCCCGATCGCGTTCGCGAGCCACGCGAGCAAGAAACAGAACGAAAGCCCGGTCGCCAGCAGCACGCCACGCGTGCGCAGCTTCGACGCGCACACGAACAGGCGTCGCGAGACCGCGATGCCGAGCACGAGCGCACCGACGAGGAAGCCGCCCGCCTTGGCGATCGTCATCACGATGCTCGACGCGGCGAGCGTCTCGCCGCGATCCGCCGCGCCGATCACGCCGACCACGACCGCGAGGATCACGAGCCCAAGCACGTCGTCGATGACGGCTGCTCCGAGGATCACGCGCGCCTCGTCGGACTGCGAGCGGCCGAGGTCCTTCAGCACGCGCGCCGTGATCCCCACGCTCGTCGCGGTGAGCGTCGCGCCGAGGAACGCGTGCACGTACACGCTCTCGTCCGGCAGGAGCCACGCACCGACGCCCCACCCGAGCGCGAACGGCGCGACGACGCCGAGGACGGCGACGAAGAGAGACGACCAGCCGACCTTGAGCATCTGCCCGACGGTCGATTCGAGTCCGACCTCGAACAGGAGCAGCAGCACGCCGACGCGCGCGAACATCTCGACGAACGAATCCCTCTCGATCGATTCGAAGCCCGAGTAGCCAGCGAGCGACAGGTTGCCGAGCACGACGCCGATGAGGAGCTCACCGAGAACCGCGGGTTGACCGGCGCGCACGGCGAGCTCGCCACCGAGCTTCGCCGCGATCAGGATCACGACGAATGCGAGCGCGAGCGGCGCGACGGGATCGGCGTGCCCCCCGCTCGCGGACGGCAACAACGCCAGAGTGCCGGCGAGGGAGTCGATGGTGAGCATGCGCGTGGGGCCAACTCAGGTCTTCGGGCCGAAGTGGAAGGATTGCGCCGCCGCCCACACGAGCGCGGCGGACACGACGAGGCCGAGCGCGTAGCGACGCACGTCCTTCATGGTGGCGGGATTGCCGTCGGCCGTTTGGCCACCGAAACGGCGCACGTCGACGGCACGAGCGAAGACCATCGCTCCCACGAAGCTCCAGAAGACTGCGTCGCGGAGCGACAGGGTCCAGGGCGGCTGGCGCAAGATGAGCACGGCGATCGCGGTGAGCAGACCGCAGCCACCGATGCTCCAGAAGAGTTGGACGAGACAACCGAGCTCGGCGTTCTTGCGCGGCTCAGCGGTGGCATTGGAATTCGACGGTCGTGAAGCACTCAAGGCGCCCTCCTGACGTGAGTCGTCAGAATGGCGGCCCGACCATCCTTGTGCCTGCAACGGAATTCGTTCCGCCGCACCCTTCGCGTTCGTTCGTGCGAGGGATCATGGGCCGCGGTGCGCGACCGCGCAAGCGCGAGCGCCGAGCGCGGTCTGCCGCGCTCGGCGCTCGCGCGAAGCGTGCCTTGCGCGCGGAGAGCTAGAGCACCCCGCCGTCTTGCTCGCGCCGCTGCGCAACTTCGTTCGCGTACGGCTCGGGCTCGAAGCTGCCGCGCCAACCGACGCGCTCCCGCAGACGGCGGAACGGGTCCTGCCCCGGTCGCGCGAGGATCGGATACGCGACGGCGTGTCGCGCGAGGCGCACGCGGTCTCCTTGCTGCATCGGAAAGAAGCCTTGCCCATCGACGACGAGCGTCGTGATGCCGCTCGCGCGTGTGATCGTGATCGAGAGCTCGCTTTCCGCGTGCAGCACGATCGGCCGGTGCGAGAGCGCCTGCGGACAGATCGGCGTCACGATGATGCCTTGCATCGCCGGCGCGAGGATCGGCCCGCCGGCCGCCAGCGAGTACGCCGTCGATCCGCTCGGCGTCGCGACGATCAAACCGTCCGCGCGGTAGTTCGTGACCCAGTCCGCGCCGACCTCGAGCCTCGTCTCCAGCATGCCTTGGTACGCGCCGCGCGTGACGACGACGTCGTTGAGCGCGACGGCGCGGATGGTCTCACCGCTCTCGCTCGTGAGTTCGGCGGACAGGCGCATGCGGGGCTCGACGATGCAGCGGCCGTCGAGCATCTCTTCGAGCGCCTCGCTCCAGTGCGTCGCTTCGGCCGACGCGAGGAAGCCGATGCGGCCGAAATTGATGCCGAGCGTCGGCACCGGCGAGTCGGCGAAGGTGCGCACGGCGGCGAGGATCGCGCCGTCGCCGCCCAGCACGACGATCAGATCCGGTCGCCGGCTCGCGAGCTTCACGCTCGCCGCACGCGCGCGCGGCTTGGTGAACGCGCGCAGGTCCGTGTCGACGTCGACGTGCGCGACGCGGCCCTCGAGCCACGACGAGAGCACCGGCAGCAGCGCCAGAACCTCTTCCTTCTCGCCGTCGGCGAGCACGAGCACGCGGCGCTCGGCGGGCGTCGGCGCGCTCGGTCGAGCGGGTGAGGTCCGCGGTCGCGACGGCTTCTTCATCGTCACACCCACGTCAAGGAGAGCCAGCTCTTGATGCTGCGCTCGATCCCGTCCGCGTCGAGACCGACTTCCGCGAGTTGCTCCTCGCGCGTCGTCTTGTGATCGATGAATTCGTCGGGGATGCCGAGCACGCGCACGCGCGGCGCCGAGCCGGGCATCGCAGACAGCGCTTCGAGCACCGCGGAGCCGAAGCCACCGGCGCGCTGGTGCTCCTCGAGCGTCAGCAAGTGTCGGTAGCGCGCGGCGTGCTGATAGAGGAGCTCCGTGTCGAGCGGCTTCGCGAAGCGAGCATCGACGACGCCGATCGAAACGCCGCGCTTCTTCAAGCGCTCCGCGGCCTCCATCGCTTGGTTGACGAGCGCACCGAACGCCCAGATGCACAGGTGCTCGCCCTCGCAGAGCACTTCCGCCTTGCCGGGCACCATCTCCGTGCGCTCGCTGCGATGGATGCGCTCCTGCGCGGGACAGTTGTCGCGCGGAAAACGCACGACCATCGGGCCGGCGTGACGCAGCGCGAGCTCGAGCATGCGATCCATGTCCGTCGCATCGCGCGGCGCCGCGAGCACGATGTTCGGGAACGTGCGCAGGAACGCGATGTCGAACACACCGTTGTGCGTCGGACCGTCTTGCCCGACCAAGCCCGCGCGATCGAGGCACAGGAGCACCGGCAGATCTTGGAGCACGATTTCCTGGAACACCTGGTCGTAGCCGCGCTGCAGGAACGTGGAGTAGATCGCCGCGACCGGACGCAAGCCGCCCTTCGCCATGCCGGCCGCCATCGCGCACGCGTGCTGCTCGGTGATGCCGGTGTCGTGGAAGCGTTCGGGAAAGCGCTCGGCGAAAGCGTCGAGCCCGGTGCCGGACGGCATCGCCGCGGTGATCGCGTGGATGCGCACGTCGCGCTCGGCGAGGCGGATCAGCGCGTCGGCGAAGGCCTTCGTGTACGACGGTCCGCTCTTCGGCTCGGTGCGCGGAGCGGCCGGCACGAGCTTCAGCGTGTCGCCGCCCGACCCGTGCGGCTTCTCGGCCGCTTTCACGCCGTGCACGCGCTCCGGATGCGTCGGGGCTTTCGGATGACCCTTGCCCTTCTCCGTCAGGATGTGGAGCAGCACGACGCCGTCGAGCGAGCGCGCGCGCTCCAAGTGCTCGACGAGCAAACCGACGTCGTGTCCGTCGATCGGCCCGACGTACGTCACGCCGAGCTCTTCGAAGATGTGTCCGGGAACGACGGCGTGGCGCACGACCTCGCCGATCTGCTCGAGCGTGCGATCGACCCGCGGCCCGATGACCGGGATCGCGGAGATCAAGTTCGACACTTCTTGGTGCGCGCGCTGCACCAAGCGGTTGTTGCGGATGCGCGAGAGGTAGAGCGCGAGCGCGCCGACCGACTTGCTGATCGACCACTCGTTGTCGTTCAGCACGACGAGCAAGCGCTGTCCGGTCGCGGCGGCGTGGTTCAACGCCTCGAAAGCGACGCCCGCGCCGAGCGCCGCGTCACCGACGAGCGCGACGACGTGCGGCGGGTTCTTCTCGTGCGCCTGCGCGAACGCGAGACCGAGTGCCAGGCTGATCGCCGTTCCGGCGTGACCGGTGTGGAAGAGGTCGTACTCGGATTCGTCGGGGTGCGTGAAGCCGCACAGGCCGTCCGTTTGTCGCAATCCGGCGAAGCCCGCGGCGCGGCCCGTCAGCACCTTGTGCGTGTAGCACTGGTGGCTGACGTCGAACACGAGTCGATCGCGCCGGAAGTCGAACACGCGGTGCAACGCGACGGAGATTTCGACGGTGCCGAGATTCGAGCCGAGGTGACCACCGGTCGTCTGCACGCTGTCGAGCAGGAAGCCGCGGATCGCCGTGCACAGCGGCACGAGCTCGGGCGCTGTGAGCCCCTTCACGTCGCGCGGCGAGCGGATCCCGGCGAGGAGCTCTCGCGAGCTCTGCGCCAGCTTCTCGGCGGGTTCGAGCATTCCGTGCAGTCTACTGCGCGAGCGCACGCAACGCCTCGGGGTCGGTTTCGCGTGTCGCACGCACGATCCGGCCGGCCGGCGCCGGCCTCCAGCGGAGGCTCACGCCCGGCGCAACAGCAGGGTGCGCGCGAGATCGTACGGGCGGTCGCCCGGGCGGCACCCGAGGAGCGTGGCCGTGCGCTCGACCTCTGCCGCGAGCCGCTCCGCCTCGCGTCGCGCACCGTCGATGCCGAGCGCCGCGACGAGCGTCGGACGTTCGTTGCGCGCATCCTTGCCCGGCGTCTTGCCGAGCGTCGCAGCGTCACCGGTGACGTCGAGGATGTCGTCGGTCGCTTGGAAGCAGCGCCCGAGCGCGAGGCCCCAGGCGTGCGCGGCGTGCCGGCGCTCGTCGCGCACGTCGGCGGAGAGCGCACCGAGCTCGGCCGCGACGGCGATCAAGGCCGCGGTCTTCTTCGCATGGATCTCGTCGACGCGCGCGTGCGTCAGGACGCCTTCGACCGCCGAGAGGTCGAGCGCTTGGCCGCCCACCATGCCCGCCGGTCCCGCGCCGCGTGCGAGCGTCGCGACCATCTCGCTCGCGCTCTTCGGCGCGCGCGCGAGCAGCGTGAATGCGTGCGTCAAGAGCGCGTCCCCCACCAGCACCGCGAGCGCCTCGCCGAACACTTTGTGGCACGTGGGTCGACCGCGGCGCAGATCGTCGTCGTCCATGCACGGCAAGTCGTCGTGCACGAGGCTGTACGTGTGCACCAGCTCGATCGCCACGGCCGGCAAGACGGCCTCGTCGTCGCGCGCGCCGAAATGCGTCGCGATCATGCGCACGATCGCCGGGCGGAAGCGCTTGCCGCCGCCCATCAACGCGTAGCGCATCGCTTCCGCGAGCCGCGCCGGAATCGCGTCGTCGCGCGCATGCGTCGGGAACTCGCGCTCGAGCGCCGCGTCGACCGAGCGGCGCGTGTCCGCCAGCCAGGCGGACAGCGCGTCCTGTGCGGCCGAAGTCATCGCGACGCGGACGCGGACGCGTCGGGATCGTTGGCGTAGGGAACGAGCGACGGCTCGGCGCCCGCCGTCAGCTCCTCGACACGCTTCTTGTACTGTTCGAGCGTCGTGCGGCACACCGACAAGAGGCCGACGCCTTCCTGGTAGCGCTCGATGGAGAGCTCGAGCGAGAGCCCGCCCTTCTCCAACTCGCCCACGATCGCTTCCAAGCGTTCCAACCGCTCGTCGAACGTCGCCTCGGGTGCCGTCGCGCTCTTCTGCCGCATCGTCCGGCGCAGGAGACCAAACGTGCCACGCGGTCGCAAGGTGACGAACGCCGCAAGACGTGCCCATCGAATGTGGCCCCGTCGCGCCGCGGCGCACGGGATGGCGAGTCCAGGAGCGCGACGGAGCGGCGGCACAGGCGTCATGCCGGGCCGCCGAGCACGCTGTCGCGGGCAACGATGGACCGCCGGAGCCCCACGTGGCCGAGACGGCGGGTCGTGCAACGGCTCGGAGCGCACCGCGCCGGGCGCGCGCGGTCCGCTCACCCCGCATCCCGCTCGCGCTCCAGGTCACGGCCGTTGGAGCGCGCGAAGAGCGTTTCGAAACGACGGAAGTCCTCGCGCTCGAGGAACGCCGGATACGCCGACACCGCAACGAGCGAGAACACGGTGAGGTTGCTCGTCGCCGCGATCGCGGTGTGGAATGCGATGCCGACGGCGAAGCCGAGCCAGCGCGTGCGCCGGACCCAGAGCAAGATCGGGATCACCGGCTCGACGAACAGCGCGGCATAGCTTGCGACGGCCCCGGCGATCTCGTGGCGCGCGAGCGCGGGATCGGCGACGGTCGAGTACGTCGAGAGCCAGAAGTAGGGCAGCGCCTCTCCGTCGCGCCAGTACGCGTCGGCGCACTTCGACCAGAACGCGACGACATAGAGGAGCAGCACCTGCCAGCGAATGAGCGTGAGACCGTACGACGGAACCACCGGCGACGAGCGACCGCCGGTCGAGCCCGGACCGCGCCGCTGCGCGTCGGCACTCCAGACGAGCGCGATCGGTGAGATCAGCAGCACCAACCCGTGAACGCGGAAGAGCGCGTCGTGCGCGCAATCGAACGGGATGAGACGCGTGCTGTACGAGCAGTGCCAGAGGAACGCGATCAGCGCGCAGACGCGCGTCTGGTATCCGAGCCCCAGGCCTAGGATCGCAGCGCCCGCGACGAGAAAGAGGACCGTCACTCCCGCGTCGCCGCGCACCAGGAAGAACGCCGACAGGAGCACGTGGTCCGGATTCGCCGCTTGCACCGTTTGCGCGCGCACCATCGCGCCGTCGGTGAAGAGCTCGGCGCGCCGCGACCACAGGTCGAACCAGTTCACGATGGCGGCGAAGGCATATGCGATCCGCACGAGCGCGTACGAGCGCGGATCGCTCGGGCCGAACCAGAACGCTTCGATCCGCTTCCACGCGCGACGGACCGGCTCGACGATCAATCGCACGGGATCGGTCCCCTGTCGAACGTCGATGTCGTCGCGACCACGCCGTCCGCTCGGATCTCGTCGAGGCGGCGGATGCGGTCCTCACGAATGCGGAAGGTGATCGAGACCGGATCGAATTCGCCCGCGCGCCGGATCGCCTCGCCAACGTTGCGCGCGTAGTCAATGAGGAAAGGCGAGTCGGGGTTCCCGTACAGCGTGCGGAAGAAGAAGACGTCGTGCCGCAGATAGCCGTCGCGCGGCGCGAGCTCTGGCAGCAACGGTGCGAACACCCGTGTGCGGCGTCGCGCGTCAGTGGCGTGGATCTCGACGTCGAATCCCGAGAGCGAGGGCGCCGTGTCGAACATGTTCCAGAATTGCCACGACCCAGAGTGCACCATGTACTTCTCGAAGAACGACCGCCCATGTCCGAGCGGACCCGGCAGGTGCCACGTCGTGACCGCGAGCCAGTGGTACACGAAGAACGCACACGCACCGACGCGCACCCACGTCCGCAGCGACGGCGCGCGCGCGTGCTCGGGTTCCTTCCGCGCGATCACGCAGATCTGCGCGAGCGCGTCGTTGAGCGTTTGATCGACGCTCGACGGCAAGTCGTGGTCGTAGCCTTCGTCTTCCAGGCGTACCGCCAACGGCTCCAAGCCGCAGCGAGCCAACAGCGGGAGAATCTCCGAGCATATGTTCAGGTGACCGGAGCGGCCGAGCGTGTCGCGCTCCACGTCGAGCGAGAACGTGTGGCGGTGCGTCGAGTTGAAGCGCGATGGCCACTGCTCCTTCTCGTAGAGACGCCAATCCGGCACGACGAGATAGAGAAATCCACCGGGTCGCAGGATCTGGCACCAACGCTCCAGCGCGCGCAGCGGATCGTGGAGATGCTCGAGGCAGTGCGACGAGTAGACGAAATCGAACGAGGCGGCGGCCACGCCGTCCATCGTCTGCGCGTCGCCCTGCGCGTGATCCCAAGCGAGCACGACACCATCCGGAACCGACAAATGGTCGTCACCTGCGCCGATGTCGATGCCCGAGCCGCGCAAGTAGCGCGCGAAATCGCCGTTGCGCAGGCGGAACTCGCGTGCCGCGGTCGTCGCTCCCATGTCGTACCCGCCGCGGCGGAAGATGCGCGCGCGCGCGCTCGGGACCTCGCGGCGGGGGAAGGCTTGTACCATCGCGCTTTCGGTGCAACAAGTTGACGCGATGCGCCGATTGCCCGTGCTCCTCGCGCTCGTGCTCGCTCTCCTCGGGCTCGCGCTCCTCGTCGGATTGCGACGCGAGTCCGAGCACACCGGCGAGCCGGCGCGAACCGACGTGGCCGCGACGGCGAGCACTGCGTCGAACGCGCTCGACGACCCGACGATCGAAGCGATCTCGCAGCGGGAAGCGAGCGCGGATGCGCCGTCGCACACGGATGCAACCCAAGAGGACGTGCTTCCCGCAAGACACGACGGAACGGGCTCGGTGCTCGTGCGCGTGCAGCCGTGCACGCACGTCTCGCCACCGGTCTCGTTTTCCGGCGTGCTCGTTCCGTGGAGCGCCGCCGATCCGGAGCTCGCCGCGCGCGTGTTCCGCACTGCGGACGATGGCACGAGCTTGATCGCGTCGCTCGTGCCGGGACCGTTCACGCTCACGCTTGCGATGGGAGGACATGTCGAAGGCGTCGTGCAGGTTGGCGAGAGCACGAGCGCCGTCGTCGACCTGAGCGCGGGTTTCGCCGTGCGCGGAGTCGTCGTCGACGCGCATGGCGCTCCCGTGAGCGACGCCGATGTGTGGCTCTCGGGATTCGTCGACGCGTCCGTGGCCGAGATCGTCGCTACGTCTGCGTCGGACGGAACGTTCGCGCTTCCGTGCGTGTTGGGCGGCGGCTATCTCGTCGCGCGCGTCCGCGGACGTGCACCATCGCCGCGCGCGTGGGTGCTCGGTTCGGGCCGTGGAGAGAGCCAGTTCCGACTCGTCGTGGGAGACGGCGGCGCCGCGCTCGGCGTCGGCATTCGAGACGCATTCGGCGCTCCCGTCGAGTCGGCGCGCATCGCAGTCGTCGACGTCGAGTCGAACGCGGATGCGACGACGCCGGGCGGCGGCATGCCCGCCTTCGCGCGGACCGATGCGCGCGGCGAGGCGACGATCGAGGGGCTGTCGCGCGCGCGGGCAGCCGTGCGCGTGCGCGCCGCGGGCTTCGCGCCGTGGACGGGACGTGTCGATCTCTCCGTCGAAGCGACGCCGCGTCTGGACATCGTGATGGAACGCGGCGTGCTCGTCCACGGCGTCGTGCTGGATGCGGACTCGGAGCTCGTCGCGGGAGCGCGCGTCGTCGCACGCCATGTCGCCAACACGTGGGAGCAGCACGTCGTCACGATGGCGGACGGACGCTTCGATCTCGCGAATCTCGGTGCGGGCAAGATCCTGCTCAGCGTGGCGAGCGACCGAGCGGGCTCCGCCGCGGAGACCTTGCACGCCGCACCCGGTGACGAGTTGCACCACGTCGTCCGGCTCTCGCGAGGCTGGAAGCTGCGCGGACAAATCACGGACCTCGGCAATCAACCTCTCGTGCAATGGCGCATCGAGGCGGTCAGCGACTCGCTCGAGCGACCGTGGCGTGGAGAGACGAGCACGCTGCCCGACGGCACGTTCACGATCGAAGAAGTGCAGGCCGATCGCGTGACGGTCCACGTCCGACGCGGGCGCACGCAATCGCCGCGTCCGGAACACGAGCTCCCTTTGACGACTTGGCACGACGTAGCGCCGGGACGCGACGTCGACCTGCGGCTCGCGCCGCCCAACGCTTTCCTCGAGCTCGCGTTCGAGCCGGATGGACTCGAGCACGCGGCGGCCGGCGTTCGCGTGCAGCAGGCCGCGTCGGGCGTCGGTGTGGTCGTTGGAGTGCCAGCATCGGGAGGAACGCTTCGGATCGGTCCGGTGGCGCCGGGCTCGTATCGCGTGCACGTCGAAGCGCGCGATTCGTCGGTGGCGCCGATCGACCTCGGAGCACAGACTCTCGTCGACGGCGGAACGGTGCTCTTGCAGCGAGTGCGGCGGCCGCGTTGACGGAGGACGAAGCGACATGTCGAGCGCGCGTGCGAGCTTGAAGAAGTGGTGGGACATCGTGTCGGATGTCGGCATGGTCGACGTCTGCGAGCGCGAGATGCACCCGCACGTCCCGGAGGAGAAACCCGAGCTCTTCCACGTCATGCGCGACGACGGCACCGAGTTCGAGGTGATGAACCTCCTCCACGCTCTCACGACTTGCTTCAAGTTCGAGCACGTCCTCGAGACGGGCACGCAGTACGGCTACAGCACGCTCGCGATCGCGAGCGCGCTCGAGTTCAACGGCCGCGGCCGCCTCACAACGGTCGAGATGCGCCCCGAAGCCGTCGCGCGCGCGCGCGCGCTCGCGGAACGCTGGAGCCTCGCGCACTGGATCGATTTCCGCCGACAGAACTCGAGCGCGTTCGTCGAGGAGTACGACGGCCCGCCGTTCGACTTCGTGTTCCTCGACAGCGAGCTCGGCCAGCGCGTCGAGGAGTTCCGCGTCTTGTACGATCGCGCGAAGATCTCGGGCCTCGTGTCGATCCACGACACGTCACGTCGACGCGGCGGTAGTCTCGGCGACTACAACCCCGAGATGATCGCGTGGTTCGATCGCGTCGGATGGGAGCTCGCGGTGCCGGGGCTCGAGAGCCACCTCAGCCGCGGGTTCCGCGTCTTCCAGATGCGCTGATGCCGTCGCGCGCGAGCACACCGTCGTCCCGTAACTGACACGCCGCGACGACGCGACCCGTTCGGTTCGTTGACACTCCGCGCGTGCGTGCATAACGTCCGACGTGGGAGAGTTTCGTTCGCATTTCGTGGTCGGAGGTGGAGCATGGCTACGCCGTCGAAATCGTCCACGACCCCTCGTTTCGGAGTCGCTGCGCGCGCGTTCATCGCGTGCTCGTTCGGTATCTTCGCCGGAGCATCGAGCCACGCCTCGGAGCTCGCGTCGGAACGAGCGAAAACAGCAGACTCGGCACGTGAGGCGGTCGTCTACACCAGAGTCACGGACCAAAACTTCGGCGACGTCTCGCGCTACCGCTACAGAATCGAGGCCTTCGACGAGGATCTCGGACTGATCGCGTCGCGGTCCGTGGGCCGCGGTCCCGTGGTAGCTGTTTCGCCGCACGCTGCCGTGGTCGCGTGCGTCGACTACGGTGATCGCGCGCAGCAGATCACGCTGTTCGACGCGCATTTGGCTCCAATCTGCGCGCCGACATCGCTGTCAGCGGACGGCGCGCTGCGGCTCGTGGGCGACGACGGGGTCTTCTTCACGCCCGACGGCCGCATCGGAATCGAGTGCGCGGTCGTGACGAACGACGAGGAGCGTCGCGAGATCCTCTGGTTCACGCTCCCGCGCGGACCGTCGGGAGAGCCTGTCATGGCACTCGCGCTCGACAGCGCGCGGCCGCGCACGAGTCTCCCGCTCGATTCGAAGGTGCTCGGAATCCGCGATCAGCGCATCACGTGCGCGACGATCGAAGGGATCGCGCGTCTCGACCTCGCGGGCCAGTTGCTGCGCTCGGCGCGGTTCGACGGCTACGCGCCGTTCGCGCCGCTGAGCTCGCCGCGTGCGGAGTGCGCGCGCCTCGCGTGGAGCGTCCAACCGTCGGGCGAGGTGCTGCTGCTCACGCACGCTGGCGACGTGTTCCGCGCCGCAGCGGACGAGCTGCGCGTGCGGCGGACGAGGCTGGCGGCGGCGGCGCTCGCGTCCGAGCCGCTGCGGCAGTTCCGTACGCTCGGCTCCGCCCTGACCGGACTCGGCGATGTCGTGTTCGAGGCGCGCGAGCCCGGCTCGTCGACGATCACGCAGCTCGAGTTCTTCGACTCGACGACCGGGCAACGCCGCACGATCGTGCCCCTGAACGCATCGGTGTGGGCCGCGTCGGTGAGCGGTCGCATCTACTTCCAGGATGCCGATCGCCGCACGAAAAACGGCCACCACGAGCTCGTGCGCTTCGACCTGCGCAACCGCACGGCCACGACGGTGACGACGGGACCTCACCCCGATCGGCATCAGATCATCACGGCCATCTACCCGCTTCGCTGAGCGCGCAGGAAAATCGCACATGCCCGTCTGGTCGATTTCGCTGCTGCTCGGATGCACCGCGCTCGTGCTCGGCTTCTGCTTCCTGCTCCTGCTCCGGCAAGTCGGATCGATCGAGCTGCGGCTCGACGCGATCGTCCCGGGTGGAGCGGCCGGCGGTCCGCCTCTCGGCGCGATCGCGACGGTCATCCGTGTACGCGATCTGCGCGGCCTGGAGACGGAGCTCGGAATGCGCATGCCGCGGCCGCTCGTGCTGCTCTTCGTCTCCAAGGAGTGCAACGTGTGCAGTGCTCTGCTCGGTCGCGTGAATCAAATCGAAGACGCCAGCGAAGGTGTCGACCTCGCCCTGACGTCCGACATGCCGGCCGAGCAACTTGGCCCGTACTTGCTCGAGCGCGGAGCACGCGGCGTGCGCGCGTTCTCGTCGCCCGAGCTCCTGCGCGGTTGGGGAGTTCAGCGCGTCCCGTTCTGCGTGGGCCTCGCCGCGGACGGAAGCGTCGTCAAGAAGGCCGTCGTGAACGACCTCGAGGATGTGCGCGCGTTCCTCGCGACGCCCGAACTCGCGCCGCGCAACGCGCCGGCGCTCGTCCCCGGAAGGGCTTGAGCATGGAAAAGAAGCTGAACGACCTGGTTCGCGGTTGGTCGATGGAACTCGCTTCGCGCACGTCGTCGCGACGCGGAATGATCGCATGGGGCGGCGCTGCGCTCGCGGCGCTCGCCGGAGGCGCGGTCGCGCGCCCTTTGCGCTACTTGCTCCGTCCCGATCCGCCGGCGAATACTCCGCCGCCGCAAGCGTCCGCGGTGAGCTTCTTCTCGCGCACGTCCGTGTCGATCACGCCGCCGTCGTCGACCAGCGGCGGTGGTTGGTCGTTGCCGAGCATGGGAACGAGCTCGAGCGGTGCGAGTCAGTGGTCGAAGTGCATGCAGTTTCCGAACCAGGGCATGTGCGGCTGCTCGTGCGAGTGCATGGGGCTCAATCCGAGCACGCCGCAGAGCACGGGGTATTGGTACGTGTGCCTCGAAAAGAGCCCCGGCGTCTGGGTCAACGTGCGCTACTACGACTACGGAACCGGCGGCCCGCCGACGCCGTCGTGCATCAATGCCCAAGGAATCGATTGCTTCTGCGACATCGGCTGCATCATTCCGGCGGAAGACTTCCCGAACTGGGCCTCGACGGCATTCCTGTGCACCAAGACGCTCGTCATGACGACGGAGACGCAGCCGCCGTCCAGCTCTTCGTCCTCCTCCACCAGCGGGCCGACTACACCCGGAAGCTCGACAAGCGGCCCCACGACGCCGGGTGGTAGCAGCTCCACGAGCGGACCTACGACTCCAGGTAGCTCCACGAGCGGGCCCACTACGCCCGGCAGCTCGACGAGTGGACCCACCACTCCCGGCAGTTCCACGAGCGGGCCGACTACGCCCGGCAGCAGTGCGTCGTCCGCGTCGAGTGCATCGTCGACTTCCTCGTCCCACTCGGGACCGACGACGCCCGGTTCGAGCTACTGGTCGCGCGTCTCGAAGATCTCGCTGACGTCCGTCTTCGAGCCGCTCGGACACCTCGGAGCGCCCGCGGAAAGCGAACGAGCAGCGGCAGGACGAAACGGTCGGTGGCCATTTGGCTGAGCAAACGCATGCGGCGGTCCGCGGTGACGAACATCGTTGGATGGGAGTCACGACGTGCTTCGTGCTCTCCGTGATGGCGGCCGTGGCAACTGCGGCGGCGATCGACGGAGCGTGGTTCCCGGTGTTCGCGCTCGCGGCCGTGGCCGGTTTCGAAAGCCTCTGGTCACCGTGAGGGGTCTCGATGATCGGCACGATCAATCCCGCCGTGTGCGGGAGACAAAACGCGAGCTTCTCATTCGTCTCCGTGCTGCACGTCATCGCGTCAGTCGGCGCTGGAGCTCTGTCGGGGATGCTGCTCGGCGGCTTGGGCTTCGTGGCGCTCGGCACGCTCGCGCCAGCGCCGTGGATCGTGTCGATCGCACTCGCCGTGATCTGCTTCGCGTACGCCGGATTCCACGCGGGCTTGTACCGTCTGCCGATGCCGTGCCTGCGCCGACAAGTGCGTCATGGATGGCGATTCCTCGACGCGCCGTGGACGTCGATCTTCTACGGCGTCGGTCTGGGATCCGGACTCCACGTCCATATCCGCTTCGCCGGACTCTACGTCGTGACCGCGGGATCGGTTCTGTCGGCGAGCCCGCGCATCGGTGCCGCGCTCTTCGGGCTGTACGGTCTGTGCCGAGCGCTTCCGGTGCCGGTGTTCGGCGCGCTGCACCGCGATCCGGCGCAGACCGAGTCGACTTTCACCTGGCTGAGCGACGAGCGCAATTTCGGCCTGCGACGACTGCGAGCGTGGAGCTTGCTCGTCGTCGGGCTTTGGCTCGTCGCCGTGGCCTGGATTCGTTCGTGAGCACATCCGCCTGAGGGAAACCGGAGGAATCATGACTCGTCATCCCGCAACTCGCCGTGGCCTGCCGATGCGACTGCGCGTCCTCGCTTGGCTTTCGGTGGCCGTCGTCGGTGTTTCGTTCGCACGGGCGTCCATGCAGGACTCCGTCCCGGCGTACTTCGTCGTCACGCGCGACATGGCGAACGACATCGCTCGGATCTCGCTGCTCGACGAGGGCCTCGCGCCCACGGATGTCTCGATCGAGGCTCCCGGATTGCGCGACGCGGTCTACCTGGACGGGAAGCTCGCGGTGCTCGCCGAGACGAGCGACGACCACGGCAACTTCGGCGTCCACGTCACGCTCTACGACACGAAGCTCGCGGCGATCTCGGCCCCTACGCGCATCTCGGATCCGTTCAAGATGACGAGCGTGCCGTGGCACGCGCTCTACTTCCGCGACGGGGGCGCGAAACTCGCCGTGCTGCGCATGTACTCGGATCCGTCGTCGGTGCTCTCGTCGACCGTGCCCTACTTGCGTTCGCTCGACTGCAGCGCGCCGGATGCAACCGACGTGCTCCCGAACTCGAGCGATCCACTCGCGCGACTGCCGTGGGGCATCGGACACATCCTCGATCTGAACCGCGCGACGGACAGCGTCGTCTACTCGATGGGTCTGAATCGCGACAAGCTGTACGTCGTCTCGCTCGCGACGAACACGAAGCGCGAAGTCATCACCGACCCCGAGTACCGCCAAACGTCGCTGGTCGGTTCCGCGGCGATCGCATCGGGCACGATGATGATCATGGCGAACGCCGACGTTTGGTACGTCGACACGAGCTCGCTCGCCGTCGTCGGCAAGGCGCTGCCGGGATTCAAGTCCGCGGGCCGCCGTGTCGCACGGGGCTCGGCCGTCCTTCGTTCAGACGGGCGCGCGATCGTCGTGGTCGAGGAGCGGCTGAGCCCTGGGAAGTCCCGCCTCAGCGGCTACGACGCGGAAACGCTCGTGCCGGAGTGGGAAGTCGCGGCGATGCCGAGCCCGCGCGGTTGGCGCGTGTGCAACGACGCGCTCGTCGTGTGCTGGTGGTCGAATCCGGGGCAGATTTTGCTCCTGAAGGACGCGGTCGCGATCGCGACGCAGAGCTCCGTGGGCGTCGAGGACGTGATTCCGATCGAGTAGCGCCCCACGAGATCCGACGACCGCCGAACCCCACGCAACGTGCCGACCGACATCCTCATCCGCTTCGTGCCCGCGACGTTCCTCGCGATCGCCGGAATCTCGAAGCTCGCCGACCGCGCGCGTTTCGCCGGCGGACTCGGCGATTTCGGCGTGCACTCCCCGCACGCGCGGCGCTGGATCTCGACGATCGTGCCGCTCGTCGAGATCGCCGTCGGTGCGGCGCTCTTCATCGATCGCGCGAGCCCCCTATCGACGTACGCCGCGCTCGTGCTCGTACTCGTGTTCACCGCGCTCCTCGCGCGCGCACGCGTGCGGCAACCGGCGCTGCGCTGTCACTGCCTCGGCGGAATCCTGCGCGGCGAGAGCGGTGCGCTGGGCATCGCGCGCAACGTCGTGTTGATCGCGTGTCTCGCGCTGTGCGCGCTGCGCGCGGAAGTTCCGCTCGCGGTGTCGCCGGGCGAGCGCGCGCTCCTCGTGCTCGCCGCGCTCGCGTTGGTAATGAGTTACGCGATCGGCGCTTCGCTCCGCGAGCTCAGGCTGACGTTCGGCCCCGCGCGGCGCGCGCGGGCGAGCTCCGTGAACGTCGAGAGCGAGGCGGCGGCATGAGCGCCGCGATGCTCCTGACGATCGCGACTGCGATCCTCCTCGCGACGATCGCGTTCTCCGTGTTCTCGTTGGCGCGACGATTGTCGCAGCTCGAGCGGCGCGTCGCGCCGTGGGGCGCAAAGCACTTGCTGCAGGGTCCGCTCGAGGGGTCGAAGCTCGTGTCGCAGGTCGTCGTGCGACTATTGAATGGAGATTGGCGCTCGATTGGCGGCGAATCTCCGCGTCCGCTGCTCCTCGTCTTCCTGGCGCGCGGTTGCGGGCCATGCCAGGCGCTCGCGACGCACCTCAGGGCGCTCGAGCGCGCGTGGCGCAAGGACGTCGACGTGTTGATACTCGTCAAGGCGCCCCCCGGCGAGGCGTACGACGAGCTCCACGACCTCGGCCTGCACGAGCTGCCGGCGAGCTCGTCTCCTTTCCTGTTCGACATCTGGGGCATTCGCGTCGTCCCCTATGCCGTGCTGCTAGATCGAAATGGAAGCGTGGACACCAAGGGCGTCGTGAACACGCTGGAGCATCTCGAATACCTCGTGGATCTCGATGCGCCCGCGCGCACGGTGAGCTACCGGATCACGAGACCCGGAGAGCCCGCTGGTGCCCCCGCGTCAAGCTGATCGCATCACGTCGTACGCTCGATCCGCTCGCGCACGAGGCGCGGCGGCACGAACGCGTGCTTGTCCACGTCGACGATCGAGACGTGCTCGATCCCCTCGTCGTAGAAGTCCGTCTGGAAGTTGCTCCCCTTCCGCAGGCACACCGTCGGAATGTCCATGCACGCGGCGGCATGCAGCGGTCCCGAAACGACGCCGACGAATAGCGAGCAACGCCGGAGCAGGTGCCACAGTGATTCGAACGCCATCGGCAAGCGGCGGTACGTCGAGCGCACGCGATCGCCGTCGATGAAGTCGAGCTCTCGGTTGAGCGGATTGTGGTACGCGTAGTCGTAGTTGACGACGACGACGCCGAGCCCGCAGCGCACGAGGAACTCGACCGTGCGCCGCGAGAACGCGACGTCAGGATTCTGGACGTCCGGCGCCCACGTGCCCTGGAAATGGCAGACTGCATAACGCTCGAAGCCGTGCAAGAACGCGCGCGTGGTGCGCACCGCGTCGTTCTCGATCGACGCGAGATCGGGCAGTGCGAGCGGACGGATCCGGTGCTCCGGCACGATCAATCCGAATTCGTGCTCGAGACAAATGCGTACCTTGGTCGGCGCTCCGCCGCGGCACGGCATCGAGCCCTCCATGGGAAAGCGGATCTCGCGGAAGGCCGCGGGATCGCTCGGCGACGTCGTGACGCGCACCGCATCGTCCCCGTGAAAAATTGCCTCCTGTCCGAGGCCCGGAAGCAGGAACAGCTCGACCGGACGATTCAAGGCGGCGATCACGCTGCGGAACATCAATGTGTCCCCGAGACCGTGGTGGAATTTCAGCCGCATCGACTCGGTCGCGGAGCGGGAGGGTGGAATGGACATGGGCGCGTCGTCGGCTCGTGCGAGCTCATGCGAGCGCGTAGCGCTCGACTTGCAAATAGAGCTCGATCTTTTCGATCACGTCCCTCGGCGTGATGAGCTCCATGCACTGAGGTTGCGGCGTGCGCGCTTCACGCACGACGGGCAAGAGGCACAGATTCGGGTGGCGGTCCTTCTCGTCTCCGTCGCCGAGCGGCACGACGCGCGACTTCCAGCAACCGCCTTCCGCACAACACGGCAGGAATCCAATCGTGTGAAGGAAGTGGTGCGTCGGATACGACTCCCAGTGCGGCGGCTCGCGACCGCCGGCGACGACGACGCACGGGCGGCGAGGTCTCCACTTCGACGGAACGGCCGCGGCGAGGTGCATGGGCAAGCTGACTCCGCAGCAGATCCCGTCGGAGTGGAAGACGAGGCGAACCAGCTGCCGCAGGTCCGTCTTGCCGCGCAGGTCGATCACACCGTCGAGCGCGGGGTGGTGGTGTCCGGCCTC
Organism: Planctomycetota bacterium; assembly: GCA_046160865.1. GTDB lineage: Bacteria > Planctomycetota > UBA1135 > UBA1135 > JBJXHG01. Next base: position 3,763 of record JBJXHG010000142.1, on the reverse strand, counting down.
GCCGATCTGCACGAATCGCACCTTCCCGCGAAAGTGGTCGACCACCGCCTGCCACTTGACGGGGTCCCACCACTTGGCTGTGAAATCGAACTTACCGCCGGCGTTCACGATCCAAAAACGCGTGGTCTCGCCGGTGATCTCTTGGACCTGCGAGACCCAAGAGCGCTCGAGTTCGCTCACGTGAACATCGCCGCCGAACTCGGTCGGCGTGATGTTCACGCCGAGCTTGCGGCTCACATCTTCCATGAACCCGTGCAGGAAGTGCCACGGCTCGCTGTTGCTCACGTGGATGAGCGGGTACTCGCACGCGACGACCTGCACGTCCACGTCCTTTTCGCTGAGCGGCGTGATGTACGGGTTGTTCTCCCAGAGAGCCGGGCACGAAGTACGCACGTCCGTGACGAAGGCGCGCGGGTAGGCCTTGTGCAGGTCGCGAACCATCGCGGTCATCATCACGATGTCGCCGGGCGACAACGAGTTTTTGAAGATGACCTTCCGAGGCCGCTTCCGTCGAGAGCGAACCGTGAACACGGGAAAGACGCGCATGCGTGCGCAATGTGGCGAGCGCGCAGGCTTTCGTCGTTGCACATCGTCGAAGCGGCGCGGCCGCGTGTCAACTCGGCCCGCCATGCGGATCCCGGTCCGTCGTCTGTGCGCGCCGCGCGCGCGCCGCTACCCTCTGCGCATGTCCGACAGCTCGATCCCGCTTCCCGCCAGCCGCCTCTTCGCCGTGCTGCTCGTCGCCTCCACGGTGGCGTGCAGCGAATCGAAACCCGCCGGTGGCGGCGCACAGAACAGCGGCGCCGCGCTGTTCCAGAAGAACGGTTGCGCCACGTGCCACAGTGCCGACGGACGGGGCACTGCGCTCGGACCGAAGCTCGTCGGTGTCGCCGTGCATTGGAAGCGCGACACGCTCGTCGAGTACTTGAAGGACCCGCAAGCGTATGCGGCGAAGGACGCGCGCCTCGCAGCGCAAGGCAAGCAGTACATGATGCCGATGACGAAGTTCGGGATGTTGCCGCGTGAGCAGCTGGCGGCACTCGCGGACCACGTGCTCGCGCTTCGCTAGCGAAGCACGAGCACGTGGTCCGCGAGTACCGCCAGCATCGCGCGTAGCGCGGTCCTCCGCGCGCAGCGCCCGAATTCGATACGCCGGCGGTGACCCGTGTCGACTGCCTACGCTCGACTGGACCTCTGCGGTTTGCCTTGGGCTTTCGACCGCCTTGGCGCGGATGCGACAACGCGCCGCGATGACTCGTTGTCGATCCGAACGCTCTCGCATCGGCGCCACGAGAAGTCGTCACCGCTCGCGAGTTGCACGTCACAGTCGAGCGTAGGCAGTCGACACGGGTCCCCGCCGGTTAAAGCGCTCCGTGCGCAAGGCGCACTGCGCGCAGCGCTACCGCCGCACGCCCACCCAAAGGCCATCCCCCATCGGCACGATGACAGCCTCCAGCTCGCTCGTGCGCGCGACGAGGTCATTGAACGCCCGCACGGCTTCCACCTCCGGATCCGTCGGCGCTGCGTCCAACAGCTGTCCGAACGCGAACGCATTGTCGACGAGGATCAACCCGTCGCGCTTCACGAGCCGCAGGCTCTCGCGCAGATAGATCGGATAGCTCGACTTGTCCGCGTCGAGGAACGCGGCGTCGAACGTGTCACTCTGGAGCTTCGGCAAGCTTTGCCGCGCATCGCCTTCGATCACTTCGATCTTGCCCGCGACGTCGGAGCGCGCGATCCACGCGCGGGCGAAGTCGGCGTGCTTGCGCTCGAACTCGAGTGTCGTGACGCGACCACCCGGCGGCAGCGCGCGCGCCATCATGATCGCCGAGTATCCGGCCAGCGTGCCGACCTCGAGCACGCGTGCCGCACGCGCGGCACGCAGCAGGATCTGCATGAAGCTCGCTTGCTCCGGCGCGATCCAGATCTCCGGGATGCCGGCCTTCCGCGCGGCGGATTTCAGCGCCGCGGAGAAGTCGTCCTCGCGCGTCGTGCGCGCGGCGATGTAGGCGAAGTGCTCGTCGGTGACGCGCGTGGATGCATTCGACATGCAGAGCTCCTGCTTCAGCTTCCGCCGGCCCACGGCACGACGAACGGGCGGCCCGCGCCGCTCGCGTCGACGTGCTGACCGTAGAACAAGTGACGGCCGTACACCGGCGCGAGCACGTCGGGCCGCAGCATCTCGCCGACGCTGCCCTGCGCGACGATGCGCCCGCGGTCGAGGAGCGAGACGTACGTCGCGTACTGCGCCGCGAGATTGAGGTCGTGCGTGACGACGAGCGCCGTGCGGCCGTTCTCGCGCAGTCGCGCGATGAGCTCGAACACGCGGATCTGGTGCTCGGGATCGAGGCCGTGCGTCGGTTCGTCGATCAGCAGGACGCGCGCGTCCTGCGCGAGCGCGCGTGCGACGATCACGCGCTGGCGCTGCCCGCCCGAAAGCTCGGCCATACTGCGCGCGGCGAGCTCTTCGGCGTCGCACTCGGCGAGCGCGCGCTCGACCGCCGCGCGGTCGGCGGCACTCGCGGCGCCGAACCGGCCGATCCATGCGTAGCGGCCCGTCAGCACGAAATCGCGCACGAGCACCTCGGGCAGCGCGGGCAGGAACTGCGGCAGCATCGCGATCGCGCGCGCGCGCTCCCGCGGCGCGAGTGCAGCGAGAGGCCGGCCTTCCAAGAGCACTTCGCCGCTCTGCGCCGCCAGCGTTCCGCCGAGCAGCTTGAGCAGCGTGCTCTTCCCCGACCCATTCGGACCGATCAACACCGCGAGCGAGCGCTCCTCAAGCCCGAACGTCACGCCGTCGAGCGCGACGAGCGGACCGGGATACGCGAACGACACTTCGCGAGCGCTGAGGACGAGCTTCACGACGGCGCTAGCCCGCATTTCTCACCACGTCCTGCTGCGGTCGCGCCAACTCGCTTCCGCCCGCGTTGTTGGATCGGAATCGATCCTCGCCGACCTAACAGGTCGGCTCCGGTCGATTCCGATGCAACGCCTTGCCCGAAGCCAGCTGTCGCGCTCTCGCAACGGACGTGGTGAGAAATGCAGGCTAGCAGTCCGTGGTGAAAGTGCTTCGAGCCCGAAAGTAGCCCGTGCGCGTCAGAGCAAGGAGCGAGACCGCAGGCGAATCGTCGAGATTCGCCGAGGATCGAGCGACGCCGGGCTGGCGCGAACGGGCCGCTTGCGGGCTGAATGACTTTCACCACGCGCTGCTAGCTCACGGCAGGCGGCGGGCCCCACTCGAACGTGACCGGGATCTCGACGCTCGGATGAAGGCTCTTGTGCACGGGGCAGGTGACGGCCGTGCGCTCGAGCGTCTCCCGCGCGCGCGCGTCGAGAGCGCGGGGAACGCGGATCTTCACCGTCAATCGGCCGACACGCCGCACCGGATCCGCGACCATCGTCTTCTCGACGACGGCGGTCGTGTCCGAAACGTCCCAACCGTGTCGCTCGGCCATGATCGCCATCGTCGACACGATGCACGTAGCGAGCGAGGTCGCGAGCAGATCCGTCGGCGAGAACGACAACCCACGCCCGTGGTTGTCGACCGGGGCGTCGGTGCGGAGTTGCGACCCAGAAGGGCCGTGCACGGCCGTGCAGCCGAGCTCGCCGTCGTACACGATGCGCATTTCGACCATGGTGGAGAATTCGAGCGTGGAGAAGCCGACCGAGGCGGGTGTAGCCGACACACGAGCTGGAGCAGGCACGCGTCCCCGCTCCACCGATTCATTCGCGTCGCTTGCCGGCCGCGCCGCGGCGCGGCCGG
>JBJXHG010000141.1:0-9470 GCA_046160865.1 Planctomycetota bacterium | reverse complement strand
TGCGAATGGAAGCCTGCGACTCGACGCAGGATCGCCCACGGAACGAGATCTTCAAACCCGGTCACGACCGAAAAGCACGACCAACCTTCCCTTGACTGCTAGGGACCTTCTCATGGAAGGACACTAGTGACGCTGCGGTCGCGAGCGCGCCAGCGAAGCGCTTCACGACTCCATCGATTCGAGCAGCACGAGCCCGACGCTGCCGAAGAACAGCGCCGGGAGCCAGGCGGCGAGATACGGATCCATGCCCCCCTGCAGGCCCAGGTTGGTGAGCACGAAGTCGGCCGCGAAATAGAAGATGCACAGCATGCAGCCGGCGGCCATCCCTTCGATCGCCTTGCCGCGCCGCGAGCGCATCAACGCCGGCAAGCCGACGAGCAGGAGCACCAGGTTCGCGAGCGGAAACGTGACGTGGTACTGGAGCAGCGTGGCGTAGACGACGCTGTCCGGGTCGCGCCGCGCGAGTTCGCGCGCCTCGGAGAAGGTGAGCTCCATCGGATTCTGCCGTGCGCGGTGGAACGTCACCGCGAGCTCGGGGTCGAAGTCGAACCCTTCCAAGACCTCGATCGGCTCCCGGCGGTGCTCGCCGCGCACCTCTTGGCGCGTGCCGCCGTCGAGCCACCAGCCAAGCCGGCCGTTGCGCGTCTCGTACACGGCGCGTGCGGCCTGCGTGCTCGACCAGCGCGAGACCGAGCGCAGCGTTGCCTGCAATCCACGCGCTTCGGCCGGGCGCGATCCCGACGCGGGCCGGAATTCCTTGAGGTGCACTACGCTGCCGTTCAGGTCGCGCAGCCAGAGCTCCTCGTACACGACGTCGTACTGCTTCTCCTGGAGGATGTATTTGACGGAGTCGCGCTGACGTGCAATCGAGCTGCCGACCAGCTCGCGCAGCTCGAACATCCCTACGCCGCACAGCGCGCCGCCGACGAACACCGGCGCGAGCAGTCGCCGCGAGCTCACCCCCGCCGAGAGCGCCGCGATGACTTCGTTGTAGCGCAGGAGCTTCACCGCGGTGAACAGACCCGCGACGAGCGTCACGAACGGCGCGACTTGCAGGAACAGGAACGGGATGCTCAGCACGTAGAAGCGCAAGATCAGCAGCGTCGGCGCGTGCGTGCCGTCCTTCCACGTCTCGACGTGCTCGTCGAGATTGCTCGCCATGTCGAGGATCAGGAACAGCCCGACGACGAGGAAGAAGGCCGTCGCGTACGAGCTCACGAACAGCGTCGCGACGTAACGGTCGAGCCGGCCGCCGATCTTCAGCCCGCGCCGGCTCACTGACGGAAGGCCCTCCACATCAAGATGAATCCGCTGACGACGCCGAGGCCGTTCACGACCCACGCACCGACGAGCGGCGGAACGACTTGGCTCATCGCGAGCTGCTTTCCGAGGCGCAGCGACAGCAAGTAGTAGAGCAGCGCGTAGCCGACGGCGACCGACAGCGCGGCGAGCTGTGTTCCGCGCCGCAAGAGCAGTCCCGTCGGGATACCGAGCAGCAAGAACATGAAGTACGTCGTCGAGACCGCCGTGCGCTGCTCGACTTCGAAGCGCATCGCGTCCGTACGTTTCGGATCGGCGGCGGGATCGGCGAGCACCTCGCGGATGCGATCCGAAGTGAGGTACTTCTGCGACTGGTAGTTTCGGTCGGTCTCGGTCGAGAGCTCGTCGAGGTTCAAGCGCAGCGTCAGGTGCTGGCTCTGCACGTCGGTATCGCCTTCGACGATCCGTCCGTTGGTCACGTGGATGATCATCTCCGTGCCCTGGAATTCGAAGCGCACGCGCTCGCAGGCCAGGGTCCGCGCGCTCTCTCCGCCCATCGCGGGGATGTAGATGACGGCCTGCAGGAAGTCGTCGTTCTCGCGAAAGCCGGCGATCAGGCTGAACTTGCCGAGGTGCAGCTCCGTCCGCCCCGGAGACAGGTGCGTGATCGTCTCGCGCAGCGCCTGCCACTTGTACATCCCCGTCTGACGGCGCAGGTCGGGGAGCTTCTCGCTCACGAGCCAGTACGTGCCCGCGCCCAGGATCAGCGCCATCGGCAGCGCGGGCACGATCAAGCGCCACGGGTGGATGCCCGCCATGCGCGTCGCCGTCCACTCGTTGTCCGCCGCGAAGCGGCCGTACGTCACGACGACCGCCAGCAAGTAGCCGAGCGGCAGGAAGTACGGCATCAAATTGGCGAGCAAGAGCGGCATCAGCAGCAAGACGGCGCGGATGTCGACGCCCGAGAGCTCGTGCACAGCCTTGACCGCGATCGCCGGCATGCACAGGACGAGCATGCCTCCGACCGCGAACGCGAAGTCCATGCACAGCTCGCGCTGGAGATAGTTCCACAGTTTCAAGGGGCGCGGATTCTAGTGTTCCGTGTCGGCCGTGCATCGCACGGCCGACGCGGAACACGGCTCGGCCGAATGGCCGAGCCCCGCGTCGCACCTGCGGCGCCTCGGCCGCCGCTGCGATGCGTACTCGCCGCGCAGCGGCGAGCAATCGGCGCGCAGCGCCGCTCTTGCCTTTCCCTGCTGCTGCCGCTGCCACACGCCCGACATCGCCTCGCTCCGTGCCACCTACGATCCCGCGGTGTCGCGCGGCAGCTCCGCTGCACGCTCGCCGCGTCGCGGCGAGCGGCGCATACAATCCGCTCGTGTCGCACGATCCCGCACCCCGTACACGCACACGCATCGTCCTGAAGACGAACGCGAAGCGCACGGTCGAGCGCGAAGCGGCACCCGACGGGCGCGCGCACGCCGTCAAGCGCTATCACGCGCCGCGCATCGGCGGCTGGTTCGACGGTCTGCGCGCGCGCGCCGAGTTCCGTGTGCTCGAGCAGCTCTTCGCACGCGGCTTGGCTGTCCCACGCGCGATCGAGGTGCGCCACGGCGGCACGTGGGAGCTCGTCACGGAGTGGATCGAGGACGCGCACGCGCTCGATCGCATCCTGCGCGGCGAGGCCCCGTGGCCGGCCGCGTCCGCCACGGTCGCGCAAAGCCTCGGCCGACTGCTCGCGGAGGCGCACGCGATCGGTCTCGACCACCCCGATCTGCACCCGGGAAACGTGCTCGTCGGAGCGGGAGGACGCACCTGGCTCGTGGACGTGCGGCGCGCGCGCATCCGAGCGCAGCTCGACGCGCGCGAGCGGCTGCACGACCTGATCCACGTCGCCGCGGGCGTGCGCGAGACCGTGAGCGCACGCTTCCGAGCACGCTTCTTCGCGGCGTATGCACGTGCACTGCCCATCGCGCTGCGCGGCGTGCTGGAGCCGCACGACACCGTCGTGCGCGACATCGAGCGCGCCGCCCGCCGCCTGCGCCGCGAGCACGTCGAGCGCGCACGCTTGCGTTGGACACGCTCGTCGAGCTCGTGCCGCGCGGTGCGCACGCCCGCATTCGAGGGCATCGCGAGCCGCGCGCTCGCCGACGACGATGTCGAGCGTTGTGTCGCGCTCGCGCTCACTGCGCCAACGGGTTCCGCGACGTCGATGCGCCTGGGAAGCGGCGACGAGCTGCTGGCGCTTCCGCTCCACGGCACAGCCGCCGCCGTCCGCGCGAGCTGGCTCGCTGCCGTACAGCTCGCCGATCATCACCTCGACGTCGCTCGCCCGCTCGCCTGGCACCGCGGGCCGCGCGCGTGGGCCATGCTCGCGTTGCCGTCGTCCGTGCGAGCGGTGCAGTTCGACACGGACCCCGCGTTCGCGGCGTTCTTCGACGCGCTGCACGATCGCGGCATCGCACTGCGCGAGCCCGAGCGCGCGCTCTGGTTCCGCGACGAGCACGGACGCGTGTTCGCCGCCGGCGTTCGCGGGCTGGAGCCCCGATGACTGGAACCGAGCCCGAACCGCACTCGACGCGCGTCGATCCGGCGGACGCGGCGACCGCCGCGTCGCGACCGGAGAAGCTGCGCCGCCGCTTGCGCGCGCGCGCGCTGCGCCTGTTGACCCGCGGCGCCGGGATCGTGCCGCCGCGCGCCGTCTTCGGCGCACTCGCCGTCGTCTCGCCGCTGTCGCGCTTCACGCGCTTCGAGCGCACGACGCAGGAGAACCTCGCGCGCGCGCTCGGCCCCACGACGACGGCGCTCGAGCGCGCACGCATCGCACGCGGCGTCCGCGTGCATTCCGCGCGCATCTTCGCGGACTGGATCCGCCTTGCCGCGAGCGGCCCCGCCGGCTCGGCGAACGGAGCGTGGATCGAGCGCCACGTCGAGCTCGACGACTCGATCGCCGTCCTCGAGCGCGCGCTCGCCGCGGGCCATGGCGCGCTGGTCGTGACGGCGCACCTCGGCAACTGGGAGCTGCTCGCCGCGCGCCTCGCGCGGCGCGGCGTGCGCGGCGCGGTGGTCGGTTTCCAGCGGCGCCACGACAGCACGTCGGCCTGGCTCACCGACATGCGCCACGCGTACGGCGTGCCGACGGTCGCGCAGGACGCGCATCCGCGCGAGATCCTGCGCGTGCTCGCGCGCGGCGAGGTGGTCGGCCTGCTCGCCGATCTCGAGGCGCGTCGCATCGACGGCGAGAGCGTGCCGTTCTTCGGCATCCCCGCGTGGACGATGACCGCGCCCGCGGCGCTCGCGCGCGCATCGCGCGCGGTGCTCGTTCCGGCGCGCTGCGTGCGGCGCGGCGCGCGCTACCGCCTGATGTTCGAGGAGCCGGTCGCCAGCGATCGGTCGCTCGCGCGCCGCGACGCGCTGCTCGACGTGTGCCGGAGGCTCAACGCGACGTTCGAGCGCTGGATCCGCGAGGACCCGGAGCAGTGGGCTTGGCACCAGCGACGGTGGCGGACCTCTTTACAAAGACCTGATCAAGGATTGGCCCGTGCCTGATGCCTAGGCTCTACTACCAGCGACCATGAAACGCTCCCGCATCCTGGTCGTGGACGACGAGCCGGACCTGGTCGAACTGGTCCGCCACCACCTCACGCGCGAGCACTACGAGGTCGTCACGGCCGGCGACGGCGAGACCGGGCTCGCGGAGGCGCGCAAGCGCCTGCCCGATCTCGTGGTGCTCGACCTGATGCTCCCCGGCATCGACGGCCTCGAGGTGTGCCGGCGGCTGCGCGCCGATCCTCGCACGACGCACATCCCGATCGTGATGCTGACGGCGAAGGGCGAGGAATCGGACGCGGTGATCGGCCTCGCGCAGGGTGCCGACGATTACGTGCGCAAGCCGTTCGGCGTGCGCGAGCTCGTCGCCCGCATCGCGACGCGCTTGCGCGCGGGCGAGCTCAAGAGCCCCGTCGAATCGCACAAGGTCACGCGCTTCGGCGAGCTCGTGATCGATTCCGTCAAGCACGAGGTGCGCCTCGGCGAGGAGCCGGTCACGCTGACCGTCACGGAGTTCAAGCTCCTACGACACCTCGTGCAGCACCGCGGCCGCGCGTTCACGCGCAACGAGCTCTTGAACGCCGTGCTCGGCCAGGACGCGTTCGTGATCGACCGCAACGTCGACGTGCACGTCGCGACGCTGCGCAAGAAGCTCGGCGCGTATGGCGCGCACATCCTCACCATCCGTGGCCTCGGCTATAAGTTCCGCGAGTCTCCCGAGGAGCAAGACTGAACTCGTGCGCTGGAACACGCTCTCCGGGCGGATCTTCGCGACCGTCGCCGCGCTCATCACGACTCTGCTCCTCGCGGCCGGCATCTACGGTGAGATCCGCATCCGCCGCTTCTACGTCGCCGAGCTCGAGGCGCGCCTCTCGACCGCGGCCGAGTTGCTCGCGCGACCGGCGGTGGCGACGCTGACGGCGCGCGGCGACGCGGCGACGTTCCAGACGGAGATCGAGTCGCTCGGTCGCACGACGGGGCTGCGAGTCACCGTGGTCGCGGACGACGGAACGGTCGTGGCCGACAGCGCGAGCACGCCGCCGCTCGCGAATCACTCCGACCGGCCCGAGATCGTCGACGCGCGCGCGAGCGGGCTCGGCCGGCACGAGCGGCGCAGCGCGACGACGGCCCGCTCGACGCACTACCTCGCGCGGCGCATCGATGAGGACGGGCGCACGCTCGGCTTCGTGCGCGTCGCCGCCGAACTGCCGCAAGCGGAGCTCGCAATCGGCGAGCTGCGCCTGAACCTCGTCGTCGGCGGCGTGCTCGCGCTCGCGCTCAGCCTGGTCGTGTCGGCGATCCTCGCGCGCCGGCTCGCTCGCCCGCTGGAGCTGCTCGAGGACGAAGCGGCGCGCATGATCCGCGACGAGGACGGCGTCGCTTGGGCCGCGGAAGGTCCGGACGAGATCCGGCGCGTGTCGTCGGCGCTGCGCGGGATGGCGCGCGAGCTGCACGAGCGCATGGAGTCGGTCGTGCGCGCGCGCAGCGAGATCGAAGCGATCCTCTCGAGCATGGCCGAGGGCGTCGTCGCGGTCGATCACGAGGAGCGCGTGCTGCTGATGAACCAAGCCGCGGCGGAGATGCTCGGCCTCACCGAGCCGCTGCAACCGGGCTCGGCGCTGTGGGAGCGGCTACGTTTCCCCGACCTCGAGATCGCGCTGCGCGAGGCGCTGTCCGATCACGCGGTGTGGCACGGCGACGTCGCGTCACCGCGCGGCGACGGGCGCACGCTCGCGCTCTCGATCGCGCCCGTCGGCACGCCGCCGATCGAGGACGTCGACGCCTTTCTCGGCGCCGTCGCGCTGCTCTCCGACGTCACGCAGATCCGCCGGCTCGAGCAGGTGCGCATCGATTTCGTCGCGAACGTCAGCCACGAGCTGCGCACGCCGCTCGCGGCCGTGATGGGCGCGCTGGAGACGCTCGCGCATCCCGACGACGAAGAGACCCGCAAGCGCTTCCTCGACATCGCGAGCCGCAACGCCGCGCGCTTGCAGGCGATCGTTTCGGATCTCTTGGACCTGTCTTCGATCGAGGCCGAAGGCGACCGCATGCTGCTCGAGCCGACGCGCGTCGACGCGCCGCTGCGTGCCGCCGCCGCGGCGCTCGGAGGCGCAGCATCGCAGAAGCGCGTCACGCTCGAGCTCCCGCCGCTGCCGCTGCGGCCGATCCTCGTGCTCGGCAATCACCAGCGCCTCGAGCAGGTGTTCACGAACCTGCTCGAGAATGCGATCAAGTACACGCCGTCCGGCGGCCGCGTCCTCGCACGCATCGTCGAAGGCGAGCGCGACGTCGCGGTCGAGATCGAGGACACGGGCGTCGGCATCCCGGCCGCGTCGCTGCCGCGCGTGTTCGAGCGCTTCTACCGCGTCGATCGCTCGCGCAGCCGCGAGATGGGCGGCACCGGGCTCGGCCTCGCGATCGTGAAGCACGTCGTCAAAGCGCACGGTGGCGCGGTCGAGGTGCGGAGCGAGGAAGGCGTCGGCTCGCTGTTCATCGTGCGCTTGACGCGCGCCGGCGAGCCGGCGGCGCCGGGCCGCTCTCGCATCCACGGCGATTCGATGCTCTCATTCGAAGCCGAGCGCTGAAGAGCTTCCCGCTCGACACCGAAAGCCAGAGCCATGTCCAAGCAGATCCGCGAAGACCTGAACGATCTCACGAAGAAGATCCTGCACATCGGCGGCCTCGTCGAACGCGCCGTGGATCGCTCGCTCTCCGCCTTGCTCGATCGCAATGCCCGGCTCGCACGCGAGGTGATCGAGGGCGACTCGATCGTCGACAACCTGGAGAACGAGGTCGAGGAGGTCTGCCTCGACATCCTGGCGCTGCGCCAGCCGGTTGCGCGCGATTTGCGCTTCATCACCGGCGTGATGAAGATCAACTCCGACCTCGAGCGCATGGCCGACCTGGCGGTCAACATCGCCGAGCGCGCCGAGGTGCTGGCCGAGGTGCCGCCGCTCCCCTTCCGGCCGGACGTGTCGCGGCTCGCGGCGCAAGCGAAGAAGATGGTGCGCGACGGACTCGACGCGCTGGTCAAGCTCGACGCGCAGCTCGCGCTGCGCGTGTGGCAAGCGGACGCCGAGGCCGATCGGCTCTACCGCGAGCTGATCGGAGAAGCGATCCAGTTCATGCGCGAGCATCCCGACCGCATCGGCGACGTGATGCACCTCGTCGCGGCGCTGCGCAATCTGGAACGCCTCGCGGACCACGCGACGAACATCGCCGAGGACGTGATCTTCGTCGTGAACGGCCGCATCGTGCGGCACCACATGGTCGAGTTCAGCGAGCAGAAGAAGCAAGAGCGCGCGTCGGAGCCCGGAGGTGCGCGTCCGGCGCGCACCGAGTAGCGCGCAGCGCGGTCTGCCGCGCGGAGCGCCCGCGTGTGACGCGTCCTCGCGTCACACGCTTTAACCGGCGGGGACCCGTTGCATCTGCTTGCACTCGACTGGACCTGTGCAGGTTGCTGTTGGCGTGCAAGCGCCTCGGCGCGGATGCGACGGCGTTGACATCGAGTCGGCAGGACTCGCTCTCGCATCCGCGCCAAGGCAGTCGAAACGCCAAGGCGAGCTGCGGCGGACCAGTCGAGCGTAGGCAGCTGACACGGGTCTCCGCCGGTCAATGCGCTGCGCGCGGCAGACCGCGCTACGCGCTAATGGGCTAGCGCCCCGGCCTGAAGCGTGGCCGCGCGGCACCGAGCTTCTCGCGCAGCGCCGCGGCGAGTGCGCGCCACTCCGAGTCCGGCGCGTCGCTCGCCGGCGCCGTTTCGCCGACGAGCGGCGCGGCCTCGGCGAGCCGGCGCCGCGCCTCGGTGACGTCCTGCTCGTCGAACGCGATGTCGGCCGCGATCGCGAGCGACTGCGCGAGCGTGCGCTTGCTGTCGTCCGACGAATCGGTCGCGACGCCGCGCTCGGCGATCTCGATCGAGCGCGCGAGGTAGCGCTTCGTGAACGCGCGGTCGTCGCGGCCTTCGGCGCGCAGCGCCTCGCGCAGCTCGCTGTCGGCGATCGCGCGCGCCCACGCTGCATTGCCCGGGTCCGCCTTCTCGAGTGCCGCGAGCAGCGCGAGCCGATCGACGTCGCTCTCCGCACCGCGCCGCCACTCGAGCGAATAGTCGAGCAGGTCGATCGCCTCGCGATCGAGCCCGTCGCGTACGCCGGCGATGGCGGGACGAATCGCGATCGCTTCGGCCAAGCAACGCGCTGCGTCGCCGCGACGTCCCGCGAGGATGTGCGCGAAACCGCGTCCGAGCGCCGACATCGCGAGGTAGTGCTGCGTGCTCTCGGCGAACTGCGGAACGCGTTCGATCGCGGCGCGGAAGCGCTCCTCGCCCCGCTCGTACGCCGCGATCGCTTCGTCGGGCCGCTCGCGGCGCCGCGCGTCCTCCGCGGCGAGCAAGTGCGCGTAGCCCGCATGCCACGCGCACGCGCCCGACCTCGGGTTGCGATCGCGCAGCCACTCGGCCTTGATCGGGATCAAGTCGGGCCGGCCGCCCGCCCACAACGCGTTGTTCAACGCGTGGCGCAGCGCGTCGGACTCTGGAAAGCGTGTCGCGCCTTCCTGCAGCACGGCGACCTCGTCGCGGCGCAAGCCGAGCGCGCCGAAGAACGAGCCGTAGCTCGCCCAATCCGTCTCGTCGCCGCTCGGGCTCGCTGCGGCGAGCCCGA
>JBJXHG010000140.1:0-6349 GCA_046160865.1 Planctomycetota bacterium | reverse complement strand
CAAGGCGTTGCGTCGGAATCGACCGGAGCTGACCTGCTAGGTCAGCGAGGATCGATTCCGATGCAACAACGCCGACCGAAGCGAGTTGGCGCGACCGCAGCAGGATGTGGTGAGAAATGCGGGCTAGGTCAGTACCTTCCCGCGCATGCAAGTCCTCGAGCAATTGAAGCAGATGCCGGCGGAGCGCTTCCTCTCCATCTACAAGAGCCTCGACCAGAAGGGTTTCGGCCCGCTCGACGACCAGGTCGCGAAGTCGCTGCGCTTTCGGCCGCAAGCCGTGCGCAAGCTCCCCATGGAGACCCGCGCACGGCGCGCGAAGCACTTGCTCGAGTCGAGCGGGAACATCGAGCTCACGTACGAGCTCTTCGGGGCCTACTTGATGAAGAGCTGCCGCGAGCTCGTGATCGGCTTCCTCGACGCCACGGGTGTCCAGCACAAGGACGGCTTGATCGAGGATTTGGATTCGACGCATCCCGCGAAGGACAAGATCGACGCGACCGTGAAAGACCTCGATTCGCGCTTCGCTGCCGACGACGTCACGCTCTATCTCGCGTTGTGCGCCGAGCAGTGGTCGGCTCTACCGGAGCTCGACCTGCTGTGGCGATCGCGCACGGCGAAGGTCGCGCGCTGAGACGACGGCAACCGTCAGCGCTTCTGACAGGCGCGACAGAAATGCGTGCCGCGCTGTCCAACGACGGCACGCACGATCGGCGCGCCGCACACGACGCACGGCGAGCCCGCGCGTCCGTAGACGCGGAACTGGTGCTGGAAGCTGCCCGGGTTGCCCTCGGGCGTGCGGTAGAACGTGTCGAAGCTCGAGCCTTCGCGCGCGATCGCTTCCGACAGCGTCGCGCGGATGATCGTGTGCAAGCGCACCGCGCGTGTCTGCCCGACACGATCCGAGCGCGCCAGCGGATGCAAGCCGGCGGCGAACAGCGACTCGTCGACGTAGATGTTGCCGAGGCCCGCCACGAACGACTGATCGAGCAAGAGCGGCTTCAGCGCTCGCCGCCGGGTGCGCAAGGCGTCGTGTAGCCACTCCGCGGTGAAGCCGTCGTCGAGCGGCTCCGGACCGAGATCCTCGAAGACCGTCTCGACGTGCTCGGTGTGGAACAAGCGTCCGAACTTGCGCACGTCGATGAAGTGAAAGCTACGGCCGTCGTCGAGCGCGAGGCTGACCTTGCGATACGGTCCGACGTCGACGCTCGCGGGCTCGACGTGCATGCGCCCCGTCATCCGCAGATGGCCGACGAGGCTCCCCGCCGCTTTGCCGTGCCGCTCGAGATCCGCGACGACGAACTTCGCGCGCCGCCACACACGCACGATGCGCGTGCCGACGACCGCGCGCTCGAACGACGCGAGCGACATTCCTCCGAGCGTTCGCTTCCACAGGACTTCGCAGCCTTCGATCCGGCGCCCGACGAGCTGCGGACGGATCAGACGGACGACGGTTTCGACTTCGGGCAGCTCGGGCATCGGCTCACGTGCGCGGCTCGGTCCACGACTCTCGATTGCCGACGTCCGTCGCGTACTCGATCGCGGTCCACAGCGCGATCGAGCGCGGCAGCCACCACGCCGCGAAGAGGAGCAGGAGCGGCAGCGACACGAGCAGCGCTTGCGTCGTGCTGAAGCTCGTTCCGAAGAAGATCACGAGCACGAGCAGAGCGGCGAAGATCTCCGTGACGATCGCAGAGAGGTACATCGAGCCCGTCATCGCGCCTTGCTCGCGCCGGTAGACGAGTCCGCAGACATCGCACGCCGTGTGCAGGCGCGCGTAACGAGCGAACAGCGCGCCGCGCCCGCACTGCGGGCAGCGGCCGTGCCAAGCACGCATCAGGAACACTCGCCGCGACGGAGCCGACACGCCGGGAGTGTAGCTCGCCGGGCGCCTCAACTCGCGGTCGCACGCGGATCAGATCGCGTGGACGACGCCGAGCAGCTCGTAGAGCCGCTTCTTGATGCGCGCGTACTCGGCACTGCCGATGTCGCGCGGGTGCGCGAGGTCGACGGGCAGGATCTCGGCGATGCGGCCGGGACGCGGCGTCAGCACGACGATGCGGTCGGCGAGCTGGATCGACTCGTCGACGTCGTGCGTGACGAACAGGATCGTCAGCTCTTCGGTCCGCCACAAACGCAGGATCTCCGCGCGCATCTGCAAGCGCGTGAGCGAGTCGAGCGCGCCGAGCGGCTCGTCCATGAAGACGACGTCGGGCGAGACCGCGAACGCACGCGCGACGGCGACGCGCTGTCGCATGCCGCCCGAGAGCTCGGCGGGGTATGACTTCTCGAAGCCCTTCAAGCCCACGAGGTCCACGTAGTGCTGCACGATGCGCGCTTGCTCGGCCTTCGGTTTGTCGTGCAGACCGAGCGCGACGTTGTCCCACACGGACGCCCACGGAAAGATCCCGTACTCCTGGAACACGAACACGCGGCGCGCATCCGGCGCCGTGACGTCGACGCCGTCGATCTGCACCGAGCCTGCCGTCGGCGTTTCGAAGCCGCCCACGATGTTGAGCAGCGTCGACTTGCCGCAACCCGAGGCCCCGAGAATGCACACGAGCTCACCGTCGCGGACGTCGAGGTCGATGCCCTCGAGCACGCAGAGCTCGTCGTGCTTGCGCACGAACGACTTGCTGACGCCGCGGATCGCGACTTTGATCGCGCCCGCCGCGGCGCGCGTGGATCGGGCAAGTGAGCTCGGCTCCATGAGATCAGGCCTTCGAGAAGCCCCAACGCACTTCGTCCAAGCGCTCGAGCCGGCGCATCACGAAGTCGAGCCCCACCCCGATCACACCGATCGTGATCATCGCTCCGACGACGCGCTCGTAGTTGTTCGCGTTGCGCGCGTCCATGATCAAGTACCCGAGACCCGAATCGACCGCGATCATCTCGGCCGCGACGATCACCATCCAGCCGATGCCGAGCGCGAGCCGTAGGCTGGTGACGATCTGCGGCAAGCAGGCCGGAAAGACGACGCGCCGGAAGAGCTCGATGCCGTGCAATCCGAAGTTCTGCGCCGAGCGCACGTACACGAGTGGGATCGTGCGGACCGCGGTCATCGTGCCGGTGACGATCGGGAAGAACGAAGCGAGTGCGATCAAGAAGATCGCCGCTGCGTCCTTCACGCCGAACCACAACACGGCCAGCGGGATCCATGCGATCGGCGAGATCGGCCGCAGCGCTTGGATGAGCGGATTGATCGCTTGCGATCCGCGCAGATACCAGCCGGCCCACAAACCGAGCGGGATGCCGATGCCGGCCGCGATCACGAAGCCGACCGCGACGCGGTACACGCTCGCGATTGCGAAGCGCAGCAGCGTGCCGTCCTGAATGGGCTGCAGCATGCCGTGCCACGTCGCCCACGGCGTCGGGAAGACCTCGATGAGCCGCACGCCGCCGTCCGGGAGCTTGAGCTCGTAGCGCATGAGCTCACAGGCGGTCTGCCAGCCGCACACGAAGATCGTCGCGGTCGCGGCGGGCAAGAGCAGCATCGGCGCCGGGTCGCGCAGCTTGCGCGCGAAGTAGATCACGACGAGCGCGATCGCGCTCGCAAGGCACGGCCACGCGCTCATGGCTGCTTGGCGATCTCCTCGACGCGCGGCAGGCGATCGAACTTCACATCGACGGTCTCGAGATCCGGCGCGAAACTCGCATCGACGTAGTCCTCGAACGGAATCTTCTTCGGCAGGATCTTCAGCTCGAACGCGAGGTCCATGATCTCGTCGAAGTCATGCTTCGGCGGCATGAGGTTCGTGTAGGACACGCGCGTCACGTCCTTCGTGAGCACGTAATCGAGCAGCTTCGGCGGTTGGTTGTAGAAGATCTTGCCCGCGACGACGGCCGCATCCTTGCGGTGCTGCGCAGTGGTGTGGCGATCCTCGTCGAGCCACTCGCCGGACGCGGCGATGCCGTTCACGAGCTCTTGGACTAGATCGCGACGCTCGTCGATGATTTCTTGCCGGACCACCAACACGCACGAGATGAAGTTCGGCCAGGCGTCGCGCATCTGCAACAGCACGCGTCCGTAGCCGTCCAGCTCGCCTTTGGCGGCGTGCGGCTCACCGATGATGTAAGCGTCTATCGCGCCAGCGGCGAGCGCGGACGGATGCTCGGGCGGCGGTAGCTCCTTGATCGTCATCGAATCGAAGGGCATGCCGAGCTGCTTCATCATCCGGTGCAGGAAGATGTTCTGGTTCGAGAAGCGGCCGGGGATCGCGACGACCTTGCCGCGCAGATCCTCGAACTGTTGGATCGGACCGTCGGTGCGTACCACCACGGCCGTGCCATCACGGTGGCCGAGGTACACGATCTTCACCGGCACACCGTCCATGACGAGCTTCGGCGCGAGCGGCGCGTTCATGAACGTCGCGTCGATCTTGCGCGCGATGAGCGCCTCTTTCATCGACGGAAAGTCGGTGAACTTCTGCGACTTGAAGATCGTGCCGGCGTCACCGTGCTCGGTGATCCAGCTCGTCACCGGGCACGTCAGGTGACACGTGACCGGCAGGAAGCCGACGGTGAACGTCTCGCGCACTTCACCCGATGCGGGCGTCGCGGTCGCGGGAACTCCCGGGATGTACTCCTTCCGCTTCTCGTTCAACCACAGGTTGACGAAGTACAGGCCGGCAATGACGGCGACGACGACGAGGAGCAGCTTGAGCTTCATAACAACTGGTTGGGGTTCCAAAACCCCGGCCGATGGTTCGTAATTCTCCAACCGATCGCGGTGCCTCGCCAGCGGTGGGTCGAGTTTCCGAGCGCGGGCGGCCCGGCGCGCCGCACGGACGGAGCCCGGCGCGCGCCCGCGGAGCGCGCCGATGCCACGCGAGCGCTCCCCGCTCGCCTCGGCAGTACTCGGCGCTGACTCGCCCGCGCGTGCGCGCTAAGCTCTGCGCCGTGCAACCCATGACCACAACGAATCGACCGGCTGCGGCCGAACCGCGCTTCGGCGCGCTCCGAGAAGTGCCCTACATGGGCGTCATCTTCGTCGTCGCGGAGGCGATGAAGCTCGGCTTCAAGAACGGGCATCCCGACTGGTGCAACCTCGGGCAAGGCCAGCCCGAGGTCGGCCCGATGAAGGGCGCGCCGCCGCGCGTCGATTCCGTCGAGCTCGCGCCCGAGGACCATGCCTACGGCCACCTGGGGGGCACGGACGAGATGCGCGCAGCCGTTGCCGCGCACTACAACCGACTCTACCGGCAGGGAAAGCGCTCGCAGTACACGGCAGCGAACGTGTGCGTGGCCTCCGGCGGCCGGCTCGCGCTGACGCGCGCGTTCGCGGCGCTCGGCCCGATCAACGTCGGCTACCAGCTACCCGACTACACCGCGTACGAGGACATGTTCGACCTGCATCTCGCGCGCTTGCACCCCGTGCCGATCCGTGCGCGTGAGGAAGACGGCTTCGCCGTTCCGCCGGCGCGCATCGCGGACGAGATCGACGAGAAAGGCCTGTCGGCGTTCGTGGTCAGCAATCCCTGCAATCCGACGGGCAACGTCATCCAAGGGCGCGACTTGGCCGAGCTCGTGCGCATCGCGCGCGAGAAGGACGTGACGTTCCTGCTCGACGAGTTCTACAGCCACTTCATCTACACGGCGGACGGCAAGGCCGGCGCCGGCCCGGTGAGCGCCGCGCCGTACGTCGACGACGTCGAGCGCGATCCCGTGCTCCTGATCGACGGCCTGACGAAGAGCTACCGCTATCCCGGCTGGCGCGTCGGCTGGGCGGTCGGACCGTCCGCGATGATCGACACGCTCGGCCGAACGGCGAGCTCGATCGACGGCGGTCCCTCGCGCATCGCTCAACGTGCGGCGTTGAAGGTGCTCGAGCCCGAGCGCGCGGATCAGGAGACGAACGCACTGCGTGCCGGCTTCGTCGAGAAGCGCAACCTGCTCGTGGAGCGCCTCGAGCGGATGGGCATCCGCTTCGCGCGGCGTCCCGAAGCCACGTTCTACGGCTGGGCATCGCTCGCGGACTTGAAGCCGCCGTTCGACGACGCGCTGACGTTCTTCCGACGCGCGCTCGAGCACAAGGTCATGACCGTGCCCGGCGAGTTCTTCGACGTGAACCCCGGCAAACGCCGGCGCGGGGCGTCGCCCTACAAGCAGTGGATGCGCTTCTCGTTCGGACCGCCGATGCCGAATCTGGTCATGGGTCTCGATCGCTTGGAGCGCATGCTCAGGGGCAAGTGACGCGCTCGGCGCCGGCGTGAGTCCGAGCCCGCGTCGGATCCACCGTCGGCCCGCCGATCCGCGCTGGGCGGGCCTAGGGCGAAAAGGGGCCCCGGGCCGCGACCTGAACCGTCGTCGACCCGTCCGGCCCGGATATCGGCCACATCCGTGCAACTCCGCG
>JBJXHG010000139.1:0-30299 GCA_046160865.1 Planctomycetota bacterium | reverse complement strand
GTTCGACCGGCGACATAGAACTCATCTGGGCCGCGATCAGCCACAACGATGACTTGGTATGGAGTCGCGAACTCGTAGCTCACCTCATCCCAGCTCCCCGCCGGCGTGATGTCGCGATTGATGACCGTGAACTTCTTTTGTCCACGTATGCGAAAGACCTCCTGTACGAGGGTGCTGCTCACGTGCACCGCGCGAGAAGTCTGCCACGCCGAGCCGCCACTGTGCGCACCGTCCTCGCTGCGCGTGTTGAAGCTGACTTCGATCGCGACAACAGCACGCTGAATCGACGCATTGAATACGTACCCGCCCGCGACGAGTGCGAGTGGTACGGCCGTCCAGAGAGCAGCTCTAGATGCGGCCTTTCGTTTGATCACGGACATATCGGACACTCCGGGACGACTTGAGGCTCTCCTGTTCGCGGATCCTCTGGGTAATCGCTCGAACAGCCGCCAGGCGGAGGAAGTATCGTCAGTTCTGGACATTCCGTCGGTGGCGCGTACGGCGTGCTGCCGCACGAGCATTCCTTCGCCGCCATTGCTCCTTCGGGCCTGTTCATCATTTCGCGGCTCGCTTCGTTCACCCTGCACAGCCCTTCGACCTTGTCTCGAAGCGCGTTGATCTCATCGATCGGCAACGGGCTCTGCTTCATCAAGTCGTCGATCTCGAACTCGAGCTCTTCTGCTTGTTCACAAGCGAACGTCGCTGTATCAGCGAACACGGCAATGTGATGGCACGCATAGAATTCGTTGTCTGCGTTGTTCGTGCCACCACGATCCGACGCACACTTGTGACCGAACTCGTGGTGCAGAATCCCGCTGAGCAATCCCTCGAAAAACGACGAGCTGAAATCCGTTACTTCGAACAAGCGTGCGATGTTTCCGGTGTAGATCGTGATCGTGTCGTCGAACCACAGCAGCCCCTCGTCGAACTCAGCCAGGAAGTCACTCTTCGCACTATCGTCGATCGCGAAGTCGACGTCGGCCGGATACGCGCCTCCGTTTGCCAGTGTCGCGGCAGCCGTAATCATCTCGTCCGAAATCACAGGTGGCGGCGGCGGACACGTACTGCATTGCGCGCTCGCGCGACCGGTCCATGCGACGAGCGAGGCGCACCACGTGAAACACGATACGAACACCAGGCCGGCGAAGCGCCGGCGCACGGGCACGGACATGACGATTCCTCTCTCCGCGAGGGCTTGTCGGACTTGAACGGCAGCCGTTGCGAGCGGCTGACTCTACTCGTCGACGCTACGCTGCATGAGCCGGGCCGGCAAGCGTCGTGACGACGATGTCTCACCCAGCAGGCATCGCGACGGCTGGAGGAACGCTCTCGCACTTTCCCGCAGCAGCACGCGCGCAGGGCTCGCCGGCCCATACGCGTGCTGGGCCTGCTCGGTCGCGCTGCTCCAAGCCAGGGCGCGCGGTGCGCCAATTCGAGACCGCGTCATACGTGCTCGTGAACCGGGTCATGTAGGCGTCACAGGAGAGCCCCGCCACGTTGCGTTCGCGCGACGGATGGAACGCCGACGTGCCGCTCTTCGGCGGCGTTCCACCGACAACCGACAGCGGCAACATGGATCCGAGCGACGAATGCGAAGTGCGACCCGTGTCGTTCACCGCGACTCGTCCGCCGAAGCGCACGAACGCGCCGCCGCGCCATCGCACTCCGTCGTGCGACGCGAAGCCGCCGATGACGAGCACGTCGCTCTCGCTGAACACCGTGAGCCAATCGGTGTGAGATCCGTCGCGTGCAAAGTCACGGTGTCGGGGTTCGTCGTCCACGCCGCGGACGGCGTTCCATCAGCCTGGCTGCGTCCGCCACGGCCGGCCTCGACGCTGACGAGCCAGGACCCGAATGGAACGAAACGAGAACCCCGAACCGGCTCGCGGAGCCCGAGCGTATAGAGTGAGACCGAACTCGCTGCGCGTTCGGTCGCACGAAACTCCACGGACGGCTTCGCCGCGCCGTAGACCATGCGAGCAGCGCGGCGCGACGGCCGGTCGCGTCGATACCCCACGACTCCACGCACTCCTCATGAAGCACCGACGCTCTGCTCCGCTGCTGGCCGCAACGATCGCGTTGCTCACCGCGCGCGCCGCCGTCGCGCAGGATTTCAACGTCGACTTCGGCGCGTTCCCGCCGGGCACCGGCCTGCCGCCGGCCACGTACGGCGCCGCGGCCGCGCAACCCGGCGTGTGGAACGAGATCGTCGCGGCGCAACTCGCGTCGCCGTTCGCGCTCGTCGATCTCGCCGGCAACGCGACCGGTGTGCAGATCTCCGGCAGCCCCGTGCAGAGTTTCAGCGACTACGCCCACGACCACGCGCTCACGACGGGCGGTGACGGACAGCTGCTCGACGACTTCCTCGTGCTGCTCTCGTCGGGAGGCCTGCTCGTCACCGGTCTCACGCCCGGCGACTACCTTGCCTACACGTACGCGGTCGACACGGACATTCCCGTCGCATCGCACATCTCGGTTTTCGGATCGCCCGACGGCTCGATGAGCACGACGTCGACGGTGACCGGACAGCTTCAGCTCGGCCTCAACTACGCGCTGCACCGCGTGCACGTGGCGAACGGCAACCTCGCGATCTTCGCGAACGGCGGCCTGCAGTGGGCCGCGGTGAACGGCGTCCAGCTACGGAAGCTCGACAACTTCGAGAGCGTGTGCGCCGGCGACGGCTCCGTCGTCGCGTGTCCGTGCGCGAACGAAGGCGCGGCAGGTCACGGCTGCGGCAACTCGTTCTTCGCGAGCGGTGCGCTGCTCGGCGCGAGCGGCACCGCGAGCGTCAGCGCCGATACGGTCGTGCTGCACGGCTCGAGCATGCCGAACGCGCTGTGCATCTATGCGCAGAGCACGTTGCTCGATCCCAAGCCGCTGCTCGACGGCATCAACTGCATGGCAGGGGCGATTCGCCGACTGGGCTCGAAGACGAACTCCGGCAACGCATCGAGCCATCCCGGCATCGGCGAGCCCGCGCTGTCCGTGCTCGGCATGGTCCCCGCGAGCGGCGGCACGCACTTCTACACGGCGTACTACCGCAACGCGGCTGCCTTCTGCACACCCGGCACCGCGAACTACACCAATACGATTGCGGTGACGTGGGTGCCGTAGGCGAAGCGGACCGTGACGCGCGCCCCGACCGCGCTATTTCAGACCGAGCTTCCGTCGAGCTGCGAGCAGACCGATCGACTCGCGCATTCGTCGCTCGCGCGTCTCTGGCCGCTTCGCCGTGTGTAAATCGACGCATCACGGCCCTTCGCACGTCGTGATGAACGATCGGTCGGCTCTCGGGAAGGCTCTCGATCGCGGCGACTTCCGCCTCGACCGCTCGAACGAACTCCAGGTGCAGACCGCGCGCTTGCCGCCGATACCAGCGCTGCGCTTCGAGGAGATCCTGCTCGGCTGCACGAGTGAATGGTCACTGGTCACCTTCGAGACGCTCGCGCACTTCGCTCCACGTGCGCGTGTCGGTGAGATTCTTTCGGTATTCCTCGCGGCGGCGATCGAGATCCTTGCGCTGAGCGTCGGTCACGGGAAGTAATTCGGACGCTTCCGCGATGCTGTCCCAAATGTCTTCGACGAGCTGAATGCGCTCGGGGATGCTCAGCTTTTGGATGTCCTCGCGCCGGAACTTCATGGGGTGAGCCTGCTCGCTGATCGCATGTGCCGCAAGCGCAAGGCCACGCATGGCACGGAAGCAACTCGTCGGTCGGCCCCGCGGAGCAATATCGCTCAACGAGCTCAACGAGAAGTGATTCCGTGTCGCCGAGCTTCTCTGGACACCGCACGAGGCAGCACGAACGCGGCGATGTCGTGAGAAACCTCGAACCGATCGCGGTGCTCACCGTTGTCGATCCTCGCTCTGAGCCGGTCCGGTGCGATTTGGATGGCCGAATCGAGAGGTACTGCAGTTCGTCGGAGGGGGACACGAATCCTCCCACACAGTTCCGCTTGCGGTTCACACGATCTCCAGCCTTTGCGCTGTGAATCGTCTCGCTCATGCAGCACACAGAAGCGGTGCAGCACAGTCAGTCGGCGACTAGAAACCGTCCACCTTGCGAGCTTACGCCACAAGCGATACAGTTGCGCTCGCAGTTCGCGTAGATAGGGAGAGAAACCGGTGGATTCGGCATGCTCATGACGAACGAGCAGCATTCGATGAGTCGTGATACCGTCCACTGCGGCATCCTTCGGTCCAGCACGAGGTCAGCGACGACTCGGGCTGAATGATTGTGCACAGGGATCCAAGTCAGATGAAAAGAATCAGGATCGATCGGTCCGTCGACGTTCGAGTCGTCCCAGAGTCGACGACCCAAGAGCACATCAAGGCGTGCTACGCGTCCTCGGACCGTGCAAGGTTCGTAATCATCGCGATCAACATCGCGAGCATCCTCGCGTTCGTCGCGCTCTGGAACTCGTTCCACTGGAGCTGGACCAATGAACGGCTCCGCGTGCTTCACGACGTCGTGAAGTGGTACCCGTATCTGCTCGAGCGCGACTATTCGAAAGAGGTAGCTCAACTTGAGGCGGGCGAGGTGCCGCTGGGCTTCACTCGTCCGCCAGAGAAGCGTGAGTTGGTGGATACGATCATCAGCAAAGAAGAGCTGCCTCGGTTCAAGAGAGCAAAGCAGTACCTCAGAACCGAGTTTCCGTCGCTGGCGCCCGAGTTCGGCATAGCCATGCGAGAGTACGCGATCCTGCAGGCGAAGCTCCATACGATTCAACATGCCGCCGTAGACAACACGACCGTCGTGACCGTCCCCTTCGTCGGCATCAGATTCGACGTGAACGACTTGGGGCCTATCGCAGGTTTGTGCTTCATTGTGCTCCTATTGTGGCTTCGATTCGCGTTTCAACGCGAACTTCAGAACCTGCAATCCACGTTCGATCAAGCCGAGGAGGATGACAAGAAACAGGATGAGCGCGAAGCGCAAGCGAATCGCGAACGAGATCAAGAGCGCAAGGCGGGTCACGGCCAACACGAGTCGTCCGACCAGCGCGAGAAGCATGTACGTCAGCTCGACTCCGTCTATCACGCGCTTGCAATGCACCAGGTGTTGACTTCGCCCCGATTGCAGGACGTGAAGAACGAACTATTCTGGGACCTGGTGCCCTACACGCTGTTCTCACTGCCAGCGGTGGTTCAGTTCGTCATTCTTGGCTATGATTTCTACACGCTCGACCGGGGAATCTTGTTCAATGACCACCTGACGATCATTGCACTGATGCTGGACTTCGCGTGGCTTGTACTGATCCTCTTGCTTACACTTGCGTGCGCGCGCAAGTATCTCGACATCAACAACCTATGGAATAAGACCTACGTCGAGGTCATGCGCTTGGGTCAGCAGGACAAGTCAATCAATGAGCCTAAGGCTGATCAGCGGTCTGCTTCCTAGTCTCAGTCAAACGCGATGCATGAATCGAAACACGCGCTCGTGCATCACGCGCACGACGTAATCATCCGGTCCGCCTAGGCACTCTATGGCGGCTTTGACGGCAGCGAAGCTCTCGCCGGAGGGGAGTTCGATGGTGAGAAGGAGGTGGAAGTAGCCCTCGACAACCTTCTGGCTGATGTCGTGCACGTTTGCTCCCGCCTCCGCAAGGGCTCCGGTAATTTCGCCCAGCACACCGGGGCGATTCTTGCCGACCGCAGTGACGACGACTCCGGTCGGCAAGTTCGCTGCGTCATCGCTCTCGGGCAAGTGCGGCAGAGTGCGTTGCGCGCGCTCGGCGTCGGGACCGCGATCCGGCGCGGGCTCGGTGTACGCGCCGCTCGACGTCGTGATCGTGATCCCGTGAGCCGCGGCGGCGTCGAGCGCTTGCGGCGTGACGATCGTATCCGCGTCGACGACGACCTCGCGCTTGCCCGAGCGCAGGAGGTCTTCGACGGTCAAGAAACGGCGCGGCATGGCTTCGAGCTCACAGGTGACGCACGAGACCTTCGTGCGGACGCGGGATGACGACGTCGCGCGCGAGCTGACCGCTCTCCTGCGCGCGCCGCGCACCGGCCATCACCGACGCGCGCACGTCGCTCACTTCGCCGGTGACGGTGAAGAAGCTCTTGCCGCCGAGCCCGTTCGCGATGCGCAGGTCGATCAGGTCGACGGTCGCGGTTTTCAAGGCCGTGTCGGCCGCTTGGATCGTCGACGCGACGGTCATCGTCTCGATGATGCCGACGGCGTCCAAGCGGCCGTTGATCTTGCCGCCCTTGCGCTTGAGCATCGGGACGACCTGCTCGTGCACCTGCGGGAGGACGAGCTGATCGACGAGGTCCGGCCCCGCGAGCTCGGCGCCGCGACGCGCCGACGCCGCGACGTCCTGCACGCCGCCCGTGAACAACATCACGTACTTGCCGGGCTGCACGGGCGTCGCGAAGAGCAGCTCGACGCGCGCCTCCTTGAGCACTGCGTCGGCGACCTCGACTCCACGCGCGACCGAGCACAGCTCGAGCACGCCGATGCACGCTTCGAGCACCGCGTCGTCGCGCACTTCCGGGTTCACGTCGTTGCGATTCATGCTTCGTCCTCTGAACTTCGTTCGATGCTCACGCGCGCGCCGCGCCGCGGTCCTCGCCGGCGACCGGTCCGATCACGCGGCCGTCGTCGAGCTCCATGCGGTCGATGATCGCGCTGATCGCGGTCTGGAAACCGACGTCGTGTCCTTTGCCGATCGCGTGACGCGCGGCGCGGCCGAACACGACGAGCACGCGCTCGCCGATGCCAGCGCCGAGCGGATCGACGGCGACGATCGTCTCGGCCGACGGTTTGCCGTCGAGCGTGTACGGCTGCACGACGAGGAAGCGCAATCCCGACAGCGTCGGATCCTTCTTCGTCGACCAGACGTTGCCGACGACGGTGCCGACGATCATCAGCCCGCTCCCTTCGTCGTCGCGTCGCCGCCGGCGTCCGCGCGCGCGCGAGAGCCGTGGTCATCGCCGTGCGCGCGAGAGCCGTGGTCATCGCCTCGAGCGCTCGAGCGCTCGAGGCGGGCTTGGCGCACGTCCGCGAGCTCTTGCATGCGCCACGTGTCCGGCGCGCCGGGCACGTCGAAGTCGTCGACGATGCCGACGATCGCGGCCTCGAGCGCGTAGTCGCCGTCGCCGCCGCACGCGACGCGCGCGGCCTTGCCGAACGCGACGACGACGTGCTCGCCGAGGTCCGCTCCCAGCGGATCCGCGCACACGACCGGTGTCACTTTCGGCGCGGAGGGATCGCGCCTCTCGTCCAGCGCCTCGACGACGAGCAAGCGATGCCCGCGCAGATCTTCGACCTTGCGCGTCGCCCAAACCTCGCCCACCACGCGACCGAGGAACATCAGTCGACCCCCGTGTTCGAGCGTCCCGCGATGCCTTGCAGCGCGCGCGTCACGGCTTTCACCGCTTCGTCGATCTCGGCGTCCGTGCCGGCGAGACGCAAACGACCGACCGCGCCCTCCGCACCGAGCCCGACGAGACGGATCGGCGACGCCTTCTCGGCTTCGTTCGCCGCGAGCACGACGTAGATCGCCGGATTCACCTCGAGCGTGAACAGCGTGTCGTCGCCGAGCACGAGCATCCCCGCGCGCGTCTGGTTGATCATCATCGCGTGGTGATCGCTGATCTTGCGGATCACTTCGCTCGTCATGACGTTCGGCGCGAGCGCATCGCTCTCGCTGACGCCCGCGGCTTTCAAGATCAGCGCACCCGCTTGCCGCACCATGCCTT
This sequence comes from Planctomycetota bacterium, assembly GCA_046160865.1. Lineage (GTDB taxonomy): Bacteria > Planctomycetota > UBA1135 > UBA1135 > JBJXHG01. The sequence continues at coordinate 22,594 of JBJXHG010000139.1, read as the reverse complement.
GATCGGGCGAGTGCACCTCGAGCGTGCCGTACGAGCGCTCGGTGACGAGCGCGCCCGGCTTCACGTCGCACGACTTCAGCGCGACGTCCATCAATCGATTGATCACGATGCCCGGACGCACCTCGAGCCAGAACGAGCTCTCGCCTGCGACGGGAAAGAACCCGTGCGAGTTGGTGGCGACCGTCGCGGCGAACTGCGGCTGCATCTTGTCGATGTAGACCGCGCCGCGCAGTTCGACCGATCGCGAAATCGGGTTCGTCGAGGTGGGCATGTGAGGTGCGCGCGCTCGCGAGCGAGCCGCGCTCCGTGCGTCACTTCGAGTCCGGGATCGCGGGCAAGAACTTCTCGAGATCCTGCGCGGGGCGCGGGATCACGTGCACGGAGACCAGTTCCCCCACGCGCTTCGCCGCGGCGGCGCCGGCTTCGGTCGCGGCTTTCACCGCGCCGACTTCGCCGCGCACCATCACGGTGACGAGCGCGCCGCCGGAGATCTCTTTGCCGAGCAAGGTGACTTTCGCCGCCTTGCACATCGCGTCCGCCGCTTCGACGGCGCCGACCAAGCCTTTGGTCTCGATCAAGCCGAGAGCGATCATGCTGTCCATGGGATTCCTTCTCGTGTGAGCCTACTCGTTGTGAATTCGTCGCGGCGCATCACGCCATGCACGCGCCGGTGGTGACTTCGTTGTGCGGGCAGCCCTTGCACGGTCCGAGCGGACAGCCGCTGCCGGCGTGCGACATGAGCTGTTGGATGTCGGTCGCCGAGAGACTCGAGCCGACGTGCGTGCTCGCCTGCGGTCGCGAGACGACGGCCGCCTGAGAGCGCGCGGTGTTCGCGATCTGCGCGCTCGCGGTGAACGTCGGCGCGCTCGCGGGCCCTCTTCCGATCGGTGCGGGAGCCGCGGTGTTGCGCGGTGCGCTCGCCAGCGACGACGCGACGAGGGCTTGCATGCCGGTTTGGCTCGACGTGACGAACGGCGCAGCGAATCCCGCGGGGACCTCGACGTTGCGGCTCGAGCTCGGTGCAGGCGACGACGGCGCGAATCCTGACGCGCTCGCGCGGCCGGGCGCGACGGCTGGCGTTTCGATCCCGCGCGTCGTCGCGCGCGCCGTGTCCGCGGTCGACGACGTGAAGCGGGGAGACGCCGCACTCTCGACGCGTGGAAGCGCCGGCGGATTGCCGCGCCAGTTGCTTGCGCCGTCGACCGTCGGCGACACGCGCTTCGACGGCGCAGCGCTTTGACCGAGCGCCGGATCCCCCGTGATTCCCGAGCCGCGCGGCGCACCTTCGCGCGTGAGCGTCATCGCGCGCGCGTGGTCGCGCGCCTCGATGTCGTGCCAATCGCGGCGCACGAACGCGACGCGCTTCACGTTGATCAAGTGGCGCGCGGTGATGTTGTCGCTCGTGATGTTGCCCGCTTGCGGGCCGCAGCCGAGGCTCATGGAAGGCACGAGGTTCGTGCTGTAGCCCACGGCGCCTTGCGACGCCGGGCCGTTGACGAGGATGCGGTTCGCCGGCTTCTCGAGGAAGAACGCCTCGAGCACGCGCTCGTCCTTCGCGTGGATCGCGAGCGTGTGGCCGAGCCCGCCGTACTCGAGCATTTGCATGCACACGCGGCAGCCATCCTCCCACCCGTCGACCGTGTGCAGCGAAAGCACCGGCGCGAGGATCTCGATCGACAGCGGGAACTGCTCGCCGACGCCCTTCTCGTGCGCCAGCAGGATCGTCGTGTGCTTCGGCACCGCGAAGCCGGCCATCTCCGCGATCTTCCACGGGTCGAGGCCGACGACGTCCGCATTCATGTGGCCGCGCGTGTTGCACAGGCGCGCGAGCGCTTTCGCTTCCTGCTCGTCGCACAGGTGTGCGCCGCGCTTGACGAGCTCGGCGACGAGCGCGCCGGCAATCGGTCGATCGAGCACGAGCGCTTGCTCGGAGCAGCAGAGCGTCGCGTTGTCGAAGCTCTGGCTCGCGGTGATGCTGCGCGCCGCGTTGGCGAGGTCCGCGCTGCGATCGATGTAGCACGGGACGTTGCCGGGGCCGACGCCGTATGCGGGCTTGCCCGAGCTGTACGCCGCGTGCACGAGGCCGCTGCCGCCCGTCGCGAGGATGAGCGCGACGTCCTTGTGCTTCATCAAGGCGCCCGTCGACTCGATCGTCGGGTTCGAGAGCGCGACGACGAGGTCGGGCGGACCGCCGGCGCGCTCGATCGCGCGGCGCATCACCTCGACGGCTTCGCCGATGCAACGGCGCGCGCGCGGATGCGGGCTGATGACGATCGCGTTCTTGCCCTTCACTGCGATCAACGCCTTGTGGATCGCGGTGGACGTCGGATTCGTGGTCGGCACGATGCCCGCGACGACGCCGGCGGCGGTCGCGACTTCGATCACGCCGCGCTTCTCGTCGCGCGCGATGACGCCGACGGTCTTCTCGTTCCTGATCGACTCCCAGCCGCCCTCGGCGCCGAAGAGAGTCTTCAGCACCTTGTAGTGGACGCGGCCGATGCCGGTCTCCTCGACCGCGAGCCGCGCGAGATCGAACGCCGCGCCGGCGGCGGCCTTTGCCATCGCCGCGCACAAGCGATCCGTCTCCGCCTGGTTGTAGCGATGGATCGCTTCACAGGCGCGCTTGGCGCGCGCGACACTGTCGCGCACTTCTTGAAGCGCGCGCAGATCGGGATCGAGGTCGATCGCCATCGAGGGAGCGTAGTTCGCGAATCAGGGATCCGCGGTGCGATCAGTCCGCGGCTTGCTTACCGCCGCCCTTGCCACCGGCCGATCCACCCGAGCCGCCCGGCGAGTGCATCGCGGGCAAAATGCGCAGCAGCTGCTCGTGCGGGCGCGGGATCACGTGGACGCTGATGAGCTCGCCGACACGGCGCGCTGCGGCGGCTCCGGCGTCGGTCGCGGCCTTCACGGCGCCGACCTCGCCCATCACGAACATCGTGACGTAGCCCGCAGTCACCTTTTCCTTGCCGAAGAGGTCGACCATGGCCGCCTTGACCATCGCGTCGCCCGCCTCGATCGCACCCACGAGACCCTTGGTCTCGACCATCCCCAGTGCCGTCGGCTTCATCTCTTCCTTTTGTATTCGTGCTCTCGAGTGTGTGGACGACGACCGTCGAGCACGGTCGGGCGAGGAGTGTAGCGCCGCCCGTCACGATGACAATCGCTCGCACGCTTGCACGACAGTCACACCCGCGTTGACACGCGGTTGCACCCCGGATGTGGTCCGGCCGGACCTACAGCACTTGCGCGTCAGGTCGCAGCGCGCAGCGGCAGCACGTCAGGGATTGGAAGGCGACGGCGGATCTTGGCGATCGCAGGCGCGCGGATCCGGCCGCGCCGACGCCCCGGAGTTCGCGACGACACCGCTCCCGACGATCGCGCGCGACCAGAGGAACGTGGGATCGAACGCAGGACAGAGGCTCGACGCGCACGCGCTGCTCGCCACACCGCCCACGCACGCACCACAGACTCCGCCGGCGGCACAGGCGAGCGCGAGACGAATGACGGTGGCCACCATAGGTGCGTGTGCGCGGCGCACTCCACCCCGTGCGCTCAGCTTTGACACGCGACCGACCGTCCGTCACGCGGCAGATGGCTACGCTGGCACGACATGATCCCGCTCGTCGCACTGCCGCTCTTCCTCGCCGCGCTCTCGCAAGCCGCCGCGACGCACGATCGCGCCGGTGAACTCGGTCGCGCGGCGGCGCGCGCACTGCGCGCGGCACCCGGACTCGCGTTCACGTTCGAGCGCCGCACCATCGCAGCCGACGACAAGGTGTCGGACACGTTTCGCGCGCGCGGCGCGGTGTCGATCGGCGACGCGTCGCAGCCGCTCTTCGCGACGCTCGACGGCGAACCGGACGCCGTGGGCGTCGCGCTCGCACTGCGGACCGACGGGGACACGGTGCACGTGCTCGATCCGTCCACGAAGACGCTCTGGACGAGCCGGCTGTACCGCGCCGGCTTGCTCCTCATGCACGCGCGAGGCGCGGGCGCGATCGGCGTTCTCACGTCGCCGGACACGTTCGAGAACTACGCTCTCTATGCGCCGCGCGTCGTCGGGCGCGAAGACGTCGGCGGCGTCGCGTGCGACGTGCTCGCCGCGGCGCTCCCGAACGGCAGCGAGTACCGCTTGTACATCGGCGTCGACGACGCGCTCCCGCGGCGCGTGTGGGAGCCGAAGGACGGCGGAAGGACCGAGTCGACGTGGACCGCGCTGCGTGTGCTCGATCAACGGATCGAACGGCCAGCCGCGCCGGCGTCGCCGGCGGGCTTCTCGGTGCGCGAGTTCACGCTCGGCGGACCCGTACCCGGCACGGCGGGACCGATGTGGAGCGCGAAAGACCTCGGCGGCAACACGATCACGCTCGAGGGCTTGCGTGGTCAAGTCGTAGTCCTCGACTTCTGGGCGACGTGGTGTGCGCCGTGCGTCGCTTCGATGCCGGGTGTGCAGAAGCTCTATGACGAGTTCAAGGCGCGCGGGCTCGTCGTAATCGGCGCGCGCTGGTCCGACGACGGCGATCCGACGTCGGTGTTGAAACGGCTCGGCATCACCTATCCGATCGTCGACGGAAGCTCGATGGCTAACGCGTACGGCATCCACAAGTCGGGCATTCCCGCGGTGTTCGTGATCGGACGCGACGGCCAGGTGGTCGACTACTTGCTCGGCTACCAAGGCGCGAACACCGAGGCGCGCCTGCGCGCCATCGTCACCGCGCAATGCGCGCCGCGCTGAGCGACACGCGCGCGGCGTCAGCCGATCACGACCGCGGTGCCGCTGGCATTCACCATCAACATGCCGGCGTTCGTGCCGAGCACCTCGTAGTCGAGGTCGATGCCGACGACCGCGTTCGCGCCGAGCTGCGCCGCTTTCTCGCGCAGCTCCTGCAGCGCGATTTCGCGCGCGCGGCCTAGCTCGCGCTCGTACGTCGCCGAGCGTCCGCCGACGATGTCGCGAATGCCGGCGAACAAGTCCTTGAAGATGTTCGCGCCGAGAATGGCCTCGCCGGTGACGATGCCGAGGTAGCGCTGGACGGGACGGCCTTCGATGGTGGGTGTGGTGGAGAGGATCATGGTCGTGATGGCGAGCGGCGCGGGGTTACTCGGACTGGAGAAGGCTATTCAAGCGAAGCGCGCGGATCGGACACAAGGATCTAGGGCCGTCACAACGGCAACAGCGGGTGCTCCTCGAACACGCGCGGCGAGAACTGCGCGCCGGTCTGTGGATTGTGCAGCGTGCGCTTGAGCACGAGGTCGAACAGCCACGGATTGAAGTCGTAGAGCTCGTCGAGCGCCTCGCGCTCCTGGCGCGTGAGAAATCCCGCGCTCTCGAACGCGCGCGTCGACACGATTGCGTCGATGGCAGGCAATGGCCAGTCGCTGCCGTTGACGAGCCGCGCGTGCAGATCGCTACGCGCGAGCAACGTCGCCACGTTTGCGCTGTCGCGATTGCTCTGGCAGATCGCCGAGATCTCGCCGAAGGCGAGCCCCTCGTAGCGCGGATCGTCCATCAAGCGCAGGAAGAGCTCGAACGCCGGCCGGCTGGAGCGCGCAGGGTCTTCGCTGTCTTCGAAGTCTCCAAGCGTCGCGCAGTGCGCGACGATCACCTTCACGCCGCGATCGAGCGCGCGACGCAGCCGCAGCGGATTGCCGAAGTCGTGCCCGTGCGCCGAATCGACGGCTTGCTCTTCGCCCGCGTGCGTGAGCAGCGCCATGTTCCAGTGCTTCAACCGATCGTAGAACGCGTCGCAGCGCGGGTCCGCAGGATCGATGCCCATCGCGTTCGGCAGCCACTTCACGACGCGCGCGCCGCGCGCGGCCCAGCGATCGAGCTCGCTGACGGCATCCTTCCGGTACGGATGCACCGAGATCACCGAGCGAAAGAGATCCGGCTGCGCGTCGACGAGCTTCAGCACGTACTCGTTCGGCACGTGCATCGCGGTGTGCGCGTCGTCGCGCGCACCGTCCTGGGTGTAGCAGCGATCGAACGCGAGCAACCCGAGTCGCGCGCGCGGCTGCACCGCGAGCACGAGGTCGCGCAAGCGCGCGACGTATTGCTCGTCCGCGCGCTCGAGATCGCTGACGCCGCCCGCATCCATGTAGAAGAGGAACTGCACGCGCTGCCGCGGGTGCAGCCACGTGAGCATCTTCGGACTCACTTCGCAGCCGGAGCCGCCCGCGCCGACACCGGCGACGTGTGCGTGGTAGTCGGCGATCCTGTGCGGATCGAGACCCTCGAGCGCTCGATCGACGAGCGCGCGTGCACCCTCGCTGGCCGCTGTGCGAAACGAATCGGGCGACTTCGACGACGTCGCGCCGAAATAGCGCCGAGCGAGCGCGAGCCCGATCGGCGGCAGCGCGACGACGACGAGCAGAGCGCCGACGGCGATCCAACGCCAACGCACGCGGCCTGCGCGCACACGGCGACGACCGCCGTCTCCCATCGATCGATGCAGGTGTCGCATGGCTCGAGCACGCCATCACGCCGGGTCGACCCGGCACGTGCAAGCGGCTCACCGCGCGACGCCGGTGGCTCGCCCTTGGTTGGGCGCCGGCTGCTGGCACTCGTCACACATGCACGCGATCGGGCCGCTCGCGCGCGCCTTGCACCGAGCGTGCACGGCGGCGATGCTCGCGCATCGTGACGAGCGCACCGCGGCTCAACTTGTTCGACGCGACGATGATCGTCATGGGCGGCGTCGTCGGCGTCGGGATCTTCTTCAACCCTCACGCCGTCGCCGAAGCGCTGCCGCATCCAGGGCTCTTCCTCGCCGCCTGGGTGCTCGGCGGGCTGATCGTGATCAACGGCGCGCTCACGTTCGCGGAGCTTGGCGCGTCGCTGCCGCACGCCGGCGGCTGGTACGTGTTCCTGCGCGAAGCGTTCGGACCTTTCGTCGCGTTCCTGTTCGCGTGGGTGGTGCTGTGTGCGATCTCGAGCGGCGCGATCTCCGTGATGATGTCGATCGCCGTCACGAGCTTGCACGGCCTCGTGCCGGGCATCGGACCGAGCGGGAGCGGAAGTTCGCAAGTCGCCGGCGCGATCCTGCTCGCCGCGATCACGGGCCTCTCGATGCTCGGCGTGAAGGCCGGCGCGACCTTTCAGAACGCGTGCATGCTCATCAAGCTCGCGGCGATCGGCGCGATGGCCGCCGGCGCTTGGCTCGTGTTCGACGGGCCGCCGCCGGGAGCGATCGCGCACGCGCCCATTCCCGATCAGCTCGGCTCGCGCATGCTGCAAGCCATGCTGCCGGTGCTCTTCTCGTGCGGAGGCTGGCAGCTCCTGTGCTACATCGCGCCGCAGGTGAAGGACCCGCAGAAGACGCTGCCGCGCGCGGTGATCCTCGGCGTCGGCGGCGTCGTCGTCGTGTACCTCGCGATCAACATGGCGTACCTGCGCGTGCTCGGCGTCGACGGGCTGCGCGCCGACGTCGGCTTCGCGAACGAGATGGCGCGCCGCACGCTCGGCGGCACCGGCGGCGAGATCCTGCGCGCGGCGATGGGCATATCGGCGCTCGGCGTCGTGACCGTGACGATCATCGCGACGCCGTGGCTGTACGTCGCGATGGCGAAGGAGGGCCTGTTTTTCAAGCGCTTCGAGCACCTGCACTCGAGAACCGGCGCGCCGATCCTCGCCCTCGGCGTGCAGCTCGTGCTCTGCCTCGCCTACTGGTTCTGGGCACGAGCGGGAGTCGTCGCCGACTCGGTCGTATTCGTCGAGTGGATCTTCCACGCGCTCGCGGCGCTCGCGCTACTCACGCTGCGCAAGCGTCGGCCCGACTTGCCGCGGCCGTTCAAGAGCCCGCTCTATCCGATGGCGCCGATCCTGTACTTCCTGCTCGCTGCGACGCTCGTCATCGGGACGCTGTGGCGCGCCGACGCGCGGCAAGTGGGCATCGGACTCAGCGTGATCGCCGTTGGAGCAGTCGTGTACCGGCCGTGGCGGTGGCTCGTGGCGAGGGCGTGAGGCTTCACTCCGTCTTCGCTGCCCGGAAGCTCTCCTTCTTCAGCCGGAATCGCGTCATCTCATCGAATAGCTGAAGGGCTCTTGACAACACCCTCGTTCCCGTGAGGCTTGCGCGTGGACGCAGACGCGTCCACGTCATTTCCACGGAGAACTGCTCATGCTCGCCACCACTCATTCCATACGATGCGCTCGCGTTGGAACGATCATGCTTTGCGTGCTAGGGTTGACCTCGTCGATCAGAGCTCAATGCACTGCATGCATCTCACCACCACCCACTGTCTCCACCGCGACTTTGGCCGCCGCCGCACTAATGGCGAATGGCGGCATTGAACCGAACGACGTGGATTTTGAGTACGACGACGACCCTAGATCAATCAATAATTCGATGTTCTGGGAAGGTGGCCTAGTTTGGGACGACACCATCACCGTGTATCCTGTCACTCTGCGCCGCACGTATCACACGAGTCATCCCGGAGTCGACTTCAATTCGCCACTCGGCCAGGGTCTTTTGTCGGTGCACATCCGTCATGAGCTCTCCCATAAGTGCTTGTCGGATTCTGATGCCCCAGACAATAACGCGTTCGATAGCTGCCAGCACATAGCGATCCGAACCGACGCGGCCAAATATGCGTGCGACAAGGCAGACGAGATAGGAGACGCGATTTATGCGCTCAGGGCGGAATCTCCCTTGCCCGTCGACGAGATCGCGGCACTCGAAGCGACGCGAGCAGGTGTCTGCGCAGGCGGAGACGAGCAGCGCGACAAAACGAACACTCGAAACGGTGCCGCAGCCGCGAAGGACTGCCTTTGCAGCTCTCCGGCCTACGCACCATCGCCATCATGCCCCGATCTGGTGATACCTCCGCCTCCATCGGGCTGTTCAAGCGACTACCCAAACAACGAAGTCATTCCCGACTGCCCATATTGCCCTTAGCAGGTCATCCAATCATGTACAAGCTCGCTTTGATAATCCTAGTTACCGGCGCAACAATAGGTGGCGTCTTCTTCATCAAAAGACATCGATCCGAGGCGGATGCTGGAGCCGCGGCCAGCCAGTCGTCACACTTGAATTCCGACCCCACGCAGGTGCCTACCGGCGACCGAGCGGCACGAGCCGTCGTCCACACCGACGACTTCATCCAGGAAGTGTTCTGGTTGCCGGGAAAGAAGTGGATCCACGTCATCAACCGAGAGCGCACGCCACAAGGCACTTGGGAGAAGGTTCAGTACTACTTTGACACGGCCTACGACGTTTACGCGGTTGCCGGTCGGCAGGCAGACGAACTCTACATTGCCGGCAGGGGAAGGTCGCTCGAGACGATCCTGGAGCGTTGGGTCTTGGATCCACATCCAGGAGGTCGATTCTTTCACATTGAGCCTGCACCACAGGCAATTGGAACACCCGCGACTCCCATCCCCGGTGCAGGTGGCGGGGTTACTGGTGGAACGACTACGCCCATCGAAACCCGTCTGCTCATTCCGCGTCAAGAGCGCGTGGAACTCTATCGTGGCGATGCATTCGGGCCCAACTGCGTTTGGGACATCTCTCCGGATCCGCAGGGCCGATTCTTGCTCGTGCTTGGCGCTACACCAAAGGCACTTTATCGCGTGCCACTCCATGGCAGCGTCATGCCAACTCTACTGTATGGCACATCGGATTGGTCGATGATCGAGATTGCAAGGAGCATGCACTGCAAGCAGCACTACATGGAGGGCCGCGTGCACATTCTCCGCGGACAGAACAATCAAGGCAAGATCTTCAGTGGCATGCTGTTCGATGCCGACAACGACGGCATGTTCGAGAGCAAGAAGGCGCTGAGCAACATTCAATACGCGACCGAGGGTTACTCCGGTCAAGTCTGGCTCTCGGACTTCACGACGTATACGACACAGTAGCCCGGCAACGCATGACGGGGTGACATGCGGCCTCACTCCGCCTTCGCCGCGCGGAAGTCTTCCTTCTTCAACCCGAACCTCTTCATCTTGTCGAACAAGGAGCGCGGTTCGATCCCCGCGCGTCGCGCGGTCTCGCCGATCTTGCCGTTCGTCTCGCGCAAGAGTCCGACGAGATAGTTCATCTCGAAATCCGCGAGCACGGCTTCGCGCGCTTGGCGCAGCGGTTTGCGAAGTAGCGCCGGCGCGAGCGCGTCGGGCCCCGGCACCGCGCCGGCCGGAATCACGCGCGGCACGTACGCCGGCCCGAGATTGCGGATCGATTCCGGCAAGTCGTCGAGCTGGATGTCCTCGCCGGTGGAGAGCAGCATCGCGCGCTCGATGATGTTGACGAGCTCGCGCACGTTGCCGGGCCAGTCGTAGCGGCGCAGCGCGTCGAGCGCCTCGCGCGTGATGCCCGTGACGTTGCGACGAATGTGGCCGCGGAAATAGTCGAGGTAGCTGTCGACGAGCACCGCGATGTCCTCGCTGCGGTCGCGCAACGGCGGGATCGCGAGCGTCACGACACTGAGCCGGTAGTAGAGATCCGTGCGGAAGCGCTTCTCCTCCACCTCGGCCTCGATGTCGCGATTGGTGGCTGCGATGACGCGCACGTCGACGCTGAACGCGCTCTCGCTGCCGAGACGCTGGATCTCGCGGCGTTGCAGCACGTGCAGCAGCTTCACTTGCAAGTGATGCGGCAGCTCGCCGATCTCGTCGAGGAAGAGCACGCCGCGGTGCGCGAGCTCGAAGCACCCGCGCCGCGAGCGCGTGGCGCCGGTGAACGCACCTTGTTCGTGACCGAACAGCTCGCTCTCGAGCAGCGCTTCCGGCAGCGCCCCGCAGTTGACCGCGATGAACGGTCCGCTCGCGCGCGGGCTCTCGGCGTAGATCGCGCGCGCCAGGTGCTCCTTGCCGACGCCGGTCTCGCCGAGGATCAGGAGCGAAGTGTCCGACGCGACGACGCGATTGACGAGGCTCATGAACGTGTGCATCGCCGCGCTGGACGTGATGAAGTCCGAGAGGCGCGGCTCGGTCAGCGAGCGCCCGGCGAAAAGCTTCGTGGCCGCCGCGCTGCGCTGGCGTCCGAGCAGCGCGTGCATCACGTCGCGCAGCGCCGTGGTCGACAGGTTCGGCGCGAGCACCGCGTGGCAACCGGCGGCCATCCAGCGCGCACGATTCTCCGGGTCATCGTTCTCGTCGAGGATCACGACCTCGGGAGCTTCGGGCAGGCTGCGGAACGACTGCAGGCTCTCGACGACCGGATCCGGCACGAGCGCACGGCTGACGACGACCATGTCGCACGCGGCGCGCGCGAGCTCCATCCACACGCGTTCGGAGTTCTCCACACTCTCCACAAGGACATCGTTTTGGGCGAGCGTGCGGCGCAAGCGCGCGCGGAGACGCGCGTCGTCGATGGCGAGCAGGACACGAACGAGCATGGCGGGATCCCTCTAGACATCGGAGCCGCGGCCACCGAACCGATCGGAACCGGAGCCTCGACGTCCGATGAAAAAGGATGCCGAAGCTCCGATCGGAATCCAGCCCGCGGAGCGCGCCGTCCGCCGCAACTGCTCAAGTGGTTGTGGTCGGCGGGCTTGGACAACCTACATGTGGGACCGCGGCGGCTGGTACGCGCATTGCCTTAGCGCGCTCGACTCCGGGCGCGTCTCGCGCGCAGGAAGCCGACGAGCCCCGGCGCGAAGCACGCCGGGGCGAGGAATGAACGATGTCGAACTCCAAACCCAACCCTTCACAGACGAGCAAACCGACACCGACGAGCACGCCGGGCGCGCCCACTGCGCGTCCGAGTGCGACGACGCCGACGACGAAGCCGGCGCCGCCGAAACCGAAGTAGGCATCGGGGGGTCCATGACACGTGCCCGTGGAAGCAGGCATCTGCTTTCACGGGCTTGCTCTTGGAATCCCTTCTCCACGGATGTTCACACGTTATCCACGAAGCCATCGACGAACATGCAGCCGACCCCGGTGATTTCCGACGCACACGCGAGCCGTGTACACGCCGCGAAAAGTTCGCGATCCACGCTTTCGAGACTCGCGCAAGCGCAGTAGAACACGCGCCCTCACGACACCCATGACCACGCCGATCCCGAGGTCTGCCGACGTACTCTCTTCCTCGGAGCTAGCCGTTTCGTCGGAACGCGACGCGTCCGCCTCCGATCCGTTTCCAGAACGTGGTCAGCCGCGCGCCGCGCGCACTCGCAGCGCGCTGAATGCTCCACCGCGGCCCGAGACGCCGCCTCCAAGTTCCGTGTCGGCGAAGCGCCGACGTTCGAGCTCGAGTGCCGATTCCACGGCCGCGCCGCGCCCCCAACCGGTCGGCTCGTCTCTGTTCGTTTCCCCCACGACGATGGCCGGAGCGGGCGATGTGCGCCGCGCACTGGCTGAGCAGGATGTTCCCCACATGTTGCACGAAAGCGTCACGCTCCCGATCGAGCGGACCGTTCGCACCGGCAAGGCCCGTTACTTCCCCGACGTCAGCGACGAGCAGTGGAACGATTGGCGGTGGCAGTTCCGCAATCGCATCACGAAGCTCGAAGAGCTCGCCGCACACTTGCCGATTCCGGCGGCCGAGTGGGACATGCGCCGCGAGGTGCTGCGTGACTTCCGCATGGGAATCACGCCGTACTACCTCGCGCTCGTCGACGCCGAGGACAAGGACGATCCAATCCTGCGTCAGGTCGCGCCGATCGTCGAGGAGTACGTCTATCGCGACGTGGGTGAAGAGGATCCGCTCGGCGAGGAGAACTTCTCGCCGGTGCCGGGCATCACGCACCGTTATCCGGATCGCGTGCTGATGGTGATCAGCAACTCGTGCGCGATCTACTGCCGCTACTGCACACGCAAGCGGATCATGTACGAGGATGCCGTGCCGGACATCGAGATCGACCGCATGGTCGACTACATCGCGCGCACGCCGCAGGTGCGCGACGTCGTCGTGTCCGGCGGCGATCCGCTGACGTACGGCACGAAGAAGCTCGAGTCGATCCTGTCGAAGCTGCGCGCCGTTCCGCACCTCGAGATCATCCGCATCGGCAGTCGAGTCCCGGTGTCGCTGCCGCAACGCATGCTCGGCGCGGAAGGCGACGAGCTGTGCGAGATGCTCCAGAAGTACCACCCGCTCTGGATCAACGTGCACTTCAACCATCCGCGCGAGCTCACGCCCGACGCCGCGGCCGCCTGTGACAAGCTGTCGCGTGCCGGGATCCCGCTCAACAACCAAGCGGTGCTGCTCAAGGGCGTCAACGACGACGTCGAGACGATGCGGCGCTTGTGCACGGGCTTGATGAAGATGCGCGTGCGGCCGTACTACCTCTATCAGTGCGATCCGATCCGCGGTGGCGAGCACTTCCGTACGCCCGTGTCGAAGGGCATAGAGATCATCGAGGGCCTGCGCGGTCACACGAGCGGGCTCGCGATCCCGACGTACGTCATCGACGCGCCCGGCGGCGGCGGCAAGATCCCGGTCGGCCCGCAGTACCTCTTGCAGTACGACGCGAAGAAGAAGCGCGCGGTGTTGCGCAACTTCCAGAACAAGCTGTTCGAGTACAACGAGCCGACGGGCCGCTCGCGTGGACCGGCGAGCGGCGAGCTCGCGGTCAAGCACACGCCGTCTAAGGGCGCGCATGCGAATGGCAATGGAAACGCGAACGGCCACACGAACGGCAACGGTGCCGCTTCCAACGGCAACGGCAACGGCAACGGCAACGGCCACACGAACGGCAACGGCCGCAAGGTCGTCGGCAAGAGCGGCTGGGTGCACCGCGGCCATTCGCGCGAAGAGCGGCTGAAGCGCGCGGAAGCGGCACCGCCGCGACCGGAGAGCGGCGCGACGAACTGAGCACGGAGACCGCCATGCTCCGCGGCCTCGACATCGGCCTCGCGTTCGACTTGCGCTCGGACTTCCACGAGCGCGAGGACGGTCCCGACGACCGCCTCGAGGAGTACGACTCCGACGCGACCGTCGACGCGATCGTAGGCGCGCTCGTCGAAGCCGGCCACCGTCCACGCCGGCTCGGCGGAGGACGGCGCTTCCTCGAGCACGTGCTCGAGCGGCCCCCGCAGCTCGTCTTCAACCTTGCGGAAGGTTGCGGCACGCGCTCGCGCGAAGCACACGTGCCGAGCGTGTGCGAGATGCTCGGCATTCCGGTCACGCACAGCGACCCGCTGACAGCCGCGCTGACTCTCGACAAAGCGATGGCGAAGCGCGTGGTCGAGGCGGCCGGCGTCGGCACGCCGCGCTTCGCCGTCGTCGCGTCGGCCGCGCAAGCGGAAGACTTGGCCTTGCGCTTCCCGCTGATCGCGAAGCCGCTCTTCGAAGGTTCGAGTATCGGCGTGCGCAAGCACTCGCGCGTGGGCGACCTACCGGCGCTGCGCGCAGAGGTCGCGCGCCTCGCGGGCGATTACCGGCAGCCCGTCCTCGTCGAAGAGTTCTGCACGGGCATCGAGTTCACGGTCGGACTGCTCGGCGAAGGCACCTCCGCGCGCACGATCGCGGCGATGGAGATCGCGCCGAAGCGCGCGCGCGTCGACGAGTTCGTGTACTCGCTCGAGGTCAAGCGCAATTGGGAGACGGAGGTCGAGTACCACGTGCCGCCGCGCGTGCCTGCGCGTACGATCCGCGCCGTCGAGGACGTCGCGCTCGCGGCCTACCGCGCACTCGGCTGCCGCGACATCGCGCGTGTCGACGTGCGGCTCGACGCTGCCGGCGAGCCGCGCTTCCTCGAGGTGAACCCTCTGCCCGGCCTCAACCCGATCACCGGCGACATCGTGATCCTCGCGGCACGCGCCGGGCTCGCTTATCCCGAACTGATCGCACACATCGTCGAGAACGCGCGTGTGCGCTACGGCATCTGACGCGCCGTCGAGCGAGTATCATCGGCCGCCTCACACCCCGCTCGACGAGTCCATGAGTTCCCGTTCCCCCGAATCCTCCGCGCTCGCACGGTCGCTCCATGACGTGGAGCCCGTGCTGCGCGGACTCGCGCGCTCCGATCGCGCCCCGATCGAGTCGATCCTGCGCGCGACCGGCGTGTTCAACGACGCCGAAGTCGCCGTCGCGCTCGAGCTCGTCGACGCACCGAGCGAGGTCGGGTACCGCTTCCTCGTCGCCGAGTGCGACGGTCGCGTCGCGGGGTACGCGTGCTTCGGCGCGACACCGATGACGGACGGCGTATTCGACCTGTACTGGATCGCCGTCGACCCGACGCTGCACGGCCAGGGCATCGGCCGCCGCTTGATGGACGCGACGCGCGCAGCCGTGCGCGCGACGAGCGGCCGCATGATCGTGATCGAGACGGCGTCGAAGCCTTCGTACGACGCGACGCGTGCGTTCTACCTCGCGTACGGCTGCCGCGAAGTCGCGCGCATCCCCGACTTCTACGCGCGCGGCGACGACAAGGTGACGTACGTCGTCGCGCTCGATCGAGCGGAGCGCTGACGTCGCGCCCGCCGCACGAACCCGATGAACGAGCTCCCCATCCACGGCCAGGACACTGCGCGCTTCGAGTGCGTCTTCCCCACGTGCGGCGGCGTGTGCTGCAAGAACGGCCGCCCGCCGGTCGAGTCCGGTGAAGCCGCGCGCCTGGCCGAGAACGTCGACAAGTTCTTACCGCACTTGACGGAGCGCGCGCGCGCGCGTGTGACGCGCGAAGGCTTCCTCACGAACCGGCGCAAGGAAGGGCTGCCGACGCTCGCCGTCGTCGACGGTTGGTGCGTCTTCGCGAACGAAGGCTGCGTGCTGCACAAGGTCGGCGCGCGCGAAGGCGACAAGTGGAAGTACAAGCCGTGGCGCTGCATCGCGTTCCCGCTCGAACGCTCACGCGCGGGCGAATGGCACGTGCGCCAATGGGGCATCCGCGGCGAGGCGTGGGATGTCTTCTGCTTGAATCCGAACGAGTCGCCCAAGCCCGCGCACGCGACGCTCGCCGAAGAGCTCGCGTTCGCGCGCCGCCTGGAATCCGGCGGCGAAGCGTGGCGCGGCATGAGCGCGGCAACGAGCGCGCGCTGACCGCGCCAGTCGAGCGCGCTCGATCAACGCGGCTTGACGCAGCGAAAGCCAACGTGATTGCTGGCCGTGCGCACCTCGCCCTTGCCGCGGGTGCCGACGATGTAGCGCGTGCAATACTGATCCGTGCAAAGGAACGATCCGCCGCGATGGACGCGCTTCTTCTCCGTCGGCTCGGCCGGATCGAGCGGTGTATCGGGACCGCGAGGATTGCGCACCACGCCGCCGCGTGCCGCGCGTTGCGCATACGTGTCGGCTCGATACCAATCGCTGCACCACTCCCACACGTTGCCCGCGACATCGAAGAGCCCGTAGGCGTTCGACGGAAACTGCGCAACGGGCGCAATGCCTTTGAAGCCGTCCTCGCCGGTGTCACCGCCTTCGACCGGGAACTCACCCTCGTAGATGTTCGCTTGGAACTTCCCGCCGGGTTTCAGTTCATCGCCCCACGGATACAACTTGCCGGTCATCCCGCCGCGGGCGGCGAACTCCCACTCGGCTTCCGTGGGCAAACGCTTGCCGGCCCACTTCGCGTAGGCGACCGCATCCTCGTAGGCGATCTGCACAACGGGAAACTTGTCGCGGCCTTCGAGATCGCTGCCCGGCCCGAGCGGATGGCGCCAGTTCGCGCCGGGGACGTAACTCCACCACTGGAAGTAATCGTGCAACATCACCGGCACCGGCGTCGGTGCAAAGACGGTCGAGCCGGCGATCAAGTTCTCCGGCGGCGCCGTCGGGAACTCTGCCTGCGTCGGCTTCGTCTCGGCAACGGTCACATAGCCCGTGGCGGAGACGAACGCTCGAAACTGCTCGTTGGTCACCTCCGTCGCGTCCATCCAGAATCCGTCCACGTAGACGCGGTGGAGCGGCAGCGCGTCGCGCGTCAGGCCGGGCAAGCTGCACAACGACTCGCAAGTCTCGTCGCTTCCCATCGAGAACTCGCCGCCGGGGATCCACACCATGCCCGCCGGCGTGGGAGTCGGAACCGGCGTCGCGTTTTCGATGGTCGGAGCATAGTCGGAGCTCGGCGCAGCATCGTCGTTCACCGCGGAGTTACCGGCGGTGACCGCCGGAGCTGCGCTCCACGGGCGAAAGACCACGATGGCGGTCGCAACCGTTGCGATGGCGAGTGCTGCGACGAACACGCGCATTCGATTGGAGCGCTCGTCCGTAGCGCGCGCGGCTTTGTTGCGCCGACTCACGGGAAGATCTTGCTCCAATCGTCTTTCATGCTCACGACCGTCCAACCCTTGGCCTTCGCTTCGTCGAGCCCCTTGTCGAGCTTGCCGATGTGCGACTCGCGATCGTAGGCCCATTCGCGCGCGGCGTCGGTGTGATGGACGTAGAGACAGAAGCGCGGCCCGCGGCCTGCGGCCGTCCATTGGAGCATCTGCAGATCACCGTCGGAGTTGCCGAACGCCATCACGGGACGCCGGCCGATGAACTTTTGGATCGCGACGGGCTTGCCGTCTTTGTCGTCGAGGAAGTCGAGCTCGGGCAGCTTGACGAGCACGGGCTTGCCGTCTCGCACCTCTAGCTT
Source organism: Planctomycetota bacterium (assembly GCA_046160865.1). Lineage (GTDB taxonomy): Bacteria > Planctomycetota > UBA1135 > UBA1135 > JBJXHG01. Next base: position 5,128 of record JBJXHG010000139.1, on the reverse strand, counting down.
CTGCTTGCCCGTCGTGCCGATGACCTGCTCCGGCGGAATGCCATAGACCTTCTCTGCGAACGCGCGCATGAACTCGATACCGCCGCCCGAAACGATGAATGTCTTGAAGCCGTTCGCGCGCAGATACGCGAGCAGCTCGACCATCGGCTGGTACGTCATCTCCGTGTAGAGACGCCCGGACTTCGGGTGCTTCGCGGTAGCAACCCAGTCCTCGACGATCTTCTCGAACTCGTCGGTGGTCATCCCGGAGTGGGTGGACATCACGATCTCGAGGATCGAGCGCTCGCCGCCGGCCAGTGCCGCTTTCACGTCGCCTTTCAGCAAGGAAGCGAACGGCTCCTTGTCCTTCCATTCGGGATGCGCCGGAGCAAGTGCCTCGACGCGGTCGATGGCGAACAGGAACTGGAAGTAGAGCGGCTGCTCCGCCCACAGCGTGCCGTCGTTGTCGAACACGGCGATGCGCTCGGAAGGCGCCACGAAGTCGGACGAACCGGGCTTTGTCACCTTCTCGACGAATTGAATGATCGCTCGTTTCGGCGCCGTGTCGTTCCATGACGGGAGCGGATCCTGGGCGTGCGTGGGCGTCGCGCTCAGAAGCGCGAGCACGGAGATCGTCGACGCGAGTAGCCTCTTCATGGCAGTTGCGAGTGTGGGCCGCCCCGGTGGCGACCGGGGCGGCGAGTCGAATCGGGTCGAATCCTCGTCTGCGTGCTACTTCGAGCCGCCCGCGTGGTCGTGCAGCTTGTCGAGCACTTGATCGAGCGCGAAGCTGCCCGGTCGCTGGCGCGGTGGGAACTCGCGATAGGTCGCGAGGTGCTTGGCGACGTAGGCTTGCGCCGGAACGAGTGCGAATGCGTGCTCGACGCGCCATCTGGCGTAGTCACCGGCGTCCGTCTGCGCGCGTTCGAACGGGTCGGCGCGAAGGTCGAAGAGCTTCGGGAAGCGCAGCGGAATCAACGGGTTCTCCCACACGGCGAGTCCTTCGACGCGCTGCTCCAGGAAGACGAGCTTCCAACGCTCGAAGCGCAGGCCGGCGAGGTTGCCGTCGTCGGTCCAGTAGAAGTACTCGTCACGCTTGCTCGGGCCGGTGCCGGCGAGCAGCTCGCGCTGGTCGTAGCCGTCGAGGTGAACTTTGAACGTCTTGCCGGCGGCCTGGTAGCCGGCGAGCAGCTGCTCCTTCACCTGCGGATTGCCCGCGGCGGCGACGAGCGTCGGGACGAAATCTTCGTGCGAGGTGATCTGGTTGATCTCGGTGCCCGGCTTGATGACGCCCGGCCAGCGCATCACGAACGGCACGCGGTAGCCGCCTTCCCAGTTCGTGTTCTTCTCGCCCTTGAACGGCGTCGTGCCGCCGTCGGGCCACGAGAACACTTCGGCGCCGTTGTCGGTCGTCCACACGACGATCGTGTTGTCCGCGATGCCGAGGTCGTCGAGCTTCTTCAAGAGCTGTCCGACCATGCCGTCGAACTCGGTCATCCCGTCGGCCACGAGGCCCAGTCCGGTCTTACCCTTCGATGCTTCCTTGAGGAACGTGTAGATGTGCATGCGCGTCGAGTTGAACCAGCAGAAGAACGGCTTGCCGTCCTTGTGCGACCGGTCGATGAAGTCGAGCGACGCGTTGAGGAACTCCTCGTCTACCGTCTCCATGCGCTTCTTCGTCAGCGGGCCGGTGTCTTGGACGGTCTGCTTGCCGACGCGGCCGAAGCGCGGGTCCTCCGTCGCGTCGTCCTTGTCGCTCACCTTGCACTTGAGCACGCCGCGCGGGCCGAACTTGGCTTTGAACTCGGGGTGCTTCGGGTAGTCGGGATGCTCGGGCTCGTCCTCGGCGTTGAGGTGATAGAGGTTGCCGAAAAACTCGTCGAACCCGTGGACCGTCGGCAAGAACTCGTTGCGGTCGCCGAGGTGGTTCTTTCCGAATTGACCGGTCACGTAGCCTTGCGGCTTGAGCAACTCGGCGAGCGTCGGGTCTTTTTCGGAGAGCCCTTCCTTCGCGCCGGGCAAGCCGACCTTCAGCAAGCCCGTGCGGAAGCACGATTGCCCGGTGATGAACGCCGCGCGGCCCGCCGTGCACGACTGCTGCGCGTAGTGATCGGTGAAGATCGCGCCCTCTTTTGCGATGCGGTCGATGTTGGGCGTCCTGTAGCCCATCATGCCGCGGTTGTAGGCGCTGACGTTCCAGTAGCCGATGTCGTCTCCGAAGATGACCAGGATGTTCGGCTTCTTCTGTTGCGCGTGAACCGCGGGAACGACGACGCACGCGAGTGCGATCAGCGTGCTCAGGCCGACGAGGCACAGCCTGGCCACGCGACATGCACGGCTCTTCGGTATGAATTGATGCTTCATGATTTCGATCGGTCTCGGGCTAGCCCGCATTCCTCACCGCGCACGTCGCGAGATTGCGCTAGCGCGTTCGGAGCAGGGCGTTGCATGGGAATCCGCCGCAGCTGACCGGCACGGTCCGCGCGGATCGATTTCGATCCAACAACGCTGCTCCGAACGAGCAGTCGCGACCGCAGCAGGAAGTGGTGAGGGGTGCGGGTTAGCGTCGGCTTTCCACCGACGCACTGTCAAGCCCGGCTTCGCGCGCGACATCGGCTTCGTACGCGACATCGGCGCGAGCACGTTGCGCGCGTGCCAACCTCCACCTCGGCGCGCGTCAGCGCATCGCCGCGCGCACGTCCAACAACGCTTGATCGGCTGCGTCGATGCGGATCAAGCCTTGGCGCGGGAACTCTAGGTCGAGAATGATGTACACCGTCACGGCGACGACCAAGGCGAAGGCGAGCATGTGCCCGAGCGGCCGATGCGAAGCGCCGGCCATGGCAGCACCGGCGAGCCACGAACAACCCAAGCTGAGCGCGAACAGCAGCACGAACACGATGTTGGGCGGGTGCCAGTGCATGGTGTGCGTGCGCGTCGTGCCGATGTCGAACATCTCGTTCAACGCCAGGAACAACAGTTTCTCCCACCCTTGCTCGGATCCGCTGCGCGCAGCGGCTGCGATTTGCCACAGCTCCGTTTGCCGCACCGAAACGCGCTCGATCGCTTCGAGCATGCGCTCCCGATCGGGAATCGCGCGGTAGACGTCGAGGCGCGCATCGACGTACCGCCGCATGCTTTCGCGCGCCGGCGCTTGCACGTCTTCCGGCAAGAGCGCGAGCCGCAGCCAGGCCGTGCCGATCGCGTTCGACTCGTCGGTGATGAGCATGAGCCGCGCTTGGAAGCGCTCGGCCGCACCCGAGAACGAGAACGCGATCAGGAGCCCGAGCAAAGCGAACACCGCGCCGTCCGCCAGGGCGACACCCGACCGCGCGCCTTCCGGGTCGCGATCCAAGCGCCGCACTCCGATTCGACGACCGAGCTCGAGCAGCGCGAGCATGCCAAGGAAGAGACCGGCGGCGAGTGCGACGAGTTGGGCGGCGTAGCTCATGCGATGTCGTTCGTCCCCACTCTAGCAGCCCGTGGTGCTGCGATCGCGCCAACTCGTTCGGCTCGGAGTTGTTGAGTCGGAACCGATCCTCGCTGGCCTGACAGGTCAGCTCCGGTCGGTTCCCATCCAACGCCTTGCCCCGCACGCGCTGGCGCAACCTCACGACGGACTTGGTGAGACGTGCGCAGGAGCTCGCCAACGACCGGAGGTGAAAGCGCTGCGTCGGAGCCAGGCGTTACATCCGCATCCATCGCAGCGCTCTGAGCGCCTGCGCGAAGCGCGCGTTGCGCGCGGCGCGTTTCGAACGGCGCGGCCCCGTGTCGACTGGTCGCGCCCGCCGGGGACTGCAGCGGTTTGCCGTTGGCTCGCAGCTCCCCGGGCACTCTCGTCGACGTCGACATGTGCGAGCAGCGCCGCGCGGTCCACGGTGCACCCACGCGCAGCTCGAAGAGCACCTCCCTCGCGCGTGGTCCGGGCCGATGTGGGCGCTATCGTGTCGGGTCGCGCGCGTGCACGCGCGACGAATGTCCACGACTCAACCGGAATTCGACGTCGCGGTCGTCGGCAGCGGACCCGCGGGCGCGAACGCCGCGTTCTGGCTCGCGCACGGCGGCGCGCGCGTCGTGCTCGTCGAGAAGGCGAAGCTGCCGCGCGACAAGACGTGCGGTGGAGGCGTGGTGCGCCGCGCGCTGCATTTTCTGCCGCCGCACTTCGCGCTCCCCGCGCACGACGAGTGCCGCACGGTCGACATGCACGTCGCCGACGGCGCGACGTTCCGCGTGCGGCGCTCCGAGCCGGTCGTGTCGATGACGATGCGCTCCGAGCTCGACCTCGCGCTGGCCGAGCACGCCGTGCGCGCGGGTGCGCAGCTGCACGCGGCGTGCACGGTCACGGGCCTCGCACGCGACGAGCACGGCCTCTCGCTCGTGACTTCGCTCGGACGAGTGCGTGCTCGCTGCGTCGTCGCGGCGGACGGAGTGCTGAGCACGACGGCGCGCCTCTCGGGCTTCGAGCCGCTCGTGGACGCGGTGCCGGCGTACGAGGCCGAGGTCGCACGCGCCCCCGACGAGCGCACGCGCGGCGTCGCGCGCTTCGACCTGTGGGTTCCGCGCCGCGGCTACGGCTGGGTCTTCCCGAAACGCGCGCAACTCTCCTGCGGCGTGCTCTCGATGGAACGGCACGCGCGGGGCCTGCGCGGCGAGCTGCTTCCGTACCTGGATCGCGCCGGTGTTCCGTCGGACGAAGTCGTCGCGCACGGCCATCTCATTCCGACGCGCGCGCGCAGCGTGTGCGCGCGACACGGAGTCCTTTTGTGCGGCGACGCCGCGGGCCTCGCGGATCCGGTCACCGGCGAAGGCATTTCGTGGGCGCTGCAGAGCGGTCGCCTCGCGGCGGACGCATTGCTCGAGCACGCGTTCGAGCCCTACGCAGCCGGCGCCGCGTACGCACGGCGATTGGAAGAGCACGTGCTCCCCGAGCTCGCCGTCGCGCGCACGCTCGCTTCTTTGTTGTACGGACGGCCGCGCGTCGCGCGTGCCGTGCTCGCGCGCGGCGGGTCGCGCCTGTGCGAAGCGATGACCTCCGTCGTCGCGGGCGAGCGCACGTATCGCGGGCTCTTCGCGTCGCGCGGACGCCGAGTCGCGCTGAGCGTCGCGGCCGCGCTGTGCTGAAACGACAGTGGCGCCGCGCAATTGCGCG
>JBJXHG010000138.1:0-40642 GCA_046160865.1 Planctomycetota bacterium | reverse complement strand
CGCTCTCACCAAGCTCGATCTCCTCTGCGCTGGCGGCGTTGGTCGGGTTCGGAAACCTGACAGGTTGCCTGCACCCTCGCGCCTTGCCAGCGACGACGATCTCGACCTTGGTGAGAGCGAACTTCTGACTCAGGACACTAGAGCAACTCGAAGAACAGCACAGGCGGCGGATGATCCGAGCCTCATGGAGGAGGGAATCCTCGTGGTCGCCGTGTGGGCAGCCGACTCTTCGGAGTCGATCGATGCCCGATCTCAAATCGAGACCGCCCTCTTGCCGGACGCCTGCAACGCGGTGCTCAACCCGGGCATCTCGAACTGAACCATCGCGAAGCAATCGGCGTCCGCCGTTTCTGCACTTCCTCGAGGAACAAGCAAGCGAGGCCTAACTGGAACACCAGCTCTGCCGCGCACAACTCGTGACGTACTCCGTCAGCTCAGGGGCTCGACGGGTCCACCGATGTCACGGCGACCACAGCACCGACAAGCCGTTCGAGCCGTTCCAACGCGCGGGCGTGCAGTACGCCGCCAAGTTGCGGTACACGACCTGGTAGTAGCGCTGACCGCCAGCCGGCGGAACGCCGCCGGAGCGCGCGACGTGCGAGAACGTCGCCGTCGACCCGATCGTGCCGCGACGCCCGAGACGCAGGATGCTGCCGCCCAAGCACGACAGACCGTCGCTGCTCGCCGACGCAGATCCGAGCCCGCCGTTCGCCGCCGCCGTGCCTTGCAGGAGCATCGAGAAGCTCCCCGGCAGCATCCCCGCGCACGACAGAACGAGATCGTCCGCCACGACGCTGAGGTCGCCGGCCCCGGAGAGCAGCGCACCGCCGCCCGACGAATTCGCGCAACCGCGGCCTTCGTCGCCCGCGGCGCACGGACAGGCCATGCCGCTACCGTCGCCGAAGCAGAATGGCGAGCCGCTGCCGATGCCGCCCCGCACGACGCTCAGGCGGCCTAGCTCGGTGTCCGCAAGCACGAAGTCGTAGTCGTCGTCGCCGTCGAGGTCGACGGTCGTGAAGGAGTACGACGCGCTACCGCCGACGTAGACCACGGCCGGCACGAAGGCGCCGATGCCGGTGTTCTCGAGCAGGATCACGAACCCGCCGCTGCTCGACGCGACGTCGAGATCGCCGTCCCGATCGAGATCGCGGAGTACGAGTTGGCCGAGATAGGCCCCCGTGTCGATCGACGTGGGAGCCGCGAACGTGCCTTGTCCTTGATTCCGCAGGATGGCGATCGAGCGATCCGCGGGGCCGGAGACCACGATGTCGAGATCCGTGTCGCCGTCCACGTCGCCGACGGCGAAGTAGGCCGCCGCACCGAGCAGCGGAATGGTCGCGTGTGTGCCGAATCCGCCGGCGCCGTCGTTCCACAGCAAGGCGAGGCTGCCGAAGTTGTAGATCGTCGCGATGTCGGAATCCCCGTCGCCGTCCAGATCGGCGGCCACGCCCTGGTGCGCGCCGGATCCGAGCGGGTACGCGACGTAACTCGCGAACGTGACGTTGCCCAGATTGAGCAGCACCGACACGCTTCCCGAGGAGTCGCTGGTGACGACCAGATCCTTCTTCGCGTCGCCGTTCAGGTCAGCAACTGCGACGGAATTCGGACCCGGGGGCGTCAGGAACGACGTGAAGGAGGCGAACGTGCCGTCGCCTTGATTCCGGTGCACGCTCACCGTGCCGTCGAATTGATCGGCGAGCACCACGTCGAGGTCGGTATCGCCATCGATGTCGACGAGCTGCGGATCGCTCGCGCCGTTCCCCGCGGCATAGGTCACGTACGGAGCGAACACTCCGTTGCCGTAGCCGCGCAGCACGGAGAAGCTCTCGTCGTCGAAGTACGTGTGTGCGACGACGAGATCGGGATGCCCGTCGCCATCCAAGTCGCCCGCCGCGGGCGAGAAGGCATCGAACGGCGTCGAATACGTCCCCGGCGACGTGAAGAGACCCGAGCCCGGGTTCTTCAAGATCGAGACCGTGGCCTCGCTGCGCGACGCCACCGCCAGGTCCGCGTGCCCGTCCGCGTCGACGTCCGCCGTCGTGACGCACTGTGGTTGCCCACCGCTGGACGCCGAGCGGAACGTCGCGAACGTAGCGTCGCCGTGGCCTTGCAACACCGACACGGTGCCCGAGTTGATGCACGCCAACGCGAGGTCCACATCCCCATCGCCGTTCACGTCCACAGCCGCCACCGAGAGCGGCGCCGCTCCCGCGGAATAGCTCACCTTCGCGGCGAACGTGCCGTCGCCTTGGTTTTTCAAGATCGAGACCTTCCCGACGGCGCACGCCACGGCCAGGTCCTGATCCCCGTCGTGATCGAAGTCCGCGATCGCGAGACCGGTCGGGACGACGTCGGTCGTGTAGTTCACCTGCGGCGCGAACGCTCCGCCCCCTTGGTTGCGGAAGACCGACACGTTGTAGTTGGTCGTCGATGTGTCGCCGTTCGCGACGACGACGTCACGATCGCCGTCGCCGTCGAGGTCGGCGCACGCAACGGCCCCCGGAGCGAGGCCGGCCGTGTGCGTCACGGGCACCGCGAAGCTGCCGTCGCCGTGGTTGCGCAACAACGAGAAGCTCGAGCTGCCGGTCGCCATGGCCAAGTCGCGGTCTCCGTCGCCGTCGAGATCGGCGGCCGCGATCGCCGTGGGTATGCCGCCGCTGGCGTAGGTTCCGTTCGACACGAAGAGCGCGCCGCCCAAGTTGAGCAGCACGGCAACGCTGGCGCCGCAGCCCGACACCGCGAGGTCGAGATCGAGATCGCCGTCCAAGTCCGCGAGCGCGAGCGAGCGCGGATCGCACAGACCTGCATGCGTCACCGGCGCCGCGAACGTGCCGTCGCCTTGGTTGAAGAGCAGCGACACGTCGTCGCTGCCCATGTTCGCCGTCGCGAGGTCGAGATCGCCGTCGCCGTCGAGGTCCCCGCTGGCGACGCAGCGCGGGTTTGCGCCCACGGTGAACGCTCGATTCGCATCGAGCACCGGCAGTTGGGCAGCCGCGGGCACGACGACCGCGACGACGCTCATCCCGGCGGCGATCGCAATCCGCCGGGTGCGCTCTCCGAGGAGGGGTGTATCCATCGCGATACGCTAAGAGGCTCTCGACGCGGCCGCCGTGGCAGGAAAGGGCTAGAAATGCGCGCCGCGACCGGCCCGCTCACATCTCCGCGACGACCGGCGCGTGGTCGCTCGGCTTCTCGCCCTCGCGCGCCGAGAGATCGATCGTGACGCCCGTGCACGCCGCGAGCGCGGACGGCGACATCAACAGGTGGTCGATGCGCAAACCTTGGCCGCGCTTGAAGCCCATCGTGCGGAAGTCCCACCACGTGTAGTGGCCGCCTTCTTCGTGGAACTTGCGGAACGAGTCCGCGAGCCCGCAGTCCATCACGCGCAACAGCGACTCGCGCTCGGGCGTCGAGCACAGGATGCGCTCGCGCCACCCCTCCGGGTCGTACACGTCGCGGTCGTCGAACGTCACGTTGAAATCGCCCGCGACGACGACCTTCTCGCGCATGTCGTACTGCGTCTCGAGCATGCGCTGCAATCGACCGAGCCATTCGAGCTTGTAGAAGTAGCGCTCGGCGCCGACTTCGCGTCCGTTGACGACGTACGCATTGACGAACATGACGTCCTCGACGGTTGCGCAGATCACGCGCGCCTCGAGGTCCTCGATTTCGTCGCGCAAGCCGAGGCGCGTACCTTCGATGCGCTTGCGCGCGAGGATCGCGACGCCGTTGTAGGTCTTCTGACCGAAGTGCGCGATGTGGTAGCCCGCGTCCTCGATCGGCTCGCGCGGAAACGCTTCGTCCAAACACTTCGTCTCTTGCAGACACACGACGTCGGGCTTGGCCGATGCGAGCCAATCGAGCAAGCGCGGCAATCGCGCGCGCACGGAGTTCACGTTCCAGGTCGCGATACGCATCGAGGAATGGGCTCTAGCAGCCCGTTGGAAAAGTCAGCGTCGCGAGGCAACGCGCGCTTCGGTGAGGCAAGGAGCGCGATGAAACAGCCGCGCAGGCGGCCTGCCTGGCCGCCGAGCAGAATGTTACGAGCGCGACGCAGCATCGTCGAAGCACGCGAAGCCGAGTAGCTGAGTTTTGCAACGGGCTGCGGGGAGGTCGGGGGCGGTCTGCGACGAGCGCCACGCGGAAGGGCTCTGCGGGCGATGAATTCTCCGCCCAGGCTATGTCCGGCGTGGCTCTGGGCCTATCCTACGCTGATTGGAAACCGCACAACCTGCGTCGAAAATCGACGCTGATCGGAACGAGCCGCGCGCTGCGCGGATGACTCCTTGAGACCTTCTTCATCGCAATCGCGTCGGCCGCGCCGTCGCCCCGCTTCGGCCCCGAAGTCGACCAGCTCCGCCGCCGTAGAACCGCTCCACCCCACCGACATCCCGCCGGACATCGAATCGTTCCGCGCGTGGGATCTCACCGATCCGATCCAGGCGGCGATCGACGCCATGGGGATCGTGACACCGACACCGATCCAGAAGCTCGCGATCGGTCCCGTGCTCGAAGGCCGCGACGTGATCGCGAAAGCAGAGACGGGCACCGGCAAGACGCTCGCGTTCGGCGCGCCGATGATGGCGAAGATCGATCCCGCGCGCGCTTCGGTGCTCGCGCTCGCGCTCTGTCCGACGCGCGAGCTCGCCGAGCAAGTCGCGAAAGTTCTGGCCGAGCTCGGCAAAGCGCGCGGCATCAAGGTCGCGCTGATCGTCGGCGGCGAGCCGTCCGGTCCGCAGGTCGCCGCGTTGAAGGCCGGCTCACAGGTCGTGGTCGGAACGCCGGGACGCGTGCTCGATCTCTACCAGCAGAAGTTCCTGTCGTTCCCGTGGACCGAGTTCGTGATCCTCGACGAAGCCGACGTGATGCTCGAGATCGGCTTCATCGACGACGTGAAGCGCATCCTGTCGCTGACGCCGGACGAGCGACAGACGTTGCTCTTCTCGGCGACGTTCCCGCCCGAGCTCTTGAAGCTCGCGCGCGAGTACACGCGCAATCCGGCCGAGGTCGCGACCGCATCCGGCGTCACCACCGTCGACACGATCGAGCAGTCGTGGATGCAAGTCGACGAGGAGGACCGGCCGCTCGCGCTCATCCGCTTGATCGAGCAGAGCGAGCAGGACGACGTGTTCCTCGTGTTCTGCGATCGCCGCACCGACGTCGATCGATTGATGCGCCGCCTCGAGCGCATGCCATTCACGGTGAAGGCGCTGCACGGCGGCTACGAGCAGGACGCACGCTTCCGCGTGATGTCCGCGTTCCGCACCGGCGAGGTCAAGGCGCTCGTCGCGACCGACGTCGCGTCGCGCGGGCTCGACGTCGTCCACGTGACGCACGTCGTCAACTACGGCGTGCCGCACGACATCACCGACTACACCCACCGCATCGGCCGCACCGGCCGCGCCGGACGCAAGGGACGGGCGATCACCATCGTGTCGCGCACCAACGCGCACAAATGGACGCGCATCGCGCGCGACGCGCGCTGGCCGATCCCTGAGATGCCGCCGCCCGGATCGCGCTCCGAGCGCCGCGACCGCAGCGAGTCGACACCGCGCCGCGCGAGCGGCGAACGCACGGAGCGCAACGAACGACCGAAGCAACCGCGCGCCGACACCGGCCGTGCCGGCGAACGCGCGCCCGCGCGCCACGCGGCTTCGCGCCACGGACCTTCGCGCCACGGACCCACACGAGCGGAGGAGCGTGCTCCCGCACGCGACGCGCGCGCGCCCGCGGAACCCGAACGCACGCCGCGCACTCCCCGTGAGCCGCGCGCGCCAGTGGTGCGCCGCGAGCCGCACGCGAAGCGCGAAGCCGCTCCGCGCGCGCCGGACGCACGTCGTGAACCGCGGCGCGAAGCACCGCCTCCGTCGTCGGCCGCGATGTCGGCCGCGCGCTTCGAACGGCCCGAGCACCCGCGACCCGCGTCGGCACGCGGCGAAACCAGCCGTCCCGCGCGCACCGAACGTTCGAGCGAGCGCCCGCAGCGTGGCGAGCACGCGCGCTCGCATGCGCCGGCGTCCAAGCGTCCGCGCGGCGGTGACACCGCTCGTCGGTCGGGCGGCGATCGCGGCCACGCGCCGCGCACCGCGCGCGCAGTGCCGCAAGACGACGCGCCGCGCGCGCGCAGGCCGATGCCGCATGGCGAGCACGAACACAAGGCGGCGTCGCACGGCGACGCGGCACGGCAAGCGCCCGCTCGCTCGGACCACGGCCGACGCGAGGCGGCGCCCCGCGACACGCACGCGCGCGAGCGCCAAGCCACGCGCCGTCCGCACGGCGACTCCGACCACGGCAACGCCGACAAGCGACGGTAGACTCGAATTTCGCTCCGGGCAGCGCGCGATGGGCGGCACCAATCCCTTTCTGAAACAGACCGAGCCTCCGCTCCCCACGCGGAAGTACTCGATCACGTTCTTGCCGTTGAACGTGAAGATCGACGTCGATCCGGCGGAGCTCCCGTACTCGCGCGACGGCCAAAAGGGCTCGATCCTCGAGATCGCACTCGGCCACGACATCGACATCGATCACGCCTGCGGCGGCGTGGCCGCGTGCTCGACGTGCCATGTGATCGTGCGCAAGGGCATCGAATCGATGGCGCCGGCGAGCGAGGACGAGGAGGACCAGCTCGACAACGCGCGCGGGCTCACGCCGCACTCGCGCCTCGCGTGCCAAGCGGTCGCGAACGGAGCGAGCGACGTCGTGATCGAGATTCCGACGTGGAACCGCAACTTGGTGAGCGAAGAACACTGATGGAAGTGCGCCTCGCGAATCCGCGCGGATTCTGCGCCGGCGTCGACCGCGCGATCGAGATCGTCGAGAAAGCGCTCGAGACGTACGGCGCGCCCGTGTACGTCCTGCACGAGATCGTCCACAACCGCTACGTGCTCCAGGATCTCAGCGCGCGCGGCGTGCGCTTCGTCGACAGCTTGGAAGACGTGCCGAACGGCTCGGTCACGATCTTCAGCGCGCACGGCGTCTCGGACGAGGTCGTCGAGACCGGCACACGGCGTGGCTTGCGCGTGATCGACGCGACGTGCCCGCTCGTCACGAAGGTGCACGTGCAAGCGCAGACGTACAGCGCGCGCGGCCGCGAGATCATCCTGATCGGCCACCCCGGCCATCCCGAGGTCGAGGGCACGCGCGGGCGCATCGAGGGACCGGTCACCGTGCTCTCGACCGTGGAGGAGGTCGATGCGCTGCACGTGCGCGATCCGGCGCAGCTCGCCTACGTGACGCAGACCACGCTCTCGATCGACGACACGCGCGAGGTGATCGACGCACTCGTGCGGCGCTTCCCGAAGATCCAGGGGCCGGAGCTCAAGGACATCTGCTACGCGACGCAGAACCGCCAGAACGCGGTGCGGCAGATGACCGGGGACGGGCTCGATGTCTTGATCGTCGTCGGCTCGAAGAACAGCTCGAACAGCAATCGCCTGGCGGAGCTCGGCGAGCGCTCGGGCGTGCGCTCGTACCTCGTCGACGATGCGGGCGAGATCAAGCCGGAGTGGCTCGTATCGACCTCGCGCATCGGTGTCACCGCCGGCGCGTCGGCGCCGGAGTCGCTCGTGCAGCAAGTGATCGAGCGCCTGCGCGAGCTCGGCGCGGGCGACGTGCGCGAGATGCAGGGCGAGATCGAGACGGTCGTGTTCAAGCTGCCGGAAGAGCTCGCGGGTCGGTAGCTCGCGCTGCGATGGCCGCCGCGAAACAGGCGCTACGCAGCTTCGCCGGGCAGCGCGACGACTTCGACCGTGATGCCTTTCACTCCCGGTGCGAGCGGCACGTTCAATTTTTCGAAGCCGATGATCCGTCCGTGCGCATCCTTCATGAGGATCGTGTCGTCGTCGGCCTCCTCGCACACGTCTTCGCTCTGAGGGTCTCCAAACCAGACCGTCAGGGTCTTGCCCGTGCCGTCGTAGTACACCCTCACTTTTTCCACGCGAGTTCTCCCTGCTTGATCTTGTCCGCTGGGTAGGCCGTGATCAGCAGCCCGTGCCCATCGTGAATGGCCACGACCGCACTCACCCAGCGCGAGCCTAGTCTCCGATGGAACAGGAGTACATCGCGATTCTTGACGCTGTGCCTGATCTCGTCCGGGTCGCGAATCGTGGCGATGACCTGATCGAGATTGCCACTCATCGGCGGGTGCTTGATCCGCGAGATCCGATTCCATTGGTCCGCAGTGCATCGCACGCGAAAGCCGAGCGGGCACACGACGTCGACGATGGTCTCCGAGTCCAAGCGTTCCTCCTTCGAGGACGGCATGGAGATGACCTGCGCAGGCGATCGCGGTTGCAGCCTGCGTGCGAACTTTCGAGAGAGTCGCCGGGCGACGAGTCTTGCTTCGAAACGCGAGTACGCGGTGGCCGAGGAGAGAATCCCGCGGGTCAGATCGGACGTCGAAGCCTTTCGATGGTTTCGGTGACGGCACGATTGAACAGCGGGTGGCGCATCATCTCGTCCCGTTCGCTCAGGTAGCTCAGGATGGGCAAGGTCATGTGGCTGAACTCCGGGAACTCAGCGAGTTGGTACACAGCTACAGCTTGCTGCAAGTCGACGACTGTCTGCCCCTGCTGTGTTCTGCCAGCCACCCACGTAAAAACACGATGGGATTGGTCGAACCGCTTGGTCCTCGCCTCCAATCGACGCGTATCGAGGTACTTCCAAGCTGAGAACGCGAATGCCGCAACACTGCCAACAGTCGTGAGGTACGGGAGGGCGTGTTCCATGGAAGGTTCTTGATTCTCAAGTCTGTTCACGCGCGACACGGCGGTGCGCGTCTTCGATTTGTGAACGCAATCGCCTGACGTTCCTGATCATTCCGAGCGGTTCACGCATAACTTCGCATTCTTGCTGCGTCACTTCTCGTCATCCGGCTTCTCGCGTTCCGTTCGCCCAGGCCTCTTCGTCGCGTCGGTCGTGCGATTCGACGTTCGCGATGGCCCTCCGACTTCCTCCTGCTTCCGCGCTCACTCCGCCGCGCGCTCCGCGAGCATCGGCACACCCGCGATCTCCTGCGCGAGCCGCGACACGACCGCGCTCATCGCCGCGGCGATCGAGGCCGGATCGTCGCGCTCCGCCGTGTGCGCGTGACGGCTCTCGCGCGCGAATGTGCGCCCGGCGCTCGCGAGCTCGCGCACGCTCCAACGTGCGAGGAGCACGACCTCGCCCTTACTGTCGGGCTCGAGGCGCACGACGTCGATCTCGACTTGCCACTGCGGTCGGTCGGTCGCGTACCACGGGTAGACGACGAGACGCTCGGGTGCGAGCAGCTGCACGAAATCGTCGGCGAGCACGCGCGTCAGCATCGCACCGAAGGGCTCGGCCCAGCGTCCGACGCGCGACGGCGTGAGCTCCGTCGCCGACGTGCGCACCATCAGCTCGGCGCGCTCGAGATACTCCGGCAGCCGGATCGGTCCGAGTCCGAGCGACGCGCTCGAAGTCGCGCGCGTGCCGTCCGCTCGCGCGGCGTCCTCACCGCTCAGCTCGCGCGTCGACGCGAGCACGAGGAATCGCGTGGGATCGGCGCGCGGCGCGAGCAGCGTGCAGCCCGACGAAACGACGGACACGAGCAGCGACGCGGTGACGATCCTCCAGCTCATCGCGCGCTCTCCTGCACGTCGCGGCCGCGCAAGAGCAGGCTCGGATCGCGCTGCAAAGCATCGGCGAACTGCGCGAGGAGGCGCGCCGCGCGACCGAGCTCCGTCAGCGTGTGCTGCAGCGATTCCGCGAGCGGGGCTTTCGGATCGAGCAACGTCTCGGCCGTGAGCAACGTTGCTTGGAGTCGCTGCGCCGTCGCCTGTGTCGCGTCCGCCGTGTCCTTCAGTGTGCTGGAGAGCACCTCGACGTTGGCCCGCAAGTCGCGCGCGACCTCTTCGATCGTGCGCTCGCCCGTCTCCAACGTGAGCTCGAGCTTCGCGAACGACGCGCGCGCGGCCGCGAGCGTCGTGTCCAAGCTCTCGACGAGGCGCACGAGCTCCGGCTGCAGCGACTCGGAGAGCGCCTCGATGCTCGCGAACGCTCGATCGGCCGAGCCGAGCGTCTTCTCCGCCGACGCGAGCGTGCGCTCCACTCCCGGAGAGCGCAGGACGTCGTCGATCGCGCGCAACGCGTCGCGCGCGGCGACGGCGACGTCCTCGAGCGGAAGCTCGGAGAATCTCGCGACGGCCTTCTCGGCCAGGTTCTGAATCTCCCGCGTGCGCGACGGCAACGCCGGGATCTCGGTCACGCCCTGCAACGCGCCGACGAGCTTGCGCGGTCCTTCGGGTTGGATCTCCAGGCTCAAGTACAGGACGCCGGTGACGAAGCTCTCCGTCGCGAGCCGCACGTGCAAGCCTTCGCGCACCGCTTGCTTGAGCCGCTCCGGCGTCGCCTCGCCGTGCTCGAGGCCGGAGAGCTGGCGCGTGCTGAGCTCGTACGTCACCTGGATCACCGAGGCGGCCATCGTCTTGTCGAGCGGCAGCCGGATCTCGTTCACTTGGCCGATCTCGACGCCTTTGAACTTCACCGGCGCGCCCGCGGACAGGCCGTTGATGTCGTCCTCGAAGAACGACACGCACGGCAGCGTCTCGCGGAACAAGTCTCCCGACCCGAACGTGAGCACCGCGGCGAGCGCGAGCACGATCGCGCCGACGACGAAGGCGCCGATCCGTGCGGGTTTGGCCTTGCGGCTCATGTGCGCGCCTCCGTGCGCTCGCCGCGCGTCAGGAAGCGCACCACGCGCGGGTCGGTCGAGCTCGCGAGCATCTCGTGCGGATCTCCGCTCGCGATCATCGTCTTCGACGCGGCGTCGAGGAAGATCCCGTTGTCGGCGATCGCGAAGATGCTCGCGAGCTCGTGCGTCACGATCACGACCGTCGTGCCGAGGCTCGCGCGGAGCTCGAGGATCAAGTCGTCGAGGCGCCGCGAGCTCTCGGGGTCGAGACCTGCGCTCGGTTCGTCGAGGAAGAGGATCTCTGGATCGAGCGCCATCGCGCGCGCCAGCGCCGCGCGCTTCTGCATGCCGCCGCTGATGGCACTCGGCTCGAAGTCCTCGAAGCCCGCGAGGCCGACGAGCGCGAGCTTGAGGCGTGCGATCTCGTCGATCTCCTCGCGTGGAAGAGCGGTGTACTCGCCGATCGGCAACGCGACGTTCTCGAGCAGCGTCATCGAGCTCCACAGAGCGCCCTTCTGGTACATGACGCCGCAGCGGCGCAGAAGCTCCGCGCGTCGTGCCGGCGACGCGGCGGTGAAGCTCTCGCTCTCGTAGAGCACTTCGCCGCGCGCGGGCTCCTGGAGCCCGATCATGTGCCGCAAGAGCGTGCTCTTGCCGCTGCCACTGGCGCCCATGATCACGAACACGTCGCCGCGGCGGACGGTGAAGTCGAGGTCGCGCATCAACACGCGCGCACCGAACGCCATCGTGAGCGCGCGCGCGATGACGTGCGGCTCGCGCGCACCGTGGTCCGTCGTCGCTCCGAGTCCGCGGGTCACGCTCAGATCCCCAGCACGTTGCAGACCACGGCGAGGATGCCATCCGTCGCGACGATGGCGACGATCCCCACCACGACGGCCGACGTCGTCGCTCGGCCGACGGCAGCAGCGCTGCCGCCGCATCGAATGCCTTGATAGCAGCCGGCGAGCGCGATCAGTAGGCCGAAGATCGCGCTCTTCGACACACCGATCCAAACTTGCGTGAGCGTCACGGCTTGGCTCATCTGCTCGAAGTACTGCGCGGACGAGAGATCGAGCATTCCGGCAGCGACGACGGCGCCGCCCAGGATGCCGATCAGATCCGCGTACAGGCACAAGCACGGCATCATCACGACGAGCGCGACGATCCGCGGAACGACGAGGAACTCGATCGGCGGGATCCCGAACGTCGACAGTGCGTCGACTTCCTCGGTGACTTTCATCGTGCCGAGCTGCGCCGCGTACGACGCTCCGGTGCGCCCGCAGACGATGATCGCAGTCATCATCGCCCCCATTTCGCGCGTCATCGCCAAGCCGACGAGGTCCGCGATGAAGATCGACGCGCCGAAGCGCTCGAGCTGCACGGCTCCGACGAATGCCATGATCGTGCCGACGAGGAAGCTGATCAGCGTGACGATCGGCAGCGCGTCGATGCCGGCCTCTTGCACGAACAGCCACAGGTCCGCGATCCGCAGGCGCGCCGCCCTCCGCGCGAAGCGCGCGAGACCGAGCGTGGTCTCGCCCAGGAACTCGAGGACGTCGAGGAGGCGCGCGCGCGCGCCGAGGACGGCCGTGCCGATGCGCGCGAGCGGTGCGGGCGACGCTGTCTTGGGCGCGACTCCAAGCGCTTCCGGCACGGCTTCGGCGAGATGCAAGAGCCGCTGCACTCCATCCGGCAAGCCCGAGACATCGATCGCGATCGAGCGCTCGGCCGCCAGCGCTCGCACGCGGCGCACGAGTGCCACCAGGCCGCTGTCCCACGCGCGGATGGCGCGCGCATCGAACGCGACGCGGCGCGGCGGGCGTTCCACGATCTCTCGCTGCAGCGCGTCGATCGACCCGCGCGGGAGCGCGAGACGCCACACGCCCGAGAGCCGCACGACGAGATCGTCGCCGGTGCGCTCCAGCTCGAGCGCACCCGCGTCACCGGTCGTCGAGGATCCCACGGTGCTGTTTGCCATGTGGTCGCGGCCCGCACCGCGCGCGCGCCGTCCAGTGTCCTGAGTCAGAAGTTCGCTTTCACCAAGGTCGAAATCGTCGTCGCTGGCAAGGCGCGAGGGTGCAGGCAACCTGTCAGGTTTCCGAACCCGAGCAACGCCGCCAGCGCGGATGAAATCGAGCTTGGTGAGAGCGAACTTCTGACTCAGGACACCAGCGTGCACTTCTCACCACGTCCGTCGCGAGGGCGTGACAGCTCGCTTCGGGCAAGGCGTTGCATCGGAATCGACCAGAGCGATTTGACGCGAACGCAGCAGGACGTGGTTAGAAATGCGAGCCAGCTCGCGCGCGGTGAGCGGGACGCGATCGACGGGATGCTAGCGATCCGCTCCCGACGGAAGTAGTCAGCCACGATGTGCTCCCGCGGTATCGTGCGTTGTGCCGTGCAATCGCCGCCGCTCGAACCCATGGCAGCTCCACCGAATCGCACGTCCGGTCGAGGTCTGCTCGTTCCATGACATCGGCGGGAAGACGACCATCTCCGCACGCGTCGCAGCGCCATCACCATGAAGAGACTCGCACTCGTCGTCGGCGTCGGATTCAGCGCGTGGATCGCGTGGGCTTGGCTCGCGGCCGACTCGCAGCGCGCAGTGCATTCGGACGACGCGGTCGGTGCGATCGCCGCGACTGCCCCAACGCCGGCGACCAGCCTGGAGCCGAGCGCTCGAATGCTCGACGCAGCGCTCCCGCCGGCACCGCCGCGCAGCCACGCGGCGGAAGTTCGCGGCGAGGAGCTGATCACGAAGTCGCGTCCGAATCCGACGAAGCGCGGGTTTCAAGTGGTCGACGGACGAACGGGCGAGCCACTCGCCGCACTCGTGCTGCGTGCGCGCTCGAGATCGTTCGCCTTGGAGGTGACGACCGACGCGGATGGCGGCTTCGATATCGCTCACCCCGAGTTGCCGCCCGGATTCGTCGAGCTCGAAGTGATCGATCGCGATCGAGCGCAGCCGGTCTCGCGGCTGCTGCACCCGAGCACGATCCACCCGGCACGCGCGAGCCACGGACTGAGCGGCACTCTGACCATCCGCGCGTTCGCGCGCGCGCCGGCGATCGAGGTCGAGGTGCGTGACGGCCACGGCGCGCGCGCGCCAGGCGCGACGGTGTGGCTGCACGACGCCGAAGAGCCCGACCGCGCGTCGCGCAGCGACGCGCCACCTCTCGCGCTGCCACTGCGAGACCACACGGACGCGCACGGTCTCGCGCGCTTCTCGACGTTTCGCGCGGAAGCGGACGCCGCGTCGGTCGCGTTCGTCGACGACGAGCACGGCGCTGTGAGTGCGCCCGTCGTCGTGCACC
This sequence comes from Planctomycetota bacterium, assembly GCA_046160865.1. Taxonomy (GTDB): domain Bacteria; phylum Planctomycetota; class UBA1135; order UBA1135; genus JBJXHG01. Next base: position 26,677 of record JBJXHG010000138.1, on the reverse strand, counting down.
ACTCCGCGCGGAGCACGCTGCCGGTCTTGCGCATCGAGCCCGCCGGAACGCTGCGCATCCGAATCCTCGGCGCGCGTGGACGTCCGCTCGAGGACTTCGAAGTCACGGCTGCGCTCGTGGTCGATCCGTATGCGCCACTTCCGTTGTGGACGGAGACCGCTGCGCGCGGCGTCGTCGCGTCACGTCCCCTGCCGCCCGGCGCGTACCGTGTGCGCGTGCGCCACGCGTCCGGGGCACCCGAGCTCGTGACCTACGTCGACGTGCACTCGGCGGCCGAGACTCCGGTCGAGTTTTCGTTTCAAGAGGACCTGCCGGAGCGCGCGGTGTCGGGCATCGTCTTCGACGAAGCCGGCGCGCCGCTCGCGAACGTGCCGCTCGAGTTGTTCCCGCGCGACGGCTCGAACGCCTGGAGTTACTCGCGCAGCGACGGCACGTTCGAAGTTTGGCGCATGCGCCGCGCGCGCGTCGCGCTCGTCGTCGGTGTCGACGGGATGTCGGACGCGTTCGAACCGGCCCTGCTCGAAGCAGACTTCGGAAGCGAGAACGTCATCGTCCGCCGCACGGCCGTGCTGCCTTACTCCCACGTGCCCATTCGACCGGTCGACGCGCGCACGGGCGCCGTGTTGCTCGATGCGCGTCTGCTCCTGATCCGCGACGACGCGGATCTCGTCGTCGCGACATTCGCAGTCGCAGGGCGATGGCGCGGGCTGCCGAGCAATCGAGAGACCGTTGCGACAGACACACTCTTCGTCGACGCCAAACTGCTTCCATCGATGCGTTGGCGGCTGTTCGCGCCGGGATACGAACAGCGGGACGGCTCTGTCGCGGACTGGACTGCGATGCGAAACGGTGAGGCGCCGATCGAGATCGCGTTGAAGCCCGGCTTCGAGGCGTCCGTCCGCGTGGTCGACCGGGAGACGCGCGAGCCACTCGACGGGGTCCGCTGCCTCGACTCACGCGACTTCGCGGTCGTGACGTTCTCGGACGAGCGTGGAGTCGTCGCGTTGCGCGGCATCGTGCCGCCGGTCGGCGGGTTTTTGCTCGAGCACCCGGACTACCTCACCGGCGCGTGGGATCCGCTGACGCGCTGGAGTGAGAGCGGCGTCATCGAACTTTGGCCACGCACGAAGCGGTGAAGCGCGCAGCGCGTGCGCGGAGCGTGCCTCGCACGCAGTGCGCCTCGCGCGCTCTACAATCACGCGCTCCGACCGCACGAGGCTGCCATGATCGAACGCACGACACGCGACGACCTCACGATCCTCCGCATGGCGCATGGCAAGGCCAGCGCGCTCGATCTCGAGTTCCTGCGCGCCCTCATCGCGACGTTCGAGAGCGAGGCGACGTCGAGCGCGCGTGCGGTCGTGCTCACGGGCACCGGCTCGATCTTCTCGGCCGGTGTGGACCTGTTCCGGATCCTCGACGGCGGCAATCTCTACATCGCGGAGTTCCTGGCCGCGCTCGACGAGGCGCTGCTCTCGATCTTCGAGTTCGAGAAGCCGCTCGTCGCGGCCGTCAACGGCCACGCGATCGCCGGTGGCGCCGTGATCGCGTTCGCGTGCGACCGGCGCGTGTTCGCGCGCGGCCGCGCCACGATCGGCGTGCCGGAGCTGAAGGTCGGCGTACCGTTTCCCGAGGTTCCGCTCGAGATCGTGCGGCACGTGCTCGCGCCGCCGACGTTTCAGGAAGCCGTGTACACGGGCCGGATCTACTCGGCGGACGAGGCGCACGCGCGCGCCATCGTGGACGAGCTGTGCGACGCCGAGACGCTGCTCGACCGCGCGTGCACGATCGCCGGCGAGCTCGCGCGCATACCGGCGGTGTCGTACGCGCTGACGAAGCGCTATGCGCAGGCGCACACGCTGTCCGTGCTCGAAGACCACGCCGCACGATCACGCACGCAGCTCGTGGAGACGTGGTCGTCGGCCGAGGTGCTCGCAGCCGTCCGCGCGTACGTGCAGAAGACGATTCGCGCGTAGCGCGGAGCGTGCCTTGCACGCGGAGCGCACGCGTGCGACGCGTTCTCGCGTCGCACGCATTAAACGGCGGGGACCCGATGCGGCTGCTTGCGCTCGACTGGACCTCTGCAGGTTGCCTTGGCGTTTCATCTGCCTTGGCTCGGGTGCGACGGCGGTCCGGCCGTCGATGTCGCGCACGCGGTGTCCAGTACGTCGCAACCACGCAACACGGGCTTGTCAACCGCAAGCCAGATGCACGTCACAGCAAGCGCAAGCAGCTGCAACGGGTCCCCGCCGTTTAATGCGTGTGGCGCGAGGACGCGCCACACGCGGGCGCGGGCGCGGGCGCGGGCGCGAGGACGCGCCACACGCTGGCGCTGGCGCTACGGCAGCCAGAGGATCGAGAGCCCGTGCGAGTAGTTGATCGTGCTCGGTGAGCAGAAGTCGGTCACGTCGCGATACATCGCCTGATAGTGCAGCGTGATGCTGACCGAGGTCAGACCGCCGAGCACCGAGATCGGAAAGTCCGCCAGGCCGTAGCCGAGCTCCGACACGCCGCCGTTCGCCTGGCGCAGCCCGAGACGGCGCAAGTTCCCGCCTAGGCAGCGCAAGCCGTCGCCGAATGGCTCGCCGAGCTGATCGTTGACGTAGTCGTCGCCTTGGAAGAACAGGACGGCGGCGAACGGCGGAGTACCGCTCGCACGCAACGTGACCGTGTCGGCGCCAGTGCTCGGGAAGCCGGCTTGGACGAGCTGCGCGCCCGCCGCGTTGGCCGAGTTCCCGCAACCCGTCGTCGCGCCCTCGCTGCCATTGCCGCACGGACACGCCTTGGCGGTTCCGAAGCAGAACGCGACGGGGTCCGCGAGGCAGTCGCGCACGTAGATGCGCCAAGTATCGTCGACGGGGGGACCTTCGCCCCCATTACCGTCCTCGCCCTCCACCGTGTGGAGGAGGTCGGTCGCGCGGCTCTCGAACACGTACAGGAGGTTCTGGCTCACCAAGCCGTTGTTCGTCGTGAGCAGCGAGCCCGCGTTCGCCTGCGCGTCCTCGAAGTTCAAGCTCGCGCGCGACGTCGAGCTCTGCGGCCGATTGCGCAGGAACACGTCCGGCGCGTTGTTCTCGTCCTGCGGAACCAACGTATCGGCGTGACTCCAGAAGATCACCCACAGACCGTCGGGCGAAGGACACGCTCCGCCGGACGGTCCGTTGCGCGCCGGATTGCCGTTCGAGTGCTGCGAAACGAGCTCCGTGCCGCCGGTCGGTCCGTCCCACAGGAAGACGTCGATCTGCTCGTTCTCGTCTTCGAGGATCAGGTTCGTGGCCGAGCTCTCGTACACGACCACGTTTCCGTTGCGCGAGATGACCGGGCCCCACGCGGGTCCGTTCGCGAAGCCGTTCGAGGTCGACTTGCTGATGAGCTTCGTCGTATTGAGCTGACGATCGCGCAAGTACACGCGACTCGGACCGACCGGCGGCGGCAGTCCGCTCTGCAAGTTCGTCGCGACGCTCTCGAACGCGACGTAGCGTCCGTCGCGAGAGATCGTCGCGCGCTCACTCGGAAAGTTGCCGGCGATGCCGCTCGAGCTGACGCTCACACGCTGCGTCGTGTTGTTCACGAGGTTGCGCACGTAGACGTCCGCGCCCGTGCCGTTGAGCTCGCCCGTCGCCAAGTTGTCCGCACGGCTGATGAACACGACCGACTTCCCGTCGCCCGCGATCGACGCGCGGTAGCACCAGTTGTTCGCCTGCACGCCCGTCGAGCTCTGGCTCACGAGCTTCGTCACATTCGTCAGCCGATCGAAGAGGAAGATGTCGGCCTTCGGGTTCAGGTCGCTCGCGACGAGGTTCGAGGCCTCGCTCTCGAACACGATGTAGCGCCCGCTCTCCGAGATCGTCGGGTTGAGGCAGGCATCGTTCGGATCACCGCCGTCGAGCGCGTGGCTCACCCGCGTCGTCGTACCGAGCGCGCGGTCGCGCAGATAGACGTCGATCACCCCGTTCGTGTCGTCGTCGACGAGGTTCGTCGCCGCGCTCTGGAACACGAGGAAGCGCCCGTCGCCGGAGAACGAAGGCGAATTGCTGTCCGCGTCGGCCGGTACGCCGGCACTCGAGACGCTGGCAAGCGCGTTCGAGCAGTCGAGCGGTCCTTGGGCGAACGCCGGCACCGCGCAGTAGCCCGCGACGATGCACGTGACGGTCCCGATGAGAAACACCCGCTGAGTACGCATTCTCGAAGTCTCGAACATGAGCTGCCTCCTAAGCGCGCCTTTCAGAATGCCCCGCCCCATCGCAGGCCGCACCGAACCGGGCGGCTCAGTCTGAAAGGCACTCCAAGTCTCCCGGCCAAATCAGGGGCTTCGCAGACCCCGCGCGAACTGCCATCGCAGTAGGAACCGAACCGGATAAGGGTAACGCACTCAGAGCTCGAAAGTTGTGTGTGCGGAAATGTGCGGCTCCGCACCGTACGAGCGCTCGGTCGGCGCGCCCCCGCGCGGAGCGCACGCGCTACGCGCGAGGACCTGCCTATACTCGCCCGCCTTGGACAAGTACGACTTGTACGAGCTTTGCGTTCAGTCGCCGACCGAGCTCATCCCGCTGCTGGTCGCGGCGCACGGTGGCGATCCGCGCGTGCTCGGCGAGGACTTCAGCGGCACCGCGCTCTTGTCGCGCATGTGGAGCGCGAGCTCTCCCCTCCGCTCCGCCATCGCCGTCGACCACGATGCGGCGGTGCTCGCCCGCGCGCGAGGCGCTCCGCGCGTCACCTGCGTGACCGGCGACGTACGCGACGCGACGCGTCCCGACGCACACGGCGCCGATGTGATCTTCGCCGGCAATTTTTCGATCGGCGAGATCGCCGAGCGCCCAGAGCTCCTCCGCTACTTGCGCCATTGCCGGGCGCGCCTCCACGCCGACGGCGTGTTCGTTTGCGACACGTACGGTGGAAGCACTTCGTTGCGGCCGGGCGCGCTGGAGCGTGCGCGCTTCGCCCCAGACGGCGCGCGCGTCCGGTTCACTTGGGAGCAACGTGCCGCGGACCCGCTGACGGCGCGCGTCGTCGACGCGCTGCACTTCCGCGTCGAGCGGGCGGGCGAGGTCGTGCTCGATCTGCCCGACGCCTTCGTCTACCGCTGGCGGCTGTGGACGGTGCCAGAGCTCTCGGACGCGCTGCTCGAAGCGGGTTTTCGCGACGTCGAGGTATGGAAGGACCTGTGCGGCCCGGATGACGGACCGCCGCGGTCCGTGCAGCTCGACGAGCCGCCCGTGCGACGCGGCAAATCGACGGACGACGGCTTCGCCGTGTGCGTTTCCGGCCGGCACTGAGCCGTCCGCAGCGGTCGCCGCCTCCAGCGCGAGGTTGCCGCCGCGAATTCGGAGCGCGCGACGAAGCCGATCGGACGAGATCGGGGCAGGCAGCGACGCTCGGCTCCGTGTCAGCAACTTCGGTCCGAGCGAGTGGCCGCGCTCACGGGAGAGCGTGATGAGAGCAGGAGCGGGGGGCCTTTGTGCCGGAGCGCCATTTGCAATGTCTCACAGGATCGGGCGGTCTCGCCTAACCTGGAACCGGAGACCGTCTTGACCCAACCCATGATTCCGAAGCCCCGCCTACCCTTCCTCACCCTCGCCCTCCTCTCGATCACCGTCGTCCTGGCGGGTTGCAACAGCAACGACGAAGAGGAAGACGGCGGCGGCGGCCCCGCGACCGACGTCACGCCTCCGAACACGGTCGCCCTGCCGCCGGGCGGTACGTACGCCGGCGCGCAGACCGTCACGCTCACCTCGAACGAGGCCGCAACGATCCACTTCACGATCGACGGAAGCACGCCGATCCCGGGCAACTCGAGCACGGTCAGCGGTCCGAGCCCGCAGGGTGGCATCCAAATCACCACGAGCCCGAGCGTCCTGAAGTTCTACGCGGTCGACACGGCCGGCAACGTCGAGTTCGTGAAGACGCAGGCGTACACGCTCGACGGCTCGATCCCGTCGGTCACGATCGCGAGCCCGACGCCCCCGCCGCTCGGGCTGCTCGGCACGACCGACATCGCTTGGTCGAGCTCCGAGTCCGGGACGTTCCGTGTCGAGCTCGGCGGGACCGGCACGCCGGGCACTGGCGCACTGCTGACGATCGGCACCGTGATCGCAGCGGCGCCGCAGACGTTCCCGCTGCGCGCCACGCAACTCACGCCCGGTCCGGCGCAAACGGTGTGGTTCATCGTCGTCGACGGGGCGAGCAACTTCGGCAAGGCGTCGGTGACCGTCTCGCTGAAGCCGCTGCGGACGATGCTCTATCAAGGCGACGTGCGCGACATCGCGATCACCATCGACGGCAAGCACGCCTACGTCGCCAACGCCTCGACCAACGCCGTCAACGTGATCGACATCGATCCGAGCAGCGCGTCGTTCCACCAGGTGCTCGCCGCGCCCGTGCCCGGCGTCGATCCTTCGTCGGTGACGATGACTCCGGACGGCACGCGTGCCTACGCCGGGTCGCTGCCGGGTGTCTCTGCAATCAACACGTCGAACCAAGGCATCACGCCGATCGGCATTCCGGGTGGATTCGAGGTGCACGGCATCGACGTGACGCCCGACGGAAAGCGCGGGTACTTCGGCCGCGGGCAGAGCTTGTTCGTGGTCGACACGGATCCGCTGAGCGCGTCGTTCCACGCTGCGCAATCCACCGGCGCACCGCTCTTCGGCTTGGTGGCTGCCGACGTCGAGCTCACGCCGAGCGGCTTGCTCGCAGTGGTTCCGTGGACGGGCCCGAACTCGTACACCGTGAACATCGTCGACACCAATCCCCTCAGTCCGACGTTCCACACCGTGATCGGCACGCCGGTACCGAGCGCCAACTCGACGTTCGCGCACGTCGCGATCTCGCCCGACGGAGCGTTCGCGTACGTCGCCGACGGCACCGGCGCCCTCGCGCGCATCAACCTCGGCGTGGTCCCGTTCGCCGTCGATCTCTCGAACGCCGCGCTGAGCGTCGACTCGGTGCTCGTGTCGGGCGACGGCACCGCGCTGATCGTGCTCGAGCGCGGCTTCAATGCACTCCGCGTCGTGCGCGCGGGAACGCTGTCGTTGGTCGACAACTTCCCGTGGGCGTTGTGCGGCGAAGTCGGGGCTGTCACGCCCAACGGCCAAACCGCGTACGTGATCCGCAACGACTCCTCGGCCATCCAAGAGCTCGTCGCCATCCCGCTCCTCTGACGCGGCCAGTCACTGGCCTGCGTCTCTCACGTCTTCCGTCGCGAGGTCGCGCCAACCCGCTCGGAGCGGAGTTGTTGGTCCGCCGTCCGCGATTCGATCCGCACGTCCGGAACTTGGACGAGCGGGCGCGTGGACCGGCCTCCAAGTCGCGTGGCGGGCGATCTCGACACCGGCACGTGCATTGCTCCAGCCGCGGCCGCACGCCCGAGGGACCGATGGGGCGAGCACTTCGTGGTGAAACGTCGCGTGCGCGCGGGTTGCTCATGCTGCGCTCATCTCGAGGCTGAACGAGCACGGCATACCGGTGCTCGCTCCAGCCATCGCGGCGGGTCGGCAGCAGGGATCGATGGCAGCGCCTCTTCTTCTCATCCTGATCCTGGGGCTCGGGATCGCCTGGATCGTCGTGCGCGCGCGACGGGCAGAGCTCGCGCGCATGGCCGAGAACGTGGCGTCGCGCCGGCACGCGCAGGACACCGGCACGCACCGCGCGCGGCTCCAGTATCCGCACATCGATCTCTCGCGCTGCATCGGCTGCGGGACGTGCGTCCGCGCGTGTCCCGAAGAGGGCGTGCTCGAGCTCATCCACGGCCAAGCCGTCGTCGCGCACGGCGCGCGCTGCGTCGGCCACGGCCGCTGCGCGGCAGAATGCCCCGCGGGCGCGATCGCGGTCACGTTCGCGGATCTGAGCGAACGCCGTGACCTGCCCGCACTCACGGAGCAGTTCGAGTCGACGCGCGTGCGTGGGCTGTTCCTCGCCGGCGAAGTCACCGGGTACGCGCTGATTCGCACCGCGATCGCACACGGAACCGCCGTCGCGAACGAGGTGGCCGCACGCATCGAGCAAGCCGTGCGCGCCGGAACGCGCCGCGGCGGCGACGGGGTCGTCGACTTGCTCGTCGTCGGGGCCGGTCCGGCGGGACTGGCGTGCTCGCTGCAAGCGAAGTCGCGCGGCTTGTCGTTCGTGACGCTCGAGCAGTCCGATCTCGGCGGCACGGTCGCGAAGTACCCGCGCCGAAAGCTCGTGCTGACACAGCCCGTCGCGCTGCCGCTGCACGGCCGGCTGCGCGAGACGAGCTACACGAAAGAGCACCTGATGCAGCTCTGGACGGACGTGGCCGAGCGCCACGAGCTTCCGATCCGCACGGGCGAAGTGCTGACGTCCGTGGAGCCGCTCGCGGACGGCACGTTCGCCGTCCACACGCAGAGCGGACGCTTCCTCGCGCGCAACGTGTGCTTGGCGCTGGGACGGCGCGGCACGCCGCGCAAGCTCGGCGTACCGGGCGAGGACTTGCCCAAGGTCGCGTACAGTTTGCTCGACGCGCAGTCGTACCGCGGTCGCCGCATCCTGGTCGTCGGCGGCGGCGACAGTGCCGTCGAAGCCGCGCTCGGGCTCGCGGATCAACCCGACAACAGAGTCGTGCTGTCGTACCGGCGCGCCGAGTTCTCACGGCTGCGCGCGCGCAACTAAGTGCGCTGGCGCGAAGCCGCGAAAGCGCAGCGGCTCGAGATCGTGCTCGCGAGCGACGTCGAGCGCATCGACGAAGGCTCCGTCACGCTGCGCATCGGCGAGCGCGAGCAGCGCGTGATCGCGAACGACGAGGTGTTCGTGTTCGCGGGCGGCATCGCACCTCAAGAGCTGCTCGAAGCGTCGGGGGTGTCGTTCGATCCGAACGAGCGCCCGGCCGCGGTGCCGCTCGCCGAGCGCGGGACGGGCCTCGTGCGCGCGCTCGCGGTCGCGCTCGTGCTCGCGCTGGTCGCCTTCGCGTGGACGCGCATCTTCGCCGCGTACTACGACCTGCCCTCGCACCAGCGGCCCCACGCCGCGGCTCATGCTTGGCTCAAGCCATCGGGCGCGTTCGGGCTCGCGTGCGGCATCGTCGCGGCCGTGCTCGTCATCGCGAACCTGAGCTACCTGCTGCGACGCGCGCAGCGCTTCGTGCGCCTGCCCGGATCGCTCCAAGGCTGGATGACGTCGCACGTCGCCACCGGCATCGGCGCGCTGCTCTTCGCGATCCTGCACAGCGCGCTCGATCCGCGGAACACGGTCGGCGGTCACGCGTTCGCGGCGCTCGTGTTCCTGATCGTGACGGGCGCGATCGGGCGTTACCTGTACGCGTTCGTGCCGCGCGCGGCGAACGGCCGCGAGCTCGCGCTCGACGAAGTGCGCTCGCGACTGGCCGCTCTCGCTTCGGAGTGGGACCAAGGCAATCGCGGGTTCGGGCAGCGCGTGCGCGACGAGCTCGAGCGCCTCATGGCCGAGGGCCATTGGAAGGGCTCGTTCTTCGCGCGCCTCGTCGCGCTGTCGCGCCAGCAGACACAGCTCTCTGCCAGCCTCGCGCGGCTGCGCGCGGAAGGGCGCGCCGAAGGTGTGCCGCCCGAGCAGCTGCGCTCGATCCTCGCGCTCGCGCGGCGCGCGCAGCGTACGGCGCTGATGGCCGCGCACTACGAGGACGTGCGCGCTCTGCTCGCATCGTGGCGCTACTTCCACCGCTGGATCGCGCTCGCGATGGTCCTGCTCGTCGCGCTGCACGTCGCGACCGCGCTGCGCTACGGGAGCTTCGGGTGAAAGTGCTCGGCCGCCCGGCGCTGTGGCTCGCGCTCGCTTCCATCACGCTCGTCCTCGTGTTCGTGTACTGGGATCGCGAGCGCGTTTCGCCGGGACCGCTCAGCGCCGTGCACGAGCGCGAGCCGGCGCTCGCCGGCGGCGGCTGCGCACTGTGCCACGGCAGCGGCACGGATGGATTCGAGTCCGCGTGCACGTCGTGTCATGCCGAGATCGGTCGCCAGATCGCGGAGCAAAGTGGCCTGCACGGCGCGACGCCGCAGGCGAGAGCGTGCGAGCGCTGTCATTCCGAGCACCACGGCACCGAGTTCGCGCTCGCCGGATCGCATGCGTTCGCGCTCGCGGGTGTCCCCGATCGCGAGCGCTTCGCGCACGAGCACGTCGATTTCCGCCTCGACGGTCGTCACGCGACGCTGCGTTGCGCCGACTGCCACGCGAACGCCGACGTCGCCGTGCTCGCGCAGGGCGAGCGGCGCTTCGTCGGTCTCGACCAGAGCTGCGTGCACTGCCACGAAGATCCGCACGCAGGCGAGCTCCCGGACTGCGCGGCGTGTCACGGCCAGGAGAAGCCGTTCGCAGAGGTGGCGAGCTTCGCGCACACGGACGCGTTTCCGCTCGACGGATCGCACGCGGGTGTCGCGTGCGCGCGCTGCCACGAGCCGGGGGGCGACTCCTCGATCGCTGCGAGCGCGGCCAAGTCCGCGCCGCGCACGTGCGAAGCGTGCCATGCGTCGCCGCACACGCAGGACTTCGAGCGCTCGGATCCGCGCGGCTGCGTCGCGTGCCACCTCACGAGCCACGACTCGTTCCGCCACGAAGGAGCGCTCTTCACGCGCGCGCAGCACGCCATCACGGGCTTCCCGCTCGATCCGCCGCACGATCGAGCTGCGTGCTCCGACTGCCATGCGCGCGCCGGCGACCGCGTCGCGTTCCCCGGCCGCCGCGCGGACGATTGCCGCGCGTGCCACGCCGATCCGCACGGCGGACAGTTCGACGGCCGGGACGTCGCCGCGCTCGGCTGCTTGTCGTGCCACGAACCGCATCGATTCACGCCGCCGCGCTTCGACGTCGTCGCGCACGCGGCGACGGCCTTCCCGCTGACGCACAGCCACGCCGCCATCGCGTGCGGCGAGTGTCACCTGAAAGCGACGGTGGACGCAGCGCGCATCTTCCACGGCACGTCCAGCGCGTGCTCGAGCTGCCACTCGGACGCGCACGCGGGCAAGTTCGGCACGGCGAGCTGCTCGGAATGCCACACGACGATCGCGTTCGACGCACCGCGCGCGACGCCGTTCGATCACGCGCTGCGCACGGGCTTCGCGCTCGCGGGCGCACACGCGCGCGCAAGCTGCGAGAGCTGCCACCGAAGCGCGGCGCAACCCGACGAGCACGGCCGTCGCTTCGGCCGCGCGCTCGTCGACGCCGCGCGCGCGACGTGCGCGAGCTGTCACAGCGATGCGCACGCGGGCAAGTTCGCGGGTACGGACTGTGACGCGTGCCACACGCAAGAGCGTTTCGACGAGCTCGCCGTCCCGTTCGACCACGCTCTGCGCGCGGGATTCGCGCTCGATGGCGCGCACGCGCGCTCCGCGTGCAGCGCGTGCCATCCGCGCGCGCACGCGCCCGATGCGACCGGCCGCCGGTTCGGCCGATCGACCGTGCCCGCCGACGCGGCGCGCGCCGACTGCCGCGCCTGTCATCCCGATCCGCACGCCGGTGCATTCGATCGGCCCGGATTGCCGCGCACGGAGGGCGATCGGTCGGGCTGCCTGCGCTGCCACACGACCGAGAGCTTCGGCGGCGTGCGCGCTTTCGACCATGCGCTCTGGACGGGATTCCGCCTGGACGGCGTGCACGCATCCGTCGCTTGCGCGAGCTGTCACGCGCCCGTGCCGAGCCAAGACGGGCGGTCGCAACGCTTCGGCAAGGCGGCCGGCACCGACTGCGGCGCGTGTCACTCGGATCCGCACGTCGGGCAGTTCGCGCGCAACGGTGCGACCGACTGCGCGCGCTGTCACACGAGCTCGCAATCGTTCACCACGCTCGCGTTCGATCACCAGCACGACACGCGCTTCCCGCTCGATGCGACGCACGCGCGTCTCGACTGCTCGGCCTGCCACGTGTCGTCGCCGCTGCCCGGTGGAGGTCGCGCCGTGCGCTACAAGCCGCTCGGAACGAGCTGCTCCGACTGTCACGATCCGCGCGACGCGAGGAACCCGCGGTGACCGCGCGCGCGATCGGCGTGCTGCTCGTTGCGTTCGTGCTCTGTGCGATGCCGCTGTACGCGCAGGAGCTCGTGCCGCTCGAGTCGCGCGTCACGGCGATCTCGGGCAGCAGCGTTTACGTCGACCTCGGTCGCGAGGACCGCGTCGAAGTCGGTGATCGCGTGCTCTTCCATCCGTCCGGCACGCGCACCGTGGAAGGCACGATCCGCTCGGTCGCGAAGACGAGCTCGCGCGCGGAGATCGCGCCCGCGTCGCCGCCGCTCACGGTCGGCGTGCGTGCCGAGATCTTCGTGCCGAAGGAGCGCCTGGCCCCGCCCGCTCCCGTGCCAGAACCGCCCGTCGTTCAGGCCCCGACGCCGAGCGCGCCCGACGCTCCGAGCACGATCACACCTGGTGCGACGACGGCGCCCGCGCCGCCCTCGCCGACGACGCTCGAGCATCCGCCGTGGACGCATCCGCCCGAGAGCTGGGCGGAAGACCTGCCGCTGCTCGCGCCGGCGTTCGCGCGCGCGCCCGAAGAGCGCGCGCAGAGGCTCGACGGGCGCTTGTACCTGCAGTCGCACCACACGTGGGATTCGCAAGGCGAAGGACGTCGCTACTTGCTCACGACGATGGGGCTCGACATGCGCCTCGAGAATCCCTTCGGCCAAGGCGGGTCGTTCGACGTGCGCGCGGAAGTGTTCCAGCGCGACGTGGCGCTGCCGGACGCAGCGGACGAGCACGACACGGAAGCGAGCCTGCACCGCTTCACGTACTGGTTCGGCGGAACGGAGGATCGACCGACGCGCTGGCAGCTCGGACGCTTCTTGCAGCACGAGTTCCCGGAGCTCGGCGTGCTCGACGGCGTCGAATGGTCGCGCCGCACGGAATCCGGAGACCGCTTCGGGATCTCGGCCGGATCGATGCCCGAACCGTACCCGGGCATGCGCTCCGTCGACGACGTGCAGGCGGCCGTCTACTACCGTTGGGTCGACGGCCCGGACGAGCGCGTCGCGATCGGCGGCGCGTTCCAGAACACGTGGCACCGCGGCGATCAGGACCGCAGTCTCTTGGTGGCCACGCTCGACTACCGCAGCAGCGAGAAGTTCTCGTTGCGGTCCTCGGCTTGGATCGACTCCTACGATTCGAGCGACGTCGTCAAGTCGAGCGGGCTCGAGTTGACGGAAGCGCGCATCGGCGCGAGTTACCAGCTCGCACCCGGCAGCGGCGTCGGGCTCAACGCGTCACACGCACGCTTCCCGGAACTCCTGCGCGACGAGTTCACGAGCGTCGACCCGGAGATCCTGCGCGACGGCCGCGTCGATCGGATCGGGCTGACGGGTTGGCACGAGCTCACGGAACGGACACGCGTGTCGGCGCGCGCGGATCACTGGGAGGATCAGGACGACAGCGGTGCTTTCGGCGAGGCCGAGATCGCGTGGCGCGACATCCTCTATCCGCGCGGTGAGCTGTCGCTCGCCTTGTCGCACACGGACGGCTCATACAGCTCCGGTCCCGGTCTCCGTGTCGGCGCGAACAAGTCGTTCGACGAGGCGTTCGCGTCGATTGCGTACACGTTCGCCGACTTCGAGCAGAAGGACTTCACCGGCGCGCAGTCGACCCTGGCGCACCACGCGCTGTATGGGAGCGTGGACTTCACCCTGAGCTCGAAGTGGGATCTATCCTTGTTCGCCGAGAATCGCTTCGGCGACGAGCAAGACGCCTACAGCTTGGGCTTCTTGTTGCAGACCCGATTCTGAGTTGGCGCCAATCCCGAGGTAGCAATGGAACCGCGAAACGAAACGAGCCTTCGGCTGCCGCGCGCGCACGCGCTCGTCCTCGCCGCTGCCGTGCTGCTCGGCATCCTCGCGTGCGCGGTGTCGCGCGGCGATCAGGCCGTCGATCCCCAACGATGGAAGTCGAGCCGCGGTCCCGTCGTACCGCACGACACGTTTCCGAAGGACTGCTCGTTGTGCCACGCGGGCTCGAGCTGGCGCGAGATCCGCGACGACTTCCATTTCGATCACGAGCAGGAGACCGGCGTCGCACTGGACGGCGCGCACGCGGGCGCGGAGTGCTTGCGCTGCCACAACGATCGCGGACCGGTCGCGCTCTTCGCGAGCAAGGGTTGCGCGGGCTGCCACGAGGACGTGCACCGCGGCCGCCTCGGCACGAACTGCCGCGATTGCCACGCCGAAACGAACTGGTGGCCGTCGGAGCAGGTGGCGAAGCACAACCGCACGCGCTTTCCGCTCGTCGGCGCGCACGCCGCCGCAGGCTGCTTCCGCTGCCACCCGGGCGCGCAGGTCGGCAACTTCGCGAACACGGACACGCAGTGCGTCACTTGCCACCAGGACGATCTCGCGCGCGCGACTGCGCCCGATCACCAAGCGCAAGGCTGGGTCGACCGCTGCGACCGTTGCCACATCCCGACCACGTGGAGCGGTGCGGGCTTCAACCACTCGACCTTCCCGCTCACGGGCATGCACCGCACGACCGCGTGCACGGAGTGTCACGCGAACGGCGTGTTCGCAGGCACACCGAATCAGTGCGTCGACTGCCACTCGAACGACTACGACGCGACGAGCGATCCGAACCACGTTCGCGCGGGCTTCCCGACCACGTGCCAGCAGTGCCACAACGCGCTCGGGTGGGAGCCGGCGACTTTCGCGCACACACGCTTCCCGCTGACGGGTGCGCACACGGCGCTCGCGTGCGATGCGTGCCATGCCGGCGGCGTGTACCGCGGCACGCCCTCGAGCTGCTTCGCGTGCCACCAGGACGACTTCGCGGCGACGAGCGATCCGAACCACGCGCGCGCGGGCTTTCCGACGACGTGTCAGGTGTGCCACAACACGTCGACCTGGCGCGGCGCGAGCTTCAACCACTCCTTCCCGATCACGAGCGGCCGCCACAGCGGGCTCGATTGCTCGGCGTGCCACACGAGCCCGGGCAACTTCCGCGCGTTCTCCTGCATCGAGTGCCACGAGCACAACGCGCCCGACACGAACGACGACCACGATCGCGTGAACGGCTACAGCTACAACAGCCAGGCGTGCTTGGGCTGTCACCCGAACGGACAGTAGGACTGACGCGCCGGCGCTCCGACCGCGCGCGGCGACGTGCGGCTCTCAGCGCGCCGACGCGATCAGCTTCTCGGCGTAGTCGATGCCATCCGGCGTGCGCGATCCGTGCCACGACAAGTACTCGCCGTCCGCGATCACGAAGCAGGACTCGGGCCAGCCGGTCGCCGACGCGAGCTCCTCGACGTGCTTGCGCGCGAAGGGATACGGCTCGGTGCACAAGAGCACGAGGCGTGGCGCCGCGCTTCGCAAGTCCTCGAGCGAGATCTCCGGATAGCGCGTCGCGAGACCGCCGAACACGTTCGCGCCGCCAGCTTGGGACAGCAGTGCGTGCGCGAACGTGTCGCGATTCACGCTCATCCACGGCTTGCGCCAGATCAGGTACGCGAACGACACCGGAGCGAGCCCGCGCGCACGCTCGCGCACGCGTGCCGCGCGCGTTTCGATCGCGAGCGCGATTCGCTGCGCGTCGCCGGCGCGTTCGAGCGCCGCGCCGATCGTGCGCACCATGTCCGCCGTACCGGCGCACTCGCGCGGAAACGTCGACAAGCAGCGCACGCCGCGTGCCGCGAGCTCGTCCGCGTCCTCGCGGCGGTTTTCCTCCTCGTTCAACAGCACGAGGTCGGGCGCGAGCGCGACGATGCGCTCGACCTTCGGCGTCTTCGTGCCGCCGACCTTCTCGATTTCGCGCACGCCTTGCGCGGGGTGCACGCAGTACTCCGTGACGCCGACGAGATCCGCGCCGCGACCGAGATCGAAGACGAGCTCGGTGAGGCTCGGGCACAAGGACACGATGCGCATGCTCCGCGTCAAGATAGCGCGTCCGCGGCGGACGGAGTCACGGGTCTTCGCTAGCATGCGGCGCGAATCATGAACGAAGGTCTCTCCCCCGCCGCCGACTTGGTCGCGCTGCGCGCCTCGCTCGCGCGCATCGACGGCTTCGTCGCACATCCCGCGTTCGCGTCGGTGGCGCCCGCGATCTCAGGCTGGAGCGCGGAGCAGCACGTCGCGCATCTGACGCTCGCGAACGAGCTCGTGCTGCGCAACTTGAAGAACCTCGCCCGCCGTGAAGGCCTGCTCGTGCAGCGCGGTGCGCGTCCGTCCCCCGAGGCGACGGCGTTGCTCGCCGCAGGCGTCATCCCGCGCGGTCGCGCGCAGTCGCCGCGCATGGTGCGCCCGCCGGAAGTCGTCGAACGCGAGCTCTTGCTCGGCTGGCTTGCCGATGGCGTGCGCGGCTACGCCGAACTCGACCCCGCCGGCCTGCGCGACGACGACGTGTGCGTCCCGCACCAATTGCTCGGGCCGCTGAACGGCGTGCACTGGATGCGCTTCGCGCTCGTGCACACGCGCCATCACTTGGTCATTGCGAGCGAGGTGCTCGCGACGGCGGACGGCGCCGCGGACGCGCTCGAGATTTGAGCACTTCGGTCAGCGGCGTGCGAGCGCGACGGCCCCGTGCGCCCGCGACGGCGCTGTCGTCACCGACACCGATTGAGCAGCACCGAGAGACTCTGCGGCGAGGACGAGGTCCCGACGGCTAGATCCTTGGCGCCGTCTCCGTCGAGGTCCGCGACCGCCAAGCAACGCAGATCGGATCCGGTTCCGTACATCGCGTGCACCGCGAACACAGCGTTGCCGTCGTTCGAGAGCACGGACATCGCGGACACGCCTCCGCTCCCGACGGCGAGATCTTCGTCTCCATCGCCATCGAGGTCGTCGATCGCCACGAAATGCGCACCTCCGGTTGCGTACGCCACGTGCGGTGCGAACGTCCCGTCGCCTTGATTCAAGAGTACCGACACACCGCCGATCGGGACCGGGATGTGCGCGAGCGCCAGGTCCTGGTCGCCGTCGCCGTCGAGGTCGCCGATCGCGATGGACTGCGTCGAGCCTCCCGCTGTGTACGACGTGTGCGGTGCGAACGTCGCGCCGCCTAGATTCTTGTGCACGGAGACGCCGAGCGAGCTACTGGCCACCGCCAAGTCGTCGAGCCCATCTCCGTCGAGGTCGCCGATCGCGATGGAGCGCGGCTCGTTCCCCGTCAGGTAGGTGACGTGCGGCGCGAAGCTGCCTCCGCCCTGGTTCAAGAGCACGGAGACGTCGTCCGAGGCCGTGTTCGCGCACGCGAGGTCCGCGTCCCCGTCGCTGTCCAGGTCACCGATCGCGACGGAGCGCGGATCGGTTCCCACGCCGTGCGCCACGTGCGACGCGAACGTTCCGTTGCCCAGATTCATGAGCACCGAAATGCTGTCCGCACCATTGTTCGCGACCGCGAGGTCCGCGTCCCCGTCTCCGTCCAGGTCACCGATTGCGACGAAGCGCGGGTTGGCTCCCGTCGCGTACGTCACAGGCGAAGCGAACGTCCCGCGGCCCTGGTTCGAGAGAATCGAGACGCTGCTCGCAAGCACGTTCGCGACTGCCAGGTCGCCGTCGCCGTCGCCGTCCAGATCGTCGATCGCGATCGAGACCGGGTTGGCTCCGGCCGCGTACGTCGCGTGCTTCGCGAACGTCCCGTTGCCCTGGTTCAAATGAACGGAGACGCTCTCGCTGCTCGAATTCGCGATCGCGAGGTCCTTCTTCCCGTCGCGGTTCAAGTCGCCGATCGCGACCGCTTGGGGCGAGCCCCCCGCGTCGTACGTCACGTACGACGCGAATGCACCGCCGCCCTGATTCACGTGCACCGAGACTCGGTGCGAGAATTCATTCGCGACGGCGAGATCCTGATCGCCGTCCCCGTCGAGGTCACCGATCGCGACAGAACGACTCGAGCCTCCCGTCGGGAGAGTCGCGAACGATGCGAACGTACCGTTGCCCTGATTCGAGAGCACCGTGACGCTCGCGATCGCGCTGCTCGTGATCGCGAGGTCCTTGTCCCCGTCGCCGTCGAGGTCACCGATCGCGACCGAGCTCCCGAAGTGGACGGCCCAATACAGGTTCTTGGCTGCGAACGTGCCGTTGCCGTGGTTCAACAGCACCGAGACGTAGCTCGGCTTCTTGCCCGAGAGCGCGCTCACGACGGCGAGATCCAAGTCGCCGTCACCGTCGAGGTCGTCGATCGCAACCGAGACCGGGGCGATGTCGGCCGCATACGTCGTGTGCGTCGCGAACGCGCCGTTGCCGTGATTCAAGAGCACCGACACGGTGTCCGAATCGACGTTCGCGACGGCGAGGTCCTTGTCCCCGTCGCCGTCGAGATCGCCGATCGCGATGGACGTCGGACCGATCCCCGTCCCGTGCGTCACGTGTGACGCGAGTGCGCCGCCGCCGATATTGAAGAGCACCGACACTTCGTTCGAACCGTAGTTCGCGACGGCGAGATCCGCGTCCCCGTCGCCGTCGAGATCGTCGATCGCGACCGAGGCCGGGCTGGATCCCGTCCCGTGTGTCACCTGCGGCGCGAATGCGCCGCCGCCCTGGCTCGAGAACACGGAGACGTTGTCCGAGCTCGCATTCGCGACCGCGAGGTCCCCATCTCCGTCGCCGTCGAGGTCACCGATCGCGACCGAGACGGGAGACGAGCCGGTCCCGTACGACGCGTGCGGATAGAGCGGGCCGCACGGGGGCTTTCTCAGTCGAGGCGCGCTGGGCGAGTGACTCGTCGCGGGCGACTGCTGTGGACTCGCGATCGTCAGCGCTGCGACCTGGCTCGCACCTGCGACGATCAGCGCAATGCGTAGCGCGGTCTGACGCGCGGAGCACCCGCGCGCGGCGCGTTCTCGCGCCGCACGCATGAAACGGTGGTGGAGACCCGTGTCGGCTGCCTTGCGCTCGCTGTGTCGTGTGGTCTGCATGGGGTGCCGGGTCCGTGTTGCGCCGTGGCGACAGTGGGGCTCGCGATTCGTGACGGCGTCCATTGTGACGCAAGGCGCGACGGTGCCAAGGCCAACGAGGCGGCAGAGGCAAACTGCACGGCACAGCGAGCGCAAGGCAGCCGACAAGGGTCCCCGCCGCCGTTTCATGCGTGCGACGCGAGAACGCGTCGCACGCGGGCGCTTCGTGCGCAAGGCGCACTGCGCGCGTGCGAAACGCGCGTGGCGCTACGCGCCGCGCGCACCGCGCAGAATGTGCCGCGCGATGATGATCCTCTGGATCTCGCTCGTGCCTTCGCCGATCACGCACAGCTTCGCGTCGCGCCACATGCGCTCGACCGGATACTCACGCGAGTAGCCGTAGCCGCCGTGGACCTGGATCGCGTCGTACGTGACGCGCATCGCGCACTCGGACGCCATGAGCTTCGCCATCGCCGCTTCCTTCGAGTACGGCAGATCGGCGTCCTTCAGTCGCGCCGCGTGGTAGACGAGGTGTCGCGACGCCTCGATGTCGAGCGCCATGTTCGAGAGCTTGAACGCGACCGCTTGGTGCTCCGAGATCTTCTTGCCGAACGTCTCGCGCTCGGTCGAGTAGCGCAACGCCTCGTCGTACGCGCCTTGCGCGATGCCGAGCGACAGTGCGCCGATCGAGATGCGCCCGCCGTCGAGCGTCTTCATGAACGTCTTGAAGCCCTCGCCTTCGGGCCCGAGCAAGTGATCGCGCGGAATGCGCGCGTCCTGGAACACGAGGCTCGCCCAATCGGAGCCGCGCATACCGAGCTTCTCCTCGCCCTTCTCGACGGTGAAGCCCGGCGTGTCGCGCGGCACGACGAACGCGCTGATGCCCTTCGCGCCGAGCTTCGGATCCGTCACCGCGGTCACGATGAACGTGCCGGAGTAGTTCGCGTTCGTGCAGAAGCACTTGGCGCCGTTGAGAACGTAGCCTTCGCCGTCGCGCACGGCCGTCGTCTCCGTGCCGCCGGAATCCGAGCCGGCGTTCGGCTCGGTCAGGCCGTAAGCACCCATGTACTCGCCCGCGATCAGCTTCGGCACGTAGCTCTTGCGCAGGCGCTCGTTGCCCCATTTGAAGATCGGGAACGTGCCGAGCGACACGTGCGCTGCGAGCGTCAAGCCCGTCGAGCCGCAGATGCGGCTGAGCTCCTCGACCGCGAGGCAGTACGCGAGCGTGCCGCCGTTGCTGCCGCCGAGCTCTTCCGGAAACGGAATGCCGGGGAGACCGAGGTCGACGATCTTCTTCCACGTCTCGACCGGAAAGCGGTGGTTCTCGTCGATCTCGTGCGCGAGCGGCGCGACCTCGGCGCGCGCGAACTCGCGCACCATGTCCTGGATCATGCGCTGATCCTGGGTGAGGTCGAAGGCGTGGCGGATCTCGGGCAGGGCGTCGAGGCCCTTGGCGCGTTCTTGCGTTGTGGGGTTCATCAATCCATCTCGATGTGCCAGCCCGCCGTCCGGCGTGCCTTCGGCCGTTCTTGCGCGACGGGCTCCTCACCCTGGTCGGCATCGCTCGAGTCGCGATAGAACTCGCGGCTCCTTCCGCTGCCGACCCAATCGATCAGTGCTCGCCGCGAGAACTTCCACTCGCGGCCTATCTTGCGCGCGGGCATGTCCTCGGTGTGCAGCACCTTGTTGAACGTCTTCACGCTGACGCCGAGCAGCAGCGCGGCCTCGTCGATGTTCAGGATCTCGCGATCCGGCAATCGGCGGCGCACGGGAACGAGCTCGTCGCGCGGCGAGTTCTCTTCGCTTTCGGAGTTCATCGCGACGCACCTTCGGCGGCCCAGCGGCGCTGCATCTCGTTCTGGATGTACTTCACGATGTCTTGCGTGTGCGTGCCGGGACCGAACAACTTCGCGAAGCCCTGGCCCTCGAGTTTTTCCATGTCGTCGCCCGGGATGATGCCGCCGCCGACGAGCAGCACGTTGCCGAGTCCGCGGCGAGTGAGCTCGTCGCGCACGCGCGGGAAGAGGCTCATGTGCGCGCCGGACAAGATCGAGAGGCCGACGACGTCGACGTCTTCTTGCACCGCAGCTTCGGCGATCATCTCCGGCGTCTGGTGCAGACCGGTGTAGATGACCTCCATGCCGTTGTCGCGCAGGATGCTCGCGACGGTCTTCGCGCCGCGGTCGTGGCCGTCGAGGCCGGGTTTCGCGACGAGCACGCGGATCTTGCGGTCGGTCATGTCAGCCCCTCACTCGCTGTTGCCCGCGGCACGCGCGGAGGATGAACCAGCCGACGGCGAGCGTGAGCGCGGCTGTGATCACGTCGTGCGCCGAGACGACATTCGCGTCCCGACATATGCGGAGGAACAGCATCGTGCTCCACACGAGCCAGACGGCAGCCACGATCGCCATGCTCCGTCGCTTCGTAGCAATCGCACGCCCATCGGCAGCGCGAACTCGAGTCGACGCGGCGCGTGCGCGCGGCGATCCGACGAACGGCTGCTCGCTCACGCGCGTACCTCTGCGCGCCGACGTCGGAGCGCCGCCCCGAACCACATCAGTCCCAGCGCCCCGACGACCAGCAGGACGAACGCTCCGCGCCAGATGCGCGGCGTTCCTTCGACGAAGAGCGCGTAGCTCGCGAGCACGGCGCCGAGCACGACGTCGAGCACGGACACCCCGAACAGTGTGCGCAAGATCGGCATCGTCACAGGATCTTCGGCTCCTTGTAGTGACCGTACTCGGCGCGCAGGACGTCGGCGATCTCACCGAGCGTGCAGTACGCGTGCGCCGCGGCGACGAAACGCTCGAGCAGGTTGTCCTTCGAGCGGCAGGCGTCGCGCACGTCGTCGAGCGCGCGCTGCGCACGTTGCGCGTCGCGCCTCTTGCGCAGCTCGGCGAGGCGGCGGTGCTGCTCGCGCTCGACCTCCGCGTCGATCTTGTGGATCTCGATCGCGGGCGAGCGGCCTTCGTCCTCCTCGTAGCAATTGATGCCGACGATCTTCTTCTTCTTCTGCTCGATCGCGTGCTGGTACCACACCGCGGAGCGATGGATCTCGCGCTGGATGTAGCCCGATTCGATGCACGGCACGACGCCGCCGCGGCGATCGATCTCGGCGAAATACTTCTCGGCCTCCTGCTCGAGGCGGTTCGTCTGCGCCTCGACGAAATAGCTGCCGGCGAGCGGATCCGTGACGTGCGCGACCTCGGTCTCCTCGGCGATGATCTGCTGCGTGCGCAACGCGATCTTGACCGCCTTCTCGGTGGGCAGAGAGAGCGTCTCGTCCATCGAGTTCGTGTGCAGTGACTGCGTCCCGCCGAGCACCGCGGCGAGCGCTTCGAACGCCGTGCGCACGATGTTGTTCTCGGGCTGCTGCGCGGTCAGCGTCACGCCGGCGGTCTGCGTGTGGAAGCGCACCATCCACGAACGCGGGTCCTTCGCACCGAACACGTCGCGCATCTTGCGCGCCCAGATGCGGCGCGCCGCGCGGAACTTGGCGATCTCTTCGAAGAAGTCGATGTGGCTGTCGAAGAAGAACGACAAGCGCGGCGCGAAGTCGTCGACGTCGAGGCCGGCGGCCTTGCCGCGCCGCACGTACTCCATGCCGTTCGCGAGCGTGAACGCGAGCTCTTGCGCCGCCGTCGAGCCCGCTTCGCGGATGTGGTAGCCGCTGATCGAGATCGTGTTCCACTGCGGCACGCGGCGCGCGCAGTAGCCCATCACGTCCGTGATCATGCGCAACGCGGGCTCGGCCGGAACGAGCCAAGCGTGTTGCGCTTGATACTCCTTCAAGATGTCGTTCTGGACGGTGCCGCGGAGCTCCTTCGGATCGACGCCTTGGTTCTCGCCGCACGCGATGTAGAACGCGAGCAGGATCGGCGCGGGCCCGTTGATCGTCATCGACGTCGACACGTCGCCCATGGGGATGCCGTCCATGAGCGTCTCCATGTCCGCGAGGCTCGCGATCGCGACGCCGACCTGGCCGACTTCGCCGCGGCTCATGTCGTGGTCCGAGTCGTAGCCCATCAACGTCGGGAAGTCGAAAGCGGTCGAGAGCCCCGTCTGGCCGTGCGCGAGCAGGAACTTGAAGCGCTCGTTCGTCTGCTGCGCGCTCCCGAAGCCCGCGAACTGCCGCATCGTCCACAAGCGGCCGCGATACATGCTCGGGTGCACGCCGCGCGTGAACGGAAACTGGCCGGGCCAGCCGAGGTCGCGCTCGACGTCGACGCGCGCATCGTCGGGTCCGTAAATCGGCTTCAACACATGGCCCGACACCGTGCTGAACGCGGCGTCGCGCAGGCGCGATTCCTCGAACGCGCGGGCCCAGGCCGCGCGCGCGTCGATCGCGTTCACGGACGCCGTATTGGAAGTGCTCATGATTGGCGCTCGCCGCGCGTCGAGGCTCCGTCGACGATCGCACGCTGAAGCGATTCGACTATATCGTATGGCGCGGCGCCGCTGTCGAGGAGGGCTTCCGCACGCGATTGGAATCCGGCCGGCCCCCACAGCTCGGAGCCGATGCGCTCGACGAGCAGATGCCGCACTTGCTCGAGGCGCTTCTGCCTGCGTGTGGACTGCAAGCGCCCCGCGCGCAGGAACTCGCGGTGCGACTCGATCGCGCGCACGACGTCCTCGATGCCGTCGCCCTTGCTCGCGCTGGCCGAGACGACCGGCGTCTGCCACGCGGCACGCCCCGCTTGGCGAATGTGCACCGCTTCGTCGAGATCGAGCGCGAGACGCTCGGCGCCCGGCAGATCCGATTTGTTCACGACGAGGACGTCGGCGACTTCGAGGATGCCAGCCTTCATCGCTTGGATCCCGTCGCCGGCGCCGGGACACAACACCACGAGCGCGGTGTCCGTCGCGGAAACGATCTCGTACTCGGCCTGACCGACGCCGACGGTCTCGAGCAGGATCTCGTCGATGCCGAATGCATCCATCAGATCGCACGCATCGACGGCGGCGCGCGCGAGACCGCCGTGACTGCCGCGGCTCGCCATCGAGCGGATGAACACGCCCGGATCGAGCGTGCGCTCTTCCATGCGGATGCGATCGCCGAGCAGGGCACCGCCGCTCAACGGACTCGACGGATCGACCGCGAGCACGCCCACCGTGCGTCCGCGCGTGCGCAAGTGCTTCGCGAGCTCGTTGACGAGCGTGCTCTTGCCCGCGCCCGGCGGACCGGTGATGCCGATGCGCCAGCCGCGACCGACGCGCGCGTGCGCGACCGACATCGCGGCCGCGAAACGCTCGTCGCGGTTCTCGGCCCACGTGATCAAGCGCGACAGCGCAGCACGATCTCCGGCGAGAAAGCGTTCGACGATCGACGTGCTCACGTCGTGTCCGTCAGCTCGACTTCCGCCCGAAGATCCACCACAGCGCGAAACCGACGCCGACGACGAGCGCGACGATCCAGAGCTCGTGGCGGCTCATGGACTCGCGCTCCCATTCGCGGCCACGCTTTCCGTCGCGCGGCGGCAAGCAATCGATGATCCGCTCGCCGCTCGCGCTCACGCCAGCACGCCCCGCGCGATCACGATGCGCTGAATGTCCGTCGCGCCTTCGTAGATCTCGGTGATGCGCGCGTCGCGGAACAAGCGCTCGACCTGGAAGTGATCCGTGTAGCCGGCGCCGCCGTGGATCTGCAGGCTTTCGTCGGCGCAGAAGTTCGCCGTGCGCGACGCGAAGAGCTTCGCTTGCGCGGCGGCTTGCGAGCAGCGTTCCTTGCGATCGCGTAGCCACGCCGCCTTGAGCATCAGCATGCGCGACGCCTCGATCTGCGTCGCCATGTCGGCGAGCTTCCATTGGATCGCCTGGAAGTTCGCGATCGGCTGGTTGAACTGCTCGCGCTCCTTCGAGTACTTCACGGCCGCCTCCAAGCAGGCGCGCGCGATGCCGACGGCTTGCGCGGCGATGCCGATGCGCCCGCCGTCGAGCGTGTCCATCGCGATCATGAAGCCCTGGTCGCGCTCGCCGAGCAGGCTCGCCTTCGACACGCGCACGTTCTCGAGCACGATCTCGGTCGTCGACGAAGCGCGGATGCCCGTCTTCTTCTCGGCCTTGCCGACCGACAAGCCGGGCGTGTCGCGCGGGACGACGAACGCGCTGATGCCCTTCGCCTTCGACACGCTCGGGTTCGTGCGCGCGTAGACGATGTAGACGCCCGCGATGCCGCCGTTCGTGACCCAGATCTTCGTGCCGTTCAGCACGAAGTGGTCGCCGTCCGCGCGCGCCGTGGTCTCGAGGGACGCCGCGTCGGAGCCCGCGTTCGGCTCGGTCAGGCAGTACGCGCCGTAGATCTCGCCCGACGCGAGTCGCGGAAGCCACTCGCGCTTCAGCGCGTCGCTGCCGAACTTGTTGAGCGGCGCGCACACGAGGCTGTTGTGCACGGACAGCGTCACGCCGGTTGCCGCGCACGCGCGGTTCACCTCTTCGAGCACGAGCGACAACGCCTGGTTGCCCATACCCGCGCCGCCGTACGTCTCGGGAACGGTGAGCCCCCACAGGCCGAGCTCCTTCATCTTCGCGAAGACTTCCGGATCGACGAAGCCTTGGCGGTCGTGCTTCGTCGCGCGCGGCATGAGCTCCGACTCCGCGAAGCCCTGCGCCATGTCGCGGATCAGCGTCTCTTCTTCGTTGAGTGTGAATTCCATGAGCAGCGGTCGTCTTTCAGCGGAGATCGCGGCGCCGGCGCGTGTCGCGCGGCAGCCGCGCGACATCCTCAGTAGTCGTAGAAGCCCTTGCCGTTCTTTCGGCCGAGTCGCCCCGCCGCGACCATGCGGCGCAGCAGCGGACACGGACGGTATTTGTCGTCGCCGAGACCGTCGTGCAGCACTTCCATGATGGCGAGACACACATCGAGGCCGATCAAGTCGGCGAGTTGCAGTGGTCCCATCGGGTGAGCCATACCGAGCTTCATCACGGTGTCGATGCCCTCACGCGTCGAGACGCCTTCCATGAGGCAGAACACGGCCTCGTTGATCATCGGCATCAGCACGCGATTGCTGACGAAGCCCGGGTAGTCGTTCGCGGCAACCGGCACCTTCTCGAGCGCTTCGGCGCACGCGACGACCTGCGCCGTCGTGTCGTCGGAAGTCTCTTGGCCGCGGATCACCTCGACGAGCTTCATGATCGGCACCGGGTTCATGAAGTGCATGCCGACGACACGGTCCGCGCGCTTCGTGCTCGCGGCGATCTGCGTGATCGAGATCGAAGACGTGTTCGTCGCGAGGATCGTCGCGGGCGGGCACTGCGCGTCGAGCGCGCGGAAGACGGTCGCCTTCACTTCGGAGCGCTCGACGACGGCTTCGACCGCGAGCGGCACGTCGCGCACGTCCTCGAGCTTCTTCGACGCACGGATGCGGCCCGAGATGGCGCGCGCGTCCGCGTCGGTCAGCGTGCCCTTCTTCACGACGCGCGCGAGGCTCGCCTCGATGGCACTCATGCCCTTCTGGAGCGAGCTCTCGTCGACGTCGACGAGCAAGACGCGCGAGCCGAACGTCGCGAACGTCTGCGCGATGCCGTTGCCCATCGTGCCCGCGCCGACGACGGCGACGCGCTCGTACGTGCACTTGCCCATGATCAGACGCGCTCCACGGCGAGGGACACCGCGTTGCCGCCGCCGAGGCACAGCGAAGCCATGCCCGTCTTCGCGTCGCGCTGTTGCATCGCATGGAGCAGCGTCGTCAGGACCCGCGCGCCCGACGCGCCGATCGGGTGACCGAGCGCCACGGCGCCGCCGTTCACGTTCACGCGCTCCGTGTCGAGGTCGAGCACGCGCATCAGCGCGATCGCCGCGACCGAGAACGCCTCGTTGATCTCGTGGAGGTCGAAATCGCGCGGTTTCTTGCCCAATTTCGTCGCACAGGCCCCGATCGACTTCTCGGGCGCCATCATG